>NZ_JBWKSC010000013.1:0-267568 GCF_059419585.1 Ensifer sp. GW821-FHT05G01 | reverse complement strand
CGGCTCTTGTGGCCATGCTCTCTCAAATCCAGCTCACCTCTTCCATGCGCCTCAGGAAAACCCAGGCGCTCCCATTACGAGATCGATCAAGCTGAATTCAGCCAGCCTATCGATCTCCCCGTTGAGCTCGAACCAGACCCCACAATGTCGCCGTCGAAGCAGCTTTCTCGCTCGGCTTGTTGAGTTGGCCGAACACAGCACCATTCCCCAAAACCTCGATAGCGTTTGCCGTCGAAGCCGTCAGCCCAAACTATCAATTTCGCGGGCACCAACAACGCAATTTTTTGACTGCAAGAGGCCTCAAAACGAAACTGATTTCGCTGAGAAACGCGTCAAAGGAAACACTCTGCCTCAAGCATTGTTCCGCGGCCGATACGGCGTTCTCGGTGACGTGATTTGAGGTGGAAGAAAGTTATGCTATAGAAATTATAGATATTGAACATTCCTTGCTTACATCGTGCCATTCACCTTCGCATAATCGTCTCGTGAACTGTTTGACCAACAGTCGGTGGGCGTGCCGTCACTTTTGCCCATTCGCAAGAGGCTGATACCATGGCAAAAACCTTGATTATTCCGGGCCTGTTCGGCTCAGGTGCGGGGCATTGGCAACGTCACTGGCTGGACGACCAGCAGCAGGCCACCCTCGTTGAGCAGGACGATTGGGACCACCCGGTACTCGCGAGATGGCGCGACGCATTGGAGCGAGCCATAGTTCGACACGGTGTCGTGGATCTTGTCGCGCACAGTCTGGGCTGTATTCTCGTTGCCAGCCTGGCGCGAAGACCGCTGGCGCGTCATATCAGAAGCGCGCTTCTCGTGGCGCCATGCGACCTCGATGTGACTGAGCGGCTTCATCCCGGCGCGATCGAGTTCGGTGCCATGCCGGAGCAGCCGCTGCCGTTTCCGAGCCTGATCGTCGGCAGCCTCAACGACCCCTATATGTCTTTCGACCGGCTGCGGCACGTGTCCACCCGCTGGGGGAGCCGCCTCGTCGATCTCGGTCATGCCGGCCACATCAATGTTGCCAGTGGGTTCGGTCGCTGGCAGCGAGGTTATGACCTGCTGACGGTCTTGAACGGCATTGCGCGGCGCGAGCAGCCCTCGGTGAATGCTGTTCAGGCCGGTGAGAAGCGGGAGGTCAGCGCTGCCGCGGGGCGGTAGAGAGGTGAGCGCGTCACCCCGTGCCCGCCGGCTCGAAAGGGAGGTGTGCACAAAGGGCTTGATGTAGCTCCGTTTTCGCGCTCTAATAGCGCATAAACTTTATAGAGTATCCCGTATAGGGATGACCATGTGCCAAGGTGCCAGGCCAGCCAGAACAACGGATACCTCCTCGCCGGCCCATGCGGCTGGCGGCTCCATCCCCGACACTGCAGATATGCGCCAGCGCAGCGGCCGATCGCGGTGCAGGGCGATACCCCAAGGTCCGGTCCGTGTTCGGGATCGGAACAGCCATGCGTTTCAAACTTTGCCGGCTGATCACAGTCAGGCAACAAGGGAGCTCACATGACTGTCCACGGATTGTTTGCCAAGATTTCGCCAGATAATGACGGTTCGCAGGCAAAACCGCGCATCGCCATAATCGGCCGGGGCTTCTCGGGGATCATGATGGCGATCGCGCTGATGAAGTCGGTACGAACGGCATTTCATGTCCATCTCTTCGACCCGCAACCGACGATCAGCGGCGGACAGGTGATGGCCGCCGCCCAGAGTGGCGAGATCCTCAACAGCCGCGTCCGGGATCTTTCGGTTGCTGCCGGGCAGCCTGAGGATTTCAACGAATGGCTTTGCGCAAATCAGGATTTCCGCTCCGCCGTTTCCGCAGCCATTCCCGGGTTCCAGCAGATCTTCGTACCGAAGAGCATTTTCAGCGATTATGTCTACCAGCGCTTTTCCGAAGCGTTGACGCGACGGCCGGATATTTCGATGCAGCTCTCCTGCCAGGCGGTGCTCGGACTGCGGAAACTGCCGTCGGGACGCTTTCTCGTCCTGCAGGAGGAAGGCTCGATAGAATGCGATATAGCCGTGCTTGCAACCGGGTTCGGTATCCGCGCCCTGGAAATGGAAGTCGCGGATGAGGAGCGCCCGCTGGTGAGAGCGCGACGCCTGGTCGTGCCACGTCATGCGGTGCTGCTTGGCAGTGGCGTGCGCGTCGTCGATCGTCTGCTGCAAATGCGCGATAGCGGCTATGCCGGCGAAATCACCATTGTTTCTCGCCATGGGTTCCTGCCGCAGGCGCACACGAGGCTGGCGGCAGCACCCACGTTCCCCGTCGATCCGATGCCGACAAGGCTTCGCGATATCGTCCCCTTCGTCCGCCACGCTTGCGCCGACGCCGAAGCCAACGGCCTTGGCTGGCAGGCGGCGATGAACGGGCTCAGGCGCCGCGCGCGTTCATTATGGCAATCCTTGCCGGAACACGAGAAGCGACAGTTCAACCGCCATCTGCGCTCGATCTACGACAGCCACCGCAATCGCCTGCCGGCACCCTTGCATCTGCGACTGCAGCAGGAATTGACCGATGGCCGCACCGTCGTGCGCAAGGGCTGGGCAGGGCGTCGACGGTCGGACGGATTGATGGTTCGTTGGGCAGGGGTCACACAGGAAGAGCTGTTGGAGGCGGATCAGGTCATCGATTGCCGCTGTTCTGCGCCGGATCTCAAGGCTCCGGTCATCCAGAACCTCTTTGCCGGTGGCCTGGCAGAGCCGGACGAACTCGGGCTCGGCCTCGCGGTCAGCCCTGCGGGCGAGGTGCTTGCGGAAGGTCATCCGACCGCCAACCTCTACGCGGTCGGCCCTTTGGGTCTCGGCAGCCTGCCCGATATCGATCTGGTCCCGGAGATCGTGACGCAAACCTATGCTGCGGCACGGTTGATCGCAACGCGTCGCCGCGTGACCCAGAAGTCCGCATAGGGACGACGATGACCGACCGTCAGCGGCGGTTTGACCATGGAACCAGCCGCCGCTCCATCCACCGCGCAATGACTTCGAACAGGAAGGCAACGAGCGCGATCACCACAATGCCGGCAATGACGATGTCGGTGACGAGGAACTGTGCCGCGGACTGGATCATGAAGCCGAGGCCGCGTGTCGCGGCCACAAGCTCGGCGGCAACCAGCGTCGACCAGCCGGCGCCGAGCGCAATCCGCGTACCGGTGAGAATGGACGGCAGCGCGCCAGGCAGGATGACATGCGCTAGCAGTTGCCGTCGCGATGCACCGAAGGCGCGCGCGGCATTGATGTGGTCAGCAGATGCGGATTTGACGCCTGATGCCGTCGACAGAATGATCGGAGGCAACATTGCCAGTGCGATTACGGCGATCTTCGAGGCTTCACCGATCCCGAGCCAGATGATGACCAGCGGCAGATAGGCAAGCGGCGGCAGCGGGCGGAGAAATTCCACGATCGGATCGAGGATGCCTTTGCCCCAACGGCTGGTTCCGATCGCCAGACCCGCGGGCACGCCAAGGATAAGGGCAGCGGCAAGAGCACCGAAGATGCGCGAAAGGCTGGCGGCGACATGCTGCACCAGCGTCGCATCGACAAATCCCGTCGTCGCCAGCCCGCTCAGTGCGCGAAGCACTGCAAGCGGCGAGGGCAGGAACAGCGGCGGCACCAGCCCGTAAAACGAGACGAGGCTCCAAAGGCCGACAAGCGCGGCAATCGTCGCTGCTGAGATCCAGAGAACGGGCCGCGGCCGTGCTGGTCGCCCGGTATCCGTTTCACCCGTTGGTTCGTTGTCGATCGACGCCGTCTCCAGGGAAAGGGTCATGCTGCAACACCTTCGTCTTCTGAATGAATGAGACCGGTCAAGCCATCGTGCAGCCGCCGGAATTCGGCAGAGGCGCGCAGCTCGGATTGCGGTACGCCGGCGAGATAGTCCCGCGCGAAGTTCACCGGGATCACCCTTGCGATCCGGCCGGGGTTGGCATTGAGTACGATGACGCGTGTTGCCAGCATCAAGGCTTCATCGATGCTGTGCGTGATCAGTAGCGCGCCGGCACGGCTCGCCTGCCACATGTCCAGGAGAAATCCCTGCATGCGCACCCGCGTCAGTGCATCGAGGGCGCCGAGTGGCTCGTCCAACAACAGGAACCGCGGATGCGAGGCCAAGGCTCTCGCAATGCCGACACGTTGGCGCATGCCGCCGGAAAGCTCCCAGACGTTGCGGTCGGCCGCATCCGGCAGGCCGACACGTTCGAGCAGAGCGCGCGCCTCCTTCAGCCGTTGGTCCCTGCCGACGCCGCGCAGGCGCAGCGGGAAAGCGACATTTTCAATCGCCGTCAGCCATGGATAAAGCGCGTCGTCCTGAAAGACGACCGCCCGGTCCGAGCCCGGTCCGGATAACTTCTGCCCATCAAGCGTGATCCGGCCACTGCATGGCGCCAGGAAACCCGCTGCAAGGTTGAGCAGGCTGGTTTTGCCCGAACCGGACCTGCCGATCACCACGACGAAGTCGTCGCCGGCAATCTCCAGGTTGATCCGGTCCAGAACCAGCGGTGCCTGCGACCGACCATCGCCAGGTGCATAGCGCAGCGAGACATTTTCAAGCCCAAGCACCGACATTGTGCAGTCCTCTTACTCTCAGACGTGGATCGATGGGCGGACCGGCGGTTTGCCTGCAGGCGCTCCGCCAGCCCCTTGATTGCTAATCCAGTCGCTCAGAACGAGAGCTTGGCTGCTTCCTGTGCCCAGCGCGCCGAGACGTAAGGACCGTAATCGGCAAGAACCGCGGGGATCTTTCCCTGTTCGAGCAGGAAGGCCGACGTTTCGGCGACCGCCTTGGCGGTTGCGCCGCCGAGGAGATCGGCACCGGCCTGCTCCTCGAGGGACGGGAAATAATATCCCTTCAGCAAGGCCGGCACGTCCTCCTGTTTGGCACCCGTCAACCGAGCGATTTTTTCCGCCTGGGTCGAGGTTGCGTTCCACGCATCCGGCTTTGCTCGGTAATCGGCATAGGCGTCACCGGTCACCTTGACGAACCCGGTCACGATATCAGGATGCGCCTCGGCGAATTTCTTGCTGACGATCCAGGCATCGAAGGTCGGGCCACCCCACTTGGCGACGTCGGCGGAGGTGGCGAGCACTGTCGATGTCTTCTTGATTTCGGACAGAACCGGATCCCAGACATAGGCGCCGTCAATGTCGCCGCGCGTCCAGGCTGCGGCGATTTCCGGCGGTCGCAGGTTGAGGATTTCGACGGACTTCGGATCGACGTTCCAATGCTTCAGTGCCGTCAACAGGCTGTAGTGCGCAGTCGACACGAAGGGAGTTGCGATCTTCTTGCCGGCAAGTTCCTCCGGCTTGCTGATGCCCTTGACCGCCAGAGCCTCCGCCTCGCTGATGAGGCCGACCACGAAGATGGTTTCGAACGGCAACTCACGGCTGGCAGCAGCCGCCAGCGGCGACGAGCCGACATAGCCGATATCGATCGAGCCGGATGCAAGGGCTGCGATGACATCCGCACCGCCATCGAACTTCTGCCAGTTGATCTTTGCGCCAGTCACCTTTTCATAGGTTCCATCGGCCTGTGGCACGCGCGACGGCTCGACGATCGGCTGATAGCCGATGGTCAGCGTGGTGTCGGCGGCATGTGCTGCGAACAGTCCCTGTGTCGCCAGCAACAGCGCCGCGGTTGAGACCAAAAGGGTGCGTCTTGCGATTGTCATTGCCGTGCTCCTCAACGGTTTGCCGATGGCCCCGTCGTGGAGCCTGCAATGATAGTCTCAAAACCCATGGATTTTATGGAGATATAAAATACCCCGTTTGCTCGACGGGGTATGACGCCATTCCAAACTTCGGCCACTTGCACGTCGTCTGTGCCCAAGTTGGGCCGATGCTTGCGGTTATGGCTGAAAGCTGCCGTAACGGCCGCCATGGTAAAGCACCGGTTCGCCGGCGCCGGAGGTAATCGCCAGGACCCTTCCCAGAATGATCGCGTGGCTATGGCGCTCGATGACTTCCTCGACTTCGCAATCGATAGCAGCGAGCGCACCGTGAAGGACAGAAGCACCGCTGACGAGGGTCCGCCAGTGCGCGCCGTCGTAGCGCGCCGAGCCTTTGAGGCCGCCGAAGCCGGCGAACCTTTCGGCGACGTGCTGCTGCTCGCTTGCGAGAATGTTGACGCAGAAATGACGGTAGCGTTCGATAACCGGCCAGGTGGACGACGTCCGGTTGATGTTGACGATCATCGTCGGTGGGTCGACCGACAGGGCCGTTGCCGACGTGACCGTCGCGCCGGTTCGGTCGTCGCCGACGCCGGCGGTGATGACCGAGACGCCACCTGAAAGATTGCGCATTGCCGACTTCAGTTCGTTAGCCGTGACCGGGGAGGGACGGTCGGCGGCATGACTGGATGTCGTGAATGCGGGGGAAGCGGCAAGAGCGATGTTCATGGCAATATCCTCGAAAAATTTCACCTGCTTCCCGGTCGGCAATGCGCAATCCGGGAAAAATTTTTCCTCCACTCAAAAATGATCGCCTGATTTTTCATTGTCAATAAATTTTATAGAGTTTATCATTTTCGAGCTGCCGGCCCTGTTGCCGTCCGCCACAGATCGCGTCCGAGGAGAATTCGCATGGGCAACACGCCTGACAAAATCAACGTTCTCTGGTTCCTGCCCACCCACGGCGACAGCCGCTATCTCGGCACGACGCGGGGAGGGCGCAATGTCGACCTGAACTACCTCAAGCAGGTCGCCCAGGCCGCCGATTCACTCGGCTATTACGGCGTATTGATACCCACTGGCCGCAGTTGCGAGGACAGCTGGGTGGTGGCGTCGGCGCTCGCGCCCTTGACCGCGAAGCTGCGCTTCTTGATCGCGGTGCGACCCGGCCTGTTGTCGCCGACGCTGGCTGCCCGGATGACAGCCACACTCGACCGGCTTTCCGAGGGGCGGCTGCTCATCAACGTGGTGACCGGCGGCGACCCGACGGAAAACAAGGGTGACGGCATCCATCTCTCTCATGCCGAGCGCTACGAGGTCACCGAGGAATTTCTGAACGTCTACAAATCCGTGCTTCGTGGAGAAGACGTCACTTTCAAGGGAAAGCATTTCGACGTCGAAGGTGGCAAGCTGCTGTTTCGGTCGGTGCAACAACCGCATCCGCCGCTCTATTTCGGCGGTTCATCGGGCAAGGGCCAGGAGGTGGCGGCCAGGACGATCGACAAATACCTGACATGGGGAGAGCCGCCGGAGGATGTCGCCAAGAAGATCGCCGAGGTGCGCGCGCTGGCCGATGCCGAAGGCAGAGAGGTTACATTCGGCATCCGGTTGCATGTGATCGTCCGCGAGACGGCAAAGGAAGCGTGGCAGGCGGCTGATGAGCTGATACAATATGTTGATGACGAAACGATCGCCGCGGCACAAAAGGTGTTCGAGCGCATGGATTCGGTAGGTCAAAGCCGCATGAGCCGGTTGCATGGCGGCCGGCGCGACAAGCTTGAGGTGGCGCCCAATCTTTGGGCCGGCGTCGGTCTCGTGCGCGGCGGCGCTGGCACCGCACTCGTCGGTGACCCGGATCAGGTCAAGGCGCGGATGGAAGAATACCGCGAGATTGGCATCGATACTTTCATCATGTCCGGCTACCCGCATCTGGAGGAGGCCTATCGCTTCGGCGAACTCGTGCTGCCGAACCTGCCGCTTAACCATTCGGTCCCTGCGCGAGAAACGTCTATCAACACCGGCCCGTTCGGTGAGACCATCGCCGGCGACCACAGGCCGAAGCTCAAGGTCTCTCAATCGTGACGCGCCTATCCCGCCGACCGGTTGTCGCAATCATTGGCGGGGGGTTCACCGGTGCGGTGCTGGCAGCCCATCTCGCCAGGAACATGCCCGAACACGCGGCCGACGTCTTCGTCTTCGAACCGAGGTCGCGGCTTGGGGCCGGCCTTGCCTACGACACGTCGGACCCGGCCCACCGCGTCAACGTACCGGCTGCGCGGATGAGCCTGCTGACGGACGATCCGGATGATTTCCTGCGGTGGCTTGCGGCCGAGGGAGAACCTCGCGACGATCCGGATGCTCTGGCAGCCGACGGAAACCTCTACCCGCGACGTACCGTCTTCGGCCGTTATGTGGGCGACTTTATCGCTCCGCTTCTTGCAAGCGGGCAGGTCCACCACTGCGGTGAACGGGTGGTCCAGATCGCCAGGACGGGGGATCGGTGGCACATGAAGGCGGACGGAGGTACAGAGGTTCTGGCCGACATCGCCATCATTGCCACGACCCATCCGGCGCCATGCCCGCCTCAGCATATTTCCAGGGCGCTTGCGGGCCATCCGCGCTTCGTTCCCGATTCGACATCGTCAGGCGCCCTGTCGGTGATCCGCGCGGATGATCGCGTCCTCATCATCGGCAACGGGCTGACTGCGGCCGATGTCATCGCTTCCCTGCGCCGCAGCGGGCACCGTGGGACGATCACTGCCGTATCTCGCAGGGGGCTACGCTCGAGGGGGCACGCGACGACGGCTCAGGAACCATTCGGGGATTTCGTTGCCGACCCTTCGCGAACGGCGCGGACACTGTTGCGCCGGGTACGCCTTGCGCTGCAGCAGGTCCCGGCGGAAGGGCGAAGCTGGCACGCCGTCTTCGATGCTTTGCGCGCCCAGGGGGGCGACATCTGGAACGCGCTGCCTGTTGCGGAGCGGAGGCGACTCGTCCGTCACCTGCGCGTCTATTGGGACGTGCACCGATTCCGTGTCGCGCCGCAGATCGACGCGGTGATTGCGCAAGGGCTTGAACACGGTGACATCAGGGTCATTGGCGGACTGGTGAAGGAGATAAGCAAGCAGGGCGAGACCATCATCGCCGAGATCCGCCACCGCCATACCAACCACGCTGAGACGATGAAATTTGATACTTGTGTCGTGACCACCGGCCCCGCCCACACGAGCATCCTGAAGAGCCAGCGCTGGCTCGCGGAGTTGGCAGAAGGAGGCCACCTTCAACTGGATGCGGTCAGCCTCGGTCTTGCCTGCGATGACCAAAGCCGGGCAACCGACCGCGATGGAAACGGCAACGACACGCTTTTCATCGCCGGCCCGCTTGCCCGCGGCACGTTCGGCGAACTGATGGGACTGCCTCAGGTCAACGAGCATGCGATCTTCGTTGCCGACCGGGTCGCGCAACGGCTGGAACGTCAATTCCGGTTCGGGCCCATGGCAAAGACGGCCTGACACTCAGCGGATTTCGGCCCTGGCGCAAGGAAGCCGCGAGCCGCATCTAGCCTTCCTGCTGGCCTTCAAGACGCCGTGTCCAATCCTCGACAGTTCGGGTTGCCAAGCGTTTACTGGCATAGTCGCGCCAATTTGCCGGCAATATCGCGAGATTGGCGATTTCCCGGAGTGCATCCCGGTTCATCGTGTCGACGTACAGATAATGCCAGAGCCGACGGATGGTCCAAGCAGGGTATAGGCGCTCGACCATGATGAGGGCATCGTCAGGGCAAACGCGTCCTTCCTCGATCACCCGATAGTACCATCCGGTGCGGCCGGATTGCTGGACGCGGCGGGCCATGTCGTTCAGCCCAAAGCGCTTGTTCAGTTTCCAGCATGGCTGCCTTCCCTGGCTGACTTCGAGAAGGGCACTCCCCAAACGGAAGCGATCTCCAACGGCAACGTCATCTTCGGTCAACCCTGAGGTCGACAGGTTCTCGCCGAACGCCCCCGGGTGATCGAGAACGGAGATCGGGCCGATCTCTGACTGCCAGAGCCGGTAATGATCACCGGGATAATGATGCACGGCCTTTTCGACGCCGCCATGTCGCTTGAGGTCGCCCTGATGATCGCCAATGAGCCCGGTAGCCGACAGGCTCAACGGTCCGGTAACCGGCCTCTTGTCGATGCCGCTCTGCGTTCCGCGTTCGTCGATCGCGGTCAGGTCGCCCACGAGCAATGCCTCGAGGGGGATTGGTTTTGCTCGATCAATCCGCATGCACCTGCTCCAACCATTCCGTGATCATGGCTTCGGCGGCGACTGCCAGTGTCGCTCCGAACTCAGCCGCATCGTTTCGGAGTTTTCCGATATCGATCTTGGCTGCCGCCAGCTCGCAGGCGTGGCCGACAAGCCACCGTTCGAACGCCGCTCCCGCATCCGCTTCAGGGTGAAACTGAAGCCCGAGTATGTTGCTGCCGATCGAGAACGCCTGTTGCACGTTCCTGGATGTCGATGCCAGCAGGGTTGCACCGGTGGGAAGGTCGTAGGTATCGCCGTGCCAATGCAGCATCGGCACCCGTTCCAGATGGCGAAGAGGAGAGGCACGGCCAGCCTCGTTGAGGCTGATCGGATCGAAACCGATCTCCTTGGCGCCTGTCGGAAAGACCTTCGCGCCGCTTGCGCGGGCTATCAGTTGCGCGCCAAGGCAGATGCCCAGGGTCGGCCGTGCTGTCTTCAAGCGCGCACGCACGACTTCGACCTCCCGCTGCAGGAACGGGTAGGTCAAATCCTCATAGGCACCTATCGGCCCGCCGAGGACAATCAGGAGGTCGGGAGCGTCCGGAACGAAATTCAGAAAATCTTCTGTTCCGACATCGCGGTACTTTATGTCGTAGCCGGCGCGACGAAGGGGAGCGGCAAAGGTGCCGAGATCTTCGAAGTGAACGTGCCTGATCACCACGGCCGATTTCAGTGTCATCGTGTCCCTGTCTCCAAATTACGCAAGCTCCCCCCGGGGATAGTGCAGCCGTCCGTGCTGCAACCTGCGAGATCCTGACGCGTTGTTGCCGGTGGCTCGTTGAGGGCGTTTGCGAGCCATGCGCCGACGAGCAGATCGTCCTCGATGCCGAAGCGATGGTGGCGCACGGTACCGTCGCGGCCGATGATGATGGTCGTCGGCGTGCCGCGCATGCCATAGCGCTGCATCGTACGCGGTATCGGTGTATCGGCCGCTGCGGCGTCGACACCGATCGGGAAGGTCAGCCGGTATTCGTGGATGAAGGCCCTGAGAGCCTCCGGCCCCATCGCCGCATGGTGTTCAAAGACTGTGTGCAGCCCGATCACCTGAAGGTCCGTGTCGCGAAACAGGCTTTGCACGCGCTGGGTTTGCGGCAGCCCGTGCGAGACGCAAGCCGGGCAAAGCATCTGAAAGGCATGAATGAAGACGACGCGTCCGCGCAGCATATCGAGGTTGAGCGGCGCGGTGGTGTTGAACCAGCTGGTGACTTCCAGTTCTGGCGCCTGATTTGGGGTATCAGCGATCATGGGGCCGTTCCTTTGGGAGGGGGCGGGCAGGCAGACCTGCCCGCCGGGTTCTCAGGCAGCTTCGCGCACCAGCTTGACGCCGGGGAAATCGACCGGCACGGCGAGCGCTACGTTGATGTAGTTGGTGAAAAGATTGAGCGCGACATGTGCGATGATCTCGACGATATCCTGATCGTCGAAGCCGCTATCGCGCACTGTCTTGATGTCGGCATCCGACACCTGGCCGCGCCTGTCGACCAGGCTCCGGGCGAACGAGAGCACCGCCGCCGTCTTCGGGTCGCTGGAGTGGCCGCGCTGGGCGTCGGCCATTTCCTGCGCGGTGGCCCCGGCCTTGCGACCGAGTGCGGTATGGGCGGCAAGGCAATAGTGGCAATCATTGCGGTCGGCGACGGCAACGGCGATCTGCTCGCCGAGCTTGGCGCCGAGCCGGCCATTGCCGAGTGCGCCGAACGAACCCCACATGCTGGCAAGGGCCGCCGGGGAGTTGGCGACTGCCTTGAACATGTTCGGCGTCGCGCCGAAGGCCGCGTGGATGTTGCCCAACAGTTCGGCGCTGGTGCCGGTTGCCGACTTGGGGTCAACTAGATTAATTCTGCTCATGGTTTTCTCTTTCTATTCGCGTGGAGGGAGAAAATGCCGGTCCGCCGATGGCAGTCGACGGACCGGCGCCGACATCATCGAGGCTGAAAGTACGCTTGAATACGGTGAGTTCTTTCGGTCCCGACGGTGAAGAGGCTTGTCCTGGTGACCTCTGCAGACGTGGGCGTGGCAGCGTCGGATGCATTGGTCAAAACAGAGGATGAGCGACGAATGTCCTTCATGGCATCTGGTCTTGGCCTCAGGCCGCGCCGCGGTTGAAGATTGTCCAGGCAGATGCCTGGGCCGACGGATCTGCTGTTTCGTATTCGCCGCAATCGATCCGCAAATCGGCCTGGCCGAACGGTGCGTTGACGAAGGCGCAATGGTGGGGCTCTTTCGAATTCGGATAGACGTTCGGCTGAAAGTATCGACAGTTTACGCACATGCGCTGTTCCGGGATGGCGCCGGACACTTGCAACGAGCGGATGATCTTGACGAGATGCAGGAGCAAATCTTGCTGCTCGAGCGTCGACAGCGCGGCGAAGGCATCGTCTGTTGACGAGGCAATCATGCCGGCGCTGCGCACCGCAGCCTCACCTTCGGCTGTCGCGGCCACCGCCACGGCGCGCGCGTCAGAAGGATCTGCAAGCTTTTCGACAAAGCCTTTGCGCGTCAGAGCGTTGATCGAGTCGGTTGCGGTCGGCTGGCTGACGCCGAGATAGGCGGCGATCTGCTTGACCCGCATGCCCGTCTTGCCGCGACCGACCAGAAAGATAAGGATCTGCAGCTGCGTCGGGTTCAGTCCGATGACATCAGCTGCCGTCCAAGCTTCGGTGCGCATGGCGGTCGCGACGCGGGAGAACCCGTCGCTGATGCGGTCGATAATCCCAGGCGATGTTTTGGTGCTCGTGGTCATGCATTATATATATAGGAGTCCTAAGTATTGTCAATTCGCCGCAACGGGAAACCGTCCGCAATTTGACGCGCATCAAATTGCAAGTGCCGCCTTGGGCCTATCACTGCGTCGAACAACCCAAGCACGGGCTGCTCGGTCAAACGGAGAAGACGATGTTGAAAGCAATCAAGAGCGGATTGGGCCTCGCAGTAGCGGTCATGCTGATCGCAGCGCCCGCAACCGCCGCGGATTTCGAAGTGCACATGCTCAACAAGGGCAAGGAAGGCGCGATGGTTTTTGAGCCTGCGTCGCTGAAGGTTGCTGCCGGCGATACGGTGACCTTCATTCCGACCGACAAGGGGCATAACGTCGAAACCATCAAGGGCATGATCCCGGACGGTGCGGAAGCCTTCAAGAGCAAGATCAACGAAAACTACAAGGTCACCTTCACTGCACCCGGTGTCTATGGCGTGAAATGCACGCCGCACTACGGCATGGGCATGGTCGGTGTCGTCCAGGTGGGCGACAGCCCCGCCAATCTCGACGCGGCCAAGGGCGCCAAGAACCCGAAGAAGGCGCAGGAGCGGCTGGATGCCGCCCTCGCCGCGCTCGGCAACTAAGGCTGAGGCTTGCCAAAAACGAGCGGGCAGGGACAGGCCGCTCGAAGGCGCCGCTTAACTGGGCGGAAGGCGGTGCCATCCGGTGGAACCAATGCGACACGTTCGCGTTGGTTCCGCATGGATCAGATCGTTGCAGACATGTTTCCCCCGTCCCACATCCCTTATCAGGTCATCTTCGCGCGCATGCTCGCATCCCTGATGATGGGTGCGCTTATCGGTTTCGAGCGTGAGGCGAAATCGCGCCCGGCCGGGCTGAAGACGCACATGCTTGTATCCCTTGCCGCATGTACCTTCTCGATCATTTCCCTTGAAAGCGTCTACATGAAGGGCTTCTTCGACCAGAGGGTTCAGATCGACCCGCTGCGCGTCGTTGAAGCGGTGACCGCGGGCGTTGCCTTTCTTGCGGCGGGCACCATCGTCCTGTCGCGCGGGCGCGTGCAGGGCCTGACCACCGGCAGCAGCCTCTGGCTGGCTGGCGCTATCGGCCTTTCACTCGGCTTCGGCCATTGGATCATCGCCATCTTTGCAGCGGGGTCTGCCTTCTTCGTCCTTACCGTCGTCGGCTGGTTCGCAGCGACGTCCAAGGACGAGACGAAGACGAAAGACGGGCCCAACTCCGCCAAACTGTCCGGCGACGCCTCCGCCGCTCACAACCGCGTTCGCTAGACGCCCCTTCCTTTTTTCGATCCGCGCGGGATGTCCGCTTCGGCTGTGGGTGGCTGGATCCGCTCATGCCTCTTCGGTGGCGCATGGTGTCGACCGCCATCTTGCGATCGCGGTCGACCTATTGCGCCTTGCAAATCGCCTGCATATGTGAACATTATCTTCAGATAAGAACACTTATGGAGGAAACTATGCCCGACAACAGTCGAGAAATACGCGTCCCAGGCGCCAGCAGCGATGGCGGGCCACCCGTACTGACGCGAATCGGTGCAGGGTCTTCCCATGAGTGAATTCTCGCCAACCGTTGGTGTCTCGACGACTTACCCGGCCGACATGCCGGAGGATCACGCCGCCCTGCCGGTGTGGAACGCTGAAAACTGGTTCTACGAGGATTGGCCGGTCGGCCAGCGTATCCGCTCGCTGCGCCGGACGATTTCGGAGAGCGACAGCCACCTGTTCAACACGCTGGTCGTCGATATTCACCCGTATGTGCAGGATCAGATGTTTGCCGAACGAGAAGGCATTTTTGGCCGCCGCCTGGTGGCCGGTGCTTTCGTCTTTTCGGCCGGTCTCGGTCTTGTTGCCACCAATTGTGTCAACGCCTTCTCCTACGGCTACGACAAGCTGCGCTTCATCAAGCCGGTGTTTCTCGGCGATACGATCTACACCATCCGCACCAACATGGACAAAACGCCGCGCTACAAGGAGCTGGGCCTGATCCGGGCCAGTTATCAGGTGTTCAAGAACGAGGGCGAGCTGGTGCTCTACTGCGAGCATCTGCAGACGGTGAAATACAACAATCCGGCCGACTTCGTCGGCAAGACAGAGAAATAAGAATGACGATGCACGAGGAAAACGAACTGCCACTTGCCGGTCTTGTCGTCGTCGACATGAGCCAGTTTCTCTCCGGCCCCTATTGCTCCCTGCGACTGATGGATCTCGGCGCCCGCGTCATCAAGATCGAACGCCCGGATGGAGGCGACCTGTCGCGACGTCTCTATTTGAGTGACACCGAGATCGGTGGCGACTCCACCATCTTCCACGCGATCAATCGCGCCAAGGAGAGCCTGGCGATTGATCTCAAGAACGAAGCCGACGTGGCGGCGCTGAAGGCGCTGCTCGCCAAGGCCGACGTCCTGATCCAGAATTTTCGCCCCGGCGTCATCCAGCGGCTTGGGCTCGATTACGAAGCGGTGCGGGCGATCAACCCGCGTATCGTCTATGCCTCGATCAGCGGATACGGCGAAGAGGGGCCATGGGTCAAACGTCCTGGCCAGGACCTGCTGGCTCAGGCGCGCTCGGGCGTCATGTGGCTGAACGGCGACGAGGCGCAAGGGCCGGTGCCTTTCGGGCTTGCCATCGGCGATATGCTGGCCGGCGCTGCCGCCGCCCAGGGGATTCTCGCCGGCCTTGTCCGCCGCGGCGTCTCCGGCAAGGGCAGTCTCATCGAAACGAGCCTGCTCGAAGCACTGGTCGATTTCCAGTTCGAGGTGCTGACGACGCATCTCAACGACGGCAGGCGGCTGCCGAAGCGCTCCGATTTCCGCAGCGCCCATGCCTATCTCTCGGCCCCATATGGCGTCTATCCTGCCAAGGACGGTTACCTCGCCATCGCGATGACGCCGATCCCCAAACTCGCCCAGCTCCTGGAGATGCCGCAGCTCGCGCCCTATTGCGACGAGCCGTCGTCCTGGTTTTCGGCACGCGACGAGATCAAGGCACTGGTTGCCGAGCGGATCAGTGAAGGCACTGTGGACCATTGGCTCGCCGTGCTCGAGCCAGCCGACATCTGGTGTGCGCGCGTGCTCAACTGGAACGAACTGCTGGAGAGCGACGGTTTCCGCACGCTCGACATGTTGCAGACCGTCAACCGGGAAGACGACGTGTCGATCCTGACGACGCGTTCGCCCCTCAGGGTCAACGGAAGGCGAGCCCAGGTCGATCGGGCCGCTCCGAGGATCGGCGAACACAGTGCCGCGATCCGTGAGGAGTTCGGTCTATGAGCGTCGTTCTCAAGGGCATGACCTGGAGCCATCCGCGCGGCTACGATCCGATGGTGGAATGCTCTAAGTTTTGGCAGGAAAAGACGGGCGTCACTATTCACTGGGAGAAGCGCTCGCTGCAGGATTTCGAGACATTTCCGGTCGAAGAGCTTGCAAGGGCTTACGACCTGATTGTCATCGATCATCCGCATGTAGGTCAGATCACCAATGAGGGGTGCCTCTCGCCGCTCGATGTGCCCGGCCGAGAGACGGAACGCTCAGCACTTGCAGCCGGCTCCATCGGGCAATCCTATCCGAGCTATGCCTGGAAGGGGCGCCAGTGGGCCTTCCCGATCGATGCGGCGACACAAGTCCAGGCCTGGCAGCCGGATCTCGGTGAACGCGCCCCGACGTGGTCCGATATGCTGGATCTAGCCCGGAAGGGAAAAGTCCTGCTGCCGATGCGGCCGCCGCATTCGCTGATGAGTTTCTACACGCTCTGCGGCAATCTGGGCCACGCCTGCCGGGTGGACGGTCGAGCAGAGCTTGTCGATGTCGATGGGGGTGTGGTCGCCTTCGAAATGCTTTCCGAGCTTGCTGCGCTGATAGATCCGGCTTGCTTCGAGATGGACCCCATTGCGGTCCTTGAAGCCATGGCGGCACCGGAGACAACGGCCGTCTGCGCGCCGCTGATCTATGGCTATGTCAGCTACTCGGTCGCCGGCTTCCGCCCATCGCTCGTCCGGTTCGGCGATATCCCGGTTGCGGGCGGGAACGGCCCCGCAGGCTCGGCACTCGGAGGAACGGGCATCGCCGTTTCAGCGTTCTCATCGAACGCCATGGCTGCAACCGACTTTGCCTATTGGGTCGCAAGCGGCGAAGTCCAGCGCCAAGCCTATGCAATTGGCGGCGGCCAACCGGGACATGCCGATGCCTGGGAGGACGATGCGGTGAATGAGGCGACATCAGACTTCTACCGCGCGACCCGTCAGACGCTCGAAACCGCATGGGTGCGGCCCCGGCACGACGGCCACATGCCGTTCCAGCAGGCGGCTTCGGACCGCATCAATGAGGGGCTCTTGCGCAAGGAGAGGGCGAGGGACGTCATCGACGACGTCAATCGGCTCTTTGCTGCAAGCTTCGCCCCAGCGTAAAGCGAAACACCGGAGATGAGCGTTCGGCTCATCTCCGGTGTCCTTGGAAAGTCTGCCCCTGCTGTATCATGCGTCGAGTTGTCGGCGGTCACAATCGATTGGTCGACGAACACGCGCCTGCTCAAAGGACCGCAGCGGCCTGTGCGGGGCAGCCGGAACGCGCGGCGGCGTATATAGAGCGCAGATAGGTGCTGGGCGCCGCTCCCTGCCTATCCGAGATTCCAGATCCGGCGTGCATTGGCTGAAAGCAGTTTTGTCCGCTCATCCGCGCTGCAGCCCTGGATCAGGGCGTGGGTGGCCGCAACCCAGGTCGACAGGTTTCCGCCGAGCGTGCACACAGGCCAGTCGCTACCCCAGACCACGCGATCCCAACCGAAGGCAGCGATCGTATGCTCGACATAGGGCCTCAGCGTTTGTGCAGTCCAGTTTTCATCGGCATAGGCAATGACACCGGATATCTTGGCGACAACGTTCGGCCGTTTGGCGACCTCGCTCATGTGGTCACGCCACGGATGTTCGGCGCCGCTGCGGATATCGGGAACGCCGCAATGGTCGAGCACGAACTGCAGGTCCGGCACGAGATCGGCAAGCGCGATCGCTTTCGGAATCTGGTGGGGCAGGACACAGAGGTCGAATGTAAAACGGCTGCCGCCAAGCCGCCTGATGTTCTCGCGGAAGAGTGCGGCTTCCGACAGTTCGTCCGGCATGACATGCAGGACGCGGCGAAAACCCTTGACCAGCGGGTCGGCCTGCTGTCGCTCCAGATAGGCCGCAAAGCCTTCCTCCTCCGGGCGGCATGCGGCAATTGCACCCTGGAGCAGGCTGCCCGGTCTTTGCGCAAGCTGCCGGATTTCCGACGTCTCCAGCTCCATCTCGCCGGGATCGACATCGACTTCCATGTGCAGCGCGGCCTCGATGCCGACACGACGAGCTTCCGCCTCGTAGGTCGCATAGAGGAAATCCCTGTCCAAGGCCGGCACCCCTGCCAGCCAAGGGTAGGTCAGGGCAGACTTGTTGATGAGATGCAGATGGGTATCGACGATCACGATGCGGTCTCCTCCGTATACTCTACACTCTCACATGGAAAGAGACTATTCAAATAAGAAATGCTCTTCGAATCGCGATCTCGAAAGGCGGTTGCGAGCATTTAGCCGGCAACCTTTCATTCGGAGGATTGCGCCACATCTGACCCCGCAAGCACCGAAAGCTGGGTCGCCGCGCTTCGCAGGAGCGAGATCGTTTCGGTGATATCGGGAGCCGACGGTGCGTTGACCAGGGCGATATAGGGAATGGTCAATGCAGCGATGCCACGACCGTCAGGCCCAAGAATGGGGGCCGAAAGGTTGTAGACGCCGGCCGTCTGCGCGCTTGCCATCATCTCATAGCCACGCTCGCGGATCTGGTCGAGACGCGCATAGAATTCCGGACCGAGCGAGATCTCGTCCTTGCTGCGCGCGTGCTCGGCGATCATCATTTCGCGCTCCTCCGGTGTGCGGAAGGCGAGCAGGATGTGGCCCGAGCCGGTGTCGAACAGGCTGATATGGGAGCCGACCCGGATCGAGATCCCCCAGTAATCCGGCGCTTCCTGCTGGGCGATGACCACAGCCGAGCCGCGATCGAATACGGCTAGCTGGTTCGCCTGCTTCGACCGCTGCGCGAGGTCGCGCATCAATGGCGTCGCATAGGAGGCAAGGCGCCGGACCGGGGCGTGGAGCTGGGCGAGGCCGAACAGCTTCAGCGTCAGCGAATAGCGGTCGCCGTCGATACGCGTGACATAACCACGGCGCACGAGCCGATCGAGCATGCGGTAGAATTCGTTCGGGCTGCGGTTGAGCCGCTTCGAAATCTCCGCCTGCGTCAAACCGCCATCGACGCTTGCCAGCAGTTCGAGAATATCAAGTCCCTTGTCGAGCGCGGGGGCGCGGTAGCGATCGGACTCTTCGGTGTCCATGAGCGTCCTCCTTAGTGAATATCAATATCCATATACGCAGAGAAAGCCGCCGACAAAAGAAAGTTGACCCTTGACGGGTGATAAAATTGTTGTTTGTATATGAATTAGTTTCTCACAAATGAGAAATGCGTGCCGGGATGAGGGCGCGCTTCAGTGGAGGAGAGGTCATGAACAGGCTGCTTTCCGGCGTATCGGCCGGAGTCATCATGCTTGCCTGCGCAGTGGGAGCGGCCAATGCCGCGGAACTGCCGGGCAAGTTCGAGGGCGTCACCATCGACGCCAAGCTGATCGGCGGACAGCAATACGAAAAGCTCTATGAGCGGATCGCGGAATGGGAAAAGGCGACCGGCGCCAAGGTCAACATCCTGTCGAAGAAGAATCACTTCGAGCTCGACAAGGAGATCAAGTCGGATATCGCCACGGGCGGCATCAGCTGGTGCGTCGGGTCCAACCACTCGTCGTTCGCCCCGCAATACCCCGACATCTACACCGATCTGTTGGCGCTGCTGCCGCCGGAAGAGGTCGCGAAGTTCGTGCCTGCCGTCATCGACGCCTCGACGCTCGGCGGCAAGCTCGTCATGCTTCCGCGCGCGCAGTTCGACGTCTCGGCGCTCTATTATCAGAAGAGCCTCTACCAGGACGACGCCAAGAAGGCGGCGTTCAAGGAAAAATACGGCTACGAGCTGACCCCGCCGGATACCTGGGCCCAGGTCAGCGACCAGGCCGAATTCTTCGCGGCACCGCCGAATTTCTACGGCACGCAGTTTGCTGGCAAGGAAGAGGCGATCAACGGCCGCTTCTATGAAATGCTGGTGGCCGAGGGCGGCGAGTACCTCGACAAGGACGGCCGTCCGGCCTTCAACTCCGAAGCCGGCATCAAGGCCCTCGACTGGTTCGTCAAGCTTTACAAGGACAAGGCCGTTCCTCCGGGCACGACCAACTACCTCTGGGACGATCTCGGCCAGGGCTTCGCCTCCGGCTCGATCGCCGTCAACCTCGACTGGCCTGGCTGGGCCAGCTTCTTCAACGACCCGAAGTCGTCGAAGGTTGCCGGCAATGTCGGCGTCAAGGTTCAGCCGGCCGGTTCTTCGGGCAAGCGTACCGGTTGGTCCGGTCACCACGGCTTCTCGGTCACCGAGGATTGCGCCAACAAGGAAGCGGCAGCCTCGCTCGTCTGGTGGCTGACTAACGAGGACAGCCAGAAGCTGGAATCGGCTCCCGGTCCGCTGCCGACGCGCACCGCAGTCTTCCCGGTTCCGCAGACGGCCGAGTGGATCGAGATCTCCAACGCCGTCTATCCGGAACTCCAGGCAGCCATCCTCGGCGACAAGACGTCCAAGGAAGCACTGGATAGCGCCGCGGAAAAGGCAACCGGCATCCTGGAAGACGCCGGTAAGCTCTGATCTGAGATAAGGAAGGCGGCGCCGATACCAAGGTGTCGGCGCCGCCTTCATCATTTACTGCATAACGTCCTGATCGGAAGTGATCTGGAGTCAATTATGCAGCAAGTTTAGCGCCTTGTAGCGTCTCTCTCGTGTCATTTCTGATGCGCGGCGCTGCGAAGTCACCCTCAGGAATGCCTGATGAAGCTCAAGAAACTGTCCGCACCGGTCCTTCTGCTGCTGCCGGCTTTTGTCGTCCTGGCGGCGGTCATCGTGTTGCCGCTCCTCTTTTCGTTCTATTCGAGCTTCACGCCGTTCCGGCTGACCAAGCCCGAAACGCTTTGGATCTTCGTCGGTCTGCGCAACTACATCACCGTGTTGAGCAACTGGGATTTCTGGGTCGCCTTCGGTCGCACGGTCCTTCTTCTCACCGTGGCGCTCAACACCGAAATGCTGCTTGGCCTTGGCCTCGCGCTCCTCGTCAACAAGGCGACGCACGGCCAGCGGTTGCTGCGCACCATCATGATGTTCCCGATGATGTTCTCCCCTGTTCTCGTCGGCTTCCAGTTCAAGTTCATGTTCAACGACAATATCGGTTTCGTGAACAATGCGCTGCAGTCGCTCGGGCTGACGGACCGCGCCATTCCCTGGCTGATCGACGGCAATCTGGCGATGATCTCGATCATCATTGCCGAGGTCTGGTCGTCGACGGCGGTCTTTGCGATCCTCATTCTCGCCGGTCTTCTCGCCATGCCGAAGGATCCGGTCGAGGCGGCGCATGTGGATGGCTGCACGCCGTGGCAGACCTTCCGCTACGTCACCTGGCCCTATCTCATGCCGTTCGCGTTCATCGCCATGACGATCCGCTCGCTCGATGTCGCGCGCGCCTATGACATCGTCAAGATCATGACCGATGGTGGTCCGGCCAAGCGTACCGAACTCCTGTGGACCCTGATTGGCCGTACGGCCTATGCCGATGCCCGCATGGGCATGGCGAACGCGATGGCCTACGTCGCCATCCTGCTGTCGATCGTCTTCACCGTCTATTTCTTCCGCAAGCTCGCCGCCGCGCGCCAGCAGATCGGAGCCGAGTGGTAATGGATATCAACTCTTCACATCGCCTGCGCCGGCGCCTCCTCAAGGCCGCGCACCTGATCGGATTGTTTCTGGCAATGGCCGTGATCTGCCTGCCGGGTCTCTGGATCGTGCTGTCGTCGCTGCGACCGACCGTCGAGATCATGGCGAAGCCGCCGGTCTGGATTCCGGAAAGCATCTCGCTCGACGCCTATCGCGCCATGTTCGCCGGCGCGGGGCAGGGCGGGGTTCCCGTCTGGGATTATTTCCGCAACTCGCTGATCATCTCCGTCACCTCGACGGTGATTGCGCTCGCGATCGGCATGGCCGGCGGCTATGCCTTTGCCCGATATCGCTTCAAGGCGAAGTCGGCGATCTTCCTCGGCTTCATGCTGACGCGCGCCGTTCCGGGCATCGCGCTCTCGCTGCCGCTGTTCATGATCTATGCCCGCACCGGCATCATCGACACGCATTTCTCGCTGATTCTGACTTACGTTGCGCTGAACGTGCCTTTCACCATCTGGCTGATCGACGGCTTCTTCCGTCAAGTGCCGAAGGATCTGGCTGAAGCCGCCCAGATCGACGGCTGCACGCCCTGGCAGGCCTTCTGGCAGGTGGAATTTCCGCTGGCCGGCCCGGGCATCGCGTCTGCCGGCATCTTCGCGTTCCTGACGTCCTGGAACGAATATGCGCTGGCCTCGCAGATTACCCGTTCGGTCAATTCCAAGACCCTGCCGGTCGGCCTGCTCGATTACACCGCCGAGTTCACGATCGACTGGCGCGGCATGTGCGCGCTCGCAGTCGTCATGATCGTCCCGGCGCTCACGCTCACCTTCATCATTCAAAAGCACCTCGTTTCGGGCCTGACCTTCGGCGCGGTGAAAGGATAAATCATGGCTCCTGTCACCCTCAGGAAACTTGTCAAACGCTATGGCGCGCTCGAGGTCGTTCACGGCATCGATCTCGAGGTGAAGGACCGCGAGTTCATCGCGCTGGTCGGCCCGTCCGGTTGCGGCAAATCGACGACGCTGCGCATGATCGCCGGCCTCGAAGACGTCAGCGGCGGCGCCATCGAGATCGGCGGCCGCGCGGTCAACGACCTGCCGCCGCGCGCCCGCAACATCTCTATGGTGTTCCAGTCCTATGCGCTCTATCCGCATATGACTGTTGCCGAGAACATGGGCTTCTCGCTGAAGATCGCCGGCCGCTCCCCCGAAGACATCAAGACGCGCGTCGACGAGGCCGCTGCGATCCTCGATCTCGGCCATCTCCTGGAGCGCCGCCCGTCGCAGCTCTCCGGTGGCCAGCGCCAGCGCGTGGCAATGGGCCGCGCGATCGTGCGCCAGCCGGACGTCTTCCTGTTCGACGAGCCGCTCTCGAACCTCGACGCCAAGCTGCGCACCCAGGTGCGCACCGAAATCAAGAAGCTTCATGCCCGCATGCGGGCGACGATGATCTATGTGACGCATGACCAGGTCGAGGCGATGACGCTATCCGACCGCATCGTCATCATGCGCGACGGCCATATCGAGCAGGTCGGAACGCCGGAAGAAGTGTTCCAGAAGCCTTCGACGAAGTTCGTTGCCGGCTTCATCGGCTCGCCGCCGATGAACATGGACGAGGCCATCGTCGACAATGGCCAACTGGTGTTTGCAAGCGGCGTCCGGCTGCCAGTCCCGCCACGGTTTGCCGGTGCTCTTCGTGCCGGTCAGAAGGTGACGTTCGGCCTGCGCCCTGACGATATCTACCCGACGGGCCACGGCCTTCACGCCGGTGATGCCTCGGCCGTGCACGAGGTCGATCTACCTGTCACTATCACCGAGCCGCTCGGCAACGAGACGCTGGTGTTCATTCAGTTCAATGGCCGCGACTGGGTTTCGCGCATGCTCAATCCGCGCCCGCTGCGTTCCGGCGAGAGCGTGCGCATGAGCTTCGATCTCTCCCGCGCCCATCTCTTCGACATCGACACAGGAAAGGCTCTGGAAGGCTGACATGGCAAGGATCGAGAAAATTGAACTGCGCATGGTCGATCTGCAGCCGAAGGTGAAGCGGACTGACGCGATCCAGAGCTTTGTCAGCCAGGAGACGCCGATCGTCACGATCACCGATTCCGACGGCGCGACGGGAACCGGCTACAGCTACACGATCGGCACCGGCGGATCCTCCGTCATGCGCTTGCTCTCCGACCACCTCGTTCCGATCCTGATCGGCGAGGATGCCGATTGCATCGAGGCCATCTGGCACAAGATGGAGTTTGCCACCCACGCCACCACCATCGGCCCGATCACGGCGCTGGCGCTTGCCGCTATCGACGTCGCGCTCTGGGACCTGCGTGCCAAAAAGCAGAACCTGCCGCTCTGGAAGCTTGCCGGCGGCGCCAAGGACAATTGCCCGCTTTACACCACCGAGGGCGGTTGGCTGCATATCGAGAAGGAAGCGCTCGTCGAGGACGCCCTCCAGGCCAAGGCCAAGGGCTTTTCCGGCTCCAAGGTCAAGATCGGCAAGCCACACGGCTCCGAGGACTATGATCGCCTGTCAGCGATGCGCAAGGCGCTCGGCGACGGCTTCGAGATCATGACCGACTGCAACCAAGGCTTCACCGTCGACGAGGCGATCCGCCGGGCAGCGCGGCTGCAGGAACTGGATCTCGCCTGGATCGAGGAGCCGCTGCCGGCCGATGATCTCGATGGCCATATCCGCCTGGCGCGCTCGACCCCAACGCCGATCGCCGTCGGCGAATCCATGTATTCGATCCGGCATTTCCGCGAATACATGCAGAAGGGCGCCTGCTCGATCGTCCAGGTCGACGTTGCCCGCATCGGCGGCATCACCCCATGGCTGAAGGTCGCACATGCGGCCGAAGCTTTCGACATTCCGGTCTGCCCGCACTTCCTGATGGAACTGCATGTCAGCCTCGTCTGTGCCGTGCCGAACGGCAAATATGTCGAATACATTCCTCAGCTCGACGAGTTGACGGAGAAGGGCATGGAAATCCGCGCCGGTCGTGCCATCGCGCCGTCAGAAGCCGGGATCGGCATCGCCTGGGACTGGGATGCGGTGAAGGCGCGCTCGATCGACGAGTTCACCCGGGAATTTGCGAAGTAGGGGAGATCGCCATGGAACGGATGGGAATGGTGATCGGGCTTCAGCCTGAAAAGATCGCCGAGTACAAGGCACTGCATGCCGCCGTCTGGCCGGAGATCCTGGCGCTGATCTCCGAATGCAATGTCACGAATTACTCGATCTTCCTCAAGGAGCCGGAAAACCTGCTGTTCGGCTACTGGGAGTATGTCGGCGAGGATTTCGCAGCCGATATGGCGAAGATGGCCGCGCATCCGAAAAACCAGGAGTGGTGGTCGGTCTGCATGCCCTGCCAGAAGCCGCTCGAGACGCGCAAGGACGGTGAGTGGTGGGCGATGATGGACGAAGTTTTCCATCATGACTGAGCAATTCGATCCGAAAAGACTGCAACAATCCTGGCCGAAGCCTGAAAAGCCGCGTCCGATCGTCATTTTCGGCGCCGGCAGCATCGTCGGCGACGCCCATCTCCCCGCCTATCGCAAGGCCGGTTTTCCCGTCGCCGGCGTCTTCGATCCGGATGCCGAAAAGGCGGAAAAGCTGGCAACCACCTGGGGCATTCCGGCATTTGCGACCGAGGTCGAAGCGCTGGCGATCCCCGGTGCAATCTTCGATCTGGCGACCCCGCCTGCAGCGCACGCGGCAATCCTGTCGAAGCTGCCGATCGGCGCTGGCGCCTTGATCCAGAAACCGATGGGCGGCGATCTCGCTGCCGCGACGGAGATCCTCAACATCTGCCGAGACCGGCAGTTGAAGGCGGCAGTCAATTTCCAGTTGCGCTTCGCGCCGATGATGCTGGCGCTGCGCGATGCGATTGCGAAGGGGTATCTCGGAAAGGTCGTCGATTTCGATGCATGGCTGGCGCTCGCTACGCCGTGGGGTCTATGGCCGTTCCTGAAAGGCCTGCCGCGTATCGAGATCGCGATGCACTCGATCCATTATCTCGACCTGATCCGCGGGCTGCTCGGCAATCCCCTGGGCGTGCACGCCAGGACGATCGGCCATCCGAACCACGACGTGGCGCAGACCCGCACAGCCGCAATCCTCGACTACGGCGACAGTGTGCGCTGCGTGCTGTCGGTCAATCACGACCATGACTTCGGCCGAAAATTTCAGGCTTGCGAGTTCCGCATCTCGGGAACCGAGGGTGCCGGCTATGTGAAGCTCGGCGTCAATCTCGACTACCCGCGTGGCGAGCCAGACGAACTCTGGATCCGGCCGGCCGGTGGCAGCGAATGGGTCGAAGTGCCGCTTCAGGGCGCCTGGTTCCCGGACGCTTTCGGCAATCGCATGGCCAACCTGCAGCGCTTCGTCAGCGGCGAGGATGCTGAGTTGATCGGCTCCGTCGACGACGCCTGGCAGACGATGGCGCTGGTCGAGGCGGCCTACCAATCGAGCGCGCGGCCCGCAACGGCAATCGCGCCACTTCCCGGACGGTGACGATGTCAGAACAGACGATCCATTTCGAAGACTATGAACTCGGCCATGTCAGGCTGACCACGGGGCGCACGATCACCGAGACGGACTTTGTCGTGCATGCTGGACATACGGGCGATTTCTTCCCGCATCACATGGATGCAGAGTTTGCCAAGACCCTGCCCGGGGGGCAGCGGATCGCCCACGGCACGATGATCTTTTCGATCGGCGTCGGCCTGACCGCTTCGCTGATCAACCCGGTCGCCTTTTCTTATGGCTACGATCGGCTACGGTTCGTGCGTCCGGTTCATATCGGCGACACCATCCGCACCCGCGTGACGATCTCTTCCAAGGAGGATGATCCGAAGCGGCCGAATGCGGGGCGTGTGGTCGAACGGTGCGAAGTTATCAACCAGCGTGGCGAGGTCGTCCTTGCCGCCGACCATATCCTGGTCGTCGAACGCAAAGCATGAGGGGTCAACTATGACAACGGGTCTTTCGGGTAAGGTCGTCCTTATCACTGCCGCCGCCCAGGGCATCGGCCGCGCCACTGCACTTGCCTTTGCCAGGGCCGGCGCCAAGGTGCATGCCACCGATATCAACGTCGACGCGCTCGCGGCGCTGGCCGCAGAGTCTCCCGTTGAAACGCACCGGCTCGACGTTCTCGATGCCGGCGCCGTCGAGGCGCTGGTCGCCAAGATCGGCCAGGTCGATGTGCTCTTCAATTGCGCCGGGTTCGTGCATGCCGGCTCGATCCTCGACATGAAGGATAGCGATCTCGAATTCGCTTTCGACCTCAACGTCAAGGCGATGATCCGCACGATCCGCGCCGTGCTGCCGGGCATGCTTGCGCGCAAGGATGGGTCGATCATCAACATGGCTTCGGTCGCTTCGAGCATCAAGGGCGTGCCGAACCGCTTTGCCTATGGCGTCACCAAGGCGGCCGTCATCGGGCTGACCAAATCGGTTGCCGCCGACTATGTCGCCGATGGCATTCGCTGCAACGCCATCTGCCCGGGCACGGTCGAAAGCCCGTCGCTGCAGGACCGCATGCGGGCGCAGGGCGATTACGACACGGCGAGAGCCGCCTTCATCGCCCGCCAGCCGATGGGCCGGATCGGCACGCCGGAAGAGATCGCAGATCTGGCGCTTTACCTTGCGGGCGCCACCTATACCTCCGGGCAGGCCTATGCCATCGATGGCGGCTGGACCATCTGAGCACTCACATCAGGGATATGACACCATGAAACTTCTTCGTTATGGCGCACCGGGACAGGAAAAGCCCGGCATCATCGACGCCGGCGGCACGCTGCGCGATCTCTCGAGCCATGTTGCCGATTTCTCCGGCGCGGCTCTCGATCCCGCGAATCTCGCGGAGCTTGCCAAGCTTGATCTCGCCAGCCTTCCGGCCGTCGCCGACAGCCCGCGCCTCGGCCCCTGCGTCACCGGTACCGGCAAGTTCATCTGCATCGGCCTCAACTATTCGGACCATGCCGCCGAAACCGGCGCTACCGTTCCGTCCGAGCCGATCATCTTCATGAAGGCAACGTCGGCGATCGTCGGCCCCAATGACGATCTCGTCATCCCGCGTGGCTCGGAGAAGACCGACTGGGAAGTGGAGCTCGGCATCGTCATCGGTCGCAAGGCGAAGTATGTCAGCGAAGCCGAAGCGCTTGACTATGTCTCCGGCTATTGCACCATCCACGACGTGTCGGAGCGTGCGTTCCAGATCGAGCGCCAGGGACAGTGGACCAAGGGCAAGTCCTGCGACACGTTTGGACCGACAGGCCCGTGGCTGGTGACGAAGGAAGAAATTCCGGATCCGCAGAACCTGCCGATGTGGCTCAAGGTCAACGGCGAGACGATGCAGAACGGTTCGTCCAAGACCATGGTGTACGGCGTCGCCTACCTCGTGTCCTACCTGTCACAGTTCATGTCGCTGCAGCCAGGCGACATCATTTCCACCGGCACGCCGCCCGGCGTCGGCATGGGCATGAAGCCGCCGCGCTACCTCAAGGCCGGCGACGTCGTGGAACTCGGCATCGAAGGCCTCGGCACCCAGAAGCAGTCCGTGCGCGCGGACGACTGATCTATACATATTGGAGCAAACATGACCCGCATCACCGATTTGCGCGTCTTCGATCTGCGCTTTCCCACATCGCAGAGCCTTGACGGTTCCGATGCCATGAACCCGGATCCCGATTATTCCGCGGCGTATGTCATCCTCGACACTGATCAGCCCGGATTGGCGGGCCATGGCCTGACGTTCACGATCGGGCGGGGCAACGACATCTGCTGCATGGCGATCAAGGCCATGCAGCACCTCGTCGTCGGCAAGGAGACGGCGGAGATCCTCGCCAATCCCGGCCGGTTCTGGCGACACCTGACCAGCGACAGCCAACTGCGCTGGATCGGCCCGGAGAAGGGAGCCATCCATCTCGCCACCGGTGCTATCGTCAACGCGATCTGGGACCTGCTGGCGAAGAAAGCCGGAAAGCCGGTCTGGCAACTGGTTGCAGACATGTCACCGGAAGAGATCGCCGACATCGTCGACTACCGCTACATGACGGATGTGCTGACCCGCGACGAAGCCGTCGCTATCCTCAAGCGTGCCGAGGCCGGCAAGGCGGAGCGCATCGCGACGCTGAAGAGCGAAGGTTATGCCTGCTACACGACGTCGGCCGGTTGGCTCGGCTATGACGACGACAAGCTGCGCCGGCTGGCGCAGGAGGCGATCGATCAAGGCTTCAACCACGTCAAGATGAAGGTCGGCCGCGATCTCGCCGACGATATCCGGCGCCTGACCATCGCGCGGGAAGTGATCGGCCCAGACCGCTATCTGATGATCGATGCCAATCAGGTGTGGGAGGTCGGCGAGGCGATCGACTGGGTCAATCAACTCGCCTTTGCCAAGCCGTTCTTCATCGAGGAGCCGACAAGCCCCGACGATGTCGCCGGCCACCGCAAGATCCGCGAGGCGATCGGCCCCGTGAAGGTCGCGACCGGCGAAATGTGCCAGAACCGCATCATGTTCAAGCAGTTCATCGCCGAAGGCGCGATCGACGTCGTGCAGATCGATTCCTGCCGCATGGGTGGCCTCAACGAGGTGCTTGCGGTGCTGCTGGTGGCGGCGAAGTACGAGCTTCCGGTGTGGCCGCACGCCGGCGGGGTGGGTCTCTGCGAATATGTCCAGCACCTGTCGATGATCGACTACATCGCCGTGTCGGGGACCAAAGAGGGGCGGGTGATCGAGTATGTCGACCATCTGCACGAACACTTCCTCGAGCCCTGCGATATCCGCAATGCTGCCTACATGCCGCCGTTACGGCCCGGTTTTTCAATCGAGATGAAACCGCAATCCATCGAGGATTACACTTTCCAGGGCTAGCCTCCTTCAAAAGCGGTATTCATATATAAGTTGAAAATTCAGACTGATGTTTGAAGCCGTCGCGGATTTCCGCGGCGGCTTTCTTCATTTGGGCACCTGCCTTGCGCCATGCCGGGCCGAGGAGGTGACGACATCGAGACATTCCGCTTGACGCTCGCGACTCATTCGTAAATAACTTATTCATTCGCTTATGAATGAATTCCGGAGGGGAGTCCGGAAGAGGAGGATCCAATGAAAAAGTTCGTGCTCGCGGCTGCCATGGCCGCTCTGTCCTATTGCGGCGGCGCCAATGCGCAGGAATACAGCCTGCGGTTCTCGACCTCGCAGGTGAATCCCAACGAGCCGATCGTCAAGGCGATGAAGACGTTCTCCGAGCGGGTCGAGAAGCGCTCCGAGGGGCGCATTGCCATCACCGTGATGACCGGCGACCAGCTCGGCGCGCAGAAGAAGGTCAACGAGATGGTGATGAGCGGCGCCAGCCTGCTCAGTGCCACCGACTATGGCCAGCTCGGCCAGTTCGTGCCCGACATGTCGATCCTGGCCGGCCCCTACGTCTATCCGAGCCTCGAGGCCACGGATCGGCTGTTCGCCTCGGATCTTTACAAGGAGCTGTCCGGCAAGCTCGAGGCGCAGGGCATCAAGATCATCATGCCGAACGGCCTCTTCGGCTATCGCCATATCATCTCCAACAAGCCCGTTCGCAACCCCACTGATCTGGCCGGCGTGACCATCCGCGTGCCGTCCTCGCCGATCATGATGGCAACCTTCGGCAGCTACGGCGCGCGCCCGACGGAACTGCCCTGGGGTGACGTCTACAATGCGCTGCAGACGGGCGTCGTCGATGCTGCAGAAGGCCCATTCGGCTCGATCGCCGGCGCGAAGCTCAACGAGACCCGCAAGGTGGTGTCGAAGACCGGCCATCAGATCATGTTCACCGCTTGGGTGGCGTCGAGCCAGTTCTTCAACAGCCTGCCGGAAGATCTGCAGAAGATCCTGCTCGACGAAGGTCAGACGATCGCCAAGGAACTGACCGAAATGACGCTCGAAACCGACGATGCCTATGCCAAGCAGCTGGCCGATTCCGGGGTCGAGATCGTCACCGACGTCGACGTTCCAGCCTTCGTCGAGGCATCGCGTGTAGCCTACGGCAAGGTGCCGAACATCACTCCCGGCATTTACGATCGTGTCCAGAAGGCGATGGCCGAATAAGGCTGGTAGCCCACTCTCTGGTGCCAGTCCGGCGTCGGTCCGATCATCGACGCCGCATCGGCAGAAAATCTCACTGACAATGTGAGACCGGCACAACAAGCCGAAAATGGGTGGCGCGCGACGCCACCCGCCCCTCTCTCTTCAAATGACCGAGGCCTCAATGGAAACCTCACACCCACAGGAAGAGACCATTCCTCTTCTCAGCCTTCGCCGTGCCGACGAGGCGATCGGTGTCGTCGCCCTTATCGTCATCGTCTTCTCCATCCTCTGGGGCGTCGTCAGCCGCTACATCTTCCCGCAGCCGGCAGCCTGGACCTATGAACTGGCGATCATGGCCTTTGCCTATCTCGTCTTCTTCGGCGCCGTTGCCGGCGTTCGGCTGGGCACTCATGCAGCGATCGATGTGCTGGTCACGGCCTTGCCGGACACCTGGCAGAAGGCGATTGCCTGGTTCAACTACCTGCTGCTTGCCGTCTTCTTCCTGGTGATGGCGGCGCTGTTTGCCTGGCAGGCCTGGACGTCCCGCCAGGTTCACACCATTGCACTCGACCTGTCGCGCAGCCTCTCCTATGGCCCGCTCGCCTTGGCATCCGCGGGCATGTTCATTCAGCACCTGATCGTCGAGAGGCCGTCGACCGGCCGCGTGCACCGCAACGTGGAATCGCTGATATGACCTTCTTTCATCTTGCAGGACCTTCCCTGCTCGTCGTCGTGCTCTTCCTGTTGTCGACCCCGATCACATGGGCGATGGCGATCGGTGCATTGGCCTTCTTCCTCATCAACATGGATATGATCCCGCTTGCCAACTTCGCCCAGGAAATGGCCGAAGGCAGCCAGTCGGTGTCGTTGCTGGCGTTGCCGCTGTTCGTGCTCGCCGGCTGTATCATGAACGCTTCGGGCATCACCCGCCGGCTGCTCAATCTCGCCGACGTGCTGGTCGGCCACATGACCGGGGCGCTTGCGCAGATGTGTACGGTTCTCGGCACGCTGCTCGGCGGCCTGACGGCGTCGGCCAACGCCGATGCGGCAATGCTGGCAAAGACGTTGGGCGTCGAGATGTCGGAGCGGGGATACAGCCGTGCCTTCGCCGCCGTCATCACCTCGTCGGCCGCCATCATCACCAGCCTGATCCCCCCGTCGATCGGCCTCATCGTCTATGGCTTTCTCGCGGAAACCTCGATCGGCCGGCTGTTTGCCGCCGGCGTCGTGCCGGGCCTCGTGCTCGCCGGCGGCCTGATGATCACCACCTATTTCATCGCCAAGAAGCGCGGTTACAAGCCGTTGCGCAAGGAGCGGGCGACCCGTGCCGAAGCGATGAAGGCGCTGGTCGACGGCTTGTGGGCGCTTTCTATCCCCGTGGTCATCTTTGTCGGTACCCGCTACGGCCTGTTCACCACTACGGAAGCCGGTGCGGTCGTCGTCGTCTATGTGCTGTTCGTTGCCGTCTTCGGCTACCGTGAGTTCACCATCCGGCAGATCCCGGAAGTGCTCGCCGAATCGGTACGCGATTCCGCTGTGGTCATGATCATGATCTGTGCTGCGGCCGCCTTCGGGTTCTATCTCGCCTGGGAGCAGGTTCCGCAGGCGATGTCTGGCTGGCTTGGTGCTGCGACGGACAATCCGCTGCTGATGCTGTTGTTGATCAACCTGCTGCTGATCGTCATCGGCACGGCGATCGAGGGCTCGGCGGCGCTGATCATCCTGACGCCAATGCTGATCCCGATCATCGATGGCGTCGGCATCGACCGCGTGCATTTCGGTGTCGTCTTCATCACCAACCTGACGATTGCCGGCATCACGCCGCCGGTCGGTGGCCTGATGTACATTTCGTCGATGGTGCTGAAGGTGCCGATGATGGCCTATGCGCGCGAGGTGCTGCCGTATCTCGGAATGATGATGGTGCTGCTCGTGCTACTCAGCATGTTCCCGCAGATTTCGCTTTGGCTGCCGAACCTCGTCTACGGGACGACGGCGGTTCAATAGGCGATTGCCGGTCGCGGTTGAAACCGCGGCCGGCAAGGACAAGCCTGTCATGCTGCCTGCGGCAGAAGCGTCGCTGGCGCGCGCTTGCCTATAGTCAGGACCAGCAGCGCCGCCACCACGCACAGCATGCCGGCGGCAATCAGCGCCGGCGTATAGGTTTCAAGCGATGTGCGGCTGGCGCCTGCGAGGAACGCGGCACTCGCCGCGCCGAGTTGATGACCGGTGAACACCCAGCCGAAGACCAGCGCTGCCCGTTCCGCACCAAAGCGCTCGGCCGACAGTTTCACCGTCGGCGGTACGGTTGCGACCCAGTCGAGGCCGTAGAAAATCGCGAAGATCGACAGGGTGTAGAAATTGAAGCCGCTGAACGGCAGGAACAGCAGCGACAGACCGCGAAGTCCGTAGAACCAGAAGAGCAGCCAACGATTGTCGTAGCGGTCGGAAAGCCAGCCGGAGAAAACCGTGCCGAAGAGGTCGAAGACGCCGATCAGTGCCAGCAAACCGGCCGCGCTGACGGCGGCGATACCGACGTCGCCGCAGATAGACACCCAATGCATCTGGATCAGCCCATTGGTGCTGAAGCCGCAGACGAAGAAGGTGGCAAACAGCACCCAGAAGGTGTTGGTCCGGGCGGCATCGCGCAGCGCCTTCAACGGCGAAAGCAGCAAGGCGCCGAAACTCTGCTTTTGCGCGGGGGCCGGCACGATCGCCCGGCCGCCATATGGGGCGAGACCAACGTCCGCCGGCCGGTCCTTCATGAAGAGCAGCACAAGGATGAAGGCGAAGGTGAGAACCGCGATGACGACCGTCAGCGCCGTGCGCCAGCCGATCGCCTCGGTGAGTGAGGCAAGTAGAGGCAGGAACACCAATTGTCCCGTGGCATTGCTGGCGGTCATCAGGCCGATGACGAGGCCACGCCGCTTGTCGAACCAGCGGGTGGCAATGGTGGCGCCGAGCACCAGGGCGGTCATGCCCGTGCCGACGCCCAGAACCACACCCCAAAGGGCGACCATCTGCCACAACTCAGTCATGAAGAACGATGCGACTATGCCGCTGACGATCAGAATGAGCGCCGAGGAGACGACCTTTCTCACGCCGAAGTGGTTCATGAAAGCGGCTGCGAACGGCCCGAGCAGGCCGAAAAGAACGAGGCGGATGGCAAGCGCAAACGAGATCTCGGCATTCGACCAGCCGAATTCGGTTTCAAGCGGCTTGATCAGCACGCCGGCGGACCCCATCGCGCCGGCGGTCGCCAGCATGACAAGGAACGTGACGACCGCAACAGCCCAGCCATAATGGATTTCGCGTCTGGCGAGATAGCGCGCAAGCACCGGTCCGAACATCGGCCATTTCCTTCCGTGGATCGATTGTGTTGATTGTGTCAGAGAGCCTGCAGCAAGGCCGTCAGTTGGGCGGAAGCTTCATTGCCGAGCTTGGCCTCTATTTCCGTCTGAACGCCGTCCCAGAGTGGGGCGCCGTCTGTAAGCACCTGCCGCCCCTTGTCGGACAGTTGGACAGCCGATTCGCGTTGATCCTGGCCGTTCGTCATCGCGACCAGCTCCATCTTTTCCAGAACCTTGACGTTTCGACTGACCGTCGAACGGTCGAGCTCTGTCCGGTGTCCCAGATCCGTCAGCGAAATGGGCTCCGCCCGCTGGATATTTCGGAGCAGGCTGAACTGCGCCAGATTGACGCCAATGGGCGCGAGCGCTTCGTCATAGAGCGACGTTACTCGCCTGGAAGCCTTGCGCAGGAGGATGCAATAACAATGTGCCATAATGCGTGTATATACACGTTAAGCATCGACGTCAAGATCGGCACGTGGGGCAGGGGCATCCCGCCGACAGCGTTTCCGCAATCAAAGCAGCCGAGCAATAGTCAGCCGCTTGGTCTGTCAAGGATTGTAACCGTCCAGCAGGGTGTGGCTAATCCCTTGCGGGGGAGAGCCTCGCCCATCGAGCCTGGCCGAAGGCGAGGCCGGGCGTGAGGCTATCAGAAAACCGATCGGAGCTGGATGTGAGAGCTGCCTTGCAACGGAAAATCATTGAGATCTGCGATCGGAAGATCGCGCAAAAGGGACCTAGCGTCGGTGTTTCGTTCTATGCCTTCTTCGCAAACAGGAACGATGATCCGGAGCTCCTGATGGAAGCGGCCGAATGGTGGATCAGGACCCATAGGCTCGACCATTTCGAGAAGGCGACCAAGATCCGCGCGTTGGTCGTTGCGCAGGGCGACGAGGCAGAGCAGCCATAAACGCGAACCGCGGGCGCATTTTCAAGCACCCGCGGTCCATTGATTGTCGGTGGAAGGGATCGGCTGCCCTCTCGGGCAGCCTCCCGGCGTAATCGTCGCCGGGTTTTACTCGGCAGGAACCGGTTCCCCGCGCGTCTTGACCAGGCTCCAGATCACGCCGCTCGCGATAATCGCGAAGGTGATTCCGAGCGAGAACGCCGCCGGGAACTTTTCGAGGCCAAGGAGGTCGGCAACGAAGACCTTCGAACCGATGAAGATCAGGACCACGGCGAGAGCCGGTTTCAGGTATCGGAAGCGGTGGATCATCGCAGCCAGTGCGAAATAGAGCGCACGCAGGCCGAGGATAGCGAAGATGTTCGAGGTGTAGACGAGGAACGGGTCGGTGGTGATAGCGAAGATCGCAGGCACCGAGTCGACGGCGAAGATCACGTCAGCGACTTCGATCAGCACCAGCGCCATGAACAGGGGCGTGATGAACCAGACCAGCTTGCCGGTCTTCGGGTCGGCCTGCTTGACGAAGAAGTGCTCGCCATGGTGGCCTTCCGTCACGTTGAAGCGGTTGCGCATGAAACGCACCAGCGCATTGTTGGAAATGTCCGGGTCGGCCTCCTTCATGAACAGCATCTTCAGGCCGGTCACGACAAGGAAAGCAGCGAAGATATAGAGCAGCCACGAGAATTCAGCGACAAGCGTCGCGCCCACACCGATCATGATGGCGCGCAGGACGATGACGCCGAGGATGCCCCAGAAAAGCACCCGGTGCTGATAGAGTCGGGGTACGGCAAAGAATGAGAAGATCAGGGCGATGACGAAGACGTTGTCGAGTGCCAGCGTCTTTTCGACGACGAAGCCGGTCATGTAGGCAAGGCCGGCATCTGCGCCCAGATACCACCAGACCCAGCCGCCGAAGGCGAGGCCGAGCGAAATGTAGAGAGCCGAGAGCTTGATGCTCTCGCCGACTTCGATTTCCTTGTTTTCCTTATGCAGGACACCAAGATCAAAGGAGAGGATGGCGATGACCAGCGTGATGAAGCTGAGCCACATCCAGATTGGCTTGCTCAGCCATTCGATAAACAGAAAGGAAGTATCCACGGAATAAAGCTCCGCCGGCGCAGATGTCGGATAAGGTCCGACATCGCAAGAGCGCCGGAAGCTCTCGCCAGAGGGGCCCGGACCAGCGGGTTGTTCGCTAGGTGGGAGCGCGCGGGCCGCACTTCAAGTGTCGCGCAGAATTTTTTTAAGCGTCGGCGTTGCCAATCATTTCAGCGGCTTCCGGTGCTTTGTCGCAATTCAGCGCTGCGCGAACGGCTCCCACAGCAATCTTTGAACTTGATACCGGAACCGCAAGGACAAAGGTCGCTGCTGCGTCGCTGCAATCGACCGATCAGGGGCAGCATGATTGCCGATGGCAGCCACGCGGCTGCAAAGGCAGCCAGCTTGGCGGAGATGCCGGGGATGACCAGGCGTCGCCCCGCCTTGAAACCGCGCCAGGCCCGCTCGGCAACGTAATCCGCATCGACCCTTGGCAACACCTTGAAAAGCGTTACGCGATCCGCGCCTGAGCGACGGAGGAATTCTGTCGCAACCGGTCCGGGAGCAACGCATGTCACCGTGACGCCGGTGCGGCGCAACTCCTGGTGAAGAGCGAAGGAGAATGACCGCACGTAACTCTTGCTGGCGTAATAGAGCGCCATGCCCGGTCCGGGCATGAAACCGGCAATGGATCCAAGGTTAAGCACACCGCCACGGCCGCGCGCCACCATTGCCGGCAGGAAATGAAGCGACAAGTCGGTGAGCGCGCGTATGTTGAGGTCAATGATCCCCAGCTGCTCGGGGATGGGGAGTGTCGTTGCGCCCCCGCGCAAACCGTAGCCGGCGCTGTTGACGAGCACATCGCATGACAGTTTGTTTGCGCTCAGGAAGCCCGCCAGGCGCACGGAAGCATCGGCCGAGAAGAGATCGAGTTCGAGGGTGAGGGCTTCGCCGCCGGCCTCGCGAATTTCGCTCGCCGCTGCCGCCAGATCGTCAAGGGAGCGTGCGACCAGAACGATCGGGGCCCCGTCGCGCGCAGCGACTTTGGCAATCGCTCTGCCAATACCGCGTGAGGCTCCAACGACCACGATTGCCAGACGGGTTTCATCCAGTGCCTTCATGTGGTCTTCCATCAAAGTGCCGCCGCAGGAACCGCTGCTCCGTGCTCTTGGCTCGACACCTCGTCAGCGACCTCACCGTTGAGGATCGCTTCGAAGCGCTCGAGCGCGCGAGCCACATTGGCGCCGTCCATGACGCGGTGGTCGTAGTGGATGCGCACTGTCACTGTGCCGTCCTGCGCGATGCGACCGTAGTTGAATAGGGTCGTGAGGGGCGTCAGCGGATTGAGTGATTCTGCCCCGAGGCCGGAATAGACCGATAGCTGGAACGTGCCGAAATAATGCGCCCGCCGTGGCCCAATATTGAGCCCAAGCCACATGAGCAGCCAGCGGATTGGTCCCGGTGCGCGCGCGATTTTCAGGGCCCGTCGGAATTCCTTGATTTCTGTCACCGGTCGCGACCGCGCGTCGTCGATCGATGCGGCAAGTTCAGGGATGGCCCGGCGTTCCGGACATTTGATCTTGCTCAGCAGGACAACCCGCTCCCCTTCGTACTCGCGCTCATGAGCGATGGAGGCAACGCTTTCCGGATATTCGTAGAGCTGGGGCCAGGGAAGCTTTACGTAGGCACGCCGGAGCTCCGGTGTCTCCCGGCACAGAAGCGCATATCCCTTCAGGAACAGGACGGTCCAGGACGGCTTGTTTGACTGCGCCAATCTGGCCTTCTGCAGCGGGTCGAGGTTCATCTGCCGCTGCACGGTAACGCGCGGAATCCCGATCGAAAACCGCATCAGGTCGCAGACAAGGCGCCTTGGCACCGAAAGCTTGATGGCTCGGCCTCGCATGATATCGCCTTTAGTAAAGGTAGGGGACGATGCGCTTGGTCCGCTGCATGTAGTCACGGTACTGAATACCGAAAATCTCCAGCATCATACGCTCCTCCTTGTCGACCCTCAGAAAGAAAAGCACCGCGAACCCGAGCAGTCCAGCCAGCCCTGCCACCCAGTTGGGCAACAACAAGGCCTGGCCGACACCCATCAACATGAAGGACGTATACATCGGGTGGCGAACGAAGGCGTAGGGGCCACCGGAGATCAATTCGTGCTTGTCGCGGATCTCCAACGTAATGGACCAGTTGCGGCCGAGTTCCTTATGAGTCCTTCGAAAGACCCAAAGGGCGGAGAAGAAAACGACCGTCCCGACGACCACGGACCACGCACTGGCGGAACGGTCGGTTGCCTGTGGAAAGCCGGTGGCGACATACATGGCGGGAACGATTGCGAGGCCGATCAGTCCTGATGCGAGCCCAAACATGTCGACGGGCGAGCGGCGGTTGCTGACGACGTTAACGCGTTTTGCGCGGCGTTCGAATGGTACGCGAATAAAGTACCATGCGATGATGCCGATCACCCACACGATCTTGCCCAGGGTGGCCATCGATACGATCACTTCAAATCACCGAAGCCCTTCTGCGATCTACAACTGATTGGACGCAAAGCTCTGGATTGATCGCCTTTAGCCTGCATTCATCTGCCTAAGTTTGGTAACGAATTCCTGTGGCCTTAGCCAGATACCGGGCGTCTTATATCCCATCGAACGGGCAATGTCCGCGACGAATGCATTGCAGTTGTAAACCGACGCCTGCCAGAATTTCGATTTGGCCTTGAGCTGCCTGATAAAGGCGACCGTTTTGTTGTACTCGGCCTCCGTCAGCATGACGCGCCAGCTTGCCGACCTGTATTCCTCCTCGAGGTCACCGTCGCTCGCTCCGGTTTCCGCGGGTACGGGCAGAAAATGTCCGATGACATAGGGTGTCGCGCTGGCGGTTGCCGGTGCAAGTCCGGCCACTTCCGGGTTGATCATTCCGCCAGCCTTGTTCGTTCGTCCGAAAACGACGTAAGTGTGGCCGTAACTGAGGGCGTAGCGGGATCGAAATTCGATGAAGTAACCGCTTTCGCGGACCGCACCTGCGGTCACCGCCGGTGCGTTGCTGCTACTTGAGACGAAACGCGGTTGTGGCTTCTGATCTTCTGACTGGCAGCCAGCTATCGCAAATGCGAGCCCTGCCATCAGCATTAGTCGGCCTCTCAAAAGCGGCATCACTATGCGCTATCTCCTGAACTCCGATGAGCACATTTCTACTGGCCGGCAACGTCAAAGCTGATCCGCCGGCTAGAATGATGTGGGAAGGACGTTCGTCCTTCCCACCCATCCGAAGTTCAAGTTACTTGTAGACAGGTGCCGGTTCGGCGGCTACCGGCGGCGGCGACTTGCCTTTGCCTTTGCCAATAGTATCGCAGCCGCTAAGGCCCACGACGGAAAGCAAGGTAACGATTACGATTAGGTTTCTGCTCATCAAGACATCCTCTCCTTAGAATGGAATCGGTTTATCGAAGGCAACGCTTATATTAATAGGGCGTTCTACGCTTACGCCTAGTGCAAAAAGAACACATTTTGCATCGTCCGACATAAATGCGTGTTCAAATCACGAGAACCTTCGTTCCGACCGGAGTGCGGTTGTACAGATCGACGATATCTTCGTTCGTCAACCGGACGCAGCCGCTCGATACTGCCTGACCAATCGTCCAGGGTTCATTTGTTCCGTGCAGTCTGAACATGGAATCCTGCCCGCCCCGGTAGAGATACAGGGCAGCTGCTCCAAGTGGATTATGCGGCCCACCGCTGACGCCGCCGGCGTATTGTCGCAAGCGCGGTTTGCGCTCCATCATGCTTTCTGTCGGTCTCCAAGACGGCCACTCGGCCTTGCGGCCGATCGAGGCCGGTCCCTTGAGCGTACGCCCATCTTCTCCGACGGCAATGCCGTAGCGAATGGCCCGACCGCCGCCCTCGACGAGGTAGAGATAACGCTCGGATGTGTTGACGACGATTGTGCCAGGGGGTTCGTTTCCGTCATAACCGACACTTTTTCGTCGATATCGATACGACGGCCCGCCGCCGAAGGCAGAAAGGATCGTCCCGCCATATTGCTCCGCCGTTGATGTGCACCCAGATGCCGTTAATGCCAAGCTGCCGAGCAGAATCGCTCGGCGGGTAACGCCGCGACTGTCCATATCCACCTACTAGTAAATCGGTGAGCACTGCTTCGTCTTTAACACTCAAGTGGCCTTCGGCCAAGATGCTATGCTTGGTTCCGTGGTGGAGAACGCCCCGTAATACGGATGGATCAGGGCGATTGGACTTGGAGGGTCGCAGGGCGGCCTGACAAAACCCATGACATCCAACGAAACTTCTTGCAGCTTGTGTCTGTCTCTGGTCGATTAGAGTCGGGAACGAGGATGCATACAATGAAGCTTGGCTTCGCCACGAAAGTCGCACTTGTAACCGGAGGGGGCTCCGGAATAGGTGCAGCCATTTCTCGCCAACTCGGCGAGGAAGGGGCAACGGTAGCTGTGGCAGATGTCAATGCCGATGCCGCGCGTGAAGTGGCTGCAGAAATCTGTTCGTCCGGCGGCACAGCCTATCCCTTTGAGGTCGACGTCGCCGACGCTGCGGCGGTGGAGGAATTGGTCGCGTCCGTTGTCAAGACATGCGGAGGCCTGCATCTGGCGGTCAACAATGCAGGTGTCGACGGCGTGCGAAAAGTGACGGCGGATTATGCGATCGACGATTGGCAGAGGCTGATGAACGTCAACTTGAATGGCGTGTTCTACTGCATGAAGTACCAGATTGCCGCGATGCTCGGGCAGGGTGGTGGCGCGATCGTCAACATGTCATCCATCCTCGGTTCGGTCGGCTTGCCGATGGCATCGGCGTATACCGCCGCAAAACACGGAATTGTCGGACTGACCAAGGTCGCCGCAATCGAATATGCGAGACGAGGCATCCGCATCAACGCCGTCGGCCCCGGCTGGATCGAAACGCCTTTGGTATCCGAACGATCCGATCTGACGAGCAACCGACGTTTGGAAGCGCTTCAGCCGATGGGCCGACGGGGCACACCGGACGAAGTTGCCGCGCTCGTCTGTTTTCTGCTGTCCGAACAGGCCAGCTTTATCTCCGGTAGCTACCACCTGGTCGACGGAGCCTATACCGCCCATTAGGCGCCAAACCGGGTCTCGGTTCGGGTGGTAATCATGCGACCGTCGCGCGGGCGGATCAAATTTCTCGGTCGAAAATCGGACCAGCTGCGCCGCGGCTGAAGCTGCAGTTTTACATGTCCCATCATCGCCGGGCCTCGTTCGCCGAGGTCGGCGGCGGGCCTCGGTGGGAGCCACAAAGCCGCCGCTCAATGGTCAGCAAATTACCCTATCGCTGCCGCAACGGTCCCTTTCGAGGGTTTCATTGTCCGTGACGTTCCACATGCATTCCGTCTGAAGGAGCAATTGAGCACGGCGCTAGATCGCCGCAGAACACGTCACAAAGGAATAGACATGAACATTCGTCACACACTCGTTGCATCGCTGACCGCTGCTGTCTTCAGTGTTGCGGCCTTCGGCCCGGCCTTCGCGCTTGAAACTGCCCAGTCGCAAACGACACAGCCGAGCCAGGGTCAAGCTGACAACACGGGCGCAAACGCCGCCATCAGCGACCAGAAGATCGAGGCTTTTGCCGTGGCCTACCTCCAGGTCGACAAGGTGAGGCAGGAATACTCTGCAAAAATCGACGCAACGACGGACGCCGCAGCTAAGGAAAAGCTTGAGGCAGAAGCGAGCAAGGAGATGGTCGAGGCTGTGGAATCTTCTTCCGCTATTTCAGTTGAGGAGTATTCCTCAATACTGTCGGCCGCACAGGACGACCCGGCTGTTGCCAAGAAAATCCAGGAAAAACTTCAAACCGGGGCGCCGGCTCAACAGTAAGCAGAGCGCGGCAACGCAGGCGGGCAGGGGCCACTGGCCCCTGGTCACCGCCGGCGGGCTAGCGCTGGATCCACTTCGCTCTTCCTCAATCCAGCTTGCCGCCGGATGGGCGTGTGCGTCAGATTCTCTTCTTCACTGGCATCGCTCAATGCTGATCCCAGCGAGTACGTGCGGGTCACTGCCGGCGCAATGCTGTTGACGCGGATCATTTCCGCGCCGAGGTCATTCGGCCCCAACCGCCCTGTCGCGACGAAATTCGGGCGGCTGACTTGTGTCCGCTGGAGCGAATCGCAGCTCAATATCAGCGCGGCTTGACGTATTTGCCGGCAGTTCGGGCCTTGGTTCGCCAGGCACCGCGGGGTCGAGCAGGTCGCCCCGGACGAGGCACATTTCCAGAACCAGTGGGTCGCCTTGGTCATCAGTGCCGGCAAAATTGTTGGGATGAAGAAAGACGATTGAAAAATTCGTCATTCCCTCGACAAACCGAAGGATCCGATCTCGATGGAGGTCGACATCATGAAATTCGATTACGACGCAGGTAAAGCGGCTCGAATTCATCGCTATGTCGTCGAGGATTCTGTATTCGGATCCCTCGATATCGATTTTCAGGAAGATGTTGCTGCCGGAAAATTCCTTCAACAGGCTCGGGACGTTAACTTCCCCCGGCTGATCATAGCCGATCCTGATCTGCCGGTGCTCCACGCCCGGCCGACTGAAGAACAAGCGATAATCCAGGTAGCGCCCCAACCTGCCCCAACGAAGGCGCAAGACCTGTTCGACATAGTACCGGAGCCAGAACTTCCAGGTGACAGAGTGGTCGAAACAAACGACATCTGCAGCCGCAAGCCGGCGAAACGCCTTCTCGAATTGCCAATCGTCGTTCAATCCCATGCTGATCAGGGTCTTGGAGGCAAGCACCGCGCGCTTGGGAACGACATAGCCTCCGTCACGCGGAGATCCGAGCCGGATCAGGCCACCGGCTTCAATCGGCTTCCATGTTGCTGGCAGCATTTCGGGTCTCCTAATTCAACCCAGCAGTGCTAGCAGTATCGACTTTCCATCGCGTTAACCCGTTGGGTTCAACGGCCACGTCTGTCCGCTCATTTCGCGCTCAGATAGAAACGTGCGCCTGTTTCGATGTCAGCGCAAAGCGCCTGACAAAGAGGTGAGGCTGGCAATTCCGAAGCTCTCGTTTGTCTTAGGGCGATCGGTCAACTGGCCACTCGGAGCCGGTTTCGGATTGGTGAGCCGGTCACTTCGTTGGCGACTTTCTGAGCCTCCTCCCGCACGGCGATGGAGGACACAACGCCGTCCAAGTAGATCACGCCGCGTTCATGCGTCACGGAAATATCGGTTTCCGTCAGGTTGTCACAATAGGCAATAGCAGTGGTCACCGCCATTAAACCGGCAATATCATAGCGTTGCGACAGGGTGTGCGATGCGAATGTCAAGCCGAACATGGGCGGTTACTCCGGGCGTAGGTCAAATATCCGTTCATCTCCTGTTCATGTTCGCTGCCAAATGGCCGGGTGTCGACCCATCAGGCGAACACAATCGGCTCACGATATTTTTATCCGCGCCTCATTCGCCGGCCAGATCAGGCGCACGCTGGGCTTCGGTCTCGGTCGTTGGTGGTGGTGCATTTTTGCGAGTGCTTTTCGTTAATGCTTTGGCAACGATTGCAACCGCGAATGGCGCATCTTGTGCGCGGTCGAGACGCGCCACCTGACCCCTCCATGCTAAGGAAACAAGATGAAATCCAGTGTTATTGCTGCCTGCGCGATCCTATTGACCAGCTGCGCCGTTGCGCAGGCGCAGCCGGTGAAGCTCAACTCTTTCGGCGCCTGGGGCGTGTATTCGTATAAGAACGACGGCCGCGACACCTGCTACATACTTTCGATCCCAACGACGATGAATCCCGATCACGTCGACCATGGCGACAACTTCTTCCTTGTCGCGCCGTCGCCGCGTCCGAGCAGCGGATACGTGCCGCAAGCGATCATGGGCTACGACCTTGAACCCGGTTCGACCCTGACCGCCACAGTCGGTGACAAGGCTTTCACCTTGGCGCCGCAAGGCAGGGCCGCATGGACGCGGCGGGAGGGCCGCGACGCCGAACTCGTTGCGGCGATGAAGGCGGGGGCGACGATGACGTTGAATGCACGCTCGCGGCGCGGCACGGAAACGAGCTACTCGTTCTCGCTGAAAGGCATGACGGCAGCGCTCAAGGGTGCCGCGCGCTGCGAACGATGAGCTGAGCACCTGATGACCTCGCTGATCGTCCAGATTTCCTGCGCGCTGCTGTCGTGGCTTGCGTTCGAGAACTGCGAAGGGAACCGGAAAAGCCTCGCGCCACCGGTCGCCGATGCAAGGAGCGTTGGGCGTGTCACCGGCCTTGCAATCCCCCGTTTCGTCTCCTTGAAGAGTGGTGCTGCCAGACTTCGGGTCGGGCCGTCCACGGACTATCCGATCATCTGGCTCTACGTCACACCCGGTCTGCCGCTCGAGGTCATGGAAGAGGCCGGAAATTGGCGAATGGTCCGCGATGCGGACGGGGCAACCGGCTGGATGTCTGCGGCACTGCTCTCCGGTCAACGAATGGCCACCGTCGGCAACTGGTTGGAGACGAACGCAGCGCTGCGAACCGCGCCCGCGGCGGCGGCATCCGAACGTGCTCGGCTGCAAGGTGGCGTGCTCGTCAGGCTTGATCAGTGCGACGGAACCTGGTGCGAAGTCACGGTGAGGCGACATGGCCTCGTCGGGTATGTCAGGCAAGTGGATTTATGGGGCGTCTATCGCAACGAGATCGTTGGCTAACCGAAAGCCTTCCTGCAGCGGTGTCGTTCATCCCCCCCTGTCGGCGGGAGACAAACAGGGGCTGCACAAGCGTGCTTTGCAAGGTGTTCGGCTATCCGGTGTACGTCGTCGAGTTGCGTCGGCGCACCTCGTTTGCGAAAAGAATAGAATTTTCAATGGACATCCGGAACTATGCGTCGTAATAAAGGCAATCCTTCGCGCCTCGGCCGTCATCAGCCATTGTAGAAACGCAGTTTCTCCGCGCCAACCAACGCAGCACGTATCGTTATAATGATGCTCATCTGACGATTGCCGAGGATTGACTTGATCATGGCCCGATCATCGGGGTCCATGTCTATGGAAATCGTTTCCTCAAGTGGTCTTTGCTTGAGGAATGTTGAAGTTCACAAACAAGGAGAGTGCGTCAGCTATTGAGCAGGCGGCAAGTTTTTATGGCTTTTACGACTGAACATGAGAATGGCTCTTCCGAGAGGTCGCCGAAGATCCGGTTGAAGAACGTCTACAAGATTTTCGGAGACTATCCCGAAGATGGCCTGAAGCTTCTTCGCTCCGGTAAGGGCAAGGCAGACATTCACAGAGAAACCGGTTGCTCCATTGGGGTCAACAACGCCAGTTTCGATATCAAGGCCGGCGAGATCTTTGTGATCATGGGCCTGTCCGGCTCCGGAAAATCCACGCTTCTGCGCTTGCTCAACAGATTGATTGAGCCGACGTCCGGATCGATCGAGATCGACGGCCAGGACATCACGACGATGTCGCGCAAGGCCCTGATCGAACTTCGCCGCCGGGACATGAGCATGGTGTTCCAGTCCTTCGCGCTTCTCCCAAATCGCAATGTTGTAAACAATGCCGCCTTCGGCTTGGAAGTGGCGGGCGTTGGGGAAGTCGAGCGCAAAGCCAAGGCCATGGCGGCGCTGAAAGCGGTCGGCCTCGAGGGCTATAGTGAAAGCCGCCCGGACGAGCTCTCAGGCGGCATGAAGCAGCGCGTCGGCCTTGCTCGGGCGTTGGCAAGTGAGCCGTCGATCCTGCTGATGGATGAGGCATTTTCTGCACTTGATCCGCTTATCCGCACGGAAATGCAGGACGAGCTTGTTCGGCTGCAATCCGAACGAAGCCGCACGATCGTCTTCGTCAGCCACGATCTCGACGAGGCGATGCGCATCGGCGACCGTATCTGCATCATGCAGAATGGAAATGTCGTTCAGGTCGGCACGCCTGACGAAATCGTCGGCAGTCCGGCCAACGACTACATCCGGTCGTTCTTCCGCAACGTCGACGTCTCCCAGGTTTTCAAGGCCGGCGACGTGGCCCGAAGGAATCAGATTACGATCATAGAGCGCCAGGGTGTTTCCGCTGCTGCCGCATTGGAGCAGATGAAGAGCCGCGACCGGGAATTTGCGATCATTGTCGGCCGCGACATGAAATACCATGGCATGGTCAGCCAGGCGTCGTTGATGGAGAAGATCCGTTCAAAGGCGGAGGACCCGTATCGTAAGGCGTTCCTTGCAGACGCGGCGCCCATCCTCGCCAGCGAGCAACTCTCTGGTGTTCTTGGCCAAGTGGCGGCGAGCGCGTGGCCGGTTCCCGTTGTTGACGACCAGCACCGCTATATCGGCGCCATCAGCAAGTCGGTTCTGCTCGAGACGCTCGACCGCGCCAACTGAAACTCCCAGCCAATCGGATAAATCCATGAGCTTCGACATCGGAGACGGCATCGATTCGGCCGTCAATTACATCCTCGACAATTTTTCATCCGCGCTCGATCTCACTGCCGCGTCGATCGGGTTCCTCACGGGCGGTTTGCAGAGCGGCCTCCTTTCAATTCCAATGCCGGTCGGCATCGCGATCTTCGCCCTTCTCGCCCTGTGGCGCGTCTCGTTCAGCTTCGCGGTTTTTGCGGGCCTGTCTCTCGCGCTGGTTGGACAAATGGGACTGTGGGCAGCGATGATGGAGACATTGTCTCTGGTCATTGCTTCGACGGTCATTGCGATGATCGTCGGCCTGCCGCTCGGCGTCGCCATGGCGCGCCGCGATTCCGTCGCGGCAGTCATCCGGCCGACACTCGATCTCATGCAGACAATGCCGGCCTTCGTCTACCTCATCCCGGCGGCAATGTTTTTCGGGCTTGGCGCGGTTCCCGGCACAATTGCGACCGTCATCTTTTCGATGCCGCCGGTCGTGCGCCTCACCAATCTCGGCATTCGGCAAGTGGACGTGGAATTCGTCGAGGCCGGCAATGCCTTTGGCTGTACGCCAACCCAGCTTCTCCTCAAGGTCCAGCTCCCCAATGCCATGCCATCGATCATGGCGGGCATCAATCAGACGATCATGCTGTCTCTCTCCATGGTGGTCATCGCCTCGATGATCGGTGCTGGCGGCCTCGGCAACACTGTGCTGACGGGTATTCAGCGGCTCGATGTCGGCACCGGCTTCGAAGGCGGTCTGGCCGTGGTCATCCTCGCGGTCATTCTCGACCGCCTTACCCAGAGCCTTGGAAAGAAGAGGGCCATCTGGCGACTGCCGTTTGTGAAACTCGCCGTGCGCGAACCCGAGGCAAAGACGGTTTGAGTGCCGCGCCCTCCGCGACGGGTCATGACCGTCCTCATCCGAAATGCATAGGAAGGATTGATATGTTCAAGACAATCGCAACCATCGGCCTTGCAGCCATGTTCGTTGCCGGCCCGGTCGGTTCCAGTTTCGCCGAGGAGGCAAAGCCCGTGAGACTCGGCTGGGCCGCATGGTCCGATGCGGAATTCGTCACCAAGCTCGCCGGAAAGCTCATCAAGGACAAATTGGGGCGGGAAGTCGAACTCGTTCAGACCGACGTGGCGCCCCTCTATCAAGGCGTGAGCCGCGGCGATCTCGATGCGATGATGATGGCCTGGCTGCCGCAGACCCACGCCGATTACCACGGCAAGGTGAAAAACAAGGTCGAGACGCTGGGTACCGTCTACCAAGGCGCCAAGCTCGGCTGGGTCGTCCCGGCCTATGTTCCCGAAAGTGAACTCAACTCGATCGAGGATCTGCAGAAGCCCGAAATCAAGCAGAAGCTCGGCTCGACGGTCCAGGGCATCGATCCCGGAGCAGGCCTTACGCGCCTTTCTGAAAAGGCGCTCAAGGACTACGGGCTCGAGGGCTACAAGCTTCAGATCTCCAGCGAGGCCGGCATGCTGACCTCGGTCGACCGCGCCGTCAGGACCGAGAAATGGTTCGTGGCAACGTCGTGGAGTCCCCATTGGATGTTCGGCAAGTACGAGCTTCGCTACATCGCCGATCCGAAGGGTTCGCTTGGTGAGGCCGAGCATGTCGATGTGCTGGCGCGCCAGGGGTTCAAGCAGGACAACCCGGAGGTCGCAGCTTTCCTTTCCCGTATGAAACTGCCGATCGGTGACCTGGAAGCCGCGATGTTCGAGGCGCAGCAGACCTCGTACGATGCCGCGGTCGATAAATACATCGCAGATCATCCCGATCAGGTGAAGGTCTGGCTCGGAAACTAAGGCAACCGTCCGCTGAAGATCAGCCCGGCGTCTGCAAAAGGGCGCCGGGCGCACCACTGGCACTAGAATGGAAAGGGATACCGATGAACTTCAACAATTGGGAAAACATGGCCTGCCTACAGGACGATACGATCGGCGGCCGCATGTCACTCGCGCGCGACGCGCTGAATGTCTCGGCGCAAAGCGCTGCCAAGATCGTTGGCGTGGAAACGAAAACGTGGTTCGATTGGGAAAATGACCGGGCCGCTCCACGCGCCAATCGCCTGGCGATGATCGCCGGCGTGTTGAGCGTCAGCCTCTCATGGCTGCTGACGGGCCGTGGATCGGGGCCACGCTGAAAAACGAACAAGCGGACCCCTTTACCTCTGTCGATGAGGTCGCCGATCCGTCTTTTCGGTGCGTTTGTGCGTTTCGAAAACGCCCGATATAACACCTAAGCGGACGGCGAACCTCGGGTCTGGTCTACCGTCGAGCTGCCTCGATGATCTCCCGGGCCATGGTTTCGGCCACATCGTCGGTCGTGCGGCCTTCTTGCGCGGCCCGCTCGAAGATGCGCGTCAATGTCGAGGGGATCTGGCTGACGCGGGCCATCACGTCGTCGAGGCTGTAGCGGCCGCTTCCGATTTCCGCAGCGACATTGATGACGCCGCCGGCGTTGATCACGTAGTCAGGCGCATAGAGGATGTCTCTTTCCCGCAGACGTTCGCCGTCGGTGACCGTGGCAAGCTGATTGTTGGCGGCTCCGGCGACGATCTTGGCTTGCAGCAGCGGGATCGTGGCGGCGGACAGGACGCCACCAAGCGCACAGGGCGCGAATACCTCGACATCCGCAGCAATGATCTCCTGGCCCTCGACGACTGTTGCACCGAGTTCTACGGAAGCGCGTTGGGTGCGTGCCGGGTCGAGATCGGAGACAATCAGATTGGCGCCTTCGGCGTGAAGCCTTTTGGCGAGCCCCCAACCGACCGAACCCAGTCCCTGTATCGCGACGCGGATACCCTTCAGATCATCGCTGCCGGTGCGATGACGCAGCGCAGCCTTGAGGCCGAGGAAGGTGCCCAATGCCGTAAAGGGCGATGGATTGCCGCTGCCGCCGCGGGTCGTCCCGCTGACATTGGGCGTGCGCTCAGCGAGAAAATCCGCGTCCGCAAGCGTCATGCCGACGTCTTCAGCCGTGATATATTGGCCCACGAGTGCGTTCAGCATCTCTGCGTAGGCTTCGAGCATCGCTGGCGTCTTATCCCTTCTCGGGTCGGCGATGATGACTGCCTTGCCGCCGCCAAGCGCCAGACCGGCAATGGCCGATTTGAAGCTCATGCCGCGTGAAAGGCGCAGGGCGTCGGTAACGCCGGCCGCGAAAGTCACATGCGGCCAGATGCGCGTCCCACCCAATGCCGGGCCGAGGACCGTCGTGTGAACAGCGACGATCGCCTCGAGGCCACGCTCGGTGTCGCGACCCAGCCAGACCTGTTCGTGACCGTCGAAGCCGGGCAAGGCTGCCGCTTCGGCGGTAATGTCGGTGACATCGAGGGTGGTCGCGCCGGTGACTTCACGGCGCTGGTTCAGCACGTTTTGCATTGGTTTTCCTCCCCAATGGTTGACGGCTTCAAGGCTAACCATTCTTGACGATTTTTGGTTTCGAAATGGGGCCTGTCGCGCGATCGTGCATTTCGCCGGAGCAAATCGCCGCGCAACAATCGTAAAGGACAGCCCCTTCTGCCACCGCGACCGTCTGCTCTGATCAGATGTTGTCGCGACGAGTTTCGGCGGCTTGTTCTGCCCAACAGGCTTCACTACGGGGGCAACGGGCAGTTCGAAGGCAGCCCGTTGAGCGGGCTTGCACAGGCGTTTGCGCCGTCAGGTCGACGCCGGCGAGGGAACTGCGTTCGGCGCTGGTTTCAGCCTGCCGGTCAACACCAGGCTCACGGCGAGGAATGGAATGAGCATGCCGAGACCCAGGCGCATGTCGCTGTGTTCCGCGACCAGGCCGATCATTGGCGGTCCAATCAGAAAACCAAGAAGTGCCACGAAAGACAGAATGGCGACACTGGCTGCTGCCGGCCGGTCGGCCTGGTCGGCGGCGGCCGTGACGGCAAGCGGGAAGCCGACCGAGACGCCGAAGCCCATGGCCGCGAAGCCGACGAGAGCCACCCAGGCCGCTGGGCTCACCGCGACGAGGGCCAGCCCTGCGATACTCGCAACGCCGCAGGCGCGGGCCACTGCAATCGGTCCATAGCTGGCCTTGAGGCGGTCGCCACCAAAGCGTCCTGCAGCAACCATAAACGCGAAGATCGAATAGCCGAAGCCGGCGCCAGCACCGGTTAGTCCGAAAACGTCGCGGAGGTAGACCGCCGACCAGTCCGCCACCGCACCTTCCGTCATTGTGATGCCGAAGACGAAGAAGCAGATGCCGAGCAAGGCGCGGCTTGGACCGCGGCGTCTTGCGCCAACGATGGGCGCATCGGGCTTTTCCGTGGCGTGAAGATCGGGCAGTGTCCTGGCTGCCAGCAGGCTGATGGGCAACATCACCGCCGCTGTCATGAACACCGCCCATTCAGGCGATATACCAATCGCCGCCAAACCGATGCCGACCAGGCTACCCGCCATGATGCCGAGACTCCAGAAGCCATGGCAGGTGCTCATGATCAACTGGCCGGATCGCTTCTCGATTGCGTCGGCTTCGACGTTGAGGCCCAGTTCCAATGTCGCCAGCGCTACCCCGACGGCGGCGAGCGTTACGAAAAGAATCTCGATGCTTGGCGCCCATGTCGGCAGCCACACCAGGCCCAGGAACACCACAAATCCGAAGAGAATGGTGGCGCGGCCGCCGATCCGAGCAACGAACCGGCCAGCCAACGGCAGGGTGAGCAGGATGCCGGCGGGCATGCCCAGCAGTGCGATTGCCAGTTCCGCCGGTCCGAGGCCGAGCTTCTGTTGAATGTCGGGAATGCGCGGCAGCCAGGAGCCGAAAGCGATCGGCTGCAGGAAGAAGATCAGCATGATGAGCCGTTGACTGGTCATGCGCATTGCTCCTCGCGGTATCGTGCCGCCAATTTGCCCGTTTGTCCTTGCCCCGGCGACCCGGGTGCCGCGCGAGCGATTCTGAAAATCATTTTCAGAATTTCTGCGACAAGGCCGTGGGGCTGTCAACCGGGCGTTGCCGAGATGGCTCAGAATTCGATGTCCAAGATGCGCCAAACCCGATAGAAATTGCTGGTAGCGCACGTGACCTCCGTATGCGGCTTGTCGTGCGCTGTTCACCCGCTTTCGATAGGGCGGTGAAAAGAATGAACATGAACGCCTTGCGTTTGGTTCAATTGTCGCGAAGAGCACAATCAGCTGAGGAATGCGGTGGTTCGCGTGTCGGCCGTGAGAGGGCGCGGGCCGGGAATGACCTTATTCCCAACGGATCGGCGAGCGGCTTCAGCCTTTGTCGATTTCGGCTGCGGCGATCTCCGCGATTTGCAGGGTCGGCACGATATGCTGCACCTCGCCGTCCTCGATGTGCCATGCCGCTGAAAGGCCAGCCCAGGCGAGTATCCATTGCAACAGGCGTGTGCGCTCCAGCTGTGCGGCCTGAGCGACTACCGCCACCTGCCTTGCCAGACGGCCGGGAGCCGTGGCGATTGCATGGTCTGGATTGCAGAAGAGATTGGCGTAGTCGAACCCACGTTCACCCTTCAACCGTTTCGGATCGATAGCGAGCCAACCGCGATCCGCGAAATCGAGAATGTTGCCGTGGTGAATGTCGCCGTGAAGGGGGACGACATCGCGGGGGTCGGAAAGAAGGAGGCGCGCAGCCTTGGCGGACCGCTCCAACAGCTCACCCTCTGGCGCCGTTGTGAGCGCCTGAAAGCGCTCAGCGAGCGGGATAAGGCAAGGCTCTGGTGCCTTGCGTGGTTTGTGAAGGGCCGCAACGGCGTTGCATATGATATGGCTCGCTTCGTCATCTGCGCCATTCGCTGCCATTTCCGCCAGCGAGCGGCCCCCGACCGCGCGCTCAAGCAGGATGGCATCGTCATCGTGCGCGAGCACGCGCGCAGCGCCGATCCCGTCCCACCATATCATGAGGCCAGCACCCCATTTCTCCTCCGGCACCGTCGCAATCTTCAGCATGGCAGGCGCGCCGCCGCAAAGCACCGGAAGGAGACGGCTCGAATGCGTGACAATCGGATCCCCATCGGGCGTCAGCGCCCATCGGTCGATATAGGTCCTGAAGCGGTTGCCGTTGGCCATGGTCTTCGTCCTCGTGCGCAATGACCGCTATAGGCCACTTCGAACGAGGAACAAAGCTGCGCCCGCAAGGTCATTTCTTCTGCGCTGACGCATAGCGACGAGATGTTGAGATGAACCGTTTGGGATTTGTCGTCTCCGCTGATCTGCGTCTGGGGATCTCTTCTGACGAAGAACCGTATTTGATCGACCGCCAACCGAGTGTGCTAAAGCGACAGTATAAAAATGGAATAAGTACAATCAGATAAGAAAACTTTTTGATATCTTGGTTTCGAAAGCGCTTCGGCGCATCCCGAACGGATTTTTCCCACTCCGGCAGAATGACGATCAATCATTTCTTTTGTCTACTATTTTAATAGACAATAGTCGGTGTCAGATCAGGGCTGAGCACCTGGCTTGAAACCGAGAGATGAAGGGACGGGCAGAATGGGCATTCTCGATAATAGAAAACTTCTGGCAGCCGGCGCGATGGCCGCCATGATATTTGGTGCATCGGCGGCGTTGGCGGCCGACGCTTTCGATCTCAGCCCTGAGCAGGCAAACAGGTTGCGGGTGGAAAAGAACGACAAGCGCATCGCAGAGGTCCCTGCGGACTTCAAATTTGTCCAGGACGGCGCACTGACAATCGGCATCAGCACCAGCGGCCATCTTCCGCTGCACGACTATGCATCCGACAGCAAGACGGTCATCGGTTATGACGTCGATCTGGCGCAAGCGATCGCCGACAGCCTCGGGCGCGATTTGCAGCTGGTTTCCGTCGCCTGGGCGGATTGGCCGCTTGGGTTGGTGTCCGGCAAGTTCGATGCAGTCATTTCCAACGTCACGGTGACGGAGGAGCGCAAGGAGAAGTTCGACTTTTCCACCTATCGCAAGGATGAGTTGGGCTTCTACGTCAAGGCCGACAGCAGAATCCAGGCGATCAAGACGCCGAAGGACATCGCCGGTCTGAAGGTTATTACCGATGCCGGAACCAATCAGGAAAAGATCCTGCTCGAATGGGACAGGCAAAACCTTGCCGCCGGCCTGTCGGCGATCGAGGTGCAGTATTACGACGATGATGCCGTGAAGGATCTTGCCGTTCAGTCCGGGCGGGCGGACGTGGTGTTCAGTGTCAACGCGACGCAGGCCTATTCCGCCGCAATCAATGACAAGACCAAGCTTGTGGGCACCGTCAGTGGCGGTTGGCCGATCTCGGCCGAAATTGCCGTTACGACCCGCAAGGGTAGCGGCCTGGCCGAACCGTTGACCGGTGTCATCAATGATCTGATCGCAAGCGGCGATTATCGCAAGATCCTGGAGACCTGGAAACTGGGTCCCGAAGCGATCGAGAAGGCGCAGACCAACCCACCCGGCCTGCCGAAGAGCGGCTCGTGAAGCGGTGATCGATGCAATCCCGAGCCGGCGCGAGGCAGCGCCGGCTTTTTGCATGCACGCCATCTCAGAACGCCGAGTCCCCTCGGCATTGAAGTGCAGGATTTCATGAACGACAACGACGACATCTCAAAGAAGTTCGCGATCAATACCAAGCTGCAGCGGGCGGGATACGATCCGTTCGACTACCACGGCTTCATCAACCCGCCGACGGTGCGTGCCTCAACGGTGCTCTTCCCGAACGCCAGGGCGATGGAGAGCCACGACCAGAAATACACTTATGGCACACGCGGGACGCCGACGACGGATGCTCTTTGCGAGGCCATCAACGAGCTTGAAGGGGCGGCCGGTACCTTGCTGGTGCCGTCGGGGCTTGCTGCCGTCACGCTCGCGTTCCTGGCGTTGCTGTCTCCGGGCGACCACGCGCTCATTGTCGATTCCGTCTACGGCAACGTTCGCCATTTCTGCGACACGATGCTTGCGCGGTTCGGCATCGAGGTCGAATACTACGATCCCGCCATTGGGGCCGCGATCGAGACCCTGTTCAAGCCGAACACCAAGCTCGTTCACCTCGAGGCGCCTGGCTCCAACACATTCGAGATGCAGGACGTGCCCGCGATCACCACAGCCGCGCACCGCATCTCGGCCGTGGTGACGATGGACAATGCCTGGGCGACGCCGCTGTTCTTCAGGCCGCTCGACTTCGGCGTCGACGTCTCGATCCAGGCGGCAACCAAGTATCCGACGGGCAATTCGGACATCTTGATGGGGACGGTATCCGCCAATGCGCAATATTGGCCGCGCCTCAGGCATATGAACGGGGCACTCGGAATATGTGGCGCACCGGATGACGCCTACCAGGCGCTGCGCGGATTGCGCACCATGGGCGTGCGTCTCGAACGGCACCAGAAGAGTGCGCTTGAAGTCGCGCAGTGGCTGGAAACACGCGGCGATGTCGCCAGCGTCCTTTACCCCGCACTTGCGAGCTTTCCCGGCCACGACATCTGGAAGCGCGATTTCAAAGGCGCGAGCGGCGTCTTTTCCTTCGTGCTGAAAGTCACACGGACAGATGAGTTCAAGGCGAGAGCCCAGGCTTTCCTCGATGGCTTGTCACTGTTCGGGCTTGGCTATTCCTGGGGCGGGTTTGCGAGCCTCGCGCTTCATGTCGAACTCGCGGATCGGCGTATCCTGACCGCGCCTACGGAAGGGCCGGTGCTGCGGCTTCACATCGGCCTCGAAGACGTTGGGGACTTAAAGGCCGATCTTGAACGTGCTTTCGCGGCTGCCGCTGCAATCTGAGACGCCGCCGCAGGTGCCCGTTCAAACGTTTTCTCCCTGACCCTGCGGTCGATCAGGGCAGGGGGATGGCGCCGGTGACATGGGGCACTTCATAGCCGCGCTTGACGGCGGCGCGAAGCGCAAGCCGCAGATACCAAGACCGGACATTCGGATAATCAGCAAGATTGATCTTGTGCCGTGCAAAGCGCGAGACCCAGGGCCAGGTCGCCATGTCGGCAATCGAGTAGTCATCGACCAGATAGTCGCGGCCCTCAAGTCTGGCATCGAGCGTTTCGTATAGCCGTTGCGTGTCCCTCCGGAAGATCTCTTCGGCAAAGGGCGCCATGCCGGGGTTGTAGGTCAGGAAATTGTGGGCGTGGCCGAGCGTCGGGGCAAAACTGGCCGCCTGCCACATCGACCATTCGATCGTTTGGTGCCGTGCAGCGCCGCTCGGTGGAAGGAAGCGACCGGTCTTTTCTGCGAGATAGAAGAGGATGGCGCCGGACTCCTTCAGAGTGATGCCAGTCGCATGGTCGATGATCGCCGGTATCTTGCCGCCCGGATTGATCGCCAGATAATCCGGTGAGAATTGCGCGCCGCTCGTAATGTCGACAGCATGCGCGCGGTAGTCCAGGCCGAATTCTTCGAGGGCGATTGCGACCTTCAGCCCGTTCGGCGTGATCCAGGTATAAAAGTCGATCATCTGGCGCTCAATCAAACATCAGTTCGTCGACCGGCAACTTCGCCATGCCGAAGCGGCCGGTAACATCATCCAGCCCGTCGAACATCTTGCGCAACGCAAGAACGATCGTTTCCACGCGGGGATCGACGACCCTGTAGACAATAGCCTTGCCGTCGCGCCGCCCTTCGATGACACCTGCCTCGCGCAACTCTGCGAGTTGTTGCGACAGCGTCGGCTGGCGGATACCGAGCTCGGCTTCCAGCGCCGAGACCGAGGCTTGCGCCTCCATGAGATAGCAAACGATTGCCAGGCGATTGGCGTTTGCCATCAATTTCAACAACTCGCTGGCCTCGCCAACGCTGCGACAGACCTTAGTCGGTGCCGGTTTCGTCATGATTGCCTCTCTCGCTTCACAAAAAAGTAAAGTGAGATTCGGTGGATTTCAATGCGCAGACCGGGATGAAACGTACCTGCGGCAGAACATTTTAATGTCGGTAGATTTTATAGATTAAATATCTCGCACTGCTGCCGGCAATGGCACGACCTTTCTCGCATTCAGTTTATAAAAAAGTAGATTGATCGTATTGGCACTGCAAGACTTCGATTGGAATGGTCATGAGGATTGGCGTTCACCCCAACAACCTGCATTTGCGTTTGGCACGTCTGTGGCCAGGCGCGTTTGCTGAACTCGATCCGGTATTCGTTCCTTACGGCGAGGGGCGGGATACCGCCGCGCTGATCGAACAAGGCGTCATCGATTTTGGCGGTACCGGATCGACGCCGCCACTTGAAGCTGATGCGCGTGGCCTTGGTGTCGAATACATCGCCGCCTCAGCTCCGCGTCCTTCCAATGGCGCCATCTTCGTTCGCGAGGCGAGCGACATTTCATCCGTCGCCGATCTTGTTGGTCGCCGGATTTCGTTGATCGACGGATCCTTTCACACCTATCTGCTCGCGCGCAGTCTGGAAGGAAAGGGCCTTGTTCTGTCCGACGTCGAGCGGATCGAGAGTGGCACCCGGGATTCGCTGACGGAGTTGCTGGAGGGGCGTGTCGATGCCTGGGTGGCAATGTCACCGCGGCTGGAAAAGGCTATCGGGCGACCCGATCTGCGGCTGCTTGTACGCTGCGGCGCGGCGATCCCGAACCGCTCCTTGTTCTGGACACTGCGGCGAACCGGGCTTTCCGCCGGCGAACGCGCTGCCATCGCCATGGAGCTCAACCGTATCGGCAGGGAGATTGCCGACGACCCGAAGACGGCAGCACGCCTGCTCGCTGCGGATGACCGCACGGCGACGGATGCCGATGTTTGGGAGCGAGTCGTACGCTCGCGCGATTTTGCGGTCGGCCCGATCGATGGCGCCGTTCTCGCCGAACAGCAGGAGGAAGCCGACACGCTCCACCGTCATGGGCATTTCCATCATTCCATAACGGTCGGCCAACCCTTGAAGACAGCATATTGAGGACCTTAACGTGAACGTATTCTGGTATATGTGCGCGCCCGACGGCGCTTATCCCTGGCAGCCGGAGGGTTCCCGCAAGGTCGATTACGGCTACTACAAGCAACTGGCGCAAGCCTATGACCATCTTGGCTATACCGGCGCCCTGTTTGCAACTGGCGCTCACGACGTCTGGGTACTGGCGAGCGCGCTGCTCTCCCACACCGAACGTCTGCGTTTCCTGGTCGCGATCCATCCCGGGCTGGTCGCTCCAACGCTGCTTGCCAAGATGGCCGCCACCTTCCAGGAGTTTTCGCGCGATCGCCTGTTGATCAACGTGGTCTCCGGCGACGCCAAGATGCTCGGCGCCTACGGGATGATGCTGCCGCATGACGAGCGTTACGATATGGCGGATGAGTATCTGCAGCTCTGGCACAGACTGTTTGCCGGCGAAAGCGTCACCCACAAGGGCAAGTATTTTTCGACCGAAGGCGCCAAGCTCGCGCTACCCGTCAGCGAAACGATCGCCCCTCCGCCGCTGTGGTTCGGCGGCTCATCCGACAAGGCGATCGATGTCGCGGCCAAGCATGTCGATACCTATCTGTCCTGGGGCGAGACGCCGGAGCAGATCCGGCACAAGATCGAGACGGTGAGGGTCCGTGCCGCCCAATACGGGCGTGAACTCCAGTATGGCATTCGCCTCTACGTCATCGTGCGTGACACCGATGAGCAAGCCTGGGAGGCGGCAGCCGATCTTTACGCGCGCATGGACGACACCGCGATTGCCGCCAACCAACGGTTTGTTGGCAAAAGCGATTCCGTCGGTCAGCAACGCATGACGGCAATGCATGGTGGCCTCAAACCGGATAATCTGCGCGATCTTGAAGTCGCCCCCAATCTCTGGGCGGGCATCGGGTTGGTCAGACCGGGACCGGGCACGGCGATCGTCGGCTCACCGGACACTGTCCTTCGCACGCTCGAAGCCTATCAGCAGGCCGGCGTGGAGACGTTCATCCTGTCAGGCATGCCACTGCTCGAAGAGGCCTATCGCTTCGGCGAAAAGGTCCTGCCGCGCCTTGATGTTCAGCGTGATGTTGCACCGGCGCGCAACTTCACCTGGTCCACCCTGTTTGACCGCGATCTGTCCACCGTGAAGAGCGCTTGAGCCTCTCGTCAAAAGGTATGTTTGCGTGGCCATTACCGAAATCCACTCGACCGAGCCGGCCTCCATTGGGCGCCTGCTGGCGCAGCGCACACTGAGGGGGATAGAAGCGAGCCTGGGCATCGCGGCCGCATCGGTGCTCGCCGTCTTGCTTGCCGTCGTTCTTTCGAGCGTCTGCATGCGCTACTTCTTCAACACCGGCCTTGTTGGCGCTGAGGACCTGGGCATCTGGCTGCATGTCGCGCTGATTGCGATCGGCGCACCGTTGAGCCTCAATAGCGCGCTGGCCATGCGCCTGGACGTCTTTGCCAAGATGCTGCCGTCGCGGCTCTATCCGGCAACGCAAGTTGGAGCCGACGCCTTTACGGTCGTCACTGCGCTGGTGCTGGCATTCGGCGGCCATGAGATCATGAGCATGCTCGGCGGTGTCTCGCCCACGCTGGGCGTGCCGGAATGGTTTCGGTTCGGCTTTCTCGGTGGCGGCGGCTTGCTGATCTTCCTCGTCTTGATCCTGCAGCGGGTCGGCGAAGGGAGAGGCGTACAGGGTCTGCTTTCCATTGTTATCGGCGCTGCGATTTATGCGGTGATTCCGCATGTCGCGATCGAGGTCGACTGGCCTCCAAGCATCGTGCTCGGCCTCGTCGCGGCCTTTGGGCTGGTTCTGGCGGCACCCCTTCCGCATGCGTTTCTTGCGGCCGCCTATGTCGCCATCGCCTTTGGCAGCAGCCTGCCCGAACCCGCGATCGTTTCGTCGACGGTAACAGGGATCTCGAAGTTTCTGCTTCTGGCGATACCGTTTTTCCTGCTGGCGGGCGGCTTGCTGACCGCATCGGGCGTCGCCAACCAGCTTGTCCGTTTTGCTGCCTCTATCGTCGGGCATCGGCGCGCGGGCCTCGCCCAGACCACGCTTCTGACAAGCGTGCTTTTCTCAGGCGCTTCGGGCTCTTCCGTTGCCAACGCTGCCTTCGGTGCCTCAACGTTCCAGCCGGAGCTCGTCAAACATGGCTATCCGCCGGCACAGGCCGCAGCCATTATCGCGTCCACGTCGGTGCTCGACAATGTCATCCCGCCATCGATCGCGTTCCTGATTCTGGCGACCGCAACCAACCTCTCGGTCGGCTCCCTGCTTGTCGGCGGCTTCTTCGCCGGTGGCCTGATGGCGATCTGCCTTGCGGTTGCGATCCACCTGACCGTGCGCGAACAGGTGCCGCAAGCCCGTGCGACCGGCACGCAACGCTGGCAATCGGCCAGACAGGCCATTCCCGCCTTCGGCCTGGGCATCATCGTCGTTCTCGGCATTCGCTTCGGCATCGTCACCACAACGGAAGCTGCGGCACTGGCTGCGCTCTACACGCTGTTTCTCGGACTTGCCGCGCGGCTCGGAATCCGTTCGTTCTATGCGGCGTTCCGTCAGGCAGCGACCGAAGCAGCCGCGATCGGCCTGCTGATCGGAACAGCCGGCCCCTTTGCCTTCCTCCTTGCGGTCGACGACGTCGCCGGCTTGGTGTCCGACCTGACGCTGCTGCTCGGCGGCAGCGCGCTCGCTGTGCTCCTGCTGTCGAACGTCATTCTTCTGGTCGTTGGCCTGGTGCTCGATATCGGTGCAGCGATCCTGCTTTTCGGGCCGATCCTCCTGCCGGCGGCGGTCGCAGCCGGCATCGATCCGATCCACTTTGGCGTCATCATCGTCGTCAACCTGATGATCCATGGGCTGACGCCGCCGCTCGGCATGCTGATCTTCGTCGTCAGCGGCGTCACGGCAATACCGGCCCCCGCACTCTTCAAGGCGGTGGTTCCGTATCTCTGCGCTCTTCTTGTCTCCCTCGCGATCCTTTGCGCCTGGGCAATTGTTTTCTAACCAACAGGATCTTCGTCATGAACGCTTTCAACAGACGTGCCTTCCTAAAGACGACTGCCCTTGCGGGAGCCGCTCTGGCCACACCCGCGGTCCTGCGTCCGGCCCATGCCCGCACAACGGCGATCACGATCGCTTCGCTCTTCGGCGACGACAAGCCCGAGACGAAGATCTGGCTGAAGATCAGCGAGCTGGTCGAAGCCAAGCTGCCCGGACAGTTCCGCTTCAATATCGTCAAGAGCGGCGCGCTCGGCGGTGAAAAGGAAGTCGCCGAGGGTGTTCGCCTCGGTTCGGTTCAGGCAAGCCTGTCGACGGTGTCTTCGCTGTCCGGCTGGACGCCGGAACTGCAACTGCTCGACCTGCCGTTTCTCTTTCGCGATGCCGATCATGTCCGCAAGACGGTCGACGGCGAGATAGGCGGCGAGCTCAAGCAGAAATTGCTGTCTCAGAATTTCGTGGTCGCCGACTTCATCAACTACGGTGCCCGCCATCTGCTGACCAAGGAGCCGGTGACAAAGCCCGAGCAGCTTCAGGGCAAGCGAATCCGGGTCATTCAAAGCCCGCTTCACACCAAGCTCTGGAGCGCCTTCGGCACGACGCCGATCGGCATACCGATCACTGAGACCTACAACGCACTTGCAACTGGCGTCGCCGATGCCATGGACCTCACCAAGTCGGCCTATGCAGGCTTCAAGCTCTATGAGGTGGTGCCTTATCTGACCGAAACCGGCCATATCTGGGCATCCGGCGTCGTCTATTACTCCTCCGATTTCTGGAGCCGCCTCAACGACGAACAGAAGTCCGTCTTTGAACAGGCGTCGAAGGAGGGTGCGGCCTATTTCAACCAGTTGATTGTCGAAGACGAAGCAAAATCGATCGAGCTTGCCATTCAGAACGGCGGAAAAGTCCTGAAGCCGGAGGCACTGGACGAGTGGCAGAAAGGCGCGCACGGCGTTTGGGACGAGTTTGCTCCAATCGTCGGAGGCATCGACAAGATCAAGTCCGTGCAGGCGCTTTCCTGATCTGGTCGCATAGCCGGTCAGGGCGGAAGTCTGTGATGCTGCTCACAGCAATAGCCTGCTCACATGAGCAGGCTATCCGGCCGCATTACCGATTTCCCGAGGGATGCGTTTGCCAGCGACGAAAAGCGCTGTCACAAACTTTCACCGAAGAAACTTCATTGCAGTTTAATTCTATGCATTGCATGGGTTTTTAAGGTGCTTTTCCGGAGTTCTGCCATGTCTCTCGCCAGCCTCGCAATGTATGCCAGCCCGCCGCCAGTCGCGGAGGCGACGCGGCTTTTCTGGCGTGCGCTGAGCGAGCGCATCCTTGCCTACGGGCTTGAGGCACCGGAAGCGCTTGACGAGGAAATCCGCTACAACGAGGCGTGGATGCGTCCGGACCTGCTGTTCGGTCAGACCTGCGGATATCCCTATGTCCAGCATCTGCGCGGCAAGGTGCAACTGGTCGCATCGCCCGTCTATCGGCTCCCAGGCTGTGACGGTCCGCTCAAATGCAGTTTCATCGTCGTCAATGCTCAGTCGTCGGCAACGTCGTTCGAGGATCTGAGGGGCGGGCGCGCGGCGATCAACGAGCCCGGCAGCAATTCCGGATACAACCTGTTTCGCGCCTTTGTGGCGCCACACGCTGTCGATGGCCGGTTCTTCTCAAGCGTGCTGGAGACCGGCGGCCACGGAGCAAGCATGGACGCTGTGTCGCGCGGGGCGGCGGATGTGGCGGCGATCGACTGCGTGACTTTCGGCAACACCCTGCGCTTCGATCCCGATCGCGTGGCCGGTTTGCGCATCCTGGCGGAAACGGCCAAGGGGCCGGGCCTGCCTTTCATCACAGCCATGTCGACGCCGGCAGAGAACCTGGTGATCCTGCGCCAGGCCCTGTCGGAAACGATAGCCGACCCGGCGTTTGCCGATGTCTGCGACACGCTCTCGCTGCAGGGCATCAGCCTGCTTGGCGATAACGACTACGAGGTGCTGGCGGATTTCGATCGCGATGCCGCACGCCAGGGCTACGCCGTGATCGGCTGAGGCAGGGCGGAACGTTTCGCTGATGGCGGGAGGTGTTCCACCGGGCGCGCCGACAGACTTTGCGAAACCCGTTCCCAACAGGGGCACCCCGTTTAAGCCCTCGATTGTCGACAGGCCAGTATTCTACAAAGTACGTAGAATGCATATTCTACAGTCACCGCGGTTTACGCAACCGGGTTTTCCATTTTCTCGTTTAACTGCAAAGCGATGCGGCGCGGCGTGCCGCGCCCGGATTTTATATTGGCCGCATCAATCCATTCGCTGACTCCCCCGGAATCCGTTTCATGATCAAGCACAGGCCGGACGATACGCTTCCCCCGCAACGCACGATTTCCCCAATCTCCCGTATCGAATGGCAGACGGTCGCGCTGGCGATCATCATCTATGGCGGATTTTTCGCTCTCACCTGGTTTTGGCAGTCGCTGCCGGTGATGGCCGTGATCGGCCTCGGCGGCTGGCTGATCGCCTGGCACGGATCGCTCCAGCACGAAGTCATTCACGGGCATCCCACCCGCAACCGCTTCGTCAATGATGCGGTCGGCTGGCCGCCGCTGTCCCTCTGGCTCCCCTATGCGATCTATCGCGCAGGGCACTTGACCCATCACCGCGACGAGCACCTGACCGATCCGATCGAGGATCCGGAATCGTCCTATTTCACCCAGGCAGCCTGGGAGCGCATGGGAGGCGCCGGTCGGTTGCTCGCAGACTGGAACACTACGTTGCTCGGGCGGTTGACCCTCGGGCCCATCGTCATGATCGCCAGCTTCCTGGCACAGGAGGCGGCGCTCGTGCTCAACGGTGACCGCCGGCGGGCGGCGATCTGGATCCGGCATGCGATCGGTGTTGCCGCGATCCTCGTCTGGGTGATCGAAGTTTGCGGCATGCCGCTGTGGCTCTACGGCTTCGGTTTTGTCTATGTCGGTGCGGCTCTCACAAGGCTGCGTTCCTATGCCGAGCATCGCTATGCCGACCACCACGACGAGCGTACGGCGATCGTCGAAAACAGTCCATTGTTCGGGCTCCTGTTTCTCTACAACAATCTCCATGTGCTGCATCACAAGCGGCCCGGAGTTCCCTGGTACAGGATACCACTGCTCTACCGCCGAGACAGGGATGCGCTCATCGCTGTCAATGGTGGTCTGGTTTACGACGGCTATCTCGACGTCGCCCGACGTTTCCTCTTCCGCCCGCACGATGATCCGCGCCATCCTCTTCACCGGCAGCGAGGATCTGCGGCCGTTGATTTTCGGCCTGCGGTTGAAACCGACGCCGGGGCCACTGAAATCGCGCCATCGACGGTTGGGTGACAAGAGGTCTGTTGTGGGACAGACGCGACCAGCTTGAGGACTGCAAAAGCGGCGAACCGAGGATGCGCCTATTCTCGGTTCATGTGCCTGAAAACATGGCGGTAATGATCTGATCGCAATCATCCCGACGTCGTCCAGCATGAAGCATTTTGGCGCTGGAGGTCCTGTGCCTGGCGGCAGGACCGCCGCCCAGCCTAGCCAAAGGGAGTGTTGACGCTTCCCGGTTACCCCAGCAGTTTTTCCCGAAACAAAGGCCATTCTGCCTTGGGAGGGAACATGACCGGTTCGTACCGTTCGCTGATGCACTCGGTTGCTATCGCCTCGATCGCCTTGCTCTATGGACAGCAGAGCGCGAGGGCCGACGAAAAGCTGTTTATCTACAATTTCTCCGACTATTTCGCCGAAGACACGGTTTCGACCTTCGCCAAGCGAACAGGCGTGGACGCCCGTGTGGATTTCTTCGATTCGCTGGAGGTTCTGGAGACGCGTCTGCTGGCAGGCGGAAGCGGGTTCGACGTGGCCTTTCCAAGCGCGACTGTCGGCGAGCGCCTTATCCAATCGGGTGCGCTGAAGCCGATCGATCCGTCCAGCCTCAAGAACTATAACAACCTGGACAAGGATCTCCTGAAGTTCGTTGCCGAACACGACCCGGGCAATCAGTATCTCGTACCGTACATGTGGCTGACGACGGGGATCGCCTACAATCCGAAGCTCGTCGAAGAGCGTGTCGGCAAAGCGCCGACGAACAGCCTGGACCTGTTCTTCAAGCCGGAACTGGCGCAGAAATTTCAAGACTGCGGCATCGGCATCGTCGATGCGCCGAACGAAGTGATCCCAATCGCTTTGAACTATCTCGGTCTCGACCCCTATTCGACTAGCCAAGAGGATCTCGAGAAGGCCAAGGATCTGCTTCTGACGTTGCGCCCTTACATCCGGCACATGCAGAGCGGCCAGCTGGTGGCAGACATGGCATCCGGCCAGCTGTGCCTGGCGATGATGTGGAGCGGCGACGCGGGCATCGCCGCGGCACGTGCGGACGAAGCCAACAATGGTGTCGCGGTCGCCTACTCGATCCCGAAGGAAGGCACGATCATTTCCTTCGATACGATGGCCGTGCCTGCGGATGCGCCTGATCCCGAGCAGGCCCTGGCCTTCATCGACTACGTTCTCGAACCGAAGACCGTCGCCGACATCAGCAATCACGTGTTCTACGCGAATGCCAACGCCGCAGCGACACCTCTCGTCGACGAGGCGATCCGCACCGACCCGAACGTCTATCCGCCTGCCGAAGTCCGCGCCAAGCTCTTCGTTGACAAGTCGCTGCCGCCGCGCCAGGCGCGCGAACGGACACGGGTATGGACGGCCTTCAGGGCCGGCAGCTGAGCACGTCGCCTGAGAAGCGGAAGCAGAAGGACATTCGCATTGCAATCCTACGTATCAATCGAGAACCTCTCCAAATCTTTCGGCTTCTTCACTGCCGTTGACGACGTTTCGATCGGCATCGCGAGGGGGGAATTCTTCTCGCTTCTTGGTCCATCCGGATGCGGCAAGTCGACCTTGCTGCGCATGATCGCCGGCTTCGAGACGCCGACATCCGGTGCCGTCCGGCTTGATGGGGAAGAGGTGACGGACGTTCCGGCTCATCGCCGGCCAACCAACATGATGTTCCAGTCCTACGCCCTGTTTCCGCATTTGACGGTGGGCAAGAACATTGCCTTCGGCCTTGAGCAGGATCGGCTGGCAAGGGCCGAGATCCGGCAGCGCGTCAGCGAAGTCGCCGAAAAGCTGCAACTGACCGCGTTGCTCGATCGCAAGCCGCAACAGCTGTCCGGCGGGCAAAGGCAACGCGTCGCCTTGGCGCGAGCATTGGTCAAGCGGCCTAAAGTGCTGTTGTTGGACGAGCCGCTCGGCGCGCTCGACAAGAACCTGCGCACGGAGACCCAGCATGAGTTGGTCAGACTTCAGCGCGAGCTGGGGTTGACGTTCATCATCGTCACCCACGACCAGCATGAGGCAATGACCGTATCATCGCGTATCGCGATCATGCGGCAGGGCAAGGTGTTGCAGATCGGATCGCCTGCCGAAGTCTACGAAACTCCGGTTTCCCGCTATGTCGCGAAATTCCTCGGTGAGGCCAACGTGTTCGAAGGTGGTGCTACCACCCGTTCGGGCAGCGAACTGGCCGTCGAAAGTGCGGAGGCGGGCGGTCCGGTGTTTGCCACCGCCGCGGACCATGTCTCCACCAATGGGCGCTTCTGGGTGTCGGTGCGGCCGGAGAGGGTCGAGCTCGCCAGGCAGGGCAGCGGTCTTGAGGGCGTTATCGAACAGTTCAGCTACGCTGGATCGGGACGGCACTACCGGGTTCGCCTCAAGAGCGGGGCAACACTGGACGCGTTGCGCGTCAACCTGGGCGCGGAGGACGATCTGTCGGTCGGCGACACCGTGTTTGCCTCATGGATGCCGCAGGCCGCCCGTCTGCTGGCCGACTAGGGAACGACATGATGCAATCAAAACCCGATCTGGGCCGACGCGCACTGGTGTTCGTCCCCTATGGCTGGCTCGCCGTCTTTTTCCTCATGCCCTTTCTGCTCGTGCTGGCGATCAGCCTCTCGTCGATTCGCCTCGGCATGCCGCCCTATGAGCCGCTCTATGCGTGGCAGGGATCGCTGCTCAGCATCAGGCTCAATCTTGAGAACTTCATCTTCGTCCTGGGTGAGAATACCTATTTGCTCGCCTACCTCACCAGCCTGAAAGTGGCGGCGATTTCGACCGCGCTGATGTTGGCGATCGCCTATCCGCTGGCCTACGGCATTGCAAGTTGCTCGCCTCGGTCGCGCTCGTTCCTCATCTTCCTCGTGATCGTGCCGTTCTGGAGTTCGATGCTGATCCGCGTCTATGCCTGGATGAGCATCCTGCGCAACGACGGGCTACTGAATTCGCTGCTCCTAAACCTCGGCGTCATTTCCGAACCGCTGCGGATCATGAACACCGAGACCGCGATCTATATCGGCATCGTCTACACCTATCTGCCATTCATGGTGCTGCCGATCTACGCCAACCTCAGTGCCAGCGACCGCACCCTGATCGAGGCGGCGCGCGACCTTGGATGTTCGCGCCTGTCGGCGTTCTGGCGCGTCACCTTTCCACTCAGCCTCAGGGGCGTTGCCGCCGGATCCGCGCTGGTCTTCATCCCGGTCATCGGCGAATTCGTCGTGCCGGATCTCCTGGGAGGTGCGGACACCCAGATGATCGGCAGGACGATCTGGATCGAGTTCTTCAACAACCGGGACTGGCCGGTGGCGTCGGCGGTGACGGTGCTGCTTCTCGTCATCCTGGTGATCCCCATCGTCCTGTTTCAGACACGTTTGTCTCGAACCTCTAAGTGAGAAGCGACTATGTCTCAGCCATCCTGGTTCAATCGGCTTTCCATCTGTGCCGGGCTTGCCTTTCTCTACCTGCCGATCGTGGTTCTGGTCGTCTACAGCTTCAACGCCTCGCGGCTGGTCACCGTCTGGGGAGGCTTCTCCACGCAATGGTACACTGCCGCGATCAGCAACCAGTCGATCGTCGAGGGCGCAAGGATCAGCTTTCTGGTGGCGGCGATCTCGGCGACGTTTGCGACCGTGCTCGGATCGCTCGCAGCGATCGTGGCGGTAAGAGTTCGCCGCTTCCGCGGGCACCATATCTTCAACGGCATGCTGGTGGCGCCGATGGTGATGCCGGAGGTGGTGATGGGCGTGTCGATGCTGCTGATGTTCGTGACATTGGGCATCGATCGCGGCCCGGTGACGATCACGCTTGCCCATGCCACCTTCACCATGTGTTTTGCGGCCGTGGTGATGCAGTCCCGGCTGGTCGAACTCGACCCGTCGCTGGAGGAAGCAGCAAGAGATCTCGGCTGTCCGCCATTCCTGGCATTCATGAAGGTGGCAGTGCCGAACATGGCTCCGGCCTTCGTTTCGGCCTGGTTGCTGTCGTTCACGCTCTCGCTTGATGACCTGGTGATATCGAGTTTCACGACAGGTCCCGGGGCCTCGACACTGCCGATGAAGATCTATTCGCAGATCAAGTTCGGGGTGACCCCTGAGGTCAACGCCATCTCGACGATCATCCTTGGCGTCGTCGTCTTCGGCCTGGTGGCGTCACGCATCGTGTCCAGGCCCTCGACAAAGAGCAGCCTGGCCGTATAGGCGCCCGAGCGCTTCAAGGCCACAAGAGTTCGGTAGCCTGCAACAGACCCCTGTCAGTTGCAGGCGAGCTCGCCCGTCAGCTGCCCGCGCTTGGCGAGGTAGCCCGACAGCGGGTCTTCATAGACGTTCTTCGCCGACGAGACGGCGTCAATGAACAACGCAAACAGTGCCGTCTGTGACGTTATGTCGAGCTTCGAGTAGAGGTTGCGCCGATGCAGCTTCACCGTCGCCGGCGAGATGCCGAGCTGCGTTGCAGCACCCTTGACTGAGTAGCCGCGCAACACGAGTTGAGCGACCTGGCATTCGCGCTCCGTCAGGATGCTGCGGCCGAAATTGCCAATCGCCTGGGCAAGCGCCTTCTGCAACGCTGAGCCCTCGCCATCAAGCGTCTCGGGCCGGAGGTCGCGGAAATGGCGGATGACCGCCGTCCGCAGGATCGGTGCCAGGCTCTCAAGCAGTTGCACTTCCTGCACGCTGAAGGCGATGCTCGTCCGCTTGCGCCCGAGAGAGATCGCTATCTTCGAGGCATCGTCGAGGCTGACGATAAAGTTGAACTCGTCGTGAAGCCCGGAATGCTGGTAGTATTCGCGGTAGTATTGCGTGCGGTCGAACGAAGGCGCGATCTGGCTCAGGCGATATAGCCCATCATCCTCGTTCTCGACCGCGAGTTGATAGAACGGATCTAGCCGGTAGGGGCCTTGAAGGTAATGCCGGATGTCCGACAGGCCGCGATGCGTCTGCCAATCATTGAAGAGTATCTTCGGCGCGCTCTCACCCCGATAGAGCAGGATCAGCCCCGCATCCACAGAAACATGCTGCTTCAGCGCTTCGGCCAGGCGTTCCTGGAAATCCATTCGACCGATATTGCCGATCAGTGACATCGCCAGTTCATTGATCGCAGGCGACTGCGTCACTGCGCCTGGCTCGCTCGTCGCGATACTCCCGTTCATGCCTGCGTCCTCCCTCGCGCGAGCGTAGGTCAGTTTGAAAATGGCCGCAAGAGACGGCCGCGGCCTGTTACTGGCTGATGACGGATGTTTGCCGCGGTCGCCGATCAGCGGACCTAGCCCTTTGGAGTATTCCGCTTCCGGCCGCATTGCCGCTTACTCCCTGCATCCGCTTCATCTGTTCGGACTTCGGGAGGGAAAGACGTGCGCATCAAGAAAACAAGGGTTCTGCTGCACCAGCTTCTGGCTGGCACCATGCTCGCCGCGCTAGCGGCCGGGGCATCTTCTACGGTTGCCAACGCGGCCGCCGATCTTATCGCCGTCAACGGCGACGTGCGGACCGTCGATCCGAACACGCCGCGCGCCGAAGCCTTCGCGGTCGAGAACGGAAAGTTCGTGGCAGTCGGCACCACCGCCGAGATCCAGGCGCTCGCCGACGGCAAGACCACTGTGCTCGACCTTGGCGGCAAGACGGTTACGCCCGGCTTCATCGACGGGCATACGCATCTGACAAGCGGCACGGACTATGTCACCGGTGTCGACCTCTCCTACATCCCTGACAAGGAAACGTGGCTGAAGAAGATCAAGGAGGCGGATGAACGTCTGCCGCCAGGCGTGTGGATCACCGGAGGAGGCTGGGACTATACGCTGAAGGAAGGCAAGCTTCCGACGAAGGAAGACATCGATGCCGTGGTCAAGGATCGCCCCGTCGTTCTGCGCGATATCGATTTCCACTCGATCTGGGTGAACAGCAAGGCACTGGAAATCGCCGGTGTCACGGTCAAATCCGAGGTGCCGGCCGGTGGCGAGATCGTCGTCGACGCCAAGACCGGTGAACCAACCGGGATCCTGCTCGAAGGTGCCGGCGACCTCGTCACCAACAAGAAGCCGGCCTATTCCGACAAGGAACGTGCCGAAGCGCTGCTGCAGACCGTGAAGTTTGCCAACAGCGTCGGCCTGACCGGCGTTCACGACATGTCGTCCATTGCCGCCGTCTACGATTATCTGAAACTCGTCGAGGACAAGTCCCTGTCACTCCGGGTCTGGTACGGCTTCTTCGAAGACAAGGCCGCCAACATCGCGGCGGCGGCAGAGGATCGTGAAGCCGTCGACAGTCGTGTCGCTGCCAGCGGTGAGACGAAGGTCAAGGGTCCGCTTCTGACGGTCGGATATGCCAAGTCGGTCGTCGACGGCGTGCTGTCGACCCACACGGCCTATATGCTGGAAAACTACTCGGACCGCACGGGGTGGAAGGGTGAGCCGTTCCAGTCGGAGGCGGATCTGAGCGCTCTGATCAAGGCTGCCAATGAAAACGGCTTCCCGACGGCCGTTCACGCGATCGGCGATGCCGGCGTCCAGATGACGCTGAACGCATTCGAAAAGGCACAATCACACGCCAAGTATCCGAACCGCGTCGAGCATATCGAGATCATCAATCCCTCGGATATCGAGCGGTTCAAGACGCTTGGCATCGTGGCATCGATGCAGCCGAATCATGCCACCGGCACGATCGGAAAATACATCACCGAACGGGTCGGCCATGAGCGTGAGTCCCACGCCTATGTCTGGAAGTCGATGCTTCAGCACAAGGTTCCGGTCGTGTTCGGATCCGACTGGGCGACCTCGCCGCTAAGCCCGCTGACCCAGATCAACGATGCCGTCTTCCGCGAAAGCCCCTTCGGGCTCGGCGACGGCCCGTGGCATCCCGAGCAGGCCGTCACTTTCGACGAGGCACTGTTTGCTTACACCCAGGCCGGCGCCAACATGACACCGTGGGCCGACCAGATCGGGTCGATCTCCACGGGCAAATGGGCTGATTTCGTCGTACTCGACGCCAAGCTGCCAGACCCCGTCGATCGGTCGATCCGAAAGCGGCATGTCGAGGCGACCTATGTCGCGGGAACGGAAGTCTATCGGGCGAAATAGCCTCGCCAAACACACCCGGCGGGACCCGGTAGCCTCGTGTCCCGCCGAAAGCTGACCATGCATACAGGAGCATATATGACCAAGGTAATGAAAATTGATCGCAACGGTGTCGGGCTGCGCGAGCTGGAAAAGTGCAGCGTCGTACCGGTCGAGGCGATCCTTTCGGGTTTTGCCGACGAAATGGGCGATGTTCATTTCGAAAGCGCTGACGGTTCGATCGTCGTCGGCACATGGCAATCGACGCCCTACGCTGAAATGCTCTCCTATCCCGATGGGGTGGAGTACAGCGTAATCCTTTCCGGCAAGGTCGCGATCACCAGCCCGGACGGATCGGTGCAAACGTTTCAAGCGGGCGAAAGCTACGTCCTGCCGAAGGGGGTGGAGGTTCGGTTCGAGGTGCTCGAGACGATGCGCAAAGTCTACGTCTTGCACACCGCAAAGACCGACGGGTGACCCCATGGCACACCCAACGCAACGATCGTCGGTGATCTCGCTTGCCGACGTGACGATGTCGCCGTTCTGGCTGGATCGGCCGGATGCGCCCGAAGCGCTGCCGCCGCTGACGGCCCATCGGAAAGCTGACTTGCTGATCGTCGGTGGCGGCTTCACCGGCCTCTGGGGGGCGATCCAGGCCAAGCAGGCCCAGCCGGATCTCGATGTGGTGCTGATCGAAAAAGGCACCGTCGCCAACGGTGCTTCCGGGCGCCCGGGCGGCGTCGTCTCTACGTCGGTGATGCACGGCCTGTCCAATGCGGTGCGCGTGTTTCCCAACGACATTGCCGAGCTGGAGCGGCTCGGTAAGGAGAACATGCATGGTTTCATGCAAACCCTCTCCGACCATGGCATCGACTGCCACGCGGAGTGGGGCGGCGAACTGACGGTCGCGGTGGGCGCAGATCATATTGATGCCCTGCACAGGGAGCACGAACTGCACCTTCAATATGGTCATCAGGCCGTGTTTCTCGATCAAGACGCGGTCCAGGCGCAGATCGGGTCGCCGCGATACAAGGCCGGCATCTGGTCGAAGGATATCAGTGGGACGGTCCATCCGGCCTTGCTCGCCTGGGGTTTGAAACGAACTGCCCTTTCTCTCGGCGTCGAAATCTTCGAGGGTACGGAATTGCTGACGCTTGACGAGGCCGGCGCCAAGATCGAGGTCAAGACGCCCTTTGGCTCGGTGACCGCACCGAAGGTGCTTCTGGCCACCAACGCGTTTGCTTCCGGCCATCGTGGCATCAGGCGCCGTGTCGTCGCCATCCGGGATCGGGTGCTTGCCACCGAGCCGTTGTGCGAACAGCAGATGGCGTCGATCGGCTGGAACAACCGGCAGGGTGTCTACGACACCCGGACCCAGATGAACTACATGCGCCTGACGAAGGATAACCGCATCATCTTCGGTGGGAGGCTCGGCTACGCGTTTGCGGGCACGACGTCGCCGGGCGTCGATAGCGACGTCCAGACCTACGAACCGCTCGCCGATGCCTTCTTCGACACGTTCCCGCAATTGCAGGGTCTCCGGTTCACTCACGCCTGGAGCGGCCCGATCGATCTCAGCACGCGCATGGCGGTGCACTTCCAGAGGTATCACTCAGGCAAGGTCGTCTATGCCGGCGGCTATTCGGGCTTCGGGGTCTCGGCTTCGCGGTTCGGCGCGCGCATCGCGCTCGACATTCTCGACGGCTCGAAGACTTCGGAGAGCAGATTGGATTTTGCGACACAACTGCCCAACGTCGTGCCGCCCGAGCCCTTTCGCTGGCTTGGGGCGCAGGTCACGATGTATGCGCTCGATACCGCTGACCGAAAAGGCGGATGGCGCAAGCCGTGGCTCAGGCTGGTTTCGGCAATGGGCTTTCCATTGAGCTGAAAATGCCAGAGCCCGCCTGCAGGTCATGGGGCGCGAGCTCTATGACGAGACTGGCCGGATACCCGGCTCCGGCCAGCCCTCAAGACGTCAGCCGCGGTGATGGCTCTCCTGCAAGCCGTAGACCGGCGTTTCGATGCCGGCCTGGCGGGCCTTCAGTTGCAGCGAAAGATACTGCGAATAGTGCCGCGACTGATGCAGGTTGCCGCCATGAAACCAGAGAGCCTCCTGCTGTGTCGGCTTCCACATGTTGCGTTGTTCGCCTTCCCAGGGCCCGGGGTCCTTTGGCGTGTCGGAGCCCAACCCCCAGCATTTTCCGACCTTTTCGGCCACCTCACGGCTGATGAGATCGGCCGCCCAGCCATTCATCGAGCCGTAGCCAGTGGCGTAGACGACGAGATCCGCCGGCAGTTCGGTGCCGTCCTTGAGCACAACCGACGTTTCGGTCAGGTGATCGACGTCAGCGCCGGATTTCAGCTTGATCGAGCCGTCGATGATGAGGTCGCATGCGCCGACATCGATGTAGTATCCGGAGCCGCGGCGCAGGTATTTCATGAACAGGCCGGAGCCGTCGGCGCCCCAGTCGAGCATGAAGCCGGCCTTTTCGAGGTCCGAATAGAACCTGGCATCGCGCTCGCGCATCTTGTCGTAGAGCGGGATCTGGAACTCGTGCATGATTTTATAGGGCAGCGAGGCAAAGATGAGGTCGGCCTTGCGTGTCGTCATACCGGCGGCGACGGCGCGCTCGGAGTAGAGGTCGCCGAGCCCAATCTCCATCAGTGAATCCGACCGCACGATGTGGGTCGAGGAACGCTGGACCATGGTGACGTCGGCGCCGGCCTCCCACAGCGCGGCGCAGATGTCGTGGGCCGAGTTGTTGGCCCCAACCACGACCACCTTCTTTCCCTTGTAAGCGTCTGGCCCGGGATGTTGCGAGGAATGCTGCTGTTCGCCCCTGAAGGTCTCCTGTCCCTTAAACTTGGGAATGTTGGCCTTCCCCGACATGCCCGTGGCCAGCACAAGCTGTTTTGGCCTCAGCACCACCTCCTTGCCGTCACGCTCGACAACGACGGTCCACTCCTGCTTGTCCTCGTCATAGGCGGCGGATTTGCAGGTGGTCGAGTTCCAGTAGTTGAGCTCCATCACCTTGGTGTACATCTCCAGCCAGTCGCCGATCTTGTCCTTCGGCGCAAAGACTGGCCAATTCTCCGGGAAGGGGATGTAGGGCAGGTGGTCGTACCAGACGGGGTCATGCAGGCAGAGCGACTTGTATCGCTTGCGCCAGCTGTCGCCGGGGCGTTCGTTCTTCTCGATGATGATCGTCGGCACGCCGAGCTGGCGCAGGCGGGCGCCAAGTGCAATGCCGCCCTGGCCCCCGCCGATGATGACGACATAGGGCTGTGTCTCGTAGCCGAGGCGCGCTGCTTCCTCCTGGCGTTTTTCACTCCATGTCTTGCGATTGGGGTCGTGGCCGTGTTCCGCCCCCATCGGTCGCTTCAGACCCTTGGGCTCTTCATGTCCCTTGATCTCGCTCATCGTGGTCAACAGCGTCCAGATCAAGCCGTTCTTCAGACGGATATGGCCATAGCCACGGGCAACATCGGTCTCAAATTCGAACCAGCCTTGCGTGACGCCGTCACCGTCCGTCGCAACTTCTTTCTCATCCTGGCGGAAGCGCGATGGTTTGATCGTCTTCAACTGGTTTGTCAGCATGTCGCGGATCTGATCCTGGCCCTCCATCGTGCGCAGGTTCCAGGTGAACGTGACCAGATCGCGCCAGTAGCAGTCCGCCTGGAACAGGTTGACCGCCGCTTCGATGTCTCCGCGCTCCAGCGTCTTGCCGAGTTTGGCCAGGGCTGTGTCTATCTTCGTGTTGGGGCTGTCTTCAAGCATGGTATCTCCTCCGTTTTGCTCGAATATCAGGTGGCAACGCCGGGGCGGCTCCTCCTTCCCCAGCGCAGCTATGGTTCATTTTGAAAGGTCGATCAGGATCTTCAGCTGCTTTCCGGCCGGATCCAGCAGGGCGTCGAAACCCTGGGCAACGGCCTGATCAAGGGTGATGGTGTTCGTCACGACCTTGCTCGCGGGCAGCAGACCCGATGCGATCAGCCGGATGACGCGTGGCCAGTAATGGGTCGGGTAAGCCCAGGAACCACGCAGGTCGATGTCCTTGAAGGTGACCTGGAACCAGTCGAGCGGGTTCTCGTGCGGATGCAGGCCCGTCTGCACGACGACGCCCTGTTTGCGCACAGCATCGACGCAGGCCTTCAGCGCATGTTCATTGCCGACGCATTCGATCGCGACATCGCAGCCGACATTGCCTTCCGACATGGAGCGAACGACGTCGCCGGGCCCGTCCCGCTCGGGATTGATCGTAATGAGATCCGGCAGGATCGATTTGGCGAAGGCGAGCCGCGCATCGTTGATGTCGGAAACGAAGAGTTGGGCGGCACCGGCTGCCCTTGCAGCCAGCAGCGTCAGGATTCCGATCGGCCCTGCACCGGTGATGAGCACGCTGCTTCCTGCCGTCACGCCACCGCGATCGCAGGCATAGACGGCAACCGCGGTCGGTTCGACGAGGGCGGCCTCCTCGTCACTCATGGCATCCGGGATTTTCTGGACGTTGTAGTCGTTGAGCGTGGCATATTCCGCCATCCCGCCCCAGTGCCAGCTGAGCCCCGCGAGCGCGAGATCCGTGCTCAGGTGATAGAGCCCGCGATCGGCAAAGTAGTCGCCGGCGCGCGGCATGATCAGGGGCTGAACCGAGACCCTGTCTCCAACTGCGACGGTGCTGACGCAGTCGCCGACCCCTTCGACGACGCCACCGAACTCGTGCCCGAGGATTTGCGGGCCATGGGCGCCGGTATAGGGATGCGGCTCCTTGGGAATAAAGATCGGGCCATAGGCGTATTCGTGCAGGTCAGTGCCGCAGATGCCGACAAACCGGTTGCGGATGAGGACCTGACCCGCCGCGGGCTTGCGATCGGGTGGCGAGATCTGTTCAAGCCGCAAATCCCTGGCTGCATGAAATCTGAGTGCGCGCATGTTTCCTCCGTTCTGTCTTTGTTGCGACAATACGGAGCAAGGCACGTGCCAGAATTCGCTCAGGGGTGATTGAATCTTGTAATCAGTAACTTAAGGGCGTTTGTTGAAGTTGGTCACCTGAGCGGCTGCAACAGGTGTGGCACCACACCTGTTGCGTGCTAGTGCTTGGCGCGCAGCCCGTGCCGCTTGATCTGGCGGTGAACGGTGGAGCGATCGACACCCAGGCGTCGGGCCGCTTCGGAAATGTTCCAACCACAGGATGAGAGCACGATCTGGAGCGACGCGCCGTCGTCGGACTGTCCGCTTGGGGGCGGCCCCTCCGTCTTGTTCGTCAGCGCGGCTATGAGATGCTCTGGCAGGTCGGCGAGCTCGATCCGGTTTTCGTCGCAAACGGCAGCCGCGACAGCCAGGACGTTGTCCAGTTCGCGGATATTGCCGGGCCAGCCATGGGCTTTCAGTGCGGCCAGTGCGTCGGAAGAAACGTGTAAAGGTCGCCCTTCGCTCCTGTGCCTATCGAGCAGTGCTGCAAGCAACCATTCGAAATCCGGCCGGTCGCGAAGCGGCGGCATAAGGAACACAGCGGCATTCAGGCGATAGAACAGGTCTTCACGGAACCGTCCCTCCTGCACAAGCTGCTGCAACGGCCGGTGTGTCGCCGAGACAATGCGCAGGCTAACCGGTTTCGGTTCCACCCCACCCAGCGGCAGGATTTCCCGTTCCGCCAGGACCCGCAGCAATCTGGTCTGCAAGACCAGGGGCATGTCGCCGATCTCATCGAGGAACAGGGTTCCGCCATCCGCCTGTTCTATCAGCCCATTGCGCCCCTTGGGTGATGCGCCGGTAAAAGCGCCGGGCAGATATCCGAAGAGTTCGCTCTCGATAAGGTGTTCGGGCAACGCTGCGCAGTTGATCGCAACGAACTTGCCCTTGAGACCGCTGCTGTCGTGGATGGCCCGCGCGAGGTGCTCCTTGCCCGAACCGGTCTCGCCCTGAATAAGGACTGGTAGCGCAGTTGGCGCCAGCTTGGCGATCCGGTCCTCAAGGGCGGCAATCACTGGCACATTGCCGCCGAGCCGGCGCGTAGCCGAAAGAGTTGCCATCTTGCCGGCTGACCTACCAACAGGAAACTGCGGTTCGATCGCATGGGCAAAGAGCGCGTTTCCGTCACGGGCGGTCAAAAGCCGCTCCTCCGTCGGTCTGCGGCGCGTCAAATCAACCAGGCCGTCGACGCCGATATCGAAGAAGCGGGAGATCGGCTGCCCGATGAGATTCTGCGGGTCACGCCAGTCGAGCCCAGCCGCGCACGCAAGGATGCGGGCGCCCCCATGGGTCATGCCGATGATGAGGCCGCGCCCGTCTATCGAGATCGCAGCCTCGGGATCGACGTCGAGGAACTCCGGCGAGCGGGCAAATCGTAGCACCCACTCATGGCGCGTGCGCGCCATCAGGTTGGCGAGTTCGATCCGCCGCACGGTGGCGGCGACGAGGTGCCGTGCAAGGTTCTGGCTCGCCTTCAGGATCGGGGAACTGAGCAGCGAAATGTCGAGGACGGCCGAAAGCCCTCCTTCGGTATCGTAGATCGGCGCGGCGGTGCAGGAGAGCGGAGTATGCGTCGTATCGAAATGGTCGCTCTGGTGGATCGTCAGCGCTTCGCCGGTTTCCAGGCAGGCTCCGACCGCGCACGTGCCCGCGCGCGCCTCCGCCCAATCCGATCCGAGATAGAGACCGGCTCGTCGCAGGTTGTTGTCGAAGGAGGGATCGCCCAGAAACTCGACCGTCACGCCTTTCCGATCGGAAAGCAACAGAACGTAGTTCTGTCCGGCGACCTGATTGTAGAGGTTTTCAAGACCAGAGCGCGCGATCCTGATAAGGTCTTCGGCCTCCTGCCGATGCTCACGCAGGCGAAGCTCGGGCAGGATATAGGCTTCGCAAGTCTGCGCCGGATCCAGCTTATGCTGATCGAGACACCGCAGCCACGATTTGACGACGACCTCATCGCGGCCGGTTGCCAGACCTTGTCCTACCCGCTCGATTTCGCGAACATGTTCCGAATGTGAAACCATGGAATTTCGATGGCATCGCTGCCATGCTCCTCCATTCCTCCAAACGCGAATGAGTTCACGCCTAATCCGCTTTGTAAAGGGCAGGGGGACATTTCATGCGCATCGAGCGCAATCGACTGTGGCCTTGCTGTCACGGCGATCTCGGGCACCGCCTGCCCACGTGCCTAAACGGCGCCTTTTCGCCTTTGTCGGCGCCGAACGTGGAACGGAGGGTGGATGCGGGAAGGGCCGAATCAATCCTTCGGCCATTCTGTCGAAGTCTTCTCCTTCGACAAGACACACCCTTTGATATCCCTGGACAACAGCCGCTTCCGCCTCTCCAGGCCACTCAACGGCGTGAATGCCTGCTGCGTCTGGCGAGGACGATCACGCCGACGATTTCATGGCGGCGCGCAAGGTATCGTTGATGCGGTCTTGCCAGCCGGGTCCGTCCGCCTGGAAATGCGCCAGCACATCGCTGTCGATCTTGAGCGAAACGAGTTCCTTGGCATTCGGGAGCGCAGGTCTTTCGACCGCGGGCGCTGCCACTTTCTTTGCCGGCTTGAACAGAGCCTCGGCTGCATCTTTCGGATTTGCTGGTCTTCGGGGTGTCGTTGCCATGGGTATTTCCTTTTCGTCACCGATCTGGCTCTGTGGCCTATTCGCCTTGCTGAATGCTCAAGGGGTAGCGCTTGGGATGGTGCACGGAGGTTGATATGTTGATAGGGCGATTTTCGGCTGAGAATGCGATCTGATCCAATGTCAGTACAGCGGTTTTCTGCTCCAGCTTGAGCAAGGTGACTTCGTCTTCGTCGGGATAGCGCGCGCTGATCGTTGTCTGTCCACGCACCGGGCGCAGGCCGTAGCGCTCGCGCAATTCAGCGTAGAGCGAACGGTTTCCAGTCGACCAGTCCAGATCCAGCAGTCCCGGGCAAGCGGCCGGCTGCAGCCAGTCATACTGTATCACTACCGGCACGCCGTCGAGCGTGCGAAGGCGTTTCAACAACACCACGTCAGCGGCTTCTGGCAGGTAGAGCGCGCGCGAAATCTCCGGCGGAGCAGCATAGATCTTGGCTTCCAGCAGGCGGCTGCCTGGCACCATGCCCTTGGCGATCGCGTTGGCAGTAAAGCTCGTCAGCAAATGCAACTCGAACGGTTCGCTTTTCTCGGCGACGTAGAAGCCCTTGCCCGGCTGGCTTTGCAGATGGCCCTCCTGGACGAGTTCAACAAGTGCCTGCCTGATTGTAATCCGGCTGACATCATAGGCCTGTACCAGCTCGCGCTCGGAGGGAAGTTTGGAATGGGCGGGGATGGTGCCGTCTCGCGTCAGATCCAGGATGTTCTGCTTGACCTGCCTGTAGAGAGGCTGCTGGTCATCGCGATCGAGTGGCTTCAGCCGGGCGCGTTCCGCCAACGGATTGCTTCGAACTGTCGGCTTCTTTGCGGGCATCTTTTCCGTACCGTTTGTGACGATTCTAGTGCTGCACGAAATATGGCAGCAAGGCAACGGCCTATCTTGACATGTCTGGATATGACCAGTTACGACTGGCGTTATTAGACAACCGAGGTATCCGATGAAGCTCACTCTGATTGGCGGCGGCGGCGTAAGAGCGCCCCTATTCGTAGCTTCGGCTCTTCGCAGGGCCGAACGCAGCGGGCTTGCCGAAATCTGCCTGCATGACGTCGATCAATCGAAACTCGAAATCTTCGGCGGGCTTGCCCGCGAGATTGCTCTGAGGATGCAGTCGCCCGTCCGCATTTCCGCCACCGTAACTGCCGAGAAAGCCCTTGAGGGCGCGCGCTACGTCGTCACCACTGTTCGACCCGGCGGCGAGGATGGGCGTGTCAAGGACGAGCGGATTGCCTTGTCGCACGGCGTTCTCGGCCAGGAGACCACCGGACCTGGCGGTTTTGCCATGGCGTTGCGCAGCATTCCCGTCATCACTGAATATGCTCAGCTGCTGAAAGAGGTCAGCCCGGATGCCTGGCTCTTCAACTTCACCAACCCCGCGGGTCTGGTGGCACAGGCGCTGAGCGACGCAGGCTTCGATCGTGTCGTCGGCATCTGCGACGGCGCCAATGCTGCCCAGGAAGCGGTGGCACAAAAGCTCGGCGTTGCCGTCAGGGACGTGCAGACCGAAGTCTTCGGCCTCAATCACCTGTCGTTCACCCGGTCAGCAGTCGTCGGAGGGCAGGAGGTCCTGCAAGGACTGCTGGATGACGATGCCTTTCTTGCCGAAACGGCCCAGCGCATTTTCGATCCGGCGATCATCCGGCGGCATCGGCTCTGGCTCAACGAATATCTCTACTACTTCTACTATGCCGAGAAGGCGCTTGGCGACATCCAAGCCGATGCGCGCACCCGTGGTGAAGAAGTGCGCGACCTCAATCGAACCTTGATCGCGGAACTATCCGACATCGGCGTCGAGCGCGATGCGGATGCTGCCCTGGCTGCCTACTTCGCCTACGAACAGCGCCGCGAGGCAACCTACATGCATTACGCACGGCCCGAAGCGCCGAGCATGGAAGATGCCGACAGGGCAATCCGCGCGGTCAGTGCGCATGCCGCTGACGGTGTCGGCGAGGGCTATGCCGGTGTTGCGCTCAACATCATCGATGCGATGGAATCGGGTGCCGAGTGCCATATCGGATTGAACGTGCGCAACGGTGAGGCTATCGACGGCCTTAGGCCCGATGACGTCGTCGAAGTCAGCTGCGTCGTCGGCCGCGACGGCATCAAGGCGAAAAAGATTGGGGCGATGCCGGAGGCACAGGCGCAACTCGTGCACAACATCAAGCGTTATGAACGGCTCGCTGTCAGGGCGATTGCAGAGCGGCGGAAGGATCTGGCCGTCGAGGCTCTGGTCGCGCATCCGCTTGTGTTGTCCTACTCGCGCGCGGAGCCATTGGTCGAGCAATACATCACCGCCCATCAACCTTTTGCCGGAGAATGGCGTTGATCCTTTCAAGACAGGGCAGGGCCGCTCCGTACGATGTGGTGCTGGCTGGAGAGTACTATTACGACCTGATTTTTTCCGGCCTCGGCGACGTGCCAAGGCTCGGCGCCGATGTATGGTCGAAGGACTTCGATGCCGTCCCAGGCGCCAGTTACACGACGGCTCGTGCGTTCTCCTTGCTCGACGTGAAAGCCGGCTGGTGGTGCGAGACCGGAACAGATCTCTTCAGCCAGTTGATGATCGCAGCGGCAACGCGCGACGCGATCGACGTGTCCCTGTTCCAACGGCGCGCACAGGCCCGAATCCGCCTGAGCGTCGCATTCTCCATGGCACAGGACCGGGGATTCATCAGTCACTTCCAAGGGGAAGAGACGCTTCCGTCCAAAGCCGAAATCGAACGGCTCGGGCCGCGGGTCCTCATCGTGCAAGGGCTCACCTGCCGGAACGATTTGGCCGATCTGTTCGCCTTCGCCCGCTCCATGGGTATCTTTTGCTGTCTGGATTGCCAGCATGTCGACGAGGATATCGCTGAAGGCAATCTCGCTGACATTCTGCGCCACACCGATTGCTTCATCTGCAATGAGACGGAGGCAACGCGGCTGACAGGCAGCGCGAGCCATGATGGGGCGCTGCTGGCCATTGCCGGATACTGCCCGACAGTTGTGATCAAGCGCGGCGCACGCGGCGCCGCAGCACTCCATGCCGGCCAGGTCATCGAAATCGGCGCGCCGCAAGTCGAAGTCGTCGATACGACCGGTGCCGGCGACAGTTTCAACGCCGGCTTCATCTACGGCCTGTTGCAGGGCTGGCCGATGGCGAAGGCGCTTCGAGCCGCCGTTGCCTGTGGCTCGGCCTCGGTGACGGCACATGGCGGCAAGGCGCTGCCCCGAGAAAGTGAGCTTCTTCAAAGCATGGCAGAAGCCACCTGGTAAAGAACGACACATCAAACGCAACGTGGGAGCATGCATATGAAACGTCGGGAATTCCTTGCATCCGCAGCGGCAGCTGCTGCGGCAATTGCCATCAGTCCCAGGCTGGCCTTCAGCGCTGACGGAGCGGTCGAAGTGATCGTGGGGAGCGATCAGAACGTGGCGGACTTCTGGTCCAATGTGGTCGTTCCGGCCCTGCAGCAGGAACTCCCGGACCTCGTTGTCAACGTGACAGTGTCTGACGGCAATTCGGGCATGATGGCCCTGGCCGATCGCGCGCTTGCCGCGCTGAAGACGAAGCGCGATCCACAGGTCGATGTGATGGAAGCCTTCAATCCGCGCAACACCGTCGGCGCGATCGATGCCGGTCTTTGGGTCGATTTTTCAAAGGCATCGATGAGCAACTACGCAAAGCTCAACAAGCTGGCGATCGATACCAATTTCGGCCTTCCATACCGTGGCTCGCAGGTGGTTCTGGCCTACGATTCCAACAAGGTGCAGACGCCCCCGAAGACGTGGGCGGAATTGACCGCCTGGATCAAGGCCACGCCCGGCCAGTTCATCTACAATCGCCCCGACAAGGGCGGATCCGGCGGCAATTTCGTACGGCGCGCGATCCACGAGGCCAACGGTCAGGACCCGTCCGCATTCACGGCTGCAAATTTCAGCAAGGAAAAGGCAGACGCGATGTTGCCGCCCGCCTGGGAGATCCTGAAGGATCTCGCCCCTTCGCTCTACCAGGGTGGGTCCTATACGGCAGGCAACACGCCGTCACTTCAGTTGCTCGTCTCGGGCGTCGTGTCGATGGTACCGACCTGGTCCGACCAAGCGCTGTCCGGCCTGAAATCGGGCGAGTTGCCTTCTCACATCAAGCTGGCGCAGTTGCAGGACCTGGCATTCGTCGGCGGGTTTGCCTATTGCACCATCCCGACCAATGCCACGAACATCGAGGCTGCGACCAAACTCGCAAACGTCCTCATTTCTCCGGCTGTCCAGGAACAGATCGTCGATCAGATCGCCGGGTTCCCGTCGATCGAATGGTCCTATCTTTCGGACGAGATCCGCACCGCAAATGCCGACATCATCCCGAAGTCGATCCCGGCCTTCCCGGACGGCGAGTGGGAAGCAGCCGTCAATGACGGCTGGTATCGCAACGTCGCGCCCGCGATCGCGCGTAACTAAGAGATCGGAGCGCTGGTTTGGGAAGCGAAGGCACCTCTACACGAAACCTGAAAGGGCTGCTGCTCATCGGCCCGCCGCTTGCAGTCATGGTCTGCCTGCTGCTTTATCCCGCCGGCGTATCGATCGTGCAAACGCTCCAGGAGACCGCAGCCGATGGCTCCGTCTCCTGGAGCCTTGCTCGATATCATCGGTTCTTCACCGATCCCTACAGTGTCGCCAACTACGTTCGCACCGTGTGGACGACGGTGGTGACGCTGATCCTGCTGATCGCCATTTGCCTGCCGATTGCCATCTATCTGCATTTCACCCGCAGCCGCCTGGCCGCCGTCGTTCAGGCCTTGGCACTTTTTCCCATGTTTGTGCCCGGGATCATCGTCGCCTATGCGCTCATTCGATATATCGGCCCGAACGGCCTGCTTCAGTCACTGCTGGAAGTCGTCGGGTTCAATTCCTACAGTTCGCCGTATCTGACCCCGTGGGGCCCGGTGATCGGTCTGGTTTGGGATCACATGCCCCTGACCTTGCTCATCCTGACTGCGGGCATGGCGAAGGTATCACAGGAAGCCATCGAGGCTGCCCGCGATGTCGGGGCCGGCTATGTCGTCATATTCCATCGCATCATCCTGCCGCTGATGGTCGAGTCGCTTCTGGTCGTTATGGCCTTGAACGTCATCAGCCTCTTCGGCTCGTTCGTCATCCCCTACATGTTGGGACCGGCATCTCCGGAGATGATGGGCCCCTATATGCTGAGGACATTTTCGGAAGTCCGTCAGCCCGATTTTGCCGCAGCGCAGGCCGTGATCACCTTCCTGACCTGCTCTGTCTTTGGCATCCTCTATGTCGTCATGCTGACGAGAAAGCAGGACGTATGAAGATCCGCGCCAGCACGATCGTGGGCAGCATCATCATGCTCGTCCTGATCGCCTATGTGGTGATGCCCATCGCGACGGTGTTTCTCTGGGCTTTCGCCGAGAAGTGGACCTATCCGGCCCTGCTTCCGACCGAGTGGGGCCTGAAATACTGGCACACGACATTGGCGCGCGCCGATGTTCTCTCAGCCTTGCGCCTGTCGCTTGCGCTCTCGGTCACGGTGACATTGCTATCGGCAGTGATCTGTCTGCCGGCGGCCTATGCCTTTGCCCGTATGGAGTTCGTCGGGCGCCGGACCTTCATGATGTCGTTCCTCGCCATCAACGCGTTTCCGCGGTTCGGGCTGATCGTGATGATCGCGACGCTGTTCCTGAGTCTGCGCCTTGTGGGCACGTTCTGGGGTATCGTCCTCGTGCAGTTGCTGAACACGATGCTGATCATGATCTGGCTGCCGTCAGCGGCGTTTCGCGGCGTCGACCGCCGACTGGAGGAGGCCGCCCGCGACGTGGGGGCCGGGCCAGTGCGAACATTCATTCGCATCACCATCCCTCAGGCAGCACCTGCTATCGGGGCCGCAATGCTGCTCACATTCGTTTCGACTTTCTACGAGACGGAAGGCGCATGGCTGGTCGGGGCACCCAAACTGCGCACGATGCCGATGGTGATGTTGCAGATGATCACCGGGCAGATCGTAGTGCAATACGGAGCGGTCCTGTCCGTTCTGCTCTGGGTGCCGTCATTCATCGCATTGTTGTTCGCGCGCCGGGTGCTGGCGTCGAACCAGTTTGCAAAAGGGTTTGGCGCATGACGCCGCACGCACGCGTGTTGTCGGAGTTCTGTTGAAATGGCGAAATTGGAACTGAAGGGTATCGAGAAGCGCTACGGCAACATGGCAGCCGTCAGCGACATCTCGCTCGAAATCGCATCGGGTGAACTGGTCTGCCTGCTCGGGCCGTCGGGATCGGGCAAGTCGACGCTCCTGCGGATCATGGGCGGCTTTGAAAAGCCGACGGCAGGCAGCGTCCTCATCGATGGTGTCGACGTGACCGCGAGTGCACCGGAAAACCGCCCGACGGCGATGGTTTTTCAAAGCCATGCGCTCTGGACGCATATGAATGTTTTCGAGAACATCGCTTTCGGGCTAAAGCTCAGAAAATTGAGCCGGGCGGAAATCGCCCGCAAGGTGGATGCGGCGCTCGATCTGGTCGGTCTCACAGGTTACGGCAAGCGCAGCCCGCTGCGCCTTTCGGGCGGTCAGCAGCAACGCGTTGCCATCGCGCGATGCATCGTTCTGGAGCCGAAAATCCTGCTCATGGACGAGCCGTTCGCCAGCCTTGATCAACATCTCAGGGAGCGTTTGCGCGAGGAAGTGCGCAATATTCAGCGCGAGCTTGGGATCACCACCGTCTTCGTAACCCACGGGCAGGACGAGGCGCTTGCGATAGCGGACCGGGTCGTTGTGATGTCGGTTGGCAAGATCAATCAGGTGGGCGGGCCGGCCGATATCTATGCGCAGCCGCAGGACAAGTTTGTTGCCGGCTTCATCGGCGCGATGAACATGATCGACGGTCACGTTTCGTCGGGCGTAATGGATGCCGCCGGCTTCAAAGTCAGCGTTCCGTTGCCGGATGGGGCGGCGACACTTGCGGTTCGGCCGGAGAAGCTGGCGATCGCTGCCCGGCGCGGAGATGTTTCGGCATCGGCAAAGATTACCCGCATCGTGCATTTCGGAGCGTACCGCACCGTCGAGGCGACAACCGACGGCATCAACCGCGTGAAGATACATGCCGACACCGAAACGGTACTCGAACCGGGTCAGGATATATTCCTCGATCCTGTTCATTTCTCCGTCTTCAAGGACGGGCACGACGTCTTCCGTTCGGTCTCAGTCCTGAGATGAGCTTTCGGCCCGCTCTCAAGTGGCACCGTTTGCGCCAGGTCCGGACCGATTGCGCATTCGGCCGGGCCAGCATGTTGCAGGGTGCCGTGAGCGGCGCATCGATGGAAGTGGATCTGCGTGCCTTGTGTGACGGCGATTTCGTCTGTCTGCACGATGAGACGTTCGATCGCGAAACCAATGCCGCCGGTCCGGTGCGCGACTTCACGTCGTCGGACGTCGGATCAATACTGATGCGCAACGATGATGGTCGGCTGGCAGACGTGCGGCCCATACTTCTTGGTGATCTTGCCGCCGCGATGAGTGGCGAGGCGGTTCATCCGGGCGCATTGATGCAGCTGGACTTCAAGGACGACATAGCAACACTTTCGGCAGATCATCGTCGGCGGTTTCACGATTGTCTCGCGGCCTGCGCTAGCCGCTTCATCCTTTCGGGAGATGATCCGGCAGGGCTTCTCAGCCTCGGGGCTGGCCTCTCGGGGCTCAAGATCGGCTATGACCCTTGCCGTGACGATACGCTGACACAGCTGCAACGAAGCGGAGCGTTCGAGGCTTTCGCGCGCGACGCTGTCCGCATGGTCCCATTCGCCGCCTATGTCTATCTGGAATACCCCATCATACTGGCTGGGCTTGATGCCGGCGTGAACGTCGTTTCGATCTTTCAATCGGCCGGCATGAAGGTCGACGCCTACACCTTGAATTCCGACCACAGCGGGGTCGAGGAGACGTTGGGCCGTCTGGTCCAAGTCGGCGTTGATCAAATCACAACGGACGAGCCGCTCGTTCTTGAGCGCCTGCTAAGCCGGGTCATTCCGCAAAGAGGCTGAGCAGCCAAGGCTGAAGGGCCGGGACGCTCGCGAGAACTGCGCCATTGCCATTCTGCTCGTTTCCCTGGAAGTCCGTGACCACCCCTCCGCACTCTCTTACCAGCAGCGCTGAAGCAAGGTAGTCGAGCGTATCTAGCCCATCTTCGAAACAGGCGTGATGCCGTCCGGCCGCGACATAGGCGACAGAAAGCGCCGCGGAGCCAAGCCGCCTGGTGACGGCCGCCCGATCGATCACCGCACGCAAGGCGGTGTGATAGCGCTCCACCGAAACACCCTGGATCTGTCCAGGGATGGGAAGTCCGACGCCGACCACGGACCGTTCTGGCGCAACGTCGCCACAAGCAGGGAGCCGCTTGCCGTTCAGGTATGCGCCTCGGCCAGCTTCCGCGACAAACATCTCGTCACGGACGGGGTCGAAGACGACGCCTGCCATTACCCGACCGTCTTCCACATGCGAAATGACCTGCGCGAAAAATGGAATATGAAACGCGAAGTTCGACGTCCCGTCGATTGGGTCAATGATGAATGTCCGCCGGCCGGAACCTGCCGTGTCGCTCGTCTTTTCCTCGCCGACAATGCCTGCATCCGGGCATTTCTCTTTGAGCAGGGCGACAATTGTTCGTTCCGTCGCAATGTCTGCTGCCAGCTGATAGTCACGGGGGGCCTTCTCGACCATGCCGATCGTCTCGGTCGCGGCATAGTATTCCAGGGCCGTGGCGCCACCAGCACGCGCCGCATCTATCATTGCTGACGTTACTTCGCTCGGCTGAAATGACATCGCTTACCTTCCCAGAGAGGGTTCTTGCTCAACTGGTCATAACAGGTCATTTCCAGTTGAGCAAGCTGAGGGCTGGCATCGCCGCTGACCTGCGGGCCGTTGAAGCCGATCAAGGGTGTCGGGGTGGTCAACCATAGTCTGGCCGGTGACCAGGTCCTTGCCCATGTCGCGATTCAAGAGACTTTTCCTTCTCCTCCGCTTTGAGTGAGTTTGCGCGCTATTTCGTAGAACGCATGGACAAGCTTGCCGTTGCTGCGTTCGCGCAGACAGATGAGCGCCTCATCCATCAGCATTTCCGGGGCATCGATCCTGATTGGCACGAGACGGTTGTCCTGGCCGAACTCGGCGGACGAGACAAAGCCGATACCGCCGCCGGCGGCGACGATCTCGCGCACCGCTTCTCGCCCCTCGGCCTCGATTAGCGGCGTGAGCGTCACGCCGCATTGTTCGGCCATCGCCTCGAGCTTCTGGCGGGTCTTCGAGCCGCGTTCGCGCATGACGAGCGGGTGATTTGCCAGTTCCGCGAAGGTGATGCTCTCGCCTGCTGCAAGAGGATAGTCGCGGCTTGCGAAGGCGACGATCGGTGTGGAATTGAGCTTGAGAACGTCGAAGTCGCCGACCTGAGGGATTTCACCGAGCACACCGATATCGGCCTCATAGGCGTGCAGACTGGTAATGACCGTCTCGGTGTTGCCGGCGTCAATCGACACCTGAACCGTCGGGTAGGCGCGCCGGAAGGCAGCCAGAATGTGCAGCAGATGGTGCGCGGCGTCGGCGACGATCCGAAGTTTTCCGGCTCTCAATGCGCGTGATTCCGAAAGAAGATCGAGCGCCTGCTGTTCGACGTCGAACATGCGGCGCGTGACTTCCAGAAGCTGTTGGCCGGCATGCGTCAGCGTCACCTGCTTCTTGTTCCGATTGAAGAGCAGAACGTCATACTCTTCCTCCAGCTTGCGCACCTGGTCGGAGACCGCCGGCTGGGTCAGAAACAGGGCCTCGGCTGCCCGCGAGAAGCCGCCGTGGATGGCCACATTGTGGAAGGCACGGAGCTGGACATAGCGCACGGTAACATCCCCCAAAGATAAATTCTGTCGATGGAACCATCAGAACGAACGATTTGATTTATGTAAAGGGGCAAAAGATAGTTTCCGGAGCCAAACCTTTCCGGAGCGCGCCTATGAACCTTTCGGCCGTCGCCCTCGAACTCGCCGCTGCAACAGTCCTGCTGCTTTACGCCGTCAGTCTGGTCAAGAAGGGTGTCGAGGCCGCCTGTGGCGATGTCGTCACCCGCGCCGTCGGAGGTGCCGGCGGCAGGCCACGCGCGGCAGCCTACGGCTGTCTGATCGCAGTTGCCCTCCAGAGTTCGACGGCGGTCGCAATGCTCGCCGCCGGCTTTGCCGTCAGCGGCGCGTTGGCACTGGACGTTGGCCTCGCGGTCCTGCTCGGCGCCGACCTCGGCTCGGCGCTCGTCGTGAAAATCCTGAGTTTCGATCTGCACTGGCTGGCGCCGCTCATGATTACCGGCGGCGGTCTCCTGCATCTCAAGGCGCGGGCTCGAAAGCCAGTCGAGGCCGGGCGTGCGGTTCTCGGCATCGGCCTGTTGCTCCTGTCGCTGCAGATGATCGGTCACGCGACGCTTCCGCTCGGCCAAAGTCCACTGTTGCCGGCAGCGATCGAGATGCTGAGCAAGGACGCGCTGACGGTGATGATCGTCGCTGCGCTTTTCACCTGGGGCCTGCATTCCAGCGTCGCCGCAATCCTGTTGATCCTGACCTTTGCGGCTAAGGGGCTGCTGCCGCTCGACGTCGGCATCCCGCTCGTTCTTGGCGTCAATCTCGGCGGCGGGCTGATCGCTCTGTGGCTGACGCGCGGACTGCCGGTGGAGGGCAGGCGGCTGCCGCTCGGCAATCTCATTTTTCGGGCGCTGTTCAGTGCCACGGTCTTCGCGCTGTTTTCCCTGCAGGTGTCTTTTGCGTGGCTGCCCGGTGCGACGGTCGCTGCCAAGCTCGTCAATCTGCATGTGCTGTTCAATGCAGCGTTGGTACTTCTCGGTCTCGTTTCGTGTGGCCTGATGGCGCGCTTCATTCGTCTGCTCACCCCGAAAGACGTCGCGGAAAAGGACGCCGGCCTCCTGGCGCATGTCAGCGCGCTGGACCAGTCTCTGGTCGAAAAGCCTGCTCAGGCATTGGCCGCCGCCGCACGGGAAGTGCTGCATATGGGAAACCTGATTACACGCATGCTCGAACCGGTCATGGACGTGATCGCTTCGCCAACGCCCGAGACCGTCGATGCGCTGCGGCGCATTGATGGTGACATCCATCGCGCCCATAGCGAGATCAAGCTCTTCATCGCCGCCGTCAACCGCGGCATCCTGACGGACGAGCAGTCCCGGCGCGGCATCGAGCTCACCGAGGCGGCCATTCATCTGGAATATGCCGGCGACGTCGTGTCGAAGAGCCTGCTGCGCATGGCAGAGGAGAGGCTCGAAGGCGCCGGAGCCTTTTCGCCAGCGGGCTGGCACGAACTGATGGCGCTGCACGTGGCCGTGTTTTCGAATGTGAAGCTTGCCGCCAGTCTGCTGGTTTCACCTGAACCGGTAATTGCCCGCGAGATGGTGCGCCAGAAGGAGCATGTCCGCCGGCTGGTGCAGGAAAGCAGCCAGAGCCACCTCGAGCGGCTCAGGCAGGGAATATCCGCCAGCATCCAGTCGAGCGACATGCATCTGGAGATCGTGCGCGCGCTGAAGGAACTCAATTCGCTGGTCACGACCATGGCCTATCCGCGCCTTCGCGAGACCGGGGACTTGCTCGAAAGCCGTCTCGTCCCGGCTGCGTAGTTGCATAAGCAGAATCGATAGATTCATACAAAAGAACGATTTTACATATATATCAACCCGCCGCATTGTCATCCCCGGAGACGCCAACGTGAGGACGGACAATGCCAAACACCGCTTCTGACAGAACCATCGCACCGCTGGAAACGCCGAGACTGGGCGAGCCCTATCTGCTCACCCCCGGCCCGCTGACGACGGCCTACGAAGTCAAGGAGGCGATGCTCCGCGACTGGGGCTCATGGGACGGAGACTTTCGCGCGATGACGGCGGAACTGCGCCGCCAGCTTCTCGACATCGCCGGCGACACCAAGGGTGAGTTCGACTGCGTTCCGATACAGGGCAGCGGTTCGTTCTCGGTAGAAGCAATGCTCGGCAGCTTCGTTCCGCGCGACGGCAAGGTGCTGGTGCTGATCAACGGCGCCTATGGCAATCGTATCGCCCAGACACTTACCTATCTCGGCCGCGACCATGTGACGATCGACAAAGGCGATTACATGCCGCCGCGCGGGCCTGAGGTCGCCGCGGCACTCAATGCGGATCCTGATATCACCCACGTCATCGTCGTGCATTGCGAGACCAGCTCCGGCATCCTCAATCCACTGAAGGAAATCTCCGACGTCGTCTATGCCAGTGGTCGCAAGTTGCTGGTCGACTCGATGAGCGCCTTCGGCGCCGTACCGGCCGGCGTCGCCGATCTGCGCTACGAGGCAATCGTTTCGTCGGCCAACAAATGCATCGAAGGCGTGCCCGGCTTCGGCTTCGTCATAGCCCGCAAAAGCGAGTTGGAGGCCGCCAAGGGCCGCAGCCATTCGCTCAGCCTCGATGTGCACGCGCAGTGGGAGACCATGAACAAGACCGGTCAGTGGCGGTTCACGCCGCCGACCCATGTGGTCGCCGCATTCCTGGAGGCGCTGCGGCTGCACCGGGAGGAGGGTGGTGTTGCTGCCCGCGGCGCCCGATACGCCCGCAACCGCGACGTCATGGTCGCCGGCATGCGCGAGGCGGGTTTCGAAACGCTGCTTGCCGACCGATGGCTGTCGCCGATCATCGTCACCTTCTTCAGCCCGGCCGATCCGGCCTTCGCCTTCGACCGCTTCTACGAGTTGATGAAGCAGAAGGGCTTCATCATCTACCCCGGCAAGCTGACGGTCGTCGACAGTTTCCGCGTCGGCTGCATAGGCCGCATGGACGAGCATGTCATGCGCCGTGTGGTCGAGGCCGCACGCACATCTCTCACCGAAATGGGGGTTGCCAGTGCCGCCCCGCCGGCGGTCGCGCTTGCCGAACGCAGCCGTCTCGCCGCTTGAATGAACGATAGGATTTTCCCGATGAACCAGATGTCCAAGATCAATGTCGCCGTCACCGCCAACCGGCGCAGCTACCCCTGGCCGAACGTCCCGGCCATTGCCATCTGCCTCGACGGCTGCGAACCGGCCTATCTCGACGAAGCCATCAAGGCCGGGCTGATGCCGACGCTTGCCCGCATGCGCCAGACGGGCACCGAGCGCACGGCGCTCAGCGTCATCCCGAGCTTCACCAATCCCAACAACCTGTCGATCGCCACCGGCCGTCCGCCGGCCATTCACGGCATCTGCGGCAATTATCTCTATGAGCCGCAGACCGGCAACGAAGTGATGATGAACGATCCGCGCTTTCTGCGCGCGCCGACCATCTTCAAGGCCTTCTATGATGCCGGAGCCAAGGTCGCCGTGGTTACCGCCAAGGACAAGCTCCGCGCACTTCTCGGTCACGGCCTCAAGTTCGATGAGGGCAGGGCGATCTGCTTCTCGTCCGAGAAGGCCGACAAGTCGACCAAGTCGGAGCACGGCATTGACAATGCCTCGGTCTGGCTCGGCCGTCCGGTGCCGGAAGTCTATTCCGCGGAACTGTCGGAATTCGTCTTCGCCGCCGGCGTGAAACTGCTGAAGGAGTTTTCTCCCGATGTCATGTACCTGACGACGACTGATTACGTGCAGCACAAATATGCGCCCGGCGTTCCCCAGGCGAACGCGTTCTACGAGATGTTCGACAAGTACCTGACCGAACTCGACGCGCTGGGTGCCGCAATCATCGTGACGGCCGATCACGGCATGAAGCCGAAGCACAAGGCCGACGGTTCGCCCGATGTCATCTATGTGCAGGACGTGCTCGACGAATGGCTCGGCAAGGATGCCGCGCGCGTCATCCTGCCGATCACCGACCCTTACGTCGTGCATCACGGCGCACTTGGTTCGTTCGCAACCGCATATCTGCCGGAACGCGCTGACAAGGAAGACATCATCGAGCGGCTTGCGGCGATCGACGGTATCGATGTCGTACTTTCGCGACCAGAGGCCTGCATCCGTTTCGAACTCCCGGATGATCGCATCGGCGATATCGTGCTCATCTCCTCGGAGAACAAGACGCTCGGCACCAGCGAACATCGCCATGACCTTGCCGCGCTGAACGAGCCCTTGCGCTCACACGGAGGCCTCACCGAGCAGCAGGTGCCTTTCATTTCGAACCGCAAGTTGCCTGAGCTTACCTCAGCTGCCTCTCTGCGCAATTTCGACGCCTTCTATTATGCGCTGGTCGCCGCAGCGCAGCCAGCAAAGTGAGGAGCGGCCGATGACCAAGGTGGAAACGACGTTCGCTCTGCGCCACGAGCCCATGCGCATTGCCGGTAAAAAGGTCGATGCCGAGGGGGTGATCGAGGTGCACTATCCCTGGAACGATGCCGTTATCGGTACCGTTCCAGCCGGCAATGCCGAACATGCCCGCAAGGCCTTCGAGATCGCGGCGGCCTATCAGCCGAAGCTGACGCGATACGAACGCCAGCGCATCCTCTTGAAGGCGGCCGAGATGCTGGTTGCCCGCAAGGAGGAAATCTCCGACATCATCACGCTGGAGCTCGGTATCTCGAAGCAAGATTCGCTCTACGAGGTCGGCCGCGCCTTCGATGTGCTGACGCTGTCGGGCCAGATGTGCATTCGCGATGACGGCGAGATTTTCTCGTGCGACCTCACTCCGCATGGCAAGGCGCGCAAGATTTTCACGATGCGCGAGCCGCTGACCGCCATTTCGGCGATCACGCCCTTCAACCATCCGCTGAATATGGTGGCGCACAAGGTGGCACCGGCGATCGCCACCAACAATTGCGTGGTGCTGAAGCCGACGGAACTGACGCCGATGACCGCACTCGTCTTCGCCGACATTCTCTACGAGGCCGGATTGCCGCCGGAAATGCTGTCGGTGGTCACCGGCTGGCCGGCTGATATCGGGATGGAAATGATGACCAACCCGAACTTCGACCTCATCACTTTCACCGGTAGCGTGCCGGTGGGCAAGCTGATCGCGGCCAACGCGCACTACAAGCGCCAGATCCTCGAGCTCGGCGGCAACGATCCCCTGATCATTCTCAACGACCTCTCCGACGATGACCTGGCAAAGGCGGCGGATCTTGCGGTTGCCGGTGCGACGAAGAACTCCGGCCAGCGCTGCACGGCCGTCAAGCGCATTCTCTGCCAGGAAAGCGTCGCCGACCGCTTCGTGCCGCTGGTGCTGGAGCGCGCAAAGAAACTCCGCTTCGGCGACCCGATGGATCGTGCGACGGACCTGGGCACGGTCGTGCATGCCCGTGCTGCCGAAACCTTCGAGCGCCGGGTGCATATGGCGGCCGAGCAGGGTGCGGAGATCCTTTACGATCCCGGTCGCCGTGGTGCCCTTCTGCCGCCGATCGTGGTCGATCGCGTGCCGCATTCGAGCGAACTGGTGATGGAGGAAACCTTCGCGCCGATCATTCCGATCGTGCGGGCGCCTGATGATGACGATGCGCTGATCGCATTTTCCAACTCGACCGCCTTCGGCCTGTCGTCCGGGGTCTGCACCAACGATTTCCGCCGGATGCAGAAGTACATCGCCGGGCTCAAGGTCGGGACGGTCAACATCTGGGAAGTGCCCGGCTACCGCATCGAGATGTCCCCCTTCGGCGGCATCAAGGATTCCGGCAACGGCTACAAGGAGGGCGTGATCGAAGCCATGAAGAGCTTCACCAACGTCAAGACGTTTTCCCTGCCCTGGTAAGCTGGGCCCCGGTGATCCGGGCGTCCCCTGCCTGGCCACCATTTCTGGGAGCTGCCGATCGGCAGCTCCCTTTTTCTTGGCCTGCTGCAGCCGGTGGTAGTTTCATCGTCAATTGCCCCGCGGGTGCTCAATAAAGCGGCAGAAGATCCATAGGTTTTACTTTGCCAACGATAAGAATAATAAATTTTACTAATTGAAATGACCCACGCAGAATGCCTCCTGAAGCGTGCAAGACAAGGGCAGCGACAGATTGCCAGCCATGCTTCCCGGATTTTTTCCAGGCCTCCAGAGGAGATTTTCAGCATGAACCGTCATATGTTTTTTATGCTTGCCGGCGCCATGTCCGTGGCGCTTCCCGCCATAGCATCCGCCCAGACAGAACTCACAGTTTACACCGCCGTCGAGGCTGTCGACCTCGATCGCTACAAGGCGACGTTCGAGAAGTCGCACCCCGATATCAAGATCAACTGGGTCCGGGATTCGACCGGCGTGATGACGGCCAAGTTGCTCGCCGAAAAGGACAACCCGCAGGCGGACGTCGTCTGGGGGCTGGCTGCGACATCGCTGCTGCTCCTGAAGACGGAAGGCATGCTGGAAGCCTATCAACCGAAGGGCGTCGAGGCGCTCGACAAGAAATTCGTCGACAAGGACAACCCGCCGAGCTGGGTCGGCATGGATGCCTATGTCGCGGCCCTGTGCTACAACACGGTCGAGGGCGAGAAGCTCGGCCTGAAGGCTCCCAAGAGCTGGGACGACCTGACAAAGCCCGAGTACAAGGGGCATGTCGTCATGCCGAACCCGGCCTCATCTGGCACGGGCTTCCTCGACGTGTCCGGCTGGATGCAGATGTGGGGCGAGGAGAAGGCTTGGTCCTTCATGGACAAGCTGCATGAGAACATCTCCGCCTACACTCATTCCGGTTCGAAGCCGTGCAAGATGGCAGGTGCCGGCGAGGCCGTGATCGGCGTTTCGTTCGAGTTCCCTGGCGCCAAGGCCAGGAGCGCCGGCGCACCGATCGACATCATCTTCCCGTCGGAAGGATCGGGCTGGGAAGCGGAGGCGACGGCAATCATCGCTGGAACGGCGAACCTCGAAGCCGCAAAAACCCTGGTCGACTGGTCCGTCACCAAGGAAGCCAACGAAATGTACAATGCCGGCTATGCCGTGGTCGCCTATCCCGGCGTCGCCAAACCGGTCGAGCATCTGCCTTCCGACATCGCTTCAAAGATGATCGACAACGACTTCGAATGGGCCGCGAACAATCGCGCCACCATCCTGAAGGAATGGCAGAAGCGTTACGACGCGAAGTCGGAACCGAAGAGCTGACCTCTGATCGACAAAGGGCGGAGTGCTTCGCGCTCCGCCTTTCGCATTCTCGAAAATTGCCTGACGGCCAGCGGAGCTTGCAGATGAGACATGCCCTGTCGATCGAACCGACACCTACGAGCATCCCCCCCACCGCCGCAGACGCGGCGTCCTATCTGGAAATCTCCGATCTCTGGAAGAGCTATGGCGACTTCGTCGCCCTTCGTGACATATCCCTGAGCATAGCAAGGGGTGAATTCATCTGTTTCCTTGGTCCCTCCGGTTGTGGCAAGACGACCCTCCTGCGCGCGATCGCCGGCCTCGACCTTCAGTCCAGTGGCAGGATCCTGCAGGGCGGCCACAACATCTCGACTCTGCCTGCCTCCAACCGGGACTACGGCATTGTCTTCCAGTCCTATGCGCTCTTCCCCAATCTCACCATTGAGCAGAATATCGCCTTCGGTCTTGAAAACGCCGGCCGATCGAGAGCGGAGATTGCTACGCGCGTCGCCGAGCTGCTGGCAACGGTCGGGCTGTCTGAACAGAGCAGGAAATATCCGGCCCAGCTTTCCGGCGGCCAGCAGCAGCGCATCGCGCTTGCACGTGCTATCGCGATATCGCCCGGCCTGCTTCTGTTGGACGAGCCGCTGTCCGCCCTAGACGCCAAGGTTCGGGTACATCTGCGCCATGAAATCAAGTCGCTGCAGCGAAAGCTCGGTGTTACCACCATCATGGTAACGCACGACCAGGAAGAGGCACTGGCGATGGCGGATCGGATCGTGGTGATGAACCACGGCGTCATCGAGCAGGTTGGGTCACCGACCGAAATCTACAGCCACCCGAAAACCCTCTTCGTTGCCGATTTCATCGGCGAAACCAACCAATTCCCTGCAACGGTGTTGAAGGACGGGACGGTCGAGATTGGCCACTCGGCCTTCGATTGCTCAACGAAGGATCTTGTGGTGGGCGCGACTGCGACAGCCGTGGTGCGCCCCGTCGATATCATTCCGCATGGGGCCAACGCCCACGCCGTCAATGCCGTCGACCGGCCTGCGACGCCACAAAACCTTATCGATGCCGAAGTACGCGAGATGGAGTTCCTGGGCATGTTCTGGCGCACGCGCCTGACGGCGCCGCGGCTTGGCGAGCGCACCCTGGTTGCCGACTTCTCCGTCAATGCGGTGCGCAGGCTGCACATAGAGACGGGTGGGGTGATCCAGGTGGAAATCCCGCGCGATCGTCTGCTGCTCTTTCCAAGGAGTGCCTGAGGATGAACATCGCCCTCGAAGCACCATACCTGCCGCTAGCCGGCAAGCGACTGCGGCAGGAAACGTCCCGCGACGACCGCATCAAGTTTGGTCTCATGGCCGTCATCGGGCTCTACCTGATCGTCGCCCTGGGTGCGCCGCTTTTCGTCATGCTGTCGAAGTCGCTGTCGACCTATCGCTTCGATCTCGCCGCTTTCGAGTTCCAGGTCAGCGACGAAACGGGCGCGAAATGGGGCCCGGTCGTGACAGCGGATGCGCTCAACAGGAAGCTTGGCGCCGTGGCGGAAGGTGACCTTGCGAGCAGTACTGATGGCCGGCTCGCAGCCACCAAGTTCTTCCCGGACTTCAGCTTCCGCAGTCCTGTCCAGTACCGAATTCGTGGCACCACGGATGATGCTGCGTTTCTCGCCGGTTCGACGTTGGAGAAGGGCACCGAATGGCGTGAGTATGATTCAGGCACCTTCCGGCGCATTATGCTGCGGCCGGCACGCACTCTCGGCCTCGACAATTTCAAGACCTATTTTTCGACGCCGGCACTTGCCCGCTCGATCTACAACTCGGTCCTGATGGCAACGATCAGTACGGTGGTGACGATCTCCATCGCCTTTGCTCTCGCCTACGGGTTGACGCGCAGTTGCATGCCGCTCAAAGGTCTGTTCCGCGGCATCCTCGCCATACCGATCCTCGTGCCGTCGCTCTTGCCCGGAATCGCGCTCGTTTACCTCTTCGGCAATCAGGGCATCTTCAAGGATTGGCTTCTCGGCTACTCGATCTACGGCCCGATCGGCATCGTCATTGGCTCGGTGTTTTTTACCCTGCCGCACGCCTTCCTGATTATCCTGACCGCGCTCTCCATCGCAGATGCCCGCCACTACGAAGCCGCTGCATCGCTCAAGGCCAGCAAGTGGCGCACGTTCACGACCGTCACCTTACCAGGCGCACGCTTTGGCATCGTCTCTGCCGCATTTGTCGTCTTCACGCTTGTCATCACCGACTTCGGGTTGCCCAAGGTAATCGGCGGTCAATACGGCATGCTTGCCGTCGATATCTACAAGCAGGTGATCGGCCAGCAGAATTTCGAGATGGGTGCGGTCGTTTCGGTCATTCTGCTGGTGCCCGCCATCCTCGCCTTCGCCGTGGACCGCCATATGCAGAAGCGCCAGGTGGCGCTGCTTTCGGCGCGGGCGGTGCCCTATGTGCCCAAGCCCAATGTCCGCATGGACGGCATCTGTCTTGCCTTCGCATGCCTCGTCAGTTTCTTCATCCTCGGCATGATCGCCATGTGCCAGATCGCAGCGGTCGTGAAGTTCTGGCCCTACGACCTGACGCTGACCGCGAAGAATTTCGCCTTCGATCTGATGGACGGCGGCGGCTGGACGGCCTATGCCAACTCGATCAAGCTTGCGTTGCTGACGGCGTTGTTTGGTTCGGTGATCGTCTTCGCCGGCGCCTATATGGTGGAGAAGGCGGACGCTTTCCGCTTCGGCCGGAACGTCTTCCATTTCCTGGCGATGATGCCGATGGCCGTGCCGGGCATGGTGCTCGGACTTGCCTACATCTTCTTTTTCAACAATCCGGCCAATCCGCTGAATGCCATCTACGGGACGATGACAATCCTCGTCGTCTCGACGGTCACACATTTCTACACGGTTGCACACCTGACGGCGCTAACGGCGCTGAAGCAGATGGATCCGGAATTCGAATCCGTCGCGGCCTCCTTGAAGCAGCCCTTCCATCGGCTGTTCTTCCGGGTAACTTTACCTGTCTGTATGCCGGCGATCCTCAACATCGCGATCTATCTCTTCGTCAACGCCATGACGACGGTCTCTGCGGTGGTCTTCCTCTACGCTGCCGATACCAAGCTTGCCTCGGTCGCCGTGCTCAACATGGATGATGCGGGCGACATCGCGCCGGCGGCAGCCATGGGCATGATGATCTTCTACACCAACGTCGCCGCCAAGCTCATCCACGCGCTGTTCGCCCGTGGTCTCTTGGCCCGAACGCAGGCCTGGCGATAGGCTGAGCTGCCGCTGGCGGAGCATTCCACTTCGCCCGCGCGCCGCCGCTTCTGGTAAGTCGAACGTGGGGAATTGAGGCCGATAACGTCGGTCACACGAACGGTTTTGATGTCGTTTGCGGAAACCGAACGAGGATGCCGACCGAAAAACTTCAATGACGAGTTCGTTGCGATCGGCGGCATCGTCCCACATCGAAATCGCGGGTCGTCATGTTGCGGTCATCTGGTTGACGTACCAGCGAACGTAGCGATCGACATTCGCCTCCTTGGTCGGCGAATAGGGGCCGGGCTCGAAACCGGGGGAGGTGACGCCGATCCATTGGCGGCGGCAGATTTCCCAGTCTTCCGACATCACCTGGTGATGAAAGGCGGCAATTGCTTCCGGATCGTAGTCGCGTCCTTCGACGGCATTTTCGTCCACGAGCCAGTAACCCCGCACGATGGTCTTCGTCGGCGATACCGGCGTTATGCGCACGGTATGGGCATAGTCGGAATTGGCGTGGCACCAGAAATTGATGTTGGTGTTGGCGCGCGCGGTGCCCATGTCGGCATCGGTAAAACCTGCCATCAGCACCCTGCAAACCACCTGCCCATCAGGGCTCTCGGTGACCATGCCCTTTCGCACAGGCGTGCGATTGGCGCGGAACCATTCCGCTGTGTTGTTGGACGAGGTGTTGACGCGCGCAACGTCGAGACCGGCTTTCTCCCAGCGAAGTCGACACTCGCCCAACCGCTCGGCAATTTCGTCCTGGAGATCGGGATTGTCGTTCTCCGTGTCGTACTGCACGGAGACATACCCGTGGTGATTGGCCTCGCAGTGATAGCACTCGCGATTGTTCTCGACGACGATTTTCCAATTCACATCGAGTTCATAATCGCGGATCAAAGCGACCTTGGCCCGTGCCATGCCCTGTGATTTCAAGATTGGCGACAGATGGTCGCGCAGTTCGTGGAAAGGGGAGGGTGTGTCGGCGAGGTTGACGAAGACAAGCCCATCGACCTCCTCCACACATACCTTCTTCAGCCCATGTATCGTCTTGTCGAAATCCTCACCCATGATCGGCGCCCCGATGAGCCGTCCATCATGCGCGTAGGTCCACGAGTGATAGGGACAAACCAGTCGGGCCGACCGACCCTTCTCCCCGGTACAGATGATGGAGCCACGATGGCGACAGACGTTGTGGTGTGCGTGCAGTCTGCCATCGCGATCACGGACCACGACGACCGGCACCCCACCGGCAGTGAACGTCATGTAGTCGCCCGAATGGGTAAGCTCCACGGAATGGCCTGCGAAGAACCAGCTGTTGCGGAATATAAGCCGTTGCTCTTCGGCGAAGACCTCGGGATCCGTATAGAATGCGCCGGGCAGGCCGGAGCCGGGACGATATGCTTGCAGCCAATGGACGTTCATAAGAATGCCTCCAGTATACTGAACCGAGGGCATTGGAGCTGTTCTTGCCAGGCAGGGCAAACGCGATTACCTTGGGGAAAGGATTAGAAAAATTAAGGGTGACATGGCGTCCGCACACTTGCCGCTGAATTGGCTTCGAGCCTTCGAGGCCGCCGCGCGGCTCGGCAGTTTCGCCGGAGCCGGTGCTGAACTGAACGTCACACCGTCTGCGGTGTCGCAGCACGTTCGAGCGCTGGAAGGAAGGCTCGGCAAGGCCTTGTTCGCCCGCCATGCCAATGGGGTCAGGCTGACGGATCGCGGCCGGCGTTATGCCGAGGAGCTTGGCCGGGCTTTCGCTGCGATCGACGAAGCCAGCCGCCGGATTGCCGGGCATGGCGCGCGCGAAATGCTCGTCGTGCACGTGCCCACGTCGTTTGCCAGTCAATGGATTGCACCGCGGCTCGACCTTTTTCGCGCCAGCCACCCTGACATCGACCTCAGGCTGACGGCACTCGACCAGGGCGAAGACAAGGTCGACGCCACGATCGCCTTCGGACTGGGCAACTGGCCGAAGCATGATGCCATGCTCCTGCTGCGTGACGAGGCATTTCCGGTCTGCGGACCCAAATATGCCGAGGCGCTCACTGACCCCCAGGACCTGGATGGCCATGATCTGCTGCATGTGCCCGGATATGCTGAAGATTGGGACACTTGGTTCACGCATGCGGGCGTAAACGGCGTCGATACCTCGTCAGGGTCGTTCTTCGATCAATCGATCATGGCAATACGTGCAGCCGTGGAGGGAAAGGGCGTCCTGCTCGGCCGTGCAGCACTTGTTGAGCGTGAGCTTTCGAGTGGCTTGCTGGTGGAGCCTTTCGGTGTCCGGCTTCAAGCCGCCGGGTCATACTGGTTCCTGACGTCAGGGCCCAAGGCAAGACTGCCGAAGGTTATGGCGTTTCGGGATTGGCTGTCCGAAATGACTTCGAGCTAGCGGGCCTCAAGAAAATTGACCGCCACTTGCCTCGCGCGTCAAAGACCGAGCGGTTGCGAAGAACGCGTGGATTGACTTGCTGTTGCGGCGATCCTTCAGGCAGATCAGCTTTTCATGCATCGAAAGGGGTTGATGTTCGAGCGCGATTTTTACCAGCCGCGGATCGTCGTCGAATTCAGCCTCCGAAACGATCCCAAGACCCGAGCCGGCGGCAACGATCCGCCGGACGGCTTCGCGGCCTTCGGCCTCAATTGCAAAGCGCAGGGGCACGCCTTGTGCCTCAGCGAGCTTCTCGAACATCTGCCTGGTGCGTGAACCCTGCTCACGCATGACCAGAGGCCATGCGCTCAACGCTTCGAGGGGGACACTCTCCCGTGTCGCAAGCGGATGAGAGCGCGCGGCGAAGAGAACGACGGGAGAAACATTGAGCGGAAAAACGTCAAACGGGCGCTCGTCGAGCAGTTCGCCGAGGACGCCGATATCCACGTCATAGGCAAGCAGTGCCTCCACGATGCTGTGAGAATTGCCGCCCACGATCTTGATCTGGATACCGGGAAACCGCTCCCGGAAAACGGTAAGGACGTCGAGCACATGATCGACCGAATCGGCGGCAATCCTGAGTACGCCCGCCCGCAACGATCGTTCCTCCTGCAGGACGTCGAGCGCCTCGCCTTCGGCATCAAAGAGGCGGCGGGTCGTCACAAGGAGCCGGGCGCCCGCGGGAGTCAACTCGATTTGCCGGCGTTTTCGCACAAACAGGGCAACGTCATATTCCTCTTCCAGCCAGCGCACCTGGTCAGAGATGGCAGGTTGCGTGAGGTGCAAGGCGCGCGCCGCCATGGAAAAGCTGCCGGTGAGAGCCACGTGATGGAAAGCCCGAAGCTGGACATAGCGCATGATAGGACAAGACCGTTGGCGTGAGAATTCGTTGTATCGATTGAATCTTAATTCGGTTAGATAATATCGATTTTGTTCCGCTTCCGATAGATGCGATAGGTTACGCGTCCCAGCACGATGTTACGTCGATCGGAGAGAAGATGAGCGCCACAGCATCCGCATTGGTTCACACGGAGGGCGAAGCCAACACCTCGGTAGCAAGGGGGATCTGGAACGCTCGGGTAAGCGATGAGAGGACGACATCCCTGGTGACACGGGACGCAGACGCGTTTCTCCACCAGAGCCTTTCCAGCCCCTGCCTGACGGCTATCGCCAAAGCGGAGGGCATCTGGATCGAGGATACCGCCGGCCGCCGCTACATGGACTTCCACGGCAACAGCGTCCACCATATCGGTTACGGGCATCCCCGCCTGAAACAGGCGATCAAGGCCCAGATCGACGACTTGTGTTTCGCACCGCGACGTTTCACCTGCGAACCCGCCGTCGAGCTTGCAGAAACACTTGGTCGGCTGGCGCCTGGCGATCTCGGCAAAGTGCTGTTTACCACGGGCGGATCAGATGCGATCGAGGTCGCGCTGCGACTTGCGCGCGCTGCCACGGGCCGCTTCAAAACACTGTCCTTCTGGGACGCCTTCCACGGTGCCGGTTTCGGCGCATCGAGCGTCGGCGGCGAGGCCACCTTTCGCTCTGGAATCGCCGGACCGCTGTTGCCGGGCGCCGAACACGTCGCGCCCTGGGCCAACCGTCATTGCGCCTATGGCCAGGACACGCTAGAAGCTTCTGCCCGCGCCTGCGCCAGCATGGTCTCCTATGTGCTGGCCCGCGAAGGCGATTTTGCCGCGCTGGTTGCCGAGCCCATGCGGGCAACGCCCAATCCGCCGGCGCCTGGCTTCTGGAAACAGGTACGCGAGGCTTGTGATCGGCACGGAACCTTGCTGATTTTCGATGAAATTCCCACGGGCCTCGGCAAGACAGGGCGCTTTTTCGCCTGTGAACACGACGACGTCGTCCCCGATATACTCGTACTCGGCAAGGCACTCGGCGGCGGCATCCTGCCGATCGCCGGTGTGGTTGCCCGGCGCGATCTCGACGTGGCGGGTGACTATGCGATCGGCCATTACACGCATGAAAAGAACCCGGTGACGACACGCGCAGCGCTGACCACCATTTCGATCATCATCGAGGAGGGACTTGCGGAGAGGGCGGTCGAACTTGGGGCGTATGCGATGGAGCGGCTCAGCGCATTCGGCGAACGCTGCGAGGCTATTGGCGATGTCCGCGGCCGCGGCCTGCTCTTCGGTGTTGAGATCGTTCGCGACCGCGCAGACTTTGCGCCCGACAATGCGCTTGCGGAACGCGCCTATTATCGCTGCCTGGAGGCGGGGCTGAGCCTGAAGATCAGCGGGGGCAATGTCATGACGCTCTCGCCACCGCTGGTGATCACGCGCCAGGAGCTCGACCGGGCTCTGACTATTGTAGAGCAGTCGATCCTGGCGGGCTGACGGCACCGGCAGCAGACAAATCAGGAGCATTGCCATGAAAGCCATTCGAACGGACCAGGAACTCGAATGTCGGGAAATCGACGCTGGACTGCGCGCGCGTGGTGTTGAGCTCGTCACCTTGCCCGATGGCGTTTCGCAGGACACGCTGATGCGCGAGGCGGCGGATGCCGATCTGCTGCTGACGTGCTACACGCCGATCACTGCCGGCATTATCGCGCAGTCAAAGCGCCTGAGGGGTATTGTCAAATATGGCGTCGGTATCGACGCAATTGATATATCGGCCGCCATGGCGCGAGGCATACCTGTCGTCAACGTGCCGGACTACGCTGAGGAGACCGTTGCTGAAGCGGCCTTTGCATTCATGATCGCTCTTGCCCGGCGCCTGCCGGAGGTCGGCCGAGCCATGGAGCGCGACGGCTGGATCTGGCCGGAACGGCGTTGGCTGGGACGCGACATCGCGGGCGCGACAGTCGGGTTGGTTGGAACCGGAAGGATCGGCCGCAGCATGGCGCGCATGGCGGGAGCCGGTTTCCGGGCGCGTGTTCTCGGCTACGACCCGCATGTTGACGCGTCGGTGATGGCAGGATGCGGAATCGAGAAGGTCGACGATCTTCACGCGATGCTGCGACAAAGCGATTTCGTTTCGCTGCACACCGTTTTGAACGCATCGACGCGCCATCTTATCGGCAGGGCGGAGCTTGCCTGCATGAAATCGACGGCGGTTCTGGTCAACGTTTCGCGTGGGGCACTCATCGACGAGGCGGCGCTGGTCGAAGCGGTGCTCGCAGGTCGTCTCCAAGGCGTCGCGCTGGACGTCTACGGTCAGGAACCTCTGGCGAAGGAAGGGCATCCCCTCAGCGCACTCTTCGGACGCCCCGACATTATCCTCTTTCCGCACCTGGCCTTCTTCACCAGCGAGGCGATGCGGCGGCTTTCGGAGGAGACGCTGGCCCGTTGCTTCGAGCTCCTGGATAGCCGGCCTGTGACAATCCGGTCGCACGACCCACGCCTGCGTGCACAGGAGCGCAACGTCCTGTTCGTTTGAGGCAATTTTCCAGCTATTCGGCAGGACATTGCAATCGCTGTAACGGTGAGGCGCATGGTGCATAGCGGGAAAACCTTCAACCTTCTCGCGGGTCCTGCTCTGTCGAGCAATGGTGTGGCAGACGCCCGGACAGAGCGCGGGCGTCTTACGCGATCAACACCGACGCTCCGGAGTTGCGCGACGCAACACTCATTTTCTCCATTTTTTACGCATTCCCGACTGAAATCCGTTTCGCACTATTCTTGAAAATGACCTAGGCGACACGACGCTCCTCCAAGATCATTCGTCTCTCCTCGCCGCCCGCAAGGGTGCGGCGCCGGCGCTCCAGTTCTGTCGTGCGCGTGTGCTGCGGCGTACAGTCGTAGGTCTCCCTGTAGGTCCGGGAGAAATGCGACGCCGAGGAAAATCCACAAGCCACAGCGATCTCGAAGACCGCAAGCGACGAATTGACGAGAAACAGGTGCGCCCGCTCCAACCGCATCTGGAGATAGTAGCGTTTGGGGGAGCGCCCCATCTCCCGCTTGAACAGGCGTTCGACCTGGCGCCGCGACAGGCCTGTCGATGGTGTCATATCGGCAAGTTTCAACGGTTCGGCTATGTTTGCCTCCATCTGCTCGATGATGTCGATCAGCAGACGGTTGTCGATGCCGACGCGGGTCTGAAGCGGCAGCCGCTGGCGTTCTCCAGCCCCGCGAACGTGCTCCGACAGCGCCACTTCGCAAACGCGGTTTGCCACGTCGCGGCCCAGGTCGTCTTCGACGATGCGCAGGAACATGTCGAAGGGGGCATTGCCGCCGGCGCAGGTATAGAGTTCGCCGTCGATCTCGAATGCCGTCTGGCGGGCTTTCGTTTCGAAGAACCGCTCGGAAAAGTCCGGAAAGTGTTCCCAATGTACGGCACAGCGACGCCCGTCTAGCAGGCCGGCGCGTGCAAGGCTGTAGAGGCCGCCTGCGAGCCCGGCGACGGGGATCCGGCCCCGCCGCGACATGCGCAGCCAACCTTCGGCCTTTCCATCCGCTGGAGGAACAGCACTGCCGCCGCAGACAACGGTCATGTGAGGACGATCTAGCTGCTGCAGTCCGTCCTGCTCCGAGGTGAGCGCTCCATCGGCCGCCATGCGCATTCCGCAGCTTGACCGCGCCGGTTGGCCGTCGCGTGTCAGCATACGCCAGCAGTAGTAGGGCCTGCCCATCACGTCGTTGGCGAGCCGCAGCGGCTCGAGCGCGGAGCTGAATGCGTGCTGGTTGTAGCCGTCGAGAAGGTAGAAGGTAAACCGGCGGCCTTGTGTGCATGCCTTTTGCACTGCTCTGCCTCCCTTTGAGTTCATCAGCGCTCGGGACATGATGCAAATAATAGTTACATTATGCAACATAAATAGACTTTCCGGCCCGAAATTTCGCGTGACCGGGCGATGTGGTCGGCCTCACTGTGCAAAACACAACTCAATCAGGCGACGACTCGCCCTGGGAGGCACATCTTGTCAAAACGCCAAAAATGATCGCAGATAACAACATGTCAGATAGTCAAAGCGCTCGCGCCCTCGCTCCCCGCCGCCATGGCGAGATCCTCCGCCGGCTGGTCTCCGATGGCACTGTCAGCATTACTGAACTTGCCGACCATTTCGATGTGTCGCGGCAGACGATCCGGCGTGACCTGAAACATTTGGCCGAGCGCGGCCAGTTGGATCTCGTTCATGGCGGGGCGACGTTGTTTGAGCCGACCGAAGCTGCCTTCACCGAAAGGCGAGGTGAGAACGCATCGGCTAAGGCATCGATCGGCCGGGCCGCAGCAGCACTCGTGCGCGACGGCATGGTGGTATTTCTCGACTCGGGCACCACCACGCTCGCCGTGGCACATGCACTGGCGGACCGGAAAGACCTAACGATTTGTACGACTTCGCTGTCAATCGCGCTGCAGATGTGTCGTCAGCCGCAGGTGCGGGTGCATATGCTCGGGGGCGAGATCGACCCGGCGGAAGAGGCGGCCGTCGGCATCGATGCGCTGGAGGCAATCAGCCACTTCCGAGTGGATGTGGCGTTCCTCGGTGGCGGCGGATTGTCTCCTGATGGCGAAGTGACGGACTTTACCCGCAACGGCGCGGAGCAGCGCTCCCGCATGACGGCGACGGCGGGCAAGGCCTATTTCGTGCTCGACAGCTCGAAGTTCGGCCGGCTGACTCCGTTGCGGATTCCAAGATTCGAGCTCGCAGCCGGAGTGATCGTCGATCGGCGCCCACCGGAGGCGATCTGCGAGGCGCTGAAGCGCAAGGGGCCGATCGTGATCGTCGCAGAGTGACGTAATGTAAGTTTTTGTAACATTATGTCTTGTTCTTTGCGCCTCTGTTGTTATGGTGCGGCCTTCCATGGCATCGGGAGGTCGTTTCATGGCTCAGAATTTTCCAACGCATGCACAGGTCGTCATCGTCGGTGGCGGTATTATCGGCTGTTCGGTCGCCTATCACCTGACCAAGCTCGGCTGGACGGACGTCGTACTCTTGGAGCAGGGGCAATTGAGCGGCGGGACCACCTGGCACGCGGCCGGCCTCGTCGGCCAGTTGCGTAGCCATGCGAACATGACGAGCCTGATCAAATATTCGACGCAGCTCTATAGCGAACTGGAGGCCGAAACCGGGCTCGCCACCGGTTGGAAGAACTGTGGTTCCGTTTCGGTGGCGAGGTCTGCCGACCGCATGACGGTGCTGAAGCGCACCGCCGCGTCTGCACGCGCCCAGGGCGTTGCCATCGAGGTGATCTCGCCGAAGGAGGCCCAGGATCTCTGGCCGGTGATGGCGATCGACGATCTGGCGGGTGCCGTCTGGTTGCCCGGCGACGGCAAGGCCAACCCGACCGATCTCACGCAGTCGCTGGCAAAGGGGGCGCGCAACCGCGGCGCTCGGATCATAGAGCGCGTCCGCGTCACCGGGATTTCTGTTGCCGATGGGGTCGTGACCGGCGTCGAAACCGACCAGGGAACGATCTCGGCCGAGATCGTCGTCAACTGCGCCGGCCAGTGGGCGCGCAAGGTCGGGCTGATGTGCGGCGTGTCGGTGCCGCTGCATTCGGCCGAACACATGTATATCGTTACCGGCAGGATCGAAGGCGTGCATCCGGATCTGCCGGTGATGCGCGATCCCGACGGCTATATCTACTTCAAGGAAGAGGTCGGGGGGCTGGTCATGGGCGGTTTCGAGCCGGAGGCGAAACCGTGGGGCATGAAGGGCATTCCCGACGATTTCGAATTCGCCTTGCTGCCCGACGACTGGGACCAGTTCGAAATCCTGATGCAGAGCGCCCTGCAGCGCGTGCCGCAGCTGGCGACAGCAGAGGTGAAGAAGTTTTACAACGGTCCTGAAAGCTTTACGCCGGACAACAACTTCATGCTCGGCGAGGCGCCAGAGCTGAAGAATTTCTACGTCGGCGCCGGCTTCAACTCGATGGGCATTGCCAGTGCCGGGGGCGCCGGTCGGGCGCTGGCCGAATGGATCGTCAACGGTGCGCCGACCATGGATCTCTGGCCGGTGGATATCCGCCGCTTCGCAACCTTCAACAACAATCCGCGCTGGCTGCATGACCGCGTCAAGGAGACGCTGGGGCTACACTACGCCATGCCCTGGCCCAACCGCGAGCTGGACACGGCGCGGCCCTTCCGCCGCTCGCCGCTCTATGATCGGCTTGCGGCCAAGGGCGCCTGCTTCGGTTCGAAGATGGGCTGGGAGCGCGCCAACTGGTTTGCGACCGAGGGAGAAAAGCCGGTCACGGACTATGCCTTCGGCCGGCAGAACTGGCACGAAGCGGTCAAGCGCGAGATGACGGCGACGCGCGAGGCGGTCGGCATCTTCGATCAGACGTCCTTCGCCAAGCTTCTCATCCAAGGCCGGGATGCCGCAGTCACCCTCAATCGCATTTGCGCCGCCGATATCGACGTTGCCATCGGCCGGTCGATCTATACCGGGCTCCTGAACGATCGGGGCGGCTACGAGAGCGATCTGACGGTCATGCGTCTTGCGACCGACCGCTTTCTTCTCGTCACCGGTTCGGCGCAAGCGGTGCACGACGCGGACTGGATTCGCAAGAACCTGCCGGCAGACGCCCATGTGTCGCTCACCGACGTTACCTCGGCCTATTCAGTCCTGGCGCTGATGGGGCCGAAGTCCCGCGATATTCTTACCCGTCTTACCTCTGCCGACCTTTCCAACGAAGGCTTCCCCTTCGCCACGATCCGCGAAATCGATATCGGCTACGCCACGGCCTACGCCAACCGCATGACCTATGTCGGCGAACTCGGCTGGGAGCTGATCGTCCCGACGGAGTTCGCCGTCGGTGTCTACGAGGCGCTGCATGATGTCGGGCGCGATTTCGGACTGACCGATTGCGGCTATTATGCGCTGGAGGCGCTTCGGCTGGAAAAAGGTTATCGCGCCTGGAGCCGTGAGCTGACGCCGGATATCACACCTTATGAGGCCGGTCTCGGCTTTGCCGTGTCGCTCGATAAGCCTGATGGTTTCATCGGCCGTGAAGCGCTCGTGGCGGCGAAGACGAAGGGCACATCTTCCAAGCGCATCGTGCAATTCACCGTGGACGATCCCTTGCCGATGCTTTGGGGCGGCGAATTGATCCTGCGTGATGGACAGCCGATAGGGGAAGTCCGGTCGGCCGCCTACGCCCATACGCTCGGCCGCTCCGTTGCCCTCGCCATCGTCGACAATCCCGCAGGCGTCGACCGGGCGTTCCTGGAAACCGGCCGTTTCGAAGTTGAATTGGCCGGTGACCGCTTCGCTGCAACGGTGCATCTTTCCCCCGCCTATGACCCGAAAGGTCTGAGGGTGAAGGTGTAGGGCGAACCCTGACGCGCACCGTCGACGAAAGCGTGGAGCAGCGGCTGCCGCGCCACAAAATGTGCCGAGCGAGGAACGACGTCTTGTCCAACCCGAAAGTACCCGTTGGTATCGTCGCCGCGCTCGGCATGACCCTGATCATCGGCTAAGGCAGCCTTTGCTACAGATTCAACATCCCGGCGCCTGGTGTGGCGCCGGGCAGCGGTCGCTGCCATGCGCAATCGTCCGACCCGTGATGCTGATTGTCAGGTTTTTCCGACCGGTGGTCGCACGCGCCACTACAGTCGCCGTTGTTCGGGTATCGAGGAACACCACCATGCCTTCTTCGACAAGCGCGGCCTCCGTCCGCCCGATCGCCTCCTTGCCGGACATATTCTCTTGGCTGTCCGCTGTGAGGGCCAGTTCCTTCGTCTGAAATAGAGGGCACTACCCAGGACGAAGCCGAGTTGGCCGCGCTCCGCCAGGTATTTCATGTGACGGCGAACGGTTTCGCGAGACACGTCGCAAAAATCAAATGCTCCGTGATACTCACCGAGCCGTCCGTGGCGAGGTGCTTAAAAATATCGTCGTGGCGGCGCGGCGCGAGTGCCCACGAATGTAGCGAATGGGACATGCCTCCAATGTGGCGGCATGTCCGCCCCGCGCAGGGAAATGTTGCAATTTGTGGCGCCGGCCCGCTCCTGTTGCATCTACAGGCGGATGCGCTCGCCGGAAGGATCATAGGCGCAGCGTTCGACGGCCGTCGCCCTGCTGCGGCGGCCAAATGCCTCCACTTCGATTTCACTGAGCGCCATGTCCTCGCCCTTCAGATATCCGAATACGAGCGAAGCGCCGACGGTGTGTCCGAAATCGCCGCTGGTGGTCATACCAACGATGCGGCCGTCCACCGACATTGCTTCGCCGCCATAGACCGGCAGGGGCTCATCGAGCCGGAAGCAGGCAAGTTTGCGCGCGATACCGGTCTCCTTCTGCGCGACGATCGCGTCGCGGCCCTGGAAGTTGCCCTTCTTCATGGACACCGCAAAGCCTAGCCCCGCCTCCAAGGGTGTGTCGTCGGGAGTGATGTCGGCGCCCCAATAGAGGTAGCGTTTTTCCATGCGCAGACTGGAGATTGCCTTATAGCCGACGTCGGCGATGCCGAACTCGGCGCCTGCCGCTTTCAACAGCTCGTAGACGTATGCCATGTATTCGGTCGGCACATGGAGCTCCCACCCGAGTTCGCCGACATAGGTAACGCGTGCGGCCATGACCGGAGCCCAGCCGATGCGGATGTCGCGACACGTCATGTAGGGGAAGGCGTGGTTACCGACGTCGTCTTCACTCGCTTTGCCAAGGACGTCGCGCGACAAGGGGCCGCAAAGGTTGATGACACCATAGGCGCCCGTCACATTCTGTACGTGAACAGAGCCGTCGCGCGGCATGTGTCGGCGGATCCAGCCGCCATCGCGCGTGCCGAAGGCCGAGCCGGTTACCACATGGAACCGATCCTCGCGGCGGCGCATGATCGTAAGGTCGGCTTCGATTCCGCCGCGCTTGTTGAGGAGCTGCGTGTAAATCACCGCGTTTTCGCTGCGATCGACGTTGGCGGCAGCCAGCCATTGCAGGTAACGAAGAGCACCTGGCCCTGAGACCTCGAACTTGGAGAAGGACGATTGGTCGACCAGCGCCACGCCCTCGCGCACCGCCCTATGCTCCCGACCGATGACCTCGGCATAGGGCGCGCGCTCAAAGGTTTCGAGCGGCGGTTTTGGCTCGCCGGATTTCAGGAAGTAATTGGGGCGTTCCCAGCCGAACTTCACGCCGTTGACCGCCCCTTTCGCCGTCAGGGCCTCGTAAAGCGGCGACCGGCGCAACGGCCGGCAAGCCGAACGTTCCTCTTCCGGCCAGGCGACGGCGTAGTATTTCGAGTAGGCCTCGATGGCACTGTCGCGCAGGTAGGCGAGCCCGCCGTGCGGGTTGCCGAAGCGGCGCAGGTCGAAGGCCCAGAGGTCCATGCCCGGGTCGCCCTCCAGAATCCAGTTTGCCATGGCACGCCCGGCACCACCCGAGGCCGCGATCCCGGACGTGAAGCCGCAGGCAACGAAGAAGTTCTCGAAGTCGCCCGCAAGGCTCATCACCGGCTCTCCATCGGCCGAAATCGGTATGGGACCGTTAACGACCGAGCGCACGCCGAGCTCGTTCAAGATCGGAATACGGTTCGATGCGCCTTCGATCACCTCGGCGATGCGCTCGAGATCATCGGCGAACAGTTCCTGGCCGAAGCTCATCGGCAACTTGCCCAAGCCGTAGGCGGCGCGCGTTTCTTTCTCCCAACCGCCGATCACCATAGCGCCCGGCTCCGGCTTGACGTAGAAATTGGCATCGGGGTCGCGAAGCGTAGGCAGGTCGTCCGGTACCAGCGGTGATTTCTCGGTCACGAAGTATTCGTGCTCGACCACGGTGATCGGCAGGTCGATGCCCGCGAGTTCACCGAGCTGACGTGCCCACAGGCCGGCGGCATTGGCCACGACCTCGCAGCCAATGTCACCTTCAGTGGTCTTCACGGTCGTGATGCGGCGATCGTCAATGGTAAACCCGGTTACGGTAACGCCCTCAACGATGCGCACGCCGCCTGCCCGGGCACCCTTCGCATACGCATGGGTCAACGAATAGGGGTCGACGTGGCCGTCCGAGGCAATCCAGGTCGCACCGCGCAGCCCTTTGACGTCAACAAGCGGAAACAGTCGCCGGATCTCGTCCGGACCGACCAGTTCCATGTCGAAGCCGTAACTTTTCGCGGCGGTGTGGGCGCGCTTCAATTCCTCCCAGCGGGCATCGGAGGCGGCCAACCGGAGGCTGCCAACGTTCTTCCAGCCGACGTCCTGTCCTGTTTCCGCACCGATCCGGGCGCAGAGATCGGCGCTGTACTGCATCAGGCGGGTAAGATTCACCTTGCTTCGCAACTGGCCCATCAGTCCGGCTGCATGCCAGGTCGAGCCTGCGGTCAACGCGGTTTTTTCCAGGACCACCACATCTTTCTCTCCGGCCTTGGCGAGATGATAGGCGATGCTGGTACCGATGGCGCCTCCGCCGACGATGACGATGCGGGCGTGCGAGGGAACTTTGCTAGACATATTCCGCCTTTTTGGATGGAGCTCGGGACAACGAAAGATTGCTCGTCTGCTCGTTGAAACGGCTCCTGCCGACGCAACGCTCATTCGTCAGGGTGGAAGACGAAACCCCGTGAAAGCCCGCGTGAACAATGGCCACCAAACGTGTCCTTGCCGCCGGACTTCGGAGCGCCTCCTGGCAATGGCTGGAGATGTCGTGGGGGGGGCGGACCATGCAGGAGCCGCGGATCCTCTACTGGCAGCTCAAGGCGAGTCCGTGATGCACCTTCGACGAAATCTCGGCCGACTGGATTTGAGGTTACAGGTCTGCAGTTCATCCGCGCAAACGCGAATACCTTTGGGTCAGCGCAAGAAAATCTAATGGTCCTTGCCTTACCGTCTTCTTTTCATGAATTCTTTCAGAGGCTTGAATGTGCAGTCAGCTTGGCGGGCGCGGCGAACACACCAGATAAGACCCTGAGCTACTCTCCTACCTGTTGCCCCTTCTCGGAACGGGACCAACAGCCTCAATCTTGAACACGACCGGATGCCCTTTGCCGCAAGCCGTCGGTTCAAGGCCGCTCCGCGACGGCTGGTGTCAACCGAAGGCGTCTATCGTCGTGACGTGAATGCGGTGCAAGCGCGTCGGGAAGTCTCGCAAGCCATCGAGAGTCAACGCAACACGCTGGACTTCGCGCCTTCATTGCAAATGAGGCACCCGATCGCATTCCAGTTCGCGGAGAAGCTGGCGGAGATCGCGCCATGCGGACGTGGCGAGACGCTTGATCGCCGGCGATCAGGGCAGGCGGGCTAGATGGCCCACTGCGCCGGCGTCTGTCAGTTCCGACAGGGCCAGCGACTGGTCCAGATGCCGCGCGCGCCAGGCTAGCAGCCGCTCTGCGGATTCGAGCCGAACAGACAGCCAGGCCGGGTCGTCGGCGAGGTTGCGCGTTTCGCCCGGATCATTGGCGAGATCGTAGAGCAATGGCGGCAGGCCGGCACCGAAGTGCACGTATTTAACCGTCTCGGTGCGGACGACGGACAGGTTGAGGGCACGTGAGCCCAGACCGAAATGGGCCTCGGCTGTCCCCTTGGCGATCGAGCGGAAGTCGTATTCCCAGAATGCGGCGTCGCGCCAGGTATCGGGTACTGCGTTATCGAGGAAGGGCTTCAGCGACTGGCCGTCGAGATGCGGCAGAGCCTTGCCGCCGATAAGGTCGAGCAAGGTTGGCATAATGTCCACCGCACTGGTGAAGCGATCGACTTTCGTGCCAGCAGCCTGCGCACACCCAGGCGCCCTGATGATGAGGGGGATGTGGTAGCTGCCATCGAACCATCCGCCCTTTCCGAGCATGAAGTGGTCGCCCATCATCTCCGCGTGGTCTGACGTGAGGATGATGATGGTATCGTCCCAGACGCCTTTGTCCTTTATGCCTTTCCACATGCGACCTAGCTGAGCATCGACCTCCGATATCATGCCGTAGTAGAGCGCACGGATCCTGCGAAACTCGTCCTCGGTCCAGTCGGCGACCTTGCCGGCAGCACCAGGGATGAAGCCCGACTTGTTCTGGTGGTGCTCGAGATGATAGGCGAGGAAGGGGTGATGTGCCTTTTCCGCGTCGACCGTGGAAGCGCGATGATAGCCTGGCCCTTCTGCCGGGTCGTACATCGTGTTGAACGGCTCGGGTACGATGAATGGCGGATGTGGACTGAGGAACGAGACGTGGGCAAACCAAGGCTCGCCTTCGTCCTGCTCACCCAGCCAGCGCAGGAATTCGCCGACAAGGAAAGCCGTAGGCGTCTCGTCCGTGGAATAGGCGGGAACGGCGTTGCTGACCTCCGGGGCATCTGAAGCAGCTGGTCGATGGACGGCGGGGAAGCCGGCGCTGGAATCGATGCCGCGGGCCGCAAGCCAGGACAGCCAGGCCTTCTGATGCTCGGGCAAAAGCTGGCGGGTGGTGAAACCGGGCAGAACGCCCTCATAGGTGCGCAGAAACGGGTCGGCGGGCGCATGGTTGCGCGGGTCGGGTGCAACATCAGTATACCCGAAGAGCGTTGGGTCGTAGCCGGCCCTGCGGGCAGCGCGGGCAATGTTATCGTGGCGGTCGTCGAGCGGCGTGCCGTTGCGGCAGACCCGATTGTTCATCTGGTAGAGGCCGGTGTAGAGGCAGGCGCGCGCCGGTGAGCAGGGCGCGGTACCTGCATAGTGGCGCTGGAACAGCACGCCCTCTCGGCCTAACGCGTCGGCATTGGGCGTTTTTACGACGGGATGACCAACTGCGGAGAGGCTGTCGCCACGCCATTGATCGCACGTAATAAGAAGAATGTTTGGCCGTCCACTCTTGTTTGCCACGCTCACTCCCTGGAAATTGAATCGGGGTCAGCTAAGCCAGATTCATCCTGGTATACAAGCGTCTTCATATCCAATGTTACATGCTGAGTGTTAGCCACCTGACGGCAGCAAGCAGAGGCCGACGACGTTCGGGTCCACGTCGCCGATGACAGCCTCTACATCGACTTTCAGGTGAAGGGTGGGGTTCAGCCTCGTTCTTGCAAATGTGCCATGAACACTTCTGTCTGTGTCCCGTGGCCTAGGCACTTTCTCGGCGGCGGCTGGCGAAATGCCCGCTAATTCGCCAACTGCCAATATGTGTTGAAATCAAGCTATAGCGCGCGCGGGAGACATGATCGCATGCATCTCGCCGTATATCCCCGCAGCAATGTCCGTGCGCGTCATCGCCATATGCAGATTGGCCGTGACGAAGCCGGTCGGATTTCCGCAATCGAAAGTACGGCCGGCGAATTCGAACGCACGGATCTCCTGATTTGCCATCAGCGTGATCATGGCGTCGGTCAGTTGGACCTCGCCGCCAGCACCCGGCGTCTGGTTCTCGAGGATCGAGAAAATCTCGGGCTGCAGGATGTAGCGGCCGGAAATGAACAGGTTGCTCGGCGCCGTGCCCGGGGCAGGCTTTTCCACGAGGCCGTCGACCAGCGCGCCCCCCATCGTCTGCCTCAGGGAAACGATGCCGAATTTGTGGGCCTCTTCCGGCAGGCACCGTTCTACGGCCACCACATTGCCACCGTGCCGCTGGTAAAGATCCGTCATGGATTTGAGGCAAGGCTCGTGATCGACCATCAACATGTCAGGCAACAGAACCGCGAAAGGTTCGTCGCCGACGATGTGACGCGCAGTCCAGACGGCGTGTCCAAGGCCACGGGCCTGTTGCTGGCGCACGAAAGAGATGCTTCCGGCATCGGGCGTCGCCGTCGCCAACTGGTCGGCAAGCGGGTTCTTGCCGGCCTTGCGAAGCGTGGCGTCAACCTCGAATGCGTGATCGAAGTAGTCTTCGATTGCACCTTTCATGCGACCGGTGACAATGATCACGTGTTCGATTCCTGCGGCAAACGCCTCGCTGACGATGTAGTCGAGGATGGGGCGGTCGACGATCGGTAGCAGTTCCTTGGGAACGCATTTCGTCGCCGGCAGCATTCGGGTGCCGAATCCGGCAGCCGGGATGATCGCCTTGCGCACTTTGTTCGGGGTCTTTGCGTTTTGCATGTTCACGCCTCTTCGCTTCAAGCAACTCGGGAGATTTTCGCCTGTGGGGTTTCGAGGATGTCGTGCATCTTGTGCGCGACACCATTTTCGGTGAGGAACCGGCACATTTCGCCGTAGGTGTGGAACCAGGCGCGGTTGTACCGGTCGAATAGGCCCTGGTCCCAATAGTCCTCGAGGCAGAACGTCGTCTGCCCGAAGATGTCGAAACTGGGGATCTTGAATGTGTCTGAGAATTCGGCCGTCCGGCTGTCATAGGTGCAGTAGATCGACGGGACGCCGTTCGCCAATGCCATCAGATTGCCGTGCAGGCGATAGCCGAGCACCAGATCCTGGCCGCGGATCAGCTGTTCATAATCGGCGACCACATCCGAATAGAACAGCCTATTCCGGTAGAGATCCAGCATCGCCTCATCGAGGTACCACGACGATGTCCAATGATCGGCCCTGAGCGCGGTGATGGCCTCTGCGCGTTGCGCCTCGTCCCCCAGAACGAGCTTCTTCTCCTCGACTTCGCCTTGCGCCAAAAGCACCGTCTGGAAGCGTCCGGCGATCGCTTTCACCAGATCACGGTGGAAGGTGAGATAGCGTTCGATGTCCTTGGCGTAGGCGCCGGAGACTTCACGCCTGACAGTGACACCGACGTTGCGGACCTGTTCCAGCGGCGGCAGCGTGATGCGCAATTCCGGATCGTTCCGCCGGAAGGCGGTGGGGCAGCCGACGATCCGCACGTTGCGGATGCCAAGGCTCCAGAGAACGTCGGCCGAATAGGCTCCACGCACTCCGACTGTGGTTGTTGATTCGGACATCAGCTGCAGCACAGCGCGGGTCTCGTCGGAGATCCTGATTTTTCCGTCCACCGGTGCCTGTGCGCCTATACCGAAGCCAATGACGGGCAGGCCGAGCGCCTTCAGGACCGTCGCTGCCGCCTCCCAGTTCATAGCATCGTGAATGTAGTTCGATCCCCGCAGGAACACGTAATCGTATTCCTCCCGAAGACGGGCGATCTCGCGTGGTTTGAACTCCGATATCTCCAGAACACCGAGTTTTTCGAAACGCAGCAGCTTCAGCGACGAGTCGAAAACGAACGCATCGCCCATATTGTGATAGGTGTTGATGTGAGACCGGATGTCTTGATGATTGTACCAGCGAACGCTGTCATGCGCGTAGACCTCGCCGGCGGGGATCATGACCAATATGCGTGCCAAAAGCTTATTCCGTCACTGGAATTGTCATGAGACGCGCATCTCGACGCGATGTGCGGCACTGTTTCTTTCGCTGAGCAGGCTGCGATAGACGTCAAGGTGTTCTCGCGCACATTCCTCGGCGCTGAAGGGCGACCGCATTGTGCTGCGCAAACGGTCCCAAACCGTGTCGTCGTTCAGGACTTCGACCATCCGATCCGCAAGGTGCTGGCCGTTGCCGGCGCGAAAATGCAGGCCATCGGAGCCGTCGCGGACTTTTTCGGCCATGCCGCCAATGTCCGAGCAGATGATCGGGCGGCGGTGCAGCAGCGCTTCCTGGATGACGACCGGCGAATTCTCCCACCAGATCGACGGAAAGATCACCCAATCCACGGAGCGCATGAGCTTTGGCAGATCCGCATTCTGGTAGCTGCCGTAGAAGCGGACGCGGCGACCGGCGCGCTCGATCAGCGTCTTCATCCGCTCCTGGAATTCGACCGGCTGGCGCTCGAGATTGGCACCGAAGATCATCAGATAGGCGTCGTCACCCCATATTTCGCCCGGCACTCGGCCGACGGCATCGATCAGCACATCGACGCCCTTGAACGGCGTCATCTGACCGAAGAACGCGAAGCGATTGCGACGCGCGTCGGTTCGGGGAACGTCGCGAGCGGGGGCCGCCTCCTTGCCCATGATCCCATTTTCGATGATCCGAATGCGTTGCCGGTCGATACCCCACTCGGCATAGCGCTTGGCGAGAAAGGTACTTGGCGAAACGAATGCATCGACCATGTCGAGGAGCATGGTGCGCACCAGCGCTTCGCGCCTGAGAAACCTTGATGCCGGAATATCCGGAAAACAACTGTTGCAGGCCGCGGGCGAAGCCTGCTCGCAGAGCTGGCCAGTCGGTCGCTTCACCATCTGACCATGGTTGTGGCAAATCGGCACGAATTCGTGAAGCGTGAGAAGCACTGCGGCGTCCGGCAGAGCCGACCGTACCGCATAGAGCGCTTCCAGACCGAACCCCAGAACGTGATGGAAATGAACCACATCCGGTTTGACGTCCCGCACGAACCGCAGGAGATCGCGTTCGATCGCCTCGACGTCCTCATTCGCCAGGTGGAAATGGTCATAGGCGTCCGTGTGGAACAACACCTCTTCCTGCGGCAGTCGTGCACTCATGAGCGCCGATGACGCGTGGCGTTGAAGTGGAGGGGAAGCCGCCGCGAGATATACGGATTCGACATCTTCCATCACGTTCAGGCTGCGATGCAGGTTGTGCGACGCGACCTCCGCTCCGCCGAGCGAGAACGAGGGATGCGCGTGCGAAATCACCAGGACGCGAAGCTTTGGCCCCTTCATGCAGAAATCCTGTCAAAGAGTTGGTGGCTCTCGCGGCCGTTGCGCCACCGCGACTTAAGTATTTCCGCATCGATGCGTTCGGCGAGCACCGCAAGCTTGCCGTTCTGCTCTCCCGACAGCGGTTCGTCGCAGCCGAGCATCTGGATCGACGGCAGCAGCCAGGAGGCAATGCCTGCCTTGTTAATCCTCAGGCCGATCTCGCGGGCCTTCTGTTTTGAGCCGAGATAAACGCCGCAATCGCGCATCACGTCCTTCAGGACCGCACGCGGCATGATGCAGCATTCAAGCGACGCGACGTCGACCCGCGTCAATTGCAGTGCCGCAATCGCCATCAGTGGATAACCGGCATAACGATCGAGCAGCATTTGATCGCCACCCTCGGAAAGCCAGCTTCCGGCCCATTTCACCGAATGATCATCATAGGCGAGCATTGGCGAGATCACGCTTCCAAAGTGGTCCGATCCCGCCGCCGTCAATGCGCCGTACCAGCCCTTGGCCGCCGGCACGAGTGACCCGGACATCGTTATGATCGTCTCGCTTGAAACCTCTTCTGCCCCAACCGACAGGAGATCGAAGCGATCCAGCGCACCGGCGGCACAGACGATGCGGACCGAAAGCCCGTAAAACCGTACCAGCTGTCGCAACCGGGCGAGATCCCTTTGGAAGGCGGACTTGCTGACGGCGATTACGAGTGGAGCGCAACGCGTCTGCGGATCGAGCGCGAACAACGCAAGCAACGGACCGACTTCCGGCATGCCGACGGTAGAGCCGACGATTATTGGGACGCCGGATTTCTCGTCGAACACCCCGACGTCGGCAATCGCTTCCATGCGCGGCGCGGCACAGGCGGCGTTGGAAAGCAGCGGAACGATCTGGTGATCGACGATCGCCGGCAGCGCCCAGTTGGCCGCATCGAACAGAGACAACTGCTGGAGTGCGGCTGTTCGGGCGGGCATCCGCTTCGGCATCAGGGGCAGAAAGGCGCGGCGCCCTTCTCGCAAGGTGAGCTCTAGAAATGGCGCTGCGTCGAGTTTGCCACCAGGCAGTCTGGCATGGGCGACGAACCCGTGAGCCTGATCGTCGCTGTCGAGCGACGCCCGGAACGCGGGTTGATCGGCAAAGCTTTGCGAAACGTCGATCCGATCGAGCCGCGTCCACATGTCGTCGAGCCTGGCCTCCGTGCTGGGCCGGCGGAGCTTGACTGCAGTCACGTGGTGTTCCGGGTCGAGCATCCAGCCGGAAATCAGCATGTCGCCGTCATCGGTCTCGAAAACCCGATCAACATCCATGCGAACCGGGAACGGGAGGCTAGATACCGTGTCCTTGCCGGTAAAGCCGTTTGCCGCCGACCGCAAGCGCAGCATGGCTTCCGGCGTGGCCCGGGCATCGAGCAGAACGGAACGGATATGGTCCGGGGTGTCGAGAGCCGCGCTGACCTGTAAGCGGGAATGGGCCGGTGTCAGGTGCCAACCGCCACCAGCGTTGTATATGATGCCCTTGAGCGTGTCTGCGCGCACCCTTCCGCCCGTCTCCAGAACGGCGATGAAGCCCAGTTCGCCCTCCTGTATGTCAGGCCGGGCAAAACTGGCGACGAAGCAATCGGCAACGGTCACTGCGCCGGCAAGAAGATAGGCTTGGAAACGTCCGGGAACGAACGCGCGGCTCCAGCCCATGATGACGATGACGCCGTCATGGGTCTCGCCAACCAGTTCGATGAAGCCGTCCGATGGCTGCTGCGCCCTTATCAGCGAAAGTCCGGCAGAAATCCTGCTGCGGTTCGATGGCTGTGCCATGAGCTGATCGGCGAGGCGACCGATGACCGCGGCGGTCTCTGCTGCAGCCGTCTGCGCAACAAGGGTTGCCACCTCGTCAATCGAGATTTGTTTTGGGGCTACGATGAAACGCTCACGCGTGCGGCCGTCGTCAACGTCGATCATCGAGATTGGCACGTCGGTTTGCGACAGCGTCAGAAGCGCCGCGAAGCCGTGTGTTGCCGAAGGCGACGGCGCCGACAGGGCCCAGTTTGTCACAAAGGCGTCGTCCTGCGAGGATGTTGCGCCATCAGCCTTGACCGAAACCGCCTGACCCCTCGGGCCGCCGCTGCCAAGGACCAGCACGGTTTCCTGATCAATCCGACAGGAAATGGCTCGACCCTTCCCGAAGCGCGGAGCCTTGGCCGCAGTCGGGCCAGCGGTGGCACCATAGACTTTTTCGTCGATTGCCGTTGCCTGTCGCATCATCATCTGGCCAGCAAAGTCAGCAGTGCGCCGGCGGCAAATCCCACGAGAACGAAGAGGAGCATCACAAGCGGTTTGGTGTCACCGCCCGCCCGCTTCTGCAGGCCCGTAAGTGTCTTCTCCATGCCCGCCACAACGCCATCCATCCGCAGCAGGTGCACGTCCAGATCATCAAGCCGCCGGATCATCTCGGTACGAAAGCCATCGATGCCACCGTTCGGATCGTCCGTGCCGTCAGCCGGCGCCGCATCCGCACCGACAGACGGAATGCGCTGCAGTGAACGTTGAGAAACCTGCAGCTGCCGCTGGGCGGCCATCAGCACGTCCAGCTTGTCGAGCACACGGGTCAAAGGTGCGGCGATCAGGGCTTCTGCTGCTTGCTCATCCGGTTGCGGCACGCGCAGAGGCTGGCCCGCCCCGTCGCCCGTGATCGCCATGACGACCAGATCGCGGCTGCGCTTTTGCACCGCCTCCGGCAGAGCGATCTCGAAAGCGTGCTTGCCGTCACCGATCCCGTTTCGCCTGAGATCCGGGCGATTGCGGTCGGCAATTGCTTCGGCGACTGGTGCGCCATCGAGAAGGACGCGCACCTTGAGCCTTTGCCCCGGGGCAACAGGGTCGAACGCCCAGCCAAACAGGCGTCCGCCATCGATGGCATCAACCCGACCGTTGACGGGTTTGGCGCCATCGCTCTCAGGGGGCGTATCGAGTTTTTCTGGGACTTCAGCCATGGATCCTCTTTATGCGGCCTGAACCTGCTGGAGATTGAAAAGAGCGAGGTAACGCGAAGCGGTCGTGTCGATGTCGTCAGGCCGAATGGCTCTGCCCGACAGCTGACGGAGTAGCGTCGGCTTTTCGATGATCTGCCGCATGGCAGCCGCGAGCTGGCGCGGATCGTCGGGAGCAACAGTCAGGCCGTTGACGCCGTTCTTCACAAGCTCGGCCATTCCGCCGATATTGCTTGCGATCACCGGTCGGCCTTGTGCCTGGGCTTCCTGGATCACCAGCGGCGCATTCTCCCACCAGATTGACGGTACGACGGTGCAGTCGACGGCACCGATAAGGGCAGCGACATCCTCCCGCCGGTAGGGTCCGCGTCGCTGCACCTGAGGTGCCGTTTCGGAAAACAGACGCTCTATGTCGGCGATGAATTCAGGGGCCTGAAACGGAGCGCCGCCATGAACGCGGAGCTCGAAGTCGACGCCATCAACGATCAGCTGGCGCGCCGCTTCCAACAGCACTTTGGTGCCCTTCCAGGGGTTGAGGTTGCCAAAGTAGCCGAAGGTGGGGCGGCCGCCCTTGAGTTTGTCCTTGCTGGTCTCGAATGCTCGCGCCGGCAGTCCGTTGGTGATGACCGCGATACGGCTTTCGGCAATTCCCCATTCGACATATCGCCGCTTCAGGAACTCGCTTGGTGCGACAAAAGTATCAATCGTGCTCAGAAGCGCCTTGAGGTGTTGTTCGCGCAGGGCAAAACGATCGGGCTTGATGTCCTTGAAACAGGCGTGGCAGCGGTCCGGGCTCGAGGCATGGCAGAGTTCGCGCTTGTCGGTGCGCACCATCAGTCCGTCGTGATGGCAGATGGGGTAATAGTCATGCAGCGTCATGACGATCTTGCACGCCGGCAGCGTCCTGCGCACGATATGCGGAAACTCGGCGCCCATCAGCAGGATGTGGTGGAGATGCACCACATCCGGTTGGAACTCGCGCAGCAATTCGGTGAGGTCAGGCACGAAACCGTAGAGATCGATCTGACTCATGAAGAAGCGATCGAAATGGCCGGCCCAAAGCAGGATTTCGTCGCCTGTCGGCCCGATAGCCTGGAAGCTCGTGCCCGGCCTTGCCTCGCGGTGAACCTGGTTAACCGCACCCAGGAACAGCGCCTCGTGTCCTGCCCGTTGATAGGCGCGGAAGAGATCATGCGCGAAGACCTCCGTGCCGCCCGGATGAAGCGCCGGATGATTGTGAGCCACCACGAGAATACGCTTGCTCATGTGTGGCTCCGTCGACGCTCGCCCACGAGAATGTCCTGATAGTGGGTGCCGCCCGGTGCACGCCAGTGGCCCAAGGATTTGAGCACGACCGAGAGGCCGGTGCGACCAAGTGCGTCCTCCAGAAATCCGTCGTCGAAGCCGACCGCTGCCAGCGGCGGTTGATCCGGCACGAACCAGCAAGGCCCCTGGCCGGCGCGCGCGAACGCAAGGCGCGGATCGCGTCGGCCCGTGGCATTCTGTCTGGCGGCGTCGTCGACGATGAAGGCCGTCATGAACAAGCGGCCGCCCAATGCAAGCACCCGGAAGATTTCAGCGAGATAGGCCATGACCTCGTCTGCCGGCAGGTGTGTGACGACCGATGTCATGATGATGAAATCGAACTGTCCGTCGGCAAACGGCAGTTTCAGCTCACGTCCTCTAATCTTCCCAGAGGGGTTGTAGAGTTCATGGGCGATGTCGAGGCGTTGGAAGGCGAAGTTCGGGTAGGCCGGCGTCACTGTCGACCTGCACCAGCGGATACCACCCTCCACGGGGTCGAGGCCTTCATAGCGCCCGCTGTCGCCATCGAGATATTGGGTGAGCGGCACGGCCATGCGGCCGATGCCGCAGCCGATGTCGAGGACGCGATGATGGGGGCGTAAGCCGCCCGTTCGGACAAAATGTCCGAGAAACTCGGCGCCGATTGCCCGGAAATCGCCGTCGCCAACGAAAATGCTGTTGGCGTCCGGCTGCGGAAGGAACCGGTTGCGCGAAACGCTGTCAATCAGCCAGGACAGATGCACATCGTCAAAGCCCGACGGTGTACCGACTTCGTCGCGCGGGAGGGCATCGATCATGCATTTGTCCATTCAAGTGTGCTGTCATCGGAGGATGCGGGCTCGGGATTACTCGGCGGACGCTCATCACGCGCCATCAGCGCGGCGATGTCGTCGTCCCAGCGCTGAGTGTGGAGCCACGAGTTGTACTGGCTCGCGACCCCGCGCATGTAGTCTTGGCTGCGCCGGATCGATTGGCGCTCGAAGTGATAGAGGCACGCAGCCGGTTCGTAGCCGATCTCGAAGCCGGCCCGACGGATCTTCAAGCAGAGATCGCTATCCTCGTAATCGCCGATGATATAGTCCTCGGTGAAGCCGCCGACGCTGTCGTAGATGTCCCTCGACGTGACGAGGCAGGCACCCGTAACGCCCGGAACGGTTCGAGCCAGTTGTGCCGGCAGGTAGTTGCTGGGCATGCCCTTGTGAAAGTGGTGGTTCAGCCAGATCCCGCGCTGGTCGCGGCCGAAGTAGAGGCCCGCATGCTGCAGCGACCTGTCTTCGAAGATCAGCCTGGGGCCGACGGCGCCGAGTGCCCCGCTCATGACCGGCTCTATCAGGGTCTGCACCCAGCCCGGTTCGCAAGGAACGACATCCGAGTTGAGCATGACAAGCAGTGAGCCGCGCGCCATGCGTGCGCCGGTGTTGCAGGCCCGCGCGTAACCGCCGTTCCGGTTCATCACCACGAGCCGCATGGGAAAGCCATGCAGCAGGTGCAGCCCGCCGAGCAAATGCTCGGTTTCGTCCTGGATCTCCGGGGAATCGAGCACGAAGACGAGCTCGGCATTTGCCATCAACCAGGGATCGGTGGCCATGCCGGACAGCTGAAAGCGCAGAAAATCGAGGACCTTGTAGAGCGGGATGACGATAGAAACGAGCGGTGCCTGTTGCGCCAGGCCATAATCTCTCGTCCGCTTCACCTCGACCGTCTTGCCGAGACGCTGCTCCACTTCCCGGAGCGTCGGCGCGAGGATGGTGCGGAAGGCATCGTCGATCGCATGTTGCGGCGGGACCGCGCGAAGGATCTGGTTTCGCTGCAGCACCGGTTCGAAGGGCTGCGGCGGCGGGATGAGGGACTTCACCGCCCCTGACGCGAACCGCATCTGAAAGCGCGGTTGCAGCAGAGGGCCGAGCGGCTGATCAAGGGGGAGGCGGGCGACGAAGCCGGTCACATCAGTTTTCGACTTGTCGGCCTGCGTCTGTGCCCATCCGGGGAATTCGTAGATGTTGCCGTCGAGCGGCACGGCTTTCCCGTCCGCCTGCAGATAGTCGATACCGGCGAGCATGGAGGAGGGATCGTGATACCAGCCGCCGACGAGCAGGCTGTCGGAAAGTGCGAGTGCCAGATCGACCTGCCCGGATGGCTGTTGTGCTGCTCTCTGAACGTGACGTTCTTTGAGGGGCGCGCGAATCTGCAGGTCGATCGCGGTGGCCGGTCCGCCGTTCGGCCAGGTAGCGAGGTGCTGAACGAGCAATTCGCGCAGTTCGACCGCGTCGCGATTGTCTGCCCACCAACGCGTCAGGCTCGGACATTGCGCTTCACGCTCCGAAAGCTGCCTGATGGCGGCACCGTTCTTGCTGAGCAGCACGAGCTGAAAAGGGGGGCTGAGGCTCGGCATCTCGGCGATGAAGTGGCAGGTCTGCCAGGCTCCCCGCATGCGGCGCCGGACGATGGCCTTGGGTCGCAACTGGCTGACACTTGCCGAGCCGACGACGTAGATTGAAAGCTTGTCGTCAAACTCCGCATTGATCGTCGTTTCGATCAGGTACCGTCCACGGCCAAGTTCGCAGGTTATGCGCGCCGGCCGAGGCAATGGTGCCAACGCATTGAGAGCGTCCTCGATGATCAGGCAGAAATAGGGATCTCCGGCAATTTTGAATGCGCTTCGCCAGGTCGTCAGCAAGACGTTGAGAAATCTGATGCGCGCATCCGGCGCGAGCTCCAGAAACAGCTGCTCCATGTCGAGGGGAGGTAGGTTGCTTGCCGGTTCGATGCTGACAGGAACCACGTTACCGTCGCGTTCGGTGGCAATGACGGCTGGCATCGACACCCTTGTCGTGCGCATCGCCCATAGCGTCCGCTGCTGTCCGTCGGCGAGTGCGAGTGTCACGCTGACGAGCGGCACGGGCGGTTTTGCCATCGTCAGCGCCGGCCGTGTCGAGGTCGGTGATACCGGCGGCAGATCCCAGATCACAACCGCCAGGTCCGATCCCAGGCGGAACGTCTTTGCGCCCCGGTAATCGGCACTCGGCTGTTTGATGTCGCTGAACGGCAAATTCGATCCCTCTTGGAGTGCGCGCCCTGCGGGAGGAATGCAGGGCACGCGTTGTCCACGCTTAGTGAACCGTGAAATAGTTCTCGGGATTTGCGTGAATGTCGTCGATGTCGACATTGACCAGGGTCAGTGAATCGCCATGGCCGAGATCGATGATGACATTGCCGCCGACCTGGGTGATGCGCGAAGCGAGGTCGTCAGGGGAGGTGATGTCGAGACCGTTGATGCCCTTCGAGATCTGCAGCAGATCTTCCCCGGGTGTGAAGTCGAGGATGACGTCGTTGCCGCCGCCGCCGTCGAAGACGAAGATGTCGTTGCCGGCTCCACCGACCAGGAGATCGTCACCAGCACCGCCGTTGAGGACGTCGTTACCATCACCGCCGAACAGCGTGTCGCTGCCTTTGCCGCCGGACAGGAAGTCGTTGCCCTGGCCGCCGAGCAGAATGTCGCTGCCGTTACCGCCGAACAGGAGATCGTCGCCCCATCCGCCGGTCAGGATGTCGTTGCCGTTCTCGCCATAGAGAACGTCGTCGCCTTCGCCGCCAAACAACGAATCGTTGCCGTTGCCGCCGAATAGCTGGTCGTCACCTTCGTCACCGAAAATGATGTCATGTCCGTTGCCGCCGCTCACGAAATCATCACCCGCTCGGGCGTGGATGAAATCGTTGAAGCGAGAGCCGAACAGCGCGTCATCGTATGCGCCGCCTTCTAGTGTGGCCATCTGCCTCTCCTCTTGGTGGATAAATCGCACGTCCATCGACCGGGTCGATGTTGATGCGCCGGGAGTGTGCATCGGCATAAAGTATATTTCAACAGAGATTCTGTGGCAGAAACGTGAAATCTTCGCATTGTTATTGTCACTATTTATGGGTATTTGTCATCAGAACTATTATATACTTAGTTTGCGCAAATTATATCCGCGTTCTTGCGGTAAATTGCTTCAAAAATTGTAGTAATTTACTGCGTCTTGCGACCATTCAGGCTTGGTCAATCTTCCCTGAAGGCGCGATTGAAGCTCTCTGTCAGCGGAGACACGAGGTAGTCGATGGCACGGCGCGCCTTGTGCACGATCAGCACCTCGGCCGGCATGCCGGGATAAAGTCGGACATCGGGATCTGCGGCAAGGGACGTCGCATCGATCTTGGCGCGTGCGGTGAAGTAGGAGACGCCCGACTTTTCGTCGACCGACTGGTCCGCAGCGACATAGGTCACCTCGCCATTGAAGGGCAGGCGCGAACGCTGATTGTAGGCTGTCAGCCTGATCTGCGTCGGCGAGCCCACCGATATGCTGTCGATATCGCGCGGGTTCACCCGCAATTCGACGACCAGCGGCTCGTCTTCGGGCACGATTTCCAGGAGCGGCTGCCCGGGCGTAACGGCGCTTCCGGGGGTGCGCAGCCAGATATTGCTGACCACGCCCGCTTGCGGCGAGCGAATCTCCATGCGCCGAAGCACATCCTTTGCAGCAATGATCTGTTCTTCGACGTCCGTCAGGTCGATGCGCGCCGTCGTGATCTCTCCGGCAATCGTCGATTGAAACTCGCTTTCGATACCGATCAGGGCAAGCTGGGCGCCAGCCTTTGCTTTCTCCGCCCGCGCCTTGTCGCCCGCCAGTTCGCCGCGTGTTCGGGCAAGCTCGCTCAGGCGGGTATCGACCTCTATGAGCTTGGCGCGCTGCACGAAGCCCTTCTCGACCAGCGTGGCGATCGCCGTGCGCTGCTCAGTGATGAGGGCGATCTGACGATCGGTCGCCTCCACCTGCGTGAACAGCGATTTTGTCTGCTCGCCATATTCCTCGATCGTTTTCGTCTGCACGTCGACACGTCCGGACTTGGCCTCGTGCCGTTTGTCGAAGAAGACATTCTCCGCCTTGATCGCTTCATCGACGGCGACCCCGCCTGCCTCGCCGAAGTTCTCCGGGAAGGTGATCGCTGCCGCACCGTCCTGTTCTGCCTTGAGCCTGGCGAGCCTTGCGATCAGGCCGATGCGACGGCTGTTGAGCGCGTTCAGGTTGGAGCGTGCCCGGGTGTCTTCCAGAAGGATGAGCGGCTGCCCCACAGTCACCTGTTCGCCCTCCTGAACCATCAGGCGACCCATGACGCCGCCCTCGAAATGACTGATCGTCTTGCGTTTGGAGTCGACGATGACGCTGCCGTTGGCAACCGTCGCGCTACTGAGTTCCGTCGATACCGCCCAGGTGAAGAAGCCGCCGAAGGATAGGAAGATCGTTGCAAACCCAGCGACCATCAGGCGGCGAAGACCGCGATCGGCGTTGATGTCATCGACCTCGGCAGGCGTCGGCGCCGGCCGGGCGGTTAGTCTTACCGGGGAACGGGCATCGAGCTCGGAATGCTGAGGCCGGAGCGGAAGCGTGTTTTTGTCGGTCATGCGGAAGCAACCTCGCGCAAGGTTTCGCCAGGCCCTGGCACAGCGGTCAAAATGTCGGTTCGTGGCCCGAACTGACTGATACGGCCATTCTCAAGGACGAGAAGCTTGTCGGCGACCTGCATGATCGATGGCCGGTGGGCGATCATGATGACGATGGCGCCCTGGTCGCGCATCCGCTGGATCGCCCGCACGAGCGCGCGCTCACCGAGCGAATCGAGGTTTGCATTCGGCTCGTCGAGAACAACGAGACGCGGGCGATTGTAGAGGCAGCGCGCCAGCGCAATGCGCTGTCTCTGACCGCCCGAAAGTGTCAGATGACCGTCGCCGACAGGTGTGTCGTAGCCGAGGGGCAGGCGGCCGATCATCTCGTGGACTTCAGCAAGCCGCGCCGCTTCGATGACCTTGTGAGGATCGCCGTCTTCCATCCTTGCGATGTTTTCGCGGATCGTTCCCTCTAGCAGAGACACCGATTGCGGGAGATAACCGACCTTTTCGCCGAAAGACCCGCGCTCCCAGAGATAGGTGTTGTGGCCATCGAGAAAGACCCCGCCCGACGTTGGCTTCAAGATGCCGACCAGCAGCCGGGCAAGCGTCGACTTTCCGGCCGCCGACGGGCCGACCACGCCGAGCACCTCACCGGGGGAAAGCGAGAAGGAGACGCCCTTGATGATCGGCACCTCGACGCCCGGGACGGCATAGACGAGTTTATCCACAATCATCTCGCCGGCCGAATGTGGCGTCGGCGTCGTCTGGCGGATCGCCATCTCTTCGCCGATCGCCGCCTCGATCCGCCGCCAGCCGGCAACGGCGAGCACCCATTGGCGCCAGTTTTCGATGATCGTGTCGAAGGGGATGAGCAGTCGACCAACGAGGATGCTCGAAGCCATCATCGCGCCGGGGGTGATGGCCTGGTCAAGCACTAATAGCGCACCTGTTGCAAGCGTGATGACCTGAATCGAGTAGCGCAGGCTGCGCGTCATCGACGTCATCGCCTTGCTTCTGCTTCCGCCGGCTTCGAGCGCACCCAAGGCGTGGATTTGAAGGGTGCGCCAGCGCCTGGCAAGTGCGGGCAGCATGCCCATCGCCTCGATCGCCTCGGCATGCCTCAGCGAGCCCGCAATTTTGGAAACCGCTTCGACATTCGCCTGGTTGGCTTCCTTGGTCAGTTGGCGCGTTAGTATGTCGTTAACCAGCCCGCAACAAATGAGCACCACCACTGACACAACCCCCACGAGCCCGAACAGTGGATGGAGCAGGAATAGCGCACCCAGAAAGATCGGCGACCAGGCGGCGTCGAGCGGAGCGACCACCGCCGACGAGGTGAGGAAACCACGCAATTCCGACAGGTCGCGAAGGGATTGCGCCGCGCGCGAAAGCCCTTGATTCACGGAGGCTTGGACCGCCGATGCCAGAACCGGGGCATTCAGCCTTCGCACAATGGCACTGCCCATGGCCTGGAAAGCAAGGGACCGGATCAAATCGAGGAGGCCATAGACGACCAATGCGCTGATTGCGAGCAGCGTCAGCATCGTAAGCGTATCGAAGCTCTGACTGTTGAGAACCCTGTCATGAATCTGCAGCATGAACAGCGGTATCGTCAGCTGAAGCAGGCTTATGCAGACACTCAGCAATGCGGCGTAAAGTGACACGGAAAGAAACACACGCTTGGCTTGCAATATTAGCAATCTTGGATTGATAATTTCGTCCTGGCGCATAACCCCTAAAATTTGACCGTTGCTTATCGTCTCGTTCCGAACAGTATCACGCATGGGCGGTTGCCTGAGGTTAACGTTAAAGCCATCCGTGGAGGACGTGTGGCTTTAAATCGAGGTGAAGCATAGTATTGCTTCGCCATGTGTGGCACGAAAGTAAGAGGTAATGCAAGTTTAAGGTCACAGGGAGGGGGTCGTTGTAGTTCGGTTTACTTCAAGATTTGAAGTAAATTTTGAAATGGAGAGTTGGATGAATGAAAGAGTACTCTATCCGTCCACGGGGATCAAAGATGTGTCGTTGCTCCAGCAGGAGGACCAGGCGTCGGCGGCGGTAGGAGCCCAAGATCAAGCGGACGCCGCGAGCGATTGCCGACAGCTGACCTATTTCGAGCTTGCGCGCCTGATGGAGAGGGTGAGCAGGCGATTTTCCGGCTTGGTTCGCGCCGAACTGACCAAGCTGCGCGTCGACGATATCGGTCCGGCGCAGGCGATGGTCCTGCTGGCGATTGGCGATGCCGAGCTATCGGTCGCCGAGTTGCTCGATCGCGGGCACTATGTCGGCTCGAATGTCTCCTACTACCTGAAACAACTGGCCGATGGCGACTACATCGATCGGGTGGCGTCGCAGCGCGACAAGCGTTCGGCGCGCATCAAGTTGACGGAAAAGGGCCGCCTGCTTCGGGCGAACTTGCGCGACGCGGCTATGGCCTATGAGCGGGCACTCAATCGCGGTCACCAGGATCGGCAGAACCTGGAGACCGCCTTCCAGACGCTGCATCAACTCGAACTCGTCTGGGGCAGCGCGTCACGGTACGACATGTGAGCGGCCGGAACCCAATAAGCACGTCATTCAGGTAGCGGATTAGATAGCATGCATGTGGCATTTGTTCATCGGCGCGGCTTTGGCCAGTTCGCCGCGTTGGCGGCTGACCTGGTTCGGTCGGGCAACAACGTCAGCCTGATCACCGAAACCGTTGATCAGAAAATCCCATCCGTGCGCGTCATTCGCCACCGGGCGGAGGCAGGCCCAAGGGCCTCCGCAGCAATCGCGCGACACCTGGCGGTGCCGGATCATCACACCCGGATCGGACACCGGGTCGCCGAAACGCTCGACGCGATGACACGGCAGGATATGAAGCCCGATATCGTTGTCGGTCACATCGGGTGGGGCAGCATGATGTTCGTCAAGGATGCGCTCCCTCACGTTCCGGCCCTTGGATATTGCGAGTTCTTCTATCGGTCGCAGGGCGCAGACATCGGCTTTGCGGCCGGCGATGAGCCTGATCTCGATGAGCGCAAGAGATTGCGGCTGCGCAACGTCGCACAGTTGTTGTCGCTGGAATCGATGGATGGCGGCATCAGCCCGACCGAATGGCAAAAGAGCCTTTATCCCGCCGATACGCGTGAGCGCATTGCCGTCTGCCACGAGGGTATCGATACGGCGCTGTTTCGTCCCAATCCTGGCGCGTCGGTCAGGCTTCCGGACGGCCGCGTGCTCAAGGCCAACGATCCGCCCGTCGTCACCTTTGTTGCGCGCGATCTGGAGCCCTACCGTGGCTTTCCCCAGGCGCTGCAGGCTGCCGCTCAAATTGTGCGCAAACGCCCCGACGCGATTTTCGTCTTTGTCGGAGGGGAGGGCACCAGCTACGGACCTCCTCCTCCTGGCGGAGGCTCATGGAAATCCCACCTACTCGCCACCCTCGACGTGCCGGCGGACAACATCATCTTTCCGGGCGTTGTCCCGCATCACATCCTTCGCCAGCTTTTCCAGGTCTCGGCGGCACATGTCTACATGACCTATCCCTTCGTGCTTTCATGGTCTGTGCTGGAGGCCATGGCCTGCGGCGCCTTGATCATCGGCTCCGACACGCCGCCGGTTCGCGAAGTGATCCGTACGGGTCACAACGGTATCCTTGTGCCCTTCTTCGATGCCGACGCACTGGCCGAGGCAGTGCTTGGTGCGCTGAACAATCCAGAGGCCTCCATCAGCATGCGGGCGGCCGCGCGAAGAACCGTCGAGCGGCGCTTCCGGCTGGAAGACTGCCTGCTGCGCCAGCGAGAGCTGATGGCGGCAATGGCAGGTCGTCCGGTGGCGTAGCAGCGATACCGACCAATACTTCAAATATTGAAGTATATGTGAAGTTTATTGTTGCGATCGTCATGTACTTTATCGTTGTGCATCGCAAAATTCACTGCTACGTAAACAGTGTGATGAATGGTTTCGATAGTATATCTGTCGCCCATTTTGGAACTCCACCGATATGCGTTATCGTTTCTTCTGAGGGCGTTGCGTGCAAGAAGTAAGACAATCCGCCTTAGGGCCCCGACTCGGTTTGAAAAAGCTGCTGCTGGCATCGGATCGCGATCGGGCGATCCTGCAGAGCAGCAATGTCGCCCATCTCGTGGATTACCTGGCACCTGACGACGGCACCTTCGACATGTTGAAGGATAGTTTTCCGATCGCTGCGGTCGCATTCTCCGACAAGGGCGAGACGGATCTGAAGAAGGGGCTGGCACGTCTCTCTGCCTTGCGCACAGTTCCGGAGCTGGCGGTCTTGCGCCTTGACCCCGCCAATGTGGCGGAGAGCTCTGCGCTTCTGCGCGCGCTTGCCGAAGACGGTATCGGACGGCTGGCCCGATACACGTCTTCGATCACATCTGAGCTCGCAATGCTCCGGCGCGAGCGTGAAGAACTTTTTGAGAACTATCGTCTCTTGGAAGACGCCTTCCATGCCCGGAGCTGGGAGCCGGTGGCCGAAGTCTTCGCGCATGATCCCTTTGCCGATCCGAAAGATGAGGGCGTCGGACAGCTGTTGAGCAGCGCATTCATCGAGCAGCTTCTCCCCGTCTCGAGCCTCGGCGTCGCCGGCTTTGCCTTGCACTTTCATTCATTGCCGAAGGGCACCGGTGAGCTGATCGTCGGCTTGAGTTATCTGGAAAGTGGAGAAGGCATTGCGGAGTGGAACGTTCCCTATGTCGGCCTGGCCACTGGCTGGAACTTCTTTTCGCTGCCGCGTGCCTGTGGCGGCGCGGCGCGGACCCTTCGTCTGCGGGTATCCGCCAGCGGATCGGACGCACTTGGTCTTTCGCTTGGGCACCATATCGCCAGCGAGCGATACTCGGCGCGCTCGGAACACCCGCATCCTGACCTCGACCTGCGCCCGCTTGCGTTCAGGGTGTTCACGGGTTTGCCTGGGGTCAAGCCTGCCAGCACTGCGAACATGATTGCCCCGACCAGCTTGCTGGAAGGGCAGTTCACTATCGATTACAGGCTTGGGCTTGAGAAGCTAAGCCAAATTGCAGACGTTTCCGTCACTCAAATTGTCCCAGACTTCCAGACTATCCGGTTTCTCGACCACGAACACGCGATCGTCTGTCATCCCCTGGCAAGCGGCATTTCGGCCGGCGCGATCAATCGTGCCATTGAGCCCGGCACGGTCTCGTTGTCGGCAAGCGCCATTATCGATCACCCCAAAGGTGCGCCGGCAGCCGTCAGCTTTCTCTTGAGCCCGGCCAGTTCGAACGCGCGTGCGGAGGTCGCCGAACTCGCCCGCAAGGGCACGGTAAAACCCTCGACCCTGTTCAGTGGTTGGCGAGAGGTCGGTGCGCAGCAATCGATCAGCATCAGCATGCAGATGGACGAGCCGATCCGTGTTCCGATGGATCTGATCATCCTCAGCCGGGCAGCGGGTGATAGCGTCGATTTTTGCTGGCTCAAGGTATCGAGCTTCCGACTGGTCAAGCAATCGACGGAGGCCCTGGATGTCCGGTAACCCGGAGGCTGATCTTATCGCGATCGCGATGCCGCTCTACGGCCATGCGGCGCTTGTCATGGAAGCCATCGAATCCGCACTGGCGTCCGACCTTAGCACATCCCAGCTTGCGATCGTGGTTTCGGTCGATGGCGACCCGTGCCACGAGACATTCGACCAACTGTTGCTCTACGCTGCGGTCCACCCGTTCATTCACGTGATATTCGGCCGCAATGCGGGGCCGGGTGGCGCCCGCAATCGCGCCATCGACTTCATTGTCGAGCACCTGCCCGAGGCTCGGGCGGTGTATTTCCTCGACGCCGACAATCGTGTTCTGCCGCGCACGATCGAAACACTCTACCAAAAGCTCAACGATACTGCCTGTGGCTGGGTCTATACCAACATAGATACGTTTTCCGTGTCCTGGCGTGCGCATTATGGCAATCAATATTCGCGGCTGGCGCATTGCATCACAGACAATATTTGCGACACGGGATCGCTGATTTCCATCGACGTTTTCCGCTCAGGCGTGCGCTTCAGCGACGACCGGCAGAACGGCTTTGAAGATTGGGAATTCTGGTTGTCCTGCATTGAGAACGGCTTCGTCGGGGTGCCCTGCCACGACACCGTCTTTGAATATCGCTTGCGCGCCGAAAGCCGGTTCAAGGAAGCCAACCGGGAACGCGCCACATCGGTCAGCTACCTCAGAAAACGCCACAAGGCTCTCTACAGACGGCCAATGCTCGTGGATTTCGAGCATGAGGACGCTCCGCGCTACCTCTTCGCCCGCACCGAAAATGCCTCGATCTCGCTGTTTACCGATCCGACCAAGTCGCCGACCGTGCTTCGTCTTGATGATATCATCCCGGCGTTCTGGGCGAATGTCGGCGAACCGGACAACGGGCATTTCCCACCCTTTCTCGTGGCAGGCAGCGGTTCGGCCTTCGACCTCCTGCTGCGCTCACGCATGCTTCCGAACATACTCGCCCACCTGGAGCGGTTGAGCGAAAATACCAACGCATTGTTCGTTCAGCTTGCCAATGATGGCGCGAAGCGCGGGATCGAGGTGGTTGCTCTGCCTGCGGGATCTCAGAATATCGGTTCGGCGGATCTCGTTTTCGTTCCGACGCCGCTCGTCAGGGACGTGATCCTGAACAATGCGGTGGAGTGGTTCGCATCGATCGGCAACCAGCAGGTCTGGCCGACGGTGACGTTGCTCAAGGTTCGCTTTCCTTTCCCCAGGAGCCTGCCGCGCCGATCGCTGATCACGCCGCAGCAGATGATGGTCAATTGCATCAACGCGATTGCTTCAAGCCCCTTGCGTCACACGTCGGGCAAGCGTTGGACGTGGCGGCCTTCGCGGTTGGTGCCCTATGGCGAGCTCTATAGGGAACTGCGCAGAGAAGTCGGTGGCTCGCCCGTCCTGCCGCTCGGACACAGCGCCGGCAAGCGGACCGTTGCACTTTTGGTGCCGAACGCCTCCTTCGGCGGCGCCGAGAAGGTCGTTTATGCCGTTGCGCGAGAACTGAAGCGAACGGGTTTCGAGACGCATCTGTTCGTACTCGGCAGCGCGAAGATGGATGTCATCGACGAGTTCGATCAGAGCTTTGATCACATCCACTTCTGGGATCTCGGCATTCCCGCATGGGGTGGGTCGGGCTCCTTCCTCGGCCAGGACTTCATCGCCGAAGAGCATGGGGTCGACTGGCAAGCATTGAAGGGCCAGCTTTCGGGCTTCGACCTGGTGATCAACAACCATGTCATGGCCGTCCACCCCCTCATCGCACGGTTGCGCTCCGAGGGGACGCGCACCGCATGTTATCTTCACGTCGTCGACAACACCGCGTTCAAGCGTCCCGCAGGCCAGCCCTTTGCCGCTATTGCGCACGAACATTGCTATGACGCATTCCTGACCTGCTCGGAGCAGCTGAAGACTTACCTGCACAGTTTCGGCGTGCCGCACGCAAAGGTCTTCGCCGTCGCAAACAGCGCGGGCTTTTCGGTACCACCAAAAGTTCAAACCGAAGTCTTCTCAACCCGCAGACAGCCGCGCGGCGACGCGCAGCTGCGCGTCCTCTATCTGGGTCGGCTCGACCGGCAGAAGGGCATCGATCGGCTAGCCGCGATGCTGTCAGAGCTGAGGGCAAGGAACGTTCCTTTCGAGGCGCGCGCCATCGGCGGAGAAATTCTCGCCGATTCCAGTGTCTCCTGGACTGAACGGTTGAAGGATCTTTCCGTTGACGTCCGTCCGCCGGCCTTTGCCAGCAAGGAACTCATCAAGGCGATGTCCTGGGCGGATGTGCTCGTCATGCCCTCGCGCTGGGAAGGGGCTCCGCTCGTCATCGCCGAAGCGCAGCAGCTCGGATGTGTTCCGATCGCCACGTCCGTTGGCGCCGTCGACGAACTGATCGTCGATGGCGAAGACGGTGTGCTGATCCATGCATCAGCCGACCCCGAAGTCGTCAGGTCGATGGCCGACGTTATCGAAAAGGTTGCTCGCAACCCGGACCAACTGGCTCCGCTGATCGAGGGCTGCATCAAGACTGCATCCCGTCGCTCGTGGACCTCCTCGTTTTCACAGTTTCTCGCGTGGTGCGACACCTGGGTCGACAACTCGTCCCAGGCAAGAGCTGCCGTCTTTCCCTCGGACCCGGCGGTTGACGCCGGCATCCGGGCGGCCAGCTGAGCCCACGCCTTCTTTTAAGCAGAAAGGTCGATTGCATGCCTGCAAGGATTCTCGTGACCGGTATTCCCGGCCACTACACGCGCCTCGTCAATGGCGCTCACGGTCTGTTCGTCTCCTATGCGGAGCGTCAGAAACAGCCGGAGACGAAAGAGGAGTTTCTGCAGGAGCTGCGCAATATCAGCAACACCGGCAACTACCTGATCGGCGAAGGTGCGCTGCGAGCGCTTTCGCCAAACGCCAAGCACGTGCCGTTCTGGCATCTCTACAATTGCGCCAAGAACGGCGTCGGCCTCGACGAGTTCAACGCCAATTTCGATATCTGCGTCTTCACCTGCGCCAATCTGCTGCGCAAGGGTCTCTCGGCCGACGCGGAAGCCGATGTGCTCGAAAAGCTCAAGATGCCGATCGTCATGCTCGGCATCGGACAGCAGAACCGCAAGGACCTGGAAAACAATCTGCCGGAGGGTACCAAGCGGTTGCTCGCCATCCTCAAGGATCGGGAACATTTCTTCCTGACGCGCGGCTTCGAGACAGAAGGTTTCCTCAAGGACCAGGGCTTCAAGTTCGTGCGGCCGACCGGCTGCCCGTCCGTCTATTTCATGCCCGACAACATGCGCAAATCGCTCAAGAAACTACCAGAGGTTGACGTCGCCAAGGCGCGCACCATTTTTTCCGGCTATCTCGGCGGCAACCAGGATACGGTGCTGGATGCGAAGGCTCTGCCGGGCGGCGACAGTGTGCCGCAATACGTGGTCCAGGACGAGTTTCTCCATTTCGACATGAGCGTCGAACCCAATGGCGAGGGTCGCGTCTACGACACGGCTTCCGGCACCATGGTCGGCAACCTCGCCTATCCCGGTGCAGACCGGCTCGGCAAGCCGTTCCAGGTGCGCACCTTCTTCGACACCAACCAGTGGCGCGCCTGGGCTTCGTCGATGGACTTCAACCTGGGCCGCCGCTTCCACGGTTCGATCATCGCCATGCAGGCGGGTGTCCCGAGCCTGATGGTGGCGGTGGACGACCGGATGCGTGAAATGCTCGGCTACACCGGTTTGCCGGCGGTTGACATCAACGAGATCGACGGCGCCGAAAACCGCAGCGAGTTCGTCGCCGGCCATCTGAAGAAGCTCAATGCCTCGGAACTCGTCGACAGATACTCCGACCGCGAACGTGCGTTCCGCTCGACGTTGCGGGAAATCGGCATCGGTCAATAGAGCAATTCCGGTCAGGGTGCGTCCCGGCTTTCTCGCCAGGACGTGCTTGGAAACAGACAGCCAGTGCGTTTCTGGCGGCCTCCGTCAGGCCGGAAACGCTCCGGTTGCACCCGGTATCCTCCCAAAGGGCTCGTTCAAAGGACAGTTATGCGTATCTTACTTACTGGGATTCCCTCGTATCTGCAGCGCACGATCGGCTCGGTTTCCGGCCTGACGGTGCATCATCGCCCGTACTTCGACGAGTTGACGGCAAAAAAGGACTTCCTCTCTCAGGTCAGGAAGATTGCCAATACGGGCAATTATCTGATCGGCGAGGGGGCCGCCCAGAGCCTGCGAGGGCACGATGTTACCTATGTGCCGTTCTGGCATCTGGCCAACAACCGATTCTCGGACGAGGTTTACGAGCAGGCAAACCGCGAGTTCGATCTCTGCGTCTTTGCTTCCGCCAACCTGCTGCGCCCCGGGTACTCTGCCGATCTCGAGGCAGAGGTTTTCGCCAAGCTGAAGATGCCGGTTGTGGTGATGGGCATCGGCATCCAGCGCAAGGAGGGCCTCAAGGAACTGCTGCCGGCCGGAACGCTCAAGTTTCTTGATGTGCTCCGGAACCGGGAGAGCTACTTCCTGACGCGGGGCTATTTTACCGCAGAGTTCCTGAAAGAGCAGGGGATGAAGTTCGTCAAGCCGACGGGCTGCCCATCGCTCTACTTCGCGCCCGACCAGATGGCCCGGTCCCTCACGGCGCTTGCCAATCCGGCTCTCGCAGACGCGCAGAAAATCGCCTTTGGCGGTTATCTCGGCAGTGTTGCCGATACGATCGTCGACGCGCACGCCCTGCTCGGTCCGAAATCCGTTGCCAGCTACGTCGTCCAGGATGAGGTCATCGCCTACAATCTGGAACTGCCGGGTGACGACGCGACGCCGGTTTACGATCGTGCCAGCGGACGGATCACCGGCGAGACGCAGTACAAGCACAAGGAAAAGTGGCAGCGCGAGCACGAGCTTATCGCGTTCTTCGACACCAATCAGTGGCGCACCTGGACCACCAGCAGGGACATGTGTTTCGGCCGCAGGTTCCATGGCTGCATCATCGGCATGCAGGCGGGCGTTCCCGCCCTGATGATCGCGGTGGACGACCGCATGCGCGAAATGCTGGAGTTCATCGGGTTCCCCTACATCGAGGCGGCGACCTGGAACCGTGAGGCGGACAAGCGCACCTATCTCGCCAACTTCCTGTCGAAGATCGATTCCGAGGCGGCGATTGACCGCTATCAGGCCTGCGAGGCCAACTTCAGAAATGTGCTCGGTCAGATTGGGATCTGAGCGCGGCGTATGGAATGCGGTGGCGCGCAGGGTCGTTCTTTGCGCGCTGCTTTCGCTCTTTGCCATAGAGCCAGGCACGGCGAACGCAGAAGGTCGAGGCGCAACCGGCATCCTCGGTATCAACAGGGTCAATCTTGCCTGGCTGCCCGCGGGTGAACAGAGGAAGATCCTGAGCGATATCGCGGCAAGTGGCGCAACGCACGTTCGGCTGTCCCTGTCGGCCCCGGTTGACAGGAGCATCGAAGCAGTCGAGATCGCTCACGGTCTCGGGCTGAAGATACTGCTCGAAATCCAGCTTACGAATCCTGATTATTATGCCGAAGATGTGGACCCGCGAACGGGTTACGGGCGCATATGGGACATACGCCGGCTTTCAGACCTCGATCCGGTCAGATATCGGGAAAGCCTCAAGGCGGCGCTTGACCGCGTGGACGATGCAGGCGTCACGCTTGCCGCAGTCGAGCCGGGCAACGAGATCAACTACAGCGCCTATAATGGCGATCTGGTCGTGTTTCGCGAACCCGGTCCCCCAACACCACGCAGCGTGTCCGATATCCGCAACCGGAAAGCTTTTGAGCGTGGATTGGCGACTTATGTCGAGATTGCCAGAATTACGAGGCAGGAGCTGAAGGCGACGGCCCACAGCAGGAATGCGCTGGTTGTCTCCGCCGGCCTCTCGGACATGAATGCAGCCGAGGCGGACCAAAGAGGCATGGAGCGCCTCGACCCGGAAGACGTGATCTCACTCCTGAAATCGCTCGGGATCGACAGCTATGTCGATGCCTATGGCATTCACGTCTATCCGGGACGCAGGGCAGGGCCGAAGCTTGCCGGCTATATCCGCGGGCTCCTTCGTTTCTGTGCGGCAGGGGATCGGGGCAAGCCCTGCTGGGTTACCGAGTGGGGGGTGGCAAACACCACCCGCTCATGCCCGCTCGACGACCGAAAACGCGCCGACGCGATCGTGGCGATGCGGTCCGTGTTTCAAACCCTCATGTTGTCGGGGCAATTGACGGCCGCCTTCTACTACGACTGGGACACGCACGCTGCCTATGGCGTCTGGCGATGCGGTGGCCTCAGCTCTGCCGGAGTGAGGGCGGTCGCCCCGAACTAGGCCGAGGCATCGCTCGGACGACACAGGTTGTTGCTCGACGCCGCTGCCGACGGGATACCGAGTCGCCTTCGTTGCGGGCGCCATCCGGTCGACCTTCGCGGCGTCGAACGCACGGGCGCTTTAGAGAAAGTCAGCCATCTCGGCGTTGTAGTAGACCTTGGTCCGCGGTCCAGCCAGAATGGGATCAATCATGCGGACGCATTCCTTGTAATGCTCAGTCTTGCGATGTTCTTCCAGGGCCTCTGCAGATTGAAAGACTTCGTAGATCAAAAAGGTGTTTTCGTCCTGCGGATCGCGTAGGACGTCGAAACGCAGGTTGCCCGGCTCCCTGCGCGTGCCTTCGTAATTGATGCGAAAGGCCTCGAGAAATTCGGCCGCATGGCCTTCCTTGACCTTGATGCTGACCATCTGAATGAGCATGTCGTATTCCTTGGTAAAGTTAGAGCGGCACGCTGGTGCGTGCGATGAAAGGGTTTAGAGACCGGGAGCCTTCCACATGGCCGTGGTGACGCCTTCATCGACCAATTGACGCTGAAGCGCGTAGGCCCGGGCCCAACGTTCACCAGCGTCATCGTAAATCGCCTTGTGCTCGACATTGGGTTCGAAATGCCGGTCCCAGCGAACCCAACTCTCGGCGGCCTCGACGAAGTCGCGGTGAAGACCAATGCCGATTGCAGCTGCGGCCGCACAGCCGAGAGCCGTCGCCTCTTTGACAACAGGCGTGACAACCGGCAGTCCGGTTGCGTCCGAAAGGATTTGCGACCAGTGGGCGGACTTGGAGGCGCCGGCCGCAAAGACGATCTTCTTAGGCGTCTTGCCGGAAAGCTGGAAAATGGCGGCGAGGTTGCGAGCCGCGACAATGGCTGCGTTTTCCTGCAGGGCGCGAAAGATTGCTGCCTTGCCGGATTTTTCTGGGTCGATGGAGAGGTTCAGCAGTGACGGGGCCGCGTGATACCATTTTCCATAGTGCATCACGTCCGAGAACACCGGGATAATGCCGTAGGCTCCCGGAGGAACCAGCGCCGCCTTCTGCTCAAGCAAACGATAGGCGTCACCACCGCTGCCGGCGGCGGCGATCTCCTCGGCACCAAAGCTGTCGCGAAACCAGCGCATGACGATGCCGACGAAGAAGCTGATCGCCTCGGCCTGGTTGAGACCCGTCACGACGTGAGGGTTGATGCGCAGGTCCATCGACGGATCCGTGACGGATGGTGCCACATTGACCACCTGCTGCCAGAAGGTACCGCCGAGCACGGCGCAATCACCTTCGTTGACGACGCCGAGACCCGCCGCGCCGATCTGGCAGTCGCCGCCGCCCATCACCACCGGTGTACCCGCGGCAAGGCCGGTTTCATCAGCTGCCTTTGCCGTCACGTGACCGATCACGGCCCCCGGCTCGGCACTCGGCGGGAAGATATCGTCGCGCATGCCGGCGCTGGCCATCGCATCCGGGAGCCAGTTGCGCTCCGTCAGGCTGTAGAGGCCGGTCGTACCGCCATTGGACGGATCGCTGGCGATCACGCCCGAAAGCCGGGCGAGCACCCAGTCCGACAGCATGCTGACGCGATGCACGCGATCATAGACATCGGGAAGGTTACGTTTCAGCCAGAGCAGCCGGGGTAGGGCGCCGAGCGCAAAGGTCTGTCCGGATTGGGCGTATAGTTCCGCCTCAAGCTGCGGGAAGTCCCGCTTCAGGTCGCGCACCTCATTGTTGGCGCGGCTGTCCACATTGGCGCAGGCCCAGATTTCCTGGCCGTCGCGATCATAGGCGACAATGGCTTCGCGCATGCTGGTGGCACTGACGGCTGCGATGTCCGCTGCCCGGATCCCCGCATCGGCAATGACGCGCCGGATCGCCCGCGCCAAAAGGGCCCAGTTGCCTGCAACATCGAAATCCATCGAGCCGGCAAAGCGCGGATCAGGCTTGTGCCACCACTCATGTTGGGCGCTGGCGATCTGATTGCCATCGTGGTCGAAGACGACGGCGCGGCCGCTGCCCGTGCCCGCGTCGACTGCGAGGAGATAACGTGCGTTCATCGTATGCTTAGCCCTTGATCTCGAGCAGTCCGGCGGCCGTCGTTTCATCGGTGATGAGGATACCGACGAATTTTCCCCGCAAGGCGGAATGGATGGCTTGTACCTTTTGCAGGCCACCTGCCGCGGCCACCACCTTTTCGGCCCGCGACAGGGTCGCAAGCTTCACCCCGATCACGCGATCGTGCAGCGGCAGATCCAGCACCTCGCCCTGTTCGTTGTAAAACTGGCAAAGGATGTCGCCGACCGCACCCTTGCGACGCAGCGGCTCGACTTCATCCGGCGTGACATAACCGGAGCGCACGACTGTCGAGGCGGGTGAAAGCTCACCGATGCCAACGAGCTGGAAGGAAGCGTTGAGCGCCATATCGAGCAGGTTGGCGACGGCCGGTTCCGAAGAAAGGTTGCTTGCAACCTGTGGGTCTCTGACGACAAGTGGCGCGGGCACAAGATGAACGCTGCTACCCCAGTTGGCCGTGCGCATGCCGTCCACATAGGTTCCGACGCCGCCGGTCAGGCTGACGAGACCGATATCGCGTTCGTTGGCGAGATGGCCAAGCCGCTGGATGGTGTTGCTGACGGTAGCGCCCCAGCCCACCGCTAGGAGGTCGCCATGCTGCAGGCGTTGCATGAGGAATTGGGCTGCCGCCTGGCCGAGACGATCGCTCGGATCCTGGTCGGGCAACTGCGGCACGACGTAGGCCTCCAGCAGCCCATAGCGCTCCTTGATCTCGCGTTCCAGCGTCAGGCAACCCTGATAGCGTGAATTGATGCGCACCTGAATAATGCCGGAACGGCGGCCGCTTTCCAGAAGGCGAGACACCTTGATGCGCGACATGTTCAGTCGCTCGCCGATCTCGTTCTGGGTCAAGCCATCATTGTAGTAGTACCAGGCAATGCGGGTGAGGGTCTCCTCGTCCGCATCCGCGTAACTCCACTCGCCATTGTCCGAAGCCATGCGGCCCATTCCTTTGGGTTGTTATGATCATTTGAGTATCTCAAAAACATTTGATACGTCAACGGTGTTGAGCGCCGAAAAAATCTATTGCCTGGCAACCAACTGATTTCGTGCAATTATTCGCACAATCGTTGCCAGATTAGCGATCCGAGGAGTGGTTAGGTACGGATGAGCATATTGACGGCATACAGCCATTATGATCACATGATGCCAGTCGAATACATTTGAACAGGTGGGGAATGGCGAAGGAACAAGCGGCCGGGAGGGTCGCCCTTCTAGAGGACATCTGGAAATCCTATGGTGCGGTGCCGGTCCTGAAGGGCGTCTCATTGGCGCTCGAAGCTGGAGAGGTGCACGCGCTGCTTGGAGGCAATGGCGCCGGCAAATCCAGTCTGATGAAGATCATGTCCGGGGTGATTCCCGCCAATTCGGGCCGCATTGAAATCAACGGCCGGACGTTGACGCACGCCTCGCCGGCGCTCGCCCAGGATCTCGGCCTCTATCTCGTGCCGCAGGAAGCGCATATCCTGCCAAACCAGACGGTACTAGAAAACATCTGCCTGGGCTTGAAGCCGTCGCCACGCTCGCTGCGGCCTCGCGTCGAGACGCTTGTCGCCGAGCTTGCCGTTGCCGTGGACCTCGATGCGCAGGCTGCCTCGCTGGAGATTGCCGAGCGGCAGATCGTCGAAATCCTGCGCGGGCTGGTGCGGGACGCGCGCGTCCTTATCCTCGACGAACCGACCTCGGCTCTGACCCCCTTTGAGACGAGCGCACTTTTCGAGCGCGTCCGCAAACTGCAGGGTCAAGGCGTCGGCATCTTTTTCATTTCCCACAAGCTGCGGGAAATCCGGGAGATCTGCAGCACCATCAGTGTGCTGCGGGACGGCGTCATCGTGCTCTCTGGGCCACTCGACGAGTATACGGACGCAGAGATCGTCGAGGCAATGAGCCGCGTACAGCTTGCAGCCGACGGAGGAACCGCCAAGGCAGGGCGCAAGGTGGCGCAGATCGGTCAACCGAGGCTCACGGTGCGCGGGCTGTCGGGAGAGGGGTTTCGCGATATCGACCTCCATGTCCGGGCAGGGGAAATCCTCGGTCTTGCCGGTGTCGTCGGTGCCGGACGTACGGAGTTTGCAGAGACACTTTTCGGCCTGCGCAAACAAAGCGCCGGCAGCGTCCATCTGGAAGGCAAGGCGCTGAAGGGCCGATCGCCACGGTCGTGCATCGATCATGGCCTCGTCTATCTGCCGGAGGATCGCCAGCAGAACGGCCTGTTCCTCGAAGCGCCACTCTACTGGAATGTTTCGTCCTATCTGATCCATCGCCTGCCGTTTTTCCTGCGCTCGGGAACCGAGCGCCGGATCTTCGACGGCTTCCGCGACAGCATGGGCATAAAATGTACCGGCGCCGGGCAGGCAGCCCGCGGTCTCTCCGGGGGCAACCAGCAGAAGGTCCTCATGGCAAAGTGCCTGTCGGCGGGGCCGAAGGTTTTGATCCTCGACGAGCCGACGCGCGGGGTCGACGTTGCCGCACGCAGTGACATCTACGCTCTGATCCGCACGCTCGCCAGCGAAGGCGTCGCCATCGTCCTCATATCCTCGGACTTCGACGAGATTGAGCAATTAGCCGATCGCGTGCAGGTCATGGCCTTTGGCCGGCACGGCGGCGAGCTTTCGGAGGCGATCAGCGTCGATGCCATCGCCAGACTGGCCTTCGGCGCCTCGGAGGCTCACCATGCTTGATCTCTTTGCCCGCAACCGCGTTGTTACCCTCATCCTCATCCTGGCCCTTGCCTACGCGGCAATCGGCGCGGCAGCGCCGGGTTACCTCTCCGGTGCAACGCTCTCGACAGTGCTTTCGAGCAGTCTGGTGCTGATGCTGATCTCGCTCGGCACCATGGTCGTCATCCTGACGCGCAACATCGATGTGTCCAGCGGCTCGGTGCTCGGCCTGAGTGCCGCCGTGCTTGGCCTGCTGTTGAATGCGGGGTTCAGCCTTCCGCTGGCGATCGCGCTTTGCCTGCTCACCGGCGCCCTGGCAGGTGCATTCAACGGGCTGATGGTCGCCTATCTCGGCATACCATCGATCGTCGCCACGCTTGGGACCCTTGGCCTCTACCGCGGCATCATGCTGGTATTGACCGGTGGACGCTGGATCGAGGACCTACCCCAGGACTTGAAGGCCCTTTCGACCAATCTGGGCTTCGGCTTTTCAGCGTTGACAGTCGTCGTCGTGCTGCTCGTCGTTGCGCTCTGGCTGTTCCTGCGCAAGACGCGCTTCGGCCGTTTCTTCTACGCGGTCGGCGACAACAAGGCGGCAGCGCACCACCTCGGCGTGCCGGTGCGGCGCGTGCAATTTGCCGCTTTCGTTGCCGCTGGATGTTGCGCGGCGCTGGCCGGCATCGTCTTTGCCGCCCAGATCGGCTTCATCCCGAACCAGGCGGGCAACGGCATCGAACTGAAGGCGATCGCGGTCAATGTTCTCGGCGGCGTCAGTCTTCTCGGTGGCACCGGATCGGTCGCAGGCGTTGTCGCCGCGGTGATCTTCATCACGTCGATCGACAGCGCGCTCGTCTTCCTGAAAATCCCGGCCTACTGGAACGACTTCATCGCCGGTGCGCTGCTGCTCTCGGTGCTCCTGCTTGACGGCCGCATCCGTCAACTGATCGAGCGGCGCATTCGTGCGCGCCGCTACGCCATCCATGATCGTGCGCCCGTCCACGATGCCACGTCTTCAACAACTGGGATCGCGGAGGCGAGCCGATGAAAAAGTTGATCTTCCGCTGGGAGACCGCGCTGCTCGCGATGCTGGTGGCGGAACTGGCAATCTTCGGCATCATCAACCCGCGGTTTCTCAATCCTGCGAACCTGATCTACGGGACCTCGGATTTTGTCCAGATCGGCATCGTTGCCTTGCCGCTGACCTTGGTGATCATCGCCGGCGGCATCGATGTGTCCTTCGCATCGGCCATTGGCCTTGCGGCGATCGTGTTCGGGGTCGCGAGCTTCTACGCCGTACCGCTGCCGCTATCGATCCTGCTGGCGCTTGCGACCGGTGCGCTGTGCGGTCTCTTCAACGCTGCGGTCATCCACCTGTCGAAGATCCAGCCGCTCGTCGTGACCCTCGGCAGTCTCTATCTGTTTCAGGGGACTGCGACCGTCGCCTCCGGCCTTGTCGGGGCTGGCGGCTACGAAGGGATCGGCAACTTCCCCGAAGCCTTCAACGGGTTCGGCTACGCACAGCTGTTCGGGCTGCCCGCGACCCTTGCCGTCTTTCTCGGACTTGCCTTCGTTCTGGTCGTGCTGCTGCATTTCACGCGCTTCGGCCGTGCCGTGTTTCTTGTGGGGCAATCGGAGAGTGCAGCCCGTTTCGCCGGCATTCCCGTGGCCACCATCCAGACCATCACCTACGTCGTCACCGGGCTATGCGCCGCAATAGCCGGGCTTGTCATGTCCGCCTATTTCGGCTCGGCGCGCGTCGATCTCGGCGCCGCGACGCTGCTTCCGGCCGTCACGGCGGCCGTCCTTGGCGGCGCGTCCATTTACGGCGGCCAGGGTTCCATTCTCGGGACGCTCATCGCCACATTCGTCATCGGCTATCTGCAGCAGGGCCTGCAGGCGAGCGGTGTTTCAAGCCAGATTTCCAGCGCACTTTCGGGAGGGTTGCTGGTTATAGCGGTCGCATTGCGCCACGGAAGCGCTTTGCTTGCCGATTTCGTCGCCGTTGCCAGGCAGCAGAAAGGCCGGGCGGTAATTACTTCAGGAGGAGAAAGAAAATGACCAACACCATGATCAAAATCGCTGCCCTTGCGGCCAGCCTTCTTGCCGGCACCATGCTCGCGTCCGGAACGGCTCAGGCCGAATCCCAGATCGCCTTCATCCCCAAGCTGGTCGGGGTCGGTTTCTTTACCAGCGGCGGTGCTGGCGCCGTGAAGGCCGGCGAAGAAGTCGGCGCGAAGGTCACCTACGATGGTCCGACCGAGCCGAGCGTCTCCGGGCAGGTGCAGTTCATCAACAACTACGTCAACCAAGGCTACAACGCCATCATCGTTTCATCCGTTTCGCCGGACGGGCTGTGCCCGGCGCTGAAGCGTGCAATGGAGCGCGGAGTGCTGGTGATGACCTGGGACAGCGACGTCAATCCGGATTGCCGCAGCTACTACATCAACCAGGGCACGCCCGAACAGCTTGGCAGCCTGCTCGTCGACATGGCCGGCGAGGGCGTGAAGAAGGAAAAGGCGAAGGTTGCCTTCTTCTATTCGAGCCCGACCGTCACCGACCAGAACGCCTGGGCGGAAGCTGCCAAGGCGAAGATCGCCAAGGAGCATCCCGGCTGGGAGATCGTCACCACGCAGTATGGCTACAATGATGCGCAGAAGTCGCTGCAGACGGCCGAAAGCATCCTGCAGACCTACCCGGATCTCGACGCGATCATCGCGCCCGACGCCAACGCATTGCCTGCCGCCGCCCAGGCCGCCGAAAACCTGAAGCGGGCCGACGGTGTCACCATCGTCGGGTTCTCGACCCCCAACGTCATGCGTCCCTACATTGAGCGGGGCACGATCAAGCGGTTCGGCCTCTGGGATGTGACCCAACAGGGCAAGATCTCGGTCTTTGTCGCTGACCACGTCTTGAAAAATGGGCCGATGAAGGTCGGTGACAAGCTGGAAGTCCCAGGCGTCGGCACGGTCGAAGTCTCGGCCAACAAGGTCCAGGGCTACGACTACGAAGCCGAAGGCAACGGTATCGTACTGCTGCCTGAGCGGACCGTCTTCACCAAGGACAACATCGGCAACTTCGACTTCTGAGCCAGAAGACACCATGCCGGGCGGCCTATGAGTGGCCGCCCGTTCTCACTTTGCTGAAGAATGGAAAACCATCATGAAGAGCCGCTGGAACGACATCGACGCCGACCGTTACGTGGAGGCCGCCCGGTCCGCCGGCCATAGCGAAGCGTTGGGGCTGCGCATCTATACCTCGCGCATCATCGGTGGCGATCCAGACCTCGTGCTGCACGGCGGAGGCAATACCTCGGTCAAGGTGAGAGGCGAGGACGGCAGCGCCCTTATGCATATCAAGGGCAGCGGCTGGGATCTCGACACCATCGAGGCGCCGGGTCTGCCGGCGGTACGGCTGCCGGAACTTCTGGCCGCGCGCGACGGGCCCAGGCTTTCCGACCCTGACATGGTCGCCTTGCTGCGCACCAATCTGTTGGATGCCGGCGCACCCAATCCCTCGGTGGAGGCGCTTTTGCATGCCTTCATCCCGCACGACTTCGTTGACCACACGCATGCAACCGCGATCCTCGCGCTGGCGGACCAACCCGATATGCGCGATACTGTTGTGCGCATCTACAGCGACCGGGTCGCCTACGTGCCCTATGTGATGCCGGGCTTTGACCTGTCTATCGAAGCAGATCGTATCTTTCAGGCTCACCCCGATTGCGAAGGCCTCTGGCTCGAAAACCACGGCCTGTTCACCTTCGCCGGCACGGCCCGCGCATCCTACGAACTGATGATCGAATTCGTCGATATGGCGGAACAGGAGCTTGCCCGAAAAGAAGTTGTGCTGACGGGCCCCCAGCCAAATGACCGAGTGGCTGACGCCGGTCTGACGGCGCGGCTGACCAAGGCATTGGCTGGCGCCGGCTCCCCCTTCGAACACGCGTTGTCGGTCGACTTTCGCTCGACGCCAGCCATTCGCACCTACGCGTTGCGGGGTGATCTCGAGAGTGTTTCTCGAAGAGGTACGGTAACGCCGGATCACGTCATCCGCATCAAGCCGTGGCCGATGATAATCGAACCAGAAGCGGATGCGGACGAGATCGCGGCAGCAGTTGAACGCTATCGCGCCGAATACCGCGCGTATTTTCAGCGGAATGCCGGCCGAACGCCTGATGCAAAGACCATGTTGGATGCCTATCCACGCGTCGTGGTCGTGCGCGGCGAAGGTATGTTCGCAATCGGAGGAAACGCCAAAGCCGCGCGGATCGCAGGAGACCTGTGCGAGCAGGCAACACGGGCGATCAATGCTGCAGAATCCTACGGCCGCTACACGCCGATTGGAGAAGCTGATCTGTTCGACATGGAGTACTGGGTGCTCGAGCAGGCGAAGCTGAAGGTCAATCAGGCGTCCTGACCTTTTGGGCATGAGCCCCGGAGGCAGACAACGAAAGAAAACGAAATGGCGCCGTGTCATGACGGCGCCGGATAACAACTCCGGTTGCTTCGCCTCGATCGGGCAAGCGCGCGGCGCTGCCCAGTTGCGGCATCATCCCGAACCGGAGTTTTGGCCGGGTGAGAGCCCATCAAGCAGGAAGTCGAGGCCTTTCCTGAACGTGCCGTCCCAATCGTTGTCCAACAGCAGACGAGAGCGTTCGATTGTCGGATAGTGTTCGCTAAGGCGTGTAAGGCGCTGTTGCGCGGCGACCTGATCATTGTCCGAGAGGCCGAAGCTCGCCCGGGTGATCGTGGCGCCCATCACATAATTCCACAACGACCATATCGCGACGTTCAGATCTGCGTCCGCTACACCGGCTCTCGACAGGATTTTGCCCAGCAGTTCCAGGCGATTGAGGATGTTCGGGCCGAGCGCCCGGCGCGATAGCAGTGACGCCGACCAGGGATGGCGCAGCATGCTTGCGCGCCAGTCTTGGAGCAGATGAACAACATCACTGCGCCAGTCTTCAGGCTCGTCCGCTTGCAGAGGTCCGCGATATTCAAGCACCGCATCGAGAGCCAGATCAAAGACCTCCTCCTTGTTGTCGACATGCCAGTACAGGCTCATCGCGCCCGCGCCGAGGCGATCGGCCAGCCGACGCATCTTCAATCCGTCGACCCCTTCGGCGTCCAGCAGCTCCACCGCGGTGGCCACGATCCGATCCAGAGAGAGAGGGGGGTCACCGTGTGGTTCCTGCACGGACTGGAGTGATACATTCTTCCGTTGAGACCGGTTGCTCTGCGCGCTGCTGCGTTTGGCTGCCATCCGCTTTCCCCGCTGATCAGAACGTCGTTCTAAGCCGACAATGCGACGCATGTCGATACTCACCGATTGACTCGTACGCTGTACGATGTAATTTAATCGTACAGCGTACGAGTCAATCCTTGTAACGAGCTAAAATTCAATCCTGCAGACCACGAGGGTCCATCGCTCGCGGTTCTCAAGGCCGAGAGAAAATCATGTCACGCACAATCAAGCATGTGCTTATCGGAGGGGTTATCATCATGGCCATGGCAGTTCCCACGGTGGCGCCAGCGAATGAGAAAGATCGCAAGCTGACCATCGTCAATCCACAGACACTCTACGACCCGACGCCGAACGGCTACAGCACGGCGGTGATCATGCCGCGCGAAGGCCGGGTCGCCTACATCTCCGGGCAGGGAGGCCAAGACAGCACCGGAGCCTTGTCGCCCGACTTCGCTGTTCAGGTTAAGCAGGGCTACGCGAATTTGCGCGCTGCCCTTGATGCGCTCGGCGCCCGGACAGATCGGGTTGCCAAGCTCACGGTTTTCGTGGTCGACCATGATATGTCCAAGCTTGGGGTGTTGACCGAGAGCGTCAAGGAAATGTTCGGCGAAGCGCTGCCGGCGCAGACCTTGATCCCGGTGCCCAAACTGGCGGTCGACGGCATGCTGTTCGAAGTGGAGGCCGTGGCCCTGCTTGATTAGCGCCGCAGCTCCGCGGCAACATCCGCCGCATCTCGGTGATGTGGCGGTCCGGCGTTCCCGCGCTCTGCAGCCAGAGCGGCCTTCCGGATTATTTGTGCTCGTGATGAGCCCCGCCTTGCGCTGTGTGGAGATGCTGCTCCTCGGGTTGGGCTCGCAGTTCGTTGATCTGCGCCGTCCTGGTGGCCAGATACGAGATGAGATCCGATGCGTCGCTCGCCGACAGGCCGAGATTTGGCATGCGGACACCTTTGTATTTCGCGTCGAGTTCGGCGAGGGTCGGGTCTTTCTTTGCGCGCAGTCTGGCCGGATGCATGATCATTTCCGACAACCACAGGCGATCACGCCTGTCCGTGACGCCGAGGAGATCGGGACCGATGTGATCGGTGACGCCCACGGTGTGGCAAGGCGCGCAGATCTTCTTGAACAGCACCTGCCCGGGCTCACGGCCGATCGTCAGGTCTTGCGGGTCATGGTTCGCCGCCAGGGCATCCTGAGGAACGTGACGGCTGTCCCGCCAGTCCGGATCCATGTCACGGATGGCAAGCTCCAGGTTTTCGAGGTCGGCGAAGGGTGAGTTTCTCGTCCATTCGCCCGTTTTGTCGTTGCCGAGAACGATTTCGTTGCGGTGCTGGGTCGCCACATCGCTCTTGTTGCCGAGCTTTGAGTTGATGGCACGAATGTCCTCTGGTTTCCCGGTGATGAATGTCCAGCCGGGGCCGCTGTAAAAGGCGTCGGCGAAGGTTTTCAGTTTCTCTGGCGTGTCGTTTTCAGGGTCGACGGTGATCGAGAGGACAAAAATGTTCTTGCCGATTTCGTCCCTCAGCCTGTCCACCACCTGGGCGATGCGCGCTGTCGTCAGCGGACAGAGATCGGTGCAGCTGGTGAAGATGAAGCTGATGAGGACGATCCTGTCCTTGATCAGATCGTCATAGAAGCGAACCCTTTCGCCATTCTGAGTGACGACGTCGACGTTGGGGAAATAGTCCTTTCCCCAACGCGAGCTCTTGGCCTCCGGTCCGCCTGGACTGAACAGAAGGATCGCGATTATCGCCGCGACGGCGGCCAACCATCGTTTCATATGGATCTCCAAACAGCAGGCAGGCCGGCGCGGAGCGCGCGCCAGGCTGACGCAACGAGGATAAACGTCTCTCTGGTTGGCCGGCGCGGCCAAGCCTTTACGGCGTGACCATGCCTGAGAGCTGCGCTGCCTGAACCGGCTGGCTGTCTCTCCAACCCTTGGGCGCACCTTCCGGCAGGATCTCCGGGGTCGTGAAAACGACGCCGTCCGGGGTGGGATTAGGGGTCGGGGTCACGGCAGTTTGCGGCGAGCCGGCAACTCCGGTCAGCAACTGAAGTCGCGCCAGCATTGCGAAGTCCTCATGAATGGTGTTGTGACAATGGTTGACGTAGGACCCTCCGAACTCACCAAATTGCACCTGGAAGGTGACGCTGCCGTTTTCACCGAGCCGCCAGACATCTTTTCGCTGGAAAGCCTCGGTCGCTTCGAGCTTTAGCCCTTTGCGCGAAATGGTGACGCCCTCCTCGAAGTGGAGGTGAATGGGATGATCCCAGCCGCCGCCGCCGTTCCGATAGGTCCAGTGCTCGACCTCGCCGGCCTTCGGGACCAGCAGGGAAATTCGGTTGGCATTCATGGAATGCGACGTTTCGCCATTGATACGAATGGTCCAGGGGAAATTGACGTATTCACCGCAATCGGGAACGCACCCGTCAGGCCCGCGGGAATCGCCTTCTCCTGATCTGCCGAACTCGACGACCCGCGTGCGTACTGGCGTTACGATCGGTATCTGTTCGGTCAGTTGCAGCGGAACGCGGCTGACGTCCGGGTCGGTGGCACGGTGGATGACGCCGGGCACATCGACGCTTTCGACGGCACTAACCACCCGGAATTCAAGCATCGGCCCGACGACCGGGTCCTTGGTGTCGCCCTTGATCGCCTTGACCAGGCTGAGTTCCTCCTTGGGCCCGCGCCCATCGTCATGGCGGACCTGATTGACGACCCGTATCCGGTCGCCCACCCGGAAGCCAGAAAAGTCGACGACGATATCGTACCGCTCTCCCATGCCTTGGACGGGGAGGGAGGTCAGGGTCAGGGGTGTGACAACAAGGTTCCCGTCATTGGCGATGAACTTGATCGGCACGGGATTGCCCTTGGCATCCGCCAGCGCAAGCTTCAGGAAACGCGACATGCAGGCGTTGAGGACGCGGAATCGATACTTTCGCGGCAGGACTTCGAAGAATGGCGCATAGCCGAAATTGACCAGCGGCACGTCGCCGACCATTCCGTCCGTATCGAAAATATCGAAGAAGAGTTGGCCCGAAGCGTCGCATACACAATCGGAAAAGACCAGGTTGACGTCGAAGTCGATATTCCCCCAACCCAGAAGCTTGCCGCTGGGCAGCCGGAGATTGACGCCGTCTGCAAGCTCTTCGTTGCCTCGGTCAGGGCCGCTGTAATAGTTGATCGCACCCAGATTGCCCTTGTAGACGTTTTCCGCCGTGAAGAAGAAACGGTGGTCGTGCGCCCACAACGATCCCTGCAGTTCGCGGAAGTCTCCCGGCACGTTGACGAGGCCGGTGCTGTCGTCCGGGCCTGACGCCCGCCGATCGGTGGCCTGGGTGTTGATCTTGTCGCGTCGGGCAAGCGTGGTGCTCCAGCGGTAATCGTAGAACGTGCCTGGGAAGTGGTGCACATTCGCCGCGCCGTCGCTTTCCGCGCCATTGTGTGCATTGTGGAAGTGAAGCTGGGTCTCGTTGCGGCCGAAGCCGTTGTTCTGTGCCCGGTTGGCGGGTAGGTCATTGTAGATCCGCGTGATGATGGGTTCGCCGTAGCGACCCTTGATCAGGAACGGAGGCAGATTGCATTCGCCGGTCCTGCCGCCACCATAACACCAGACGCTGTCTGGCTGCTGCAGCGGGAAGTGGTCGTGGAAGTATCCACCCCCGCCTTGCGCAATTTGTCCGAGCCTCATGATGTAACCCACTTTGGGGAAGTACTCGTCCCAGCGCTGATGCGCGAAGATCTCTCCCGGAGGGCGCCCTTCGATCGGACCACGGTAGGTCCGCGGATTGATGAATTGCCTGTTTGTCGGATCGGCCGAAAAGTCGGTGTGATAGGACAGTCGCTTCGCCGGCCGTTCAGCCAGATGCGCTGGAAACGCCGCATGCCCCTGCGACGTGCGCGTCATCGGCACGGGGTTGAGCAGGTGCAGACGATACATGGGTTGTGAGAACTTCTTGACGCCGAAAAGCGGTGTGCGCGGCGCCCCGGTGGGTACCGCCGCATAGGCGCTCTTCGCAAAGGGACTGAGCCCGTTTTTCATCGCGAGCATTCCGCTCGCGGTGAAGATGCCCCATCGCAACAGTTCGCGACGTGTCACCTGTTCCTGGTTGATTGCTCTTGCAATCTCGGCACGGTTTTCCCGTGCGAGCTGCGCTTCTCTTTGTCGCGCCCGCGACGCATCGTTGGAGATGTACATTTAATCCGCCCCTATAAAATGTAGCCCATGGTCCTCCGATTTGGATTTCAACAAAATAATACGCCCCGACACTTGTGATCACAATGATTAGAGCAGACTTTAGTCTTATGAATATTCCGACTTAGATCGAACGATTTGTTCCAGTCTGCCGGTTTTCCAATGTTTCTCTGTTGAGGATATCCGACATTCTCTTATAATTACCTTGGGCTTAGTATTCGATCCGGCCTTATCGCCAAGGTTGAGTCTTTGTCGGCATACAGAACTCCGATGGTGGTGAATGGTTATGCCGAGCTTTCGGTATCGGGCTATCGACCAGTCCGGACACGTACTAGAGGGCTATCTGGACGCGGCTTCAAGCAGCATGATGATGACTGAGTTGGAGCGCAGATCGCTTCTGCCGATCGACATAGAAGAGGTGAACCGATCCACCTCCGCACGGCACGCCCCTATCCTCACGGGCAGTGGGCCTTCATACGAAGATGTAACGGCGCTGACCGAGGATCTTGCGGCCCTGCTTTCCGGCAGCGTTGCCTTGGATCGGGCTCTTCAGATCATCTATCAATCGACCAAACGCCGGGCGCTTTCCGGCATCGTCTATTCGATGTGGGAAGTGATATCGAAAGGGCACAGTCTTGGCGAGGCGATTGCCGCTTACCCCAAGGCCTTCCCGAGAACCTACGTCAAAATGGTGGAGGTCGCGGAAGTCGCCGGCAATCTCGACGCAACCCTGCAGGTGATTGCTCAGGATCGGCGGCGTCAGAGTGAACTCAACCGTCGGCTGGCCGCAGCACTTGCCTATCCCTGCCTTCTGCTGCTTGCCGCGATCGGCGTGTTCTTCTTTGTGCTCATCGTCGTGGTTCCACAGTTCGATCAAGCTCTTGTCGAAACGGGCAACGCGTCGCGCGGATCGGAACCTTTGGTGTTCACGCTGTCACGCATTGCCGTCGGACACAGGACATTTTTGGCGTTCGCAGGAGTGGCTCTGGCCGGCGCCGGCATCATAGGAGCCCGCAGCGACAAGGTAAAAGCGGCTTTGATCTCCCTGCTTCGCCACATCCCTGGGTTCGACACCCTGCTCATGCAGCAGCGCGCCGTCGTCTTCTGTTCGACGCTTGCGATGCTGAGCAAAAGTGGCGTCGACCTTCCGACTGCACTCCGGCTTATCCGAGATCTCATGCGGGATACAAGCTCCGCCAACCTCGTAGCGGGAGTTCTCGCTGACGTCCGCGACGGGAGCCGCCTTACCGATGCGCTCACGCGCACTGACTTTCTGCCTGCCTACGGCCTGCAGATGATGCGCGTCGGCGAAACAATCGGAGAGGCCGACAAGGCGGCATGGCGGGTCGCAACCTACTATGAAACGAAACTCGACCGATCGATCGCGCGCGCCACCGCGATAGCGGGTCCGATCGTGCTGTTGGCAATCAGCGCCTTCATCGCCTGGATCATCGTCTCGGTGATCACCGCCTTGCTCAGTCTGAACGAATTGCTGCTGTGACCCCCATGAAAACACTCCGTCGCACGACCCCACCCAAACTTAACGCCTGCCGACAGAGGCACGACGAGGGAGAAGGCGGATTTACGCTGCTCGAGTTGCTGGTTGTTCTGATCATCCTCAGCCTCGTCGCCGGCATCGCCGCGCCGCGGGTGCTCGGATATCTCTCCGAAGCGCGTGTCCGCGCGGCAAAGCTCCAGATCGAGGCTCTCACCTCGGCGTTCGATCTCTTCTATCTCGACGTGGCGCGCTACCCGACCGAACGGGAGGGCCTGGATGCGCTGGTGGACGGTGCTTCGATCAAGCGCTGGAAAGGTCCCTACATCCAGCAGGCATCCGTGCCGCTCGATCCGTGGGGTAACCCGTATCAATATCGGATCAGTGACAAGGGGAGGCCGCAGATCATCTCTTATGGCGCCGACGGCGTCGAGGGGGGCGCCGATGGTGCGGCCGACATCGCCATTCAGCAATGACGCGGCATACGACAGCGGATTTGCGTTGCTCGAGATCCTGGCTGCGCTCGTCATCGTGGCGCTTGTAGCGGCAATGTCGTTTCCATTCCTGACGCGGGCGAGCCGCGCCATCGGCCTGAAGGTACGCACAGCCGAGATCGCCGCACTTTTGCGGCACGGCAGGAACACGGCGATGGAACAGGGACGACCGATCCTGTGTTCCGTCGACCCGCAACGCAGGACGGTTTCCTCAGGGGCTTCGGGTCGACAGGTGGTTTTGCCCGAAGGCACGACGATGAGGATCGTGAGTTCCGGCCGTCTGCGATCGGCCGATCGTCTTGGGTTTGTCTTTCTGGAGGATGGGCGCGCGCTCGGCGGCGTATTGAGCATTACGGGGAGCAACTTGACTTATCACATAACGGTCAACCCGCTGACGTCAGGCGTCATGCTGTCGGAGGTTGACTGAGGATGCCTCGATGATCCCGCTCGTTGTCCAACCCAATAGACCCGAAGACGAGCGCCGTTCCGACGCGGGGTTCACCCTGTTGGAGGTTCTGGTTGCCGTCGCAATCCTTGCGGCCGTGGTCTCGGTCGTTCCTCGCAGTCTTGTATCCGCCCGGACGTCGATCGGCCACTCCCGTGCCTGGCTGGAGGCGAGACTGGTCGCCGAAGAAGTTTTGGCGGGGGAGCTACGAAGCGGTCGCATGCGGCCGGGAGCTTTTTCCGGCGTGGTGCGGGGACACCGATGGCGCGTGGTTGTCGCGCCAGCCGCGGTCGCCGACGCGCCGCCGAGCAACGGTCGCGTGCTGCTTGAAGCAAGGCTTAACGTCGAGATCTCCGCGTCGCGCGTCCTAGCTGTTGACCGTCTTTTGGTCGGAGGCGGCCAATGAACAGTGTCCGCGCACCGAAAGACGAAGGCTTCGCACTCCTTGAGGCGCTGGTCGTGCTGATGCTAACCGCGCTGGTCCTGCACGCACTCATGCTCACGGTTTCGCTCGTGACACGGTCGTCCGCCGCCGCTTCGCAAGGTGCAGCCACGCTTGAAGAGCTTGCGACCGGCCTTGCCGCAATGCGAAGGGATTTTGCGCAGATCGCTGCAGTCAAGACGGGAACGGAAGCGAATGCGCCGCTCCTGTTCTACGGCAGCGGCGATGCGCTCGGGTTCGCCACGCGAACCGATCCGCAACTTGAGCCGGATCAGTTGGTGTGGATTGCGGTGAGGTCCAGGCCGCCAGCACTCTTGAGGTCGTCGGCGATACGCGTTCCCGGGCAGGTGACCTTCGAACGAGCCCGAGCATCCGCACCGATCGCGATATTCGAAGGGGCGTGGCGTTGGCGCTTTTCCTTCGCCGAAACGACTGAGCGCGGAACCATCTGGACTGGATCCTGGATTGCGCAGCCGAAGCTCCCCGACATTGTTCGGTTGGAGATCTGGGACAGGTCTGACGAACGGCGGCAACCGCTGACGCTGATGATGTCGCCGCACGTCGACTCGCCTTCGGCCTGTCGCGACGGAGAATCGTGCGCGGGAGGCGGCAATGCGGCGCGATGACGGATTTGCCACGCTCGCCGTTCTTGTTGTCAGCGGTCTGCTCGCAGCGATCGTGTCGATGCTGGTGCTGTTGTCGAGGCCGGCGCTTGTGTTGACGAAGCTCGGCGCCGACGACCTCGTGATGGAGAACCTTATGGAGAGCGGCGTTGCAGCCGCCGGGTATCTTCTCTTCCTTGCGGATGTCGACGCCGCATCGGTGGACGGCAGGACAATTCGCCTGCCGAGCGGTAGCGTCATCCTGCATGTTTCGGCGGAGGCCGGACGGGTCGATCTCAATGCGTCACCACGCGAATTGCTGGAGGGTGTATTCAAGGCGGCAGGAGGGCAGTCGCTTTCACCCAGGTCGTTCGCCGCCCGGGTCGTCGACTGGCGTGACGAGGACGATGAAAGAACGACGGGCGGCGCCGAGCGGACGGACTATCTGGCAAGCGATGCAATCGGTCTCCCGGCCAATGTCGCGTTCCAGTCCGTAAACGAGTTGCGCTTCGTTCGTGGTTTGAGCGAAGCCGACTATGTGCGTCTTCAACCGTTTGTCACGGTCTACAACCGCACGGGCCTGCTCTATCCAGCTGCAACCTCACGCCGTGTCTTGATGGCGATACCCGAGATGAGCAATGCGGATGCCTCCGCCTTGAGATCTGTTGAAGCGCCTGGTGCAGAAGGTGAAGATGGCGAACTGCGAGAGCTGTCGCAGCGGTACGACAGCTTCGTCACGCTGGAGGCACCAAAAGTGTATCGGCTCGACGTCGTGGTTCGCAGCGAAAGTGGCAGAACAAGTGCTGCTCACGTCATCATAGCGGATGCCGAAGACGAAGCGAAAGGCTATGCTGTGTACGACTGGGCGCCTGCTGGTCGGGGGGCCCGTTGATGGCGGGGCGGAATGGATGAGTGCTCTTGGCGCATACTTCAAGCGCGCGATGGCGGTACTTCTCGACGAGATGACGTCGTGGCAGGCGACGATGGGTATCCCGCGCACAGCGCGCGGAACATTTCTTCTTGTCGATGAAGGGACGAAGCTTGCCTGCTATCGCGTCGGCCGCTCCCGACCCGCGCACAAGGCAGATGGCACGCGCGCCGACTTGCGCGACGGGTGGCTGAACAAGATAGTCGGCACACGCCCGGTTGAGCTGCGTCTGGCGGGTGACGGAGTTGTGGTGCGTTCCTTGCGGCTGCCCGCGGCCAGCCGTGGCCACATCGAGGCAATCATCCGCCATCAGGTCGAGCAGATCATGCCGTGGCCGTCAGAGAAGATGGTGTACGACTACGACATCCAGGAGAGCGAGGCCGCCCGGTTTTCAGGCCAGTTCGACGTGCGGCTTGTCGCGACGTCGCTGACCGCGGTGCGCAGCGCAATCGAGCCCTTCCAGTCCGTCGGCATTACCCCCGTCGTTGTGGGGCTTGCGTCGGACCCGTCGGATCGCCCAAGCGCGATCAATCTTTTGCCGGGCGCCAAGGCGGCCGTGCGCGCGAGGCGACGGCACAACGCCCTGGTTTGCCTTAGCCTGCTCGCAGCCGCCGGTGTGGCCCTGCTGGCCTGCGCTGGCTGGAGCGTCAATCACGCTGTCGCCGAAACGGCCCGTATCGAGGCGTCTCTTGCAAGCCTCCGTGGCGCCGTCGAGACGGCTCGCAAGGAGGCGGAAGCGACGAACGATCCCGGGCTCGACGTGGCGCGTAAATGGGACGCCGTTCCCATGGTCTTGCTGCTGGAAGAGCTCTCCAGCCGCGTTCCGGACACCACTTACCTTACCGCTCTCGACGTGGAGGACCGTAATGTCCGCGTTACAGGGCTTTCCACAAACGCTGCCGATTTGATCAGCCTGCTCGAAGGTTCGGATATGTTGGAGGGCGCCGGTTTTTCCGCGCCGATCGTTCGCGACAACGACAGCAAACTGGAGCGGTTCGAGATCCTGGCGCATCTCTCGGAAAAGGGCCGGCCATGAGCGCATCAAGCGCCAGCGCGCGACGTGTCACGGCAGCAACGGTTGCTGCGCTTTCCTGTCTGGTGGTGCTGCCGGTCCTGACGGCTGCGTGGAGTGCGACTGTCGTGTCTCGTCTTGGCGAGCAGAGCAGGAACGACACGGCCCTGGCCGAAGCACTCAAATCCAGGCTATCTGCGCTTGGCGGCGGCGCGGGAAGCGAAGGCGACAGCGCGAGCGCACGCGTCTATTTGCAGGGAAACACGCCCGCGATCGCCGGCGCCGAGCTTCAGAGGCTCGTCACGGATATCATCGGCCAGAACGGTGCTGTGGTCTCGCAGTTCGAATTCGTCGCGTCCGAAGAGGACGACCCGGCCGGCGGCACCGTCGAAATGCGGATTCTATTTCACAGCACCATCGAACCTCTTCAGAAGATACTGTTCGCCACCGAGACCAATCCGACAGCGCTTGTCTTCAAATCCATCAATATCGAGAGCCTGGCGTCCGACGAAGAGGTGCTCCATGCATCGCCGACATTGCGCGTTTTGGCGCTCGTCGAAGGCTATTGGCGGAGGGCTGAACGATGACGCGCCTTCCGGGTTCGCGCTTGTCGGTCATCGCCGTCGCCTTGCTTCTAGCAGGCACGGCGTCGTCCCAATCCCCATCATCCGACGAGGATCCCTGGCTTCGAGGTGTGAGCCTCGACAGGCTGGAGGCAACGCGATTGCGTCCATTGTTCACCCCGGCGCGGCAGCCTTCCACCGTCTCCGAGACGGTGGACACGCCAGCGCCGGTTGCAGCCACGAACGTTGAGATCGTGCCGGACGCCCCGCCAGAGCTCAAGCTCGTCGGCATCATATCGACAGCAGACAGTCAGCAAGCCCTTCTGCAGGATGCCGCAAGTGGCCAGATTCATCGCCTCAAGGACGGCGAGAAATTTCAGAACTGGAACCTCTCGATTGTCGACAGCCGCACCGTCGCCTTCGAGCAGAGCGGGCGTAGCCGGGACTACAAGATGTTTCTGCCCCTTCAATGATCAGACCGTCACGCGCAGAACCTCTTCGATCGAGGTGACGCCACGCCGGTATTTCGAGAGCCCATCTTCCAGCATGGTTGTCATGCCTGCCTGGACGGCGACGGTCTGAATCTTCTGGGGATCGGCATCCTTGCGGATCAAAGCGGTAATCTCGCTGTCGACGGGCAGGACCTCAAATATTCCAACGCGTCCGCGATAGCCGCTGTCGCCGCAATAGGAGCAACCGACCGCGCGAAAGCATGTGTCACCGGGGCGTTTGATAAAGCGCTGGCGCGCCGCAGATGTCGACGCGGCGGGCGCCATGTCCTCGATCGGCGCCTTGCAACGCTCGCACAATTTTCTGACCAGGCGCTGAGCAATGACGCAACGCAGTGCGGATGCCAGAAGGAATGTTTCGACGCCCAGATCCATCAACCTTATGATGGCGTCTGCCGCGCTATTGGTGTGCAGGGTCGTTAGAACCAGATGGCCAGTCAATGCTGCCTGAAGACTGATCGAGGCGGTTTCGCTGTCGCGCATCTCACCCACCATCATGACGTCGGGGTCCTGACGAAGGAACGATCGCATCGCATTGGCAAATGTCAGGTTTATCGATGGCTTGACCTGAGTTTGGCTGACCCCCGCCATCTGATACTCGATCGGATCTTCGATGGTCATGATCTTGCGTTCGGGGCTGTTCAGAGTGGACAATGCAGCGGTCAGGGTGGTCGTCTTGCCGCAGCCGGTCGGGCCGGCCACGACAACGAGGCCATGAGGCTCGGCCAGTTGCGTATGAAGAACGGAGTAATCACGCGACGACATGCCCAGGCGAGAAAGATCAAGGGCTTCGGCGCCTTTGACGAGGATGCGCACGACCAGCGCTTCTCCGTGCAACGTCGGCATTGTCGCCACCCGGAAGTCAGCGCGCGTCGAGTTGATCAGGATACGCGCGCGCCCGTCCTGCGGCAGCCGGCGTTCGGCAATATTCAAGCCTGCCAGGATCTTGATACGCGAGATGACGCCGCGCGCAATCTCGTTTGAAAGCGGCTGCATCGTGCGCAGCATCCCATCGACGCGCATCCTCAGCCTTACGCCGTCAGGTTGAGGTTCGATGTGAAGGTCCGTCGCCGACAGACTGAGCGCTGTTTCGAGCAATTGATCCACGGCCCGAACGATCGGCGCGCCGCTGGCGATATCGTGGAGGCGATCGAGATCCTCCTCGTTCCGATCGCCAGCAACAGGCGACGTCGAGCGCTCTGTGCTTGCGTCCTTGGCCGGTTCCCTCGAAAGCATGCGCTCGAAGAGCATCGCCATTTCCTCGAACGTCGCGATCCGCAACTCCACCTGACGGCCAAGTGCCGCCAAGGCAGCGTCGATCGCGTCGTTTCGACTGGGATCGGCAACGACGAGCAAACGAGCCTCACCTTCGAGCGCCGGCATCGCCCATGCGGCACGAAGGAACCGCGCCGACAAATCTTCAGTCAATTCCGGACGAAATTCGACGCGGTTGAATGCGGCGCGATTGAGGTTGTGAAAATCGGCAATCGCATCAGCGAGCAGCTCCCCGGACAACAGCCCGGTCTCCCAAAGGACGGTGTAGTTCGAGGGCGCTTCCACAAGAAGCCGTTCCAGGGACAGCCTCTCTGCCGGGCCGACCAGGTCCTCTTTCGTCAATAGATAGCGAATGAAATGCGTTACAATCGTTGCCGTATTCATCCGTCCCGCCGCAGTACACTACAGCAAAGCCCCACTCACTCGACCGCCACTTTGACGGCTTGTCGACATCGAAGGCAGATACATGCCGGCCCCTGGGATCTTAAGCGGTTATCCCCAAGAACCGCGATACCAGAAGTGGATTAGCTGCCGATAATAATAGTGATCCGTTACAGAAATGCTAGGCTTCGACATGAGTGAGGCAAGAATCAGTCGTGACAACATGAGCACTAGCGGGACAGTCCTTCGGACGGCTTTGTTTTTCGGCATCTGTCTGCTTTCCCCCGGCTGCCTCGCTCCTGAAGAAGGCCGATTGGGGAACGACGTCGACTCGATCCTGGGTTCGGTGACAAGCGCGGACCTGCAGGCGCGCTCACTCAGAAATGGCAGCAATTCTACGCTCGGCTACTCGTCTGCGGGATCGGCTGGTGCCCGCCAGCCAGCGATATACTCGTCCACGCGCCTCGGCGTTGTCGCCGCTCCAGCCGGAGCGGATGGTGCGGCCGGCGATAGCGTCAATCTGAATTTCCAGGGGGCTGAGCTCCGCGACGTCGTGCAAGCCATCCTCGGCGAGACGCTTGGTCTGACCTATACGATCGACCCGAAGGTAACCGGGACGGTGACACTGTCGACCGCTCGGCCGGTCCCTCGTGACGATCTCGTGTCCATTCTTGAATCGATGCTCGAAATGAATGGTGCCGATCTCGTCAAGCGCGGCAATGCCTTTCAGATCGTCGAGGCCGGATCTTCGATCGCTGGTCAGGTCAGCACGAAAGGTCGCCCGACCGGCTTCGGCATCACGGTCGTACCGCTGAGATATGTGTCGGCGCAGGCGCTTTCGCGGCTCGTCGACGGTTTTGGTGCGCGTCCAGGGACGCTGCGGATTGACACCACGCGCAACGCTATCCTGATCGCCGGCAGCGGGCCCGACCGCGAAGCGGCGCTGGAGACGGTCACGGCATTCGACGTCGACTGGATGAGGGATCAGTCGGTGGCGGTCCTGCCGCTACAGCACGCACGCCCCGAAGCCGTCATTCCCGAACTCGAGCGCATTTTCGCCAGCAAGGGCAGCAATGGCGACAGCGTCATACAGTTCATGTCGATGCCGAGATTGCGTGCCGTTCTCGCGGTCTCACAGAACAAGGCACTCACGGAACGCGCGCTCACCTGGGTCCGTCGTCTCGACCGAGAGAACCCAGACCTCGGACAAAGCGTTCATGTCTATCGCGTCAAATATCGTGATGCGACGAAGATCGCAGAACTTCTGCAGCGTCTGTTTGCAGCCAACGAAGAGACGGAAACCGCCGACCAACAGGCCGCCCCCGATGAAGCGGCCGCACAGGAGCCGGCAGCCAGCGACGAGGACGTCGTCGACATCGACCCGGCGCGCTTCGGCGGTTCGTTGCAGCCAGAGCTCGGCGCCGAGCCGGTTCGCATCCGCTCGGATCCATCCAACAACTCGATCGTGATCTACGGCGACCTCGAGATGCGCAAGCGCGTACTTGCCGCTCTGACACGGATCGACGTTCCCCAACTCCAGGTCGCCATCAGTGTGACGATGGCGGAGGTTCGGCTCACCGACGAACTGCGCTTCGGCGTCCAGTATTTCGTGAAGAGCAAATCGGTTGGTCTGGGCACCGACGAGGGATCGTTCGGTCTCTTCAAAACGCTTGCCGACAACATTGCCCGTGAGGTGCCCGGCTTCAATTTCGTCCTGGGGGCGAACAGCAGTCCGGATGTGATCATCAGCGCGCTCGATAAGATCACGGATGTGCAGATTCTATCGTCGCCGTCGCTTGTAGTGCTTGAAAACGAGGTGGCACGTTTCCAGGTGGGCGATCAGATCCCGATCATCACGCGTACCGTCGTGCCGGTCGAAACCGCCGACGCCCCGGTCAGCAACCAGGTCGAGTACCGGGACACGGGCATCATCATGAACGTGCGCCCGAGGATCGCCGAAAACGGCGTGGTGGCGATGCGGATCGACCAGGAAATATCGAACGCCGCTTCGGGCGACAACAGCCTGACGCCGGTCATCTCCAACAGAAGCATTTCGAGCTCGGTATCGGTTCTTGACGGACAGACGGTGCTACTCGGCGGCTTGATCAGCGAAACGCAGGAGCGCGGCAAGGATGGTATTCCCTTCCTCAGTCGCCTGAAGCATGTCGGCAGCCTGTTCGGCAGCAAGAACCGGTCGAACGCGCGGACCGAGCTGCTGATCATGATCAGGCCGATGGTCATCCGCGATTCACGCGATGCACAGAGCGTTGCAGAGGAATTGCAGGCGCGGATGTGGGGCATGGGTTCGCGGGCGTTGAAGTAGTGCAGCTGTCCAAACGCATCGACCCGGATCTGCTTCCTGTCTTTGCCGCGACCATGGCTGCCCTCGTGATTGGTCTCGCGACCCTGCAGTGCGCGCGAACATTGTTGTTGATGTTGCTTGCTGCCTGCGTGACACGCATCGCCCTTCAGGATTGGCGAAGCCTTAGGGTTTCCAATTTTATGAATGGCACGGTCGCCGCCATCGGTATCGCGGCATGGCTCGCCGGCATCGATCCCGCGCGAGTTGACGCGTCGCGCACTTTTCTCGAGATCGCACGCGATGTGACATTGACTGGCGGCGCGCTCCTATTGGTACGAGCGCTTTACTTCAGGCTTCGTGGCATTGAGGGACTCGGGCTGGGTGACATCAAGCTCGGCGCTGCCGCCGGTATTTGGATCGGTTGGGAAAATTTCGCATTGGCTGTCTTTGGCGCAGCGTTGGGCGCCCTGTTGTTCGTGTTGGTTTCGACGATGAAGCACGGGCATTGGCCGGCAGGACGCCGCATACCCTTCGCCTCGTTTTTAGCCCCGGCAGTTTGGGGCACATGGTACCTAGCACAGCAACTTGTTGCCAGTTGAACATATTGAAGAGCAGCGTGGCGGCACATCGCACCGCCCGATCTCAACATCCTAGAGCCAGCCGGACTTCTTGAAGCGCCAATAGAGGATGGCGCAGAGAGTGGCGATGACGCCGAGAACGGCAAAATAGCCATAGCGCGTCCCAAGTTCGGGCATGTGTTCGAAGTTCATCCCATAGATACCAGCAATCGCAGTCGGCACAGCGAGGATCGCCGCCCATGCCGCAAGCTGTCTTGTGATTGTGCCCTGGCGTTGTTGCTCGAGCAGGTTCGAGGCTTCGAAGACGGAGGTCATTATTTCGCGAAGGCCGCTGACCAGCCCCTCCACACGCTTGATATGGTCATGGACGTCCTTGAAGAACGGCTTTGCATTGTCGTCGATGCAGGGCAGGTCGAGGTGGCTCAGCTTTCCCACCACTTCGCCCATCGGACCGAGCACGCGCTGGAACCGGATGACGTGACGGCGCATACGGAAGACGCGCCTGATCTGCTCGGGCTGCAGGAAGGACATGAGGACGTGCTTCTCAAGCTCGAGTATTTTGTCCTCAAGGGTCTCAACCATAGGCAGGTAGCCGTCGACAACGAAATCGATGATGCCGTGGAGCACATAGTCGGGTCCGTGCTCAAGGAGCTGCGGCGACTGCTCGAGTTGCTGGCGCAGTTCCTGGTGAGAACGGGCAGATCCATGGCGGACAGAGATCAGATGGCGCTTCCCCACGAAGATGCAGGTTTCCCCGTAGGCTATTTTCTCACCTTCGAGGTGGGCCGTCTTGATGACGACGAAGAGTTGATTGCCGTAGATGTCGACCTTGGGCACCTGCATGCCGTTGAGAGCGTCCTCCACCGCGAGAGGATGAAGGCCGAACATTGCCTGGAGATTGGCCATCTCGTCCGCGGTGGGATCGGTCACCCCGATCCAGATGAACTCACAGTCCCGGGCGTCGACGGGCGTCGCGACAAGCGGCACCTCGTCTGCACGTTTGCCGGCTCGATACAAATAGGAGGCGACGACTGTCATTTAGATTTTCCGAAGATGGTTCGATCGCGTGTCGTATGACGCGGCGGACAAAGTTCCGCCGTGGGCCGAGGATCAAATCGTGACCTGTTCGCCGATCTCGACGACCCGGTTGGCGGGAAGCTTGAAATACGACGACGGATCGATACCGAGCCCCGCGAGCGCGATATAGAGATGATCCTGCCAACGGGGCAGACCCGAGTTCGGATCGCTGATGAGCGTCCTGCGGCCGAGATAGAACGAGGTCTGCATGATCTCGAACTTGAATCCTGCCTTCTTGCAAAGCGAGAGCGCCTTGGAAACGTTGGGTTCGTCCATGAAGCCGAAGCAGAGTTCCAGCCTTGCAAACCTGTCCGAAAGTTTTGTCAGCGTCACCCGGTCTTCCTGCGCAACGTAAGGATGTTCGGACGTGCGGACAGTCAGGATGACATTGTGCTCGTGAAGGACGTGATTGTGTTTGATGTTGTGCAGAAGGACTGCCGGCGTTTTGTCGCCTACGCTCGTCAAGAAGATCGCCGTCCCACGGACCGTCTGGGGGGCATGTGTCGATTTCTCTATGGAACGGATGAACGTCTCCAGCGGTATATCGTGGCGCGCCGTCTTTTCACGAAGCATTCTGGATCCACGGGTCCAAGTCCACATGATGAGCATGATGGCAAGTGCCAGCGCCACCGGTACCCAACCGCCGTCATGGATCTTGAGCAGGTTGGCGACCAGGAAAACGCTCTCGATGACCAGCAGCGGCAAAAGCAGCATCCCCGCCACAAGCGTGGAGTATCCCCAGACGGAGCGCAGAAACTGGAAAGCCATAACCGTTGTCACGACCATCGCGCCGGTGACCGAGATGCCATAGGCGGTGGCTAGCGATTCCGAATCTCCGAAGGAGAAGATCAGCACGATCACGCCGACAAACAGCATGACGTTCACGGCGGGCACGTAGATTTGCCCGGTATTGGTCTCGGAGGTGAACTTGATCAGCAGGCGCGGCAGGAAGCCCAGATGGACCGCCTGTCGTGCGAGCGAGAACGCGCCCGTGATGACGGCCTGGCTGGCGATGATGGTTGCCATGGTGGCGAGAATCACCATCGGCAAAAGGGCCCAGTCCGGATAGAGCAGGAAGAATGGGTTTGCCATCGCCTCAGGATGGCTAAGCACCAGCGCGCCCTGGCCGAGGTAGTTGAGCGCCAATGCGGGGAATACGAGTGAGAACCACGCCGTGCTGATCGGCTTGCGCCCGAAGTGTCCGAGGTCGGCATAGAGCGCCTCTGCCCCCGTCACCGTCAGGAAGACAGCGCCGAGCACGATCAGGCCCGCCCAGCCCGCATGGGTGATGAACCAGAGGGCGTTGATCGGATTGAGCGCTTCGAGGATTGTCCAGTCGTCGCCAATGTGGATCAGGCCGCCCCATGCCATGGCGAGAAACCACACGACCGTGATGGGCCCGAAGAATTTTGCGACCGCCTGGGTGCCCTTCGACTGGACGGCGAAAAGCGCGACCATGATGGCGGCGGACAGCGGCAGCACGTAGCCGGAGAAGGCGGGAGTGACCAGCTTCATGCCTTCGAGCGCCGACATGACGGACAGGGCAGGGGTGATCATGGCGTCGCCGATGAACAGGGCCGCCCCGATTAGTCCCGCGAAGAAGAGAACGGGCATGAAGCTGCCCGTCTTCTTCATCAGGAGGGCGAGAAGCGATAGCGTTCCGCCTTCGCCGTCGTTGTCGGCGCGCAACAAGAAGAGCACGTATTTGAACGTGACGATGATCGTCAGCGTCCAGACCATCAGGGAAATAAGCCCAATCACCTCGTTGTGATGCACACCGTCGGCTGAGAAAGGACGCAGCGCCTCGCGAAACGCGTAGAGCGGGCTCGTTCCGATATCGCCGTAGACGACACCGACGCAGCCAAGGAGGAGGACAAGAAAGTCACGCTTCTCCGAGTGGGGTTCGGAACCTACGTTACGCAAGGCAGTCATGGGGTCTCCGGCAACTCGGCGGCTGTGTCGTGGAGGGAGTATATGGTGCAATGCGCAAATGCTGGCAATCAGTGTTGTGCGCTCTAGCAACAACAGATGATATCTTCGCTATTACAGAGCAAGGACGGCACCTCGCCGGACCTATTGGAGACGATCGCAGCACCCATGGCGCGCCGGCTGATCAAAAGCTATGTTTATGAACCTTGCATGGGTGCCGGAAGAATGCCCTTCAGGATCGTCTCGGTAATCGTTATCGCCGCCGTCTCGTAATCCTCCGCCTTCAGGCGTGCCTTCTTCAGGCCGTCGGCGGCGATCGGCTCGAAATCCGCATAGTATTGCGTCGATGCCCAGAGCATGATGAACAGGTGGCGTGGATCGACTGGCAGCATCTTTCCAGCCGCAATCCATCCCTCCACGACGGCCACATGCGCATCCGTGACCTGGCGCATATGATCGCGATCCTTCTTCTTTAGAAACCGTGCGCCCTGGATGATCTCGCTGGCAAAGAGCCGGGATTCCGCGGTGTTTTTGCGCGTGTAGTCGAGCTTGGCCCTAATATAGAGACGGAAGGCCTCGGCCGGCTCGCGCTCGGGCGAGATGTATTTCAGCGCGTCGTCCCAGCTGGCGATAAGGTGCGCGACGATGGCCCTATAGATCTCCTCTTTGGAGGAGAAATAATAATAGACGTTGGCCTTGGGCAGGCCCGAGGCTTCGGCGATTTCGGCGATGCGCGTACCGTCGAAACCCTTGCGCGCGAATATCTCGATCCCGGCCTTGATGATGAGGCGCATGTTGCGCTCGCGGATGCGTTCCTCCGGATCTCGTGCTGCCTTTGCCATGCGATCTCGCCTCCATCTCGCCGCCGCTTCCTACCAGACAATCATGCGTGGCGGCGAGGCCGTTTGCGCAATTTCCGAGTTTTCCGGCGAAATGCAAGCGCATCGCCATTTGCAAAAAAATCCTGACGGTATGGTCAAAAAAACCTGACGCTCCGGTCATTTTTCATCCTCATTAAAGTTGACACTTTGGTCAGCTTTTGTCTAGTCTACTTTCAACGAGTTGGAGGGGCGGTGTGATGCCGGCACGACTGAGAGAGGCAATGGCGGAAACGCTGGCCGGCTGGGAGGCCGACCTGCCGCAGACCTGGCAGGATGCGCTCGGGCCCATTGGCGACGATTTCGGCCGGGTCGATGCCGGCCTCACTTTCGACGCCTGGGAGCCGATCTTCCCGGCGCGTCGTGGCAGGGTCTTTCCTGGTCAACCGAAAGGCGCGCATGCACTTGCTGCCTTCGATGGAATTGCGCCAGACGGCGTACGCTGCCTGATCCTCGGCCAGGATCCTTATCCTGAGCCGGGCTTTGCCACGGGCCGCGCCTTCGAAGCGGGCAATCTCGCCAGCTGGGTCGAGCTGGACAAGATGTTCTCGAAGAGCATTCGCGCCTATATGCAGCTCATCGCCGCCGCGCGTCTTGGCGACGAGAGCCTGAGCGAAGACTTCGCTCGTTGGCCCGATGTTCGCCATCTGCTGTGCGACCCTTCCGGATCGTTCGAAGCGCCGGGCGCGATCGCCGACCGTTGGGTTGGCGAGGGTGTGCTGCTCCTCAACGCATCCCTGACGCTGTCGCGCTTTCGTGTCGATATCGACCCGCACCAGTCGCGCGGCCATCTTCCGTTCTGGCGGCCCTTGATGCTGCGCGTGATCGAGATGCTGCTTTCGCGCGGCGAGCCGATCGTCTTTCTCGGTTTCGGTGCGGCCGCGGCCGATATTTTCGCCGAGGTTGGCATACGCGAGGGCCGCGACGGCAATGTCGCCTGCGTCGAACGCGAGCATCCCGCTTTCGCCGACAAGGTGCTTGGCCGGGAAAACCCCTTCCTTCTTTGCAATCTCTACCTGGAGGCGATGGGCGTCCGTCCCATCGCATGGTGAACCATGGCGTCTAGCCCGGAATATGATTTCATCATCGTTGGCGCGGGTTCAGCCGGCTGCGTTCTTGCCAACCGCCTGTCGAAGAACCCGGCCAACCGCGTGCTCTTGATCGAGGCGGGCGGCAAGGACCGCAATCCCTTGTTCCGGTTGCCGATGCTGATGGGAAAGCTCTTCCACTCGGGCATCTACAACTGGCACTACCACACGGAGCCCGAGCCCTATCTCAACGGCCGTTCGCTCTATTGGCCGCGCGGCAAGGTTCTGGGCGGCACCTCGACCATCAACGGCATGATTTACGTGCGCGGCAATCGCCACGACTATGACCGCTGGGCACAACTTGGTCTGCCTGGCTGGTCCTACGACGACGTGCTGCCGGCGTTCCGGCGCTCGGAAACGCATATCGAGCGCAAAGACGCGTTTCACAGCACCGACGGCGAGCTCACCGTATGCCGTGCCCGTGGCCACAATCCGCTGATGGACGTGTTCTGCGAGGCGGGCCTGCAGGCCGGCTATCCAGCGAATGATGACTTCAATGGCGCCACCCAGGAAGGGTTCGGCCGCTACGATTTCACCATTCGCAAAGGCAAGCGCTGGTCCACATCCTGGGCGTTCCTGCGCCCGGCGCTCGGTCGCAAGAACCTGACCGTGCTGACAGGTGCCGAGACGACGCGTCTCATCATCGAAGGTGGCCGGGCCTGCGGCGTCGGCTATCTGAAGGATGGCAGGGCGGCGATCGCGCGGGCAGGGCGCGAAGTGATCCTGTCTGCCGGCGTCGTCAATTCGCCGAAGGCACTGCTGCTTTCCGGTATCGGACCGGCGGACGAGCTAAGCGCGCTCGGCATCAAGCCGCTGCTCGACCTTCCCGGGGTCGGCAAGAACCTCCAGGACCACGTCGACTGCGTCATGAGCTGGGAATGCCGTGAACCGGTCACGCTGTTCGGTGACCTGCGCGCCGACAAGCTCATTCCCGCCGTCGCGCAAGGCATGCTGTTCGGGGAGGGCATCACGACAACCTTTCCCTACGAGGCAGGCGCATTCGTCCGCTCGAACGACGGTCTGGTCTCGCCCGATATCCAGCTGCATTTCATGCCGGCGCTGGAAAAGACGGCCAACTTGCATTTCCCCAATCCCTTCACCAAGAAGCGGGCGGTGGAGGCGGATCACGGCTTCACCATCCGCGTCGGACCCGTCAATCCGGCGAGCCGCGGCGAGATCACGCTGCGGTCGGCGAACCCGACAGACAAGCCGAGGATTCAGGCGAATTACCTGCAGTCCGATTTCGACATCCGCACGATGATCGACGGCATCCGGCTGACGCGCGACATCGTCGGCCAGAAGGCATTCGACCGCTATCGCGGCAAGGAACTGGCGCCCGGTCCGGAAGCGCTCGACGATGCCGGGCTGACCCGCTGGCTGCGCGCCACGGCGATGACGACGTTCCACCCTGTTGGCACCGCCAAGATGGGCAACGACCCCATGGCAGTGGTGGATGCGCAGCTCAAGGTGCACGGCATCGAGGGCCTGCGCGTCGCCGACGCCTCGATCATGCCGATCATCGCCAGCGGCAACACCAACGCGCCCGCCATCATGATCGGCGAGAAATGCGCCGAACTGATCCTGAACAGCTAAGGGAGTGATCCGATGATCCTCGAACACCGCACCTATACTTTCAAGCCGGGCACGGTCGACAAGTGGATGAAGAAATACGAGGCGGACGGTCTGCCGGTGCAGAAGCGCCATCTCAACAAGTTCGTTGGTCTCTACGTCTCGGAGCTCGGGACGCTCCACACCACTGTTCTGATGTGGGCCTATGACAGCCTTGCCGACCGCGAGGCGCGCCGGTCGGCCATGTACGCCGATCCGGATTGGCAAAAATTCATCTCCGAAGTCTGGGCGCTCGACGCGATCCAGAAGCAGGAGGTGATGATCATGAACCCCGCTGCCTATTCACCGCCGCTTTGAGACGACCGGGCGCGCGCCGGTATTGCCCGCGCACGTCAGAATACGCATGACACAAGACAATCAACAAAAGAGGGAACGATCATGACTGACAAGGCTTCACAACACATCATGCATCGCCGCACATTCCTGCAGGCAAGCGCGGGCGCAGCAGCGCTCGGCTTTGCCGCAAGCATCATGCCGGAATTTGCGCGTGCATCGGGCGGGCTGGTCGCGCTGGTTCACACGCAGGCGGCCGGCGACAACGGTCCGGTCGATCAGATGATTGCCAAGCTCAAGCAATTGTCGGAAGAAAAGGGCTTTGAACACCGCGCCATCTATGCGCAGGACCCCGCGACCTACGAGACCATCTACCGCACGCTCGGCGACGCCGGTGCCCAGATCATCATCTCCACCTTCAACGAGGTGGCCGAGCCGTTCAAGGCGCTGGCGCCGTCCTACCCCAACACGAAGTGGATCCAGCTGTTCGCCGACCCCTTCGAGCCGGCGATCCCGAACGTGGTGACGGTATCCTATGACTATTATCTCGGCTGCTATCTCTCAGGCGTCTTTGCCGCGAAGATGACGACAACAGGCAAGACCGGGTTCATCGGCGGCGTTTCAATCCCGCCGCTCAACGCCGATTTCAATGCCTTCAAGGCTGGCGTTCACTCGATCAAGCCGGATGCCAGCGTCGTTGCCGCCTTCGCCGGCTCGTTCCAGGATCCTGCAAAGGGTCAGGAAATCGCCACCCAGATGTACAATGACGGCATCGACTACATCCAGACGGATGCCGCTGCCACCGATGGCGGCATCATTGCCGCCGCCAACGAAAAGGAAGGCCGCATGGTGAGCTGCCTTGCGCCGGGACAGTACGCACTCGGCCCGAAATCGCTCATCTCCATCGTCGGTCTCGATTTCGGTGTTTCGCTCTACAACGAGGCAGGCAAGGCCGTCGGTTCCGATTGGAAGGGCGGCACGCATGAGCATACGGGCCTTGGCACCGGCGTCATCGACTTCATACTTTCGCCCGTCTTTGCCGAACAGGGACCGGCTGAACTGAACGCCAGGGCGAAAGAGGCGCTTGTCGAGGTCGAAAAGGCGCGTGCCGGTATTCTGGATGGGTCCATCAAGGTTCCGTTCAACACCACGCTCTGAGCCACTGGAGCATCCCGCTTTGAAGTGGAATCGCTAAAGGCGGATAAGATGTTCTAGCATCAAAGTACTAGAGCTTCCTTATTGCGTTCTTCTGAACGCACGGCGTTCCACGCCGGCCCGTCGGGTCGGCGCGGAGCCTTGGCGGAAAACCGGCGTTTGTCTCTCCCGTTGGGGGAAGACCGACGGACGTTCGCGGATCGTCTTCCTTCCTGTTGATGACCCGTGAACCCATGCTCTCGATGGGAACCTTTTGATGTCGAATCCTCCGAAACCAGCGCTGGAGTGCCGTGATGTCACCGTGAAATTCGGCGACGTGACGGCATTGTCCGACGTTGCCGTCTCGTTTGCTCCCGGCCAGATCCATGCGGTCGTCGGCCAGAACGGCGCCGGCAAGACGACCTTCGCCCGCGTCGCTGCGGGACTCGTTCAGCCGACCGCCGGCGCGGTCGACGTTATGGGTGAAGAAATCCGCACTGGCCACGTCAGCCAGAGCCGGGCTGCGGGCGTGGAACTGGTTCACCAGAGTTTCGCCCTGCCGCCGTCCTTTACCGTCGCTGAGACCATGGAGTTCGGCGCGACCGGCAAAGGCGGCATCTACAGCCGCAAGAGCCTTGCCGAAAAATGGCAGTCGCATCTCGCCGGCCTCGACGTTCAAGTCGACCTGAACAGGAGGATTCGCGACCTGCCGATCGAAACCCAGCAGGGTATCGAGATTGCCAGAGCGCTGGTCATGGATGCGCGCGTTCTGATCCTCGATGAACCGACGGCCGTGCTGTCGCCCTCCGGCATCGACATGCTGTTTGCACGCGTCCGCCGTCTCAAAGAGCGCGGCGTGACAGTCATCCTCATCCTGCACAAGATCCGCGAGGTGCTCGGCATCGCCGACACGGTCACGGTGCTGCGCGGCGGCCGAAAGGTCGAAGGGCCGCTGCCGATCGCCGAGGTTTCGGCGGAGAGGCTCGCGAACCTCATCGTCGGCGATGCGATTGCCAAGACGCTCGACCGGCATGAGCGCGACGCGCTGGTTGGAACGAAATCACCAGTGGGCGAGGGCGCAGGTCATCTCGAAAATGCGAAGGGCCCAAGCGTGCTCTCCATGAAAGCCGTCTCGACGCGGCCCGATAGTGAAGGCACCGCGCTTGACAGCGTCGATCTGGATATTCGCCCCGGCGAGATCGTCGGCATAGCCGGCGTGGAGGGCAACGGACAGAAGACGCTGGTGCGCGCGATTTCGGCCCTTGCCGATCTTGCAAGCGGATCGATCCGTCTTGCGGGAAATGATGTGACAGGCGAACCGCTCGCCGCCCGTCGCGCGATCGGCCTCAGGATCATTCCCTTCGAGCGCAATGTCGAAGGTCTCAGCCTCACGAGTTCGCTCTGGCAGAACTGGAGCGCACGGGAACTGCTGCAGGGCAGGCTGCTCAGGCTGATCCGCCCCTCAGCAGTGCGCGAAGCCTGCGACAGGTCGCTGAAGGACTGGAGCGTCCACTACCACAATTCCGCGCAGAAGGCTGGATCCCTGTCGGGAGGCAACGCCCAGAAAGTGATCCTCGCGCGCGAGGTCGACCGCGAAGCCCGACTGATCATCGCGGCACAGCCGACGCGGGGCCTCGACATCGGAGCCACCGCCTTCGTCTGGCAGGCGCTTCGGCAGGCGCGCGATCGCGGTGCCGCCATCCTGTTGATCTCGTCGGATCTCGACGAGCTCTTCGACATCTCCGACCGCGTCGTGGTGATGCTGTCTGGGCGGGTGAACGGCGAATTCCGCGCGCCTTTCGACATCGCGTCGGTGGGTGCAGCCATGACCGATGCGGCCGCGAGGACAAGCGCATGAAAGACAGTCTCACCACGGTTGTCCGCAGCCTGATCTTCGTCGCCTTCGCGCTTATCCTGTGCGCGCTGGTGTTCCAGTTCGCCGGCTACAATGCGCTGACTATGCTTTGGGCGGTGGCCGATGGCGCCTTCCTGCGCAGTGGCGCGATCGAGCAAAGCCTCAGATGGGCACTGCCGCTGTTCATCACCGCGGTCGGCGTTGGGATCTCCTTCCGGGCAGGTTTCTTCAACATCGGTGCCCAGGGCCAATTCTATGTCGGCGCCATCTGCGCCGCCTTTGCCGCCGAGGCGTTCAAGGGCGGACCGGCTTTCCTCGTCATCCCGGCGCTGCTGATTTCCGGCATGCTCGGCGGCGCTCTCTGGGCGCTCTGGCCGGGGCTTCTCAGGCTGCGTTCGGGCACGGACGAGGTGATCACCACGTTGATGGGCAACTTCATGGCCGGCCTGCTTTTGGTCTACGTCACCTCAGGCCCGCTAAAGGACCCTTCGGGGTCCGGCCAGCAGGCATCGAGCCGCCCGCTCGATGCCGCTTACCGCATCTCGGACTCGCTCGGCCTCTCGCCGACTATCATCGCCATTGCCGCAGCGGTCGGCATCCTGATGTGGCTCTTGGTCAACCGCACCGCCTTCGGGGTTCTCGCAAGTCTTGCCGGTCGCAACGGCACCATGGTGGAGTGGCAGGGCGCCAGGCTCTGGAAGCTCGGCCTGTCGAGCTTCCTCATCTCGGGCGCGCTGGCCGGGCTTGCCGGAACCATCGAGTTCATGGGCCCGAACGGCCGCATCGCATCCGGGTTCCTGCCGGCCCATGGCTTCACGGCGATCCTGATCGCGCTCGTCGCCAATCTCTCGGTGCTCGGCACGGCTGCGGCCGCGGTGTTCTTCGGCGGCCTTGCCTCGGCGGCGCTCTATCTGCCGATCATGGCCGGGCTGCCGGCGGCCGCGATCGACATCATCAATGCGGCGATCGCGCTGTTCATCACGGCAAGGTCGAAGCTCGTCGACAGGGTATTGCGTTTCGGAGGGCGCCCGTCATGAACGAGATCATCATCGCCATCCTGCGCTCCGGAACGCCGCTGATCTACGTCACCCTTGCCGGCGTCATCGCGCAGCGTGCAGGCGTCTGGAACCTCGGTCTCGAGGGCCTGATGATAATCGGCGCCTGCGCCACGATCGTCGGCATCATGCTGACCAATTCCATTCTCGCCGCCATCCTGATCGCAATTGTCATCTGCGTGCTTGCATCCATCCTCCTCTGGTTCGTGATCGACAGGCTCAAGGCCAATCCCATCATCGCCGGCCTCGGTCTGACCGGTCTTGGCATCGGCGGTACCGCGCTTGCCGTTCAGTCGATCTTCGGAAGCCAGGCGAGCGTGACCGCGCCTTTCGGCATTCTCAAGCTTGGCCCGGCTTTCGGCGCCTATGGCGTGTTGTCGATCTCGGTTGCCGCCATGCCGTTCGTCGTCTTCGGCATGTGGGTGCTGCTCCGCCGCACCCGTTTTGGGCTCAGGCTCGCCGCCTGTGGCGAACATCCCTTCGCAGCCCGTAGCGTCGGGGCCAATCCGTCGCGCATGCGCCTTGTGGCGCTTTCGATCGGCGGCGTTCTCTGCGCCATCGGTGGAGCGGAGCTGGCCGCCGGAAGCCTGCAATTCTTCGCTCAAGGCATGACGGCCGGGCGTGGCTTCATGGCGTTCGCCGCCGTCATCTTCGGCGCGTCCCATCCGGTGGGCGCAACTTTCGCCGCGCTGTTCTTCGCCGTCGTCGGCGCGCTCGGCATCCGGGCGCAGCTGATGTTCGGCGACAAGATCCCTCACGACCTGCTGCAGGCGCTCCCCTATCTCGCCACGGTCTTCGGGGTCTGGCTTTCGGGCAAGCTTCGCGGCGGCGCAAAGGCCGCCAGCTCCTTCGCTGAACTCAAGGATCAATAGGAGGCACCATGACGTTTGCCCAACGCCATCCGATCCAGGATGTCTGCATCCTGGTCACCGACCTCGAGGCGTCGATCCGCTTCTATACGGAAAAGCTCGGCTTCGAACTCAAGCATCGCGCCCCCGGCTTTGCCGATTTCACCGGCGCCGGGCTGACACTGGCCCTCTGGGAGCGGTCGCATATCGAGACGCATGCCGATGTGCGCGTGCCCAAGGGCTCGGCCTCTGCCGTGCTTGTGGCGGTGCGGCTCGACAATCCCGCCGAGATCGACGGCCTCTATGCCGATCTGAGGAAAGACGGCGTGACCTTCGTCAAGCCCCCAGCCGACTATCCGTGGAACGCCCGCTGCCTCTATTTCCACGGTCCGGATGGCGAAACCTGGGAACTCTACGCCTGGCTCGATGGCGGCGCGCCCGGCAAGGTGGCGCCATGACCCGCAAGCTCATCATCCTCACCGATCCCGGTCAGGACCAGGCAGCCGCCATCCTGATGATCCTCGGCCAACGCCAGGCCTTCGACGTGCTCGGGCTCGTTGCCACGGCCGGCAACATCAACCTCGATCACACGATTGCCAACTGTCTGAAGCTGATGGAACTGGCCGGGCGGCCGGATATTCCGGTCTTTGCCGGCTGCCCGCATCCGATCATCCGCCCGCTGGTCATGGCCGAGCACGTGCACGGCCCGACCGGCCTTGACGGCCCGAACCTGCCGCCGCCGAAGATCGCGGCGCAGGAGAAGCACGGCGTCGATTTCATCATCGATACGGTGCGCGCTCATCCCGGCGAGATCACCATCTGCTCGCTGTCGCCGGTGACCAATCTCGCCATGGCCCTGCGCAAGGCGCCCGATCTTGCCGGCAAGATCCACGAGGTCGTCGCGATGCTCGGCGCCTATTTCGAGGTTGGCAACATCACGCCGACGGCGGAGTTCAATTGCTATGTCGACCCCGAGGCCGCCGACATCGTGCTGAAGGCCGGCATCAGGACCACGCTTCTGCCGCTCGATGTGACGCACAAGATGCTGTCGACGCCCGAGCGTCTCGGCGCCATGCGGGCGCTAGGCAATCGCTGCAGCGTGGCAACCGCCGAAATGCTGGAATTCTCCGAAGCGTTCGACCTCAGGAAATACGGCTGGGACGGCGCGCCGCTGCATGGGCCGTGCGTGCCGGCCTTCATGCTGGCGCCGGAGATGTTTTCGGGGCGGCAGATCAACGTCTCCGTCGAACTCTGCGGCACGCTGACGTCGGGCATGACCGTCGCCGACTGGTGGCAGATCACCGACCGGCCGAAGAATGTGTTCTATGTCACGGACGGCGATCCGGTCGCCTACTATGATCTCCTCCTGAAATCGCTGGAAAATCTGCCATGAGCCAAATCCTGATCCGCAACGCGACGATCGTGGCGATGGATAGCAGCCATGGCGCAGCGCCGTTTGCCGGTGACATCCTGATCGAGGGCGAGACCATAAAGGCGATCGGCGAGGCGCTCTCCGCCGGCCCGGACGCACGGATCATCGAGGGCCGCGGCAAGCTGGCCATGCCCGGACTGGTGAACGCCCACACCCATTCCAGCGAGACCTTCCTTCGCGGCCGCTACGAGCGCATGCCGCTCGAAATCTGGCTGCTCTATGCGTATCCGCTGCTGATGAACGACCCGATCGGCGAAAGGCTGCTCTATCTGCGCAGCCTGCTGCTTGCGATGGAATCACTGCGCACAGGGGTCACCACCTTCTGCGACGATTTCTTCGATCCGCCGCGCCATGATCTCGATCGGCTGGCGACCGTCTTTCGCGCCTACGACGATGCCGGCATTCGCGCCAATGTCTCGAGCGCGGTCATGAACGTCCATACACTCGATGCGCTGCCCTTTTCCCGCGAAGTGATGCCTGCCGAGTTGCAAGCCCTTCTCGATTTCGGCCCGCCGATGACGGCGAGTGCCTATATCGACTATTGCCGGTCGGCTTTCTCCAGTCTGCACGGCAAATCCGGCCGGCTGCATTTCATGATTGCGCCGTCCGCGCCGCAACGCTGCTCGCCGGATCTGATGGCGGCGTGCATGGATCTGGCGGTCGAAAAGCACGTGCCCTTCCACACCCATATTCTGGAGACCAAGACGCAGGCCGTGACCGGCCACAGGCTGCACGGCAAATCGCTGATCGCCTACATGCACGATCTCGGCCTGTTGAAGCGCAACACGACGATTGCGCATTCGGTCTGGGTCAGCGACGAGGACATGCGGCTGATGGGGGAGGCCGGTGCCTCGGTTGCCCACAATGCCGTGTCGAACCTCAAGCTCGGTGCCGGCATAGCGCCAATCCGCCGCCTGCTCGATGCCGGGGTGACGATCGGCCTCGGTACCGACGGCGTCTCCTCGAATGATACATCCCGCATCTTCGACGTCATGCGTGTCGCCGGCCTCGTGCACAGCGCTGCCGGGCCTGACTACGAGAGCTGGTTGGCAGCCGACGAAATCCTGGCAATGGCCACCATCGGCGGCGCGAAGACGGCGCTTTTGGAACAGGTGACAGGCTCGATCGAGGTCGGCAAGTCGGCCGACCTGCTGATCCTTGATCTCCGCAACTATCCCTTCATGCCGCTCAACAATGTCGCCAAGCATCTGGTCTATTCGGAAAACGGCTCATCGATCGAGACCGTGATGGTCGCCGGCCGGATCGTTATGGAAAATGGGTACCTGACCACCGTCGACGAACAGGCCGTCTTCGACGAAATCGCCGAACTGGTGCCCGCCTATCTTGCCGAGCATGCCGAGCTGGAGCGTCGCAACAGTACTTTCGAGCCGGTCATGGCGGAGATCCATCGCCGCGCGACCCGGATCGATATCGGCCTCAACCGGTATCAGGGGGATGGCGCGGGCCGCCATCTCCAGTCCTGAGGCGCTGACGCGGCTCAGTGAACCGGGATCACGACGCCCAGAATTTGCTGCTCGAAGAACTTCGAGAAGGCCGCGATGCGCGGCGGCAGCGCCTGATAGGGCGGATAATAAAGCGTCAGCCACAGATCCTGCGGCGCCCAGCCCTTGAAGGCATGGACGAGGCGTCCTGTCCGCAGATGTTCGGCGATATGAAAGCCGGGAAGCAGCGCCACGCCCGCACCGTCAGCCGCCATGTCGGCGAGGATCTCGCCGCTGTTGGCGCTGAAGGCTCGGCCTGCCGATATCATCACCGATGAGCCGCCATCCGAGAGAACCCAGTTTTCCCGGCGGCTCTCGCCACTATAGGCGAGGCACTCTTCGGGGGTGAGTTCTCCGGGATGGCTGAGGCCGGCGCAACGACTGCCGGGGGCCGCGACCAAAATGCGCGGTATCGCGCAGATCTTCCGCCAGATGGTGAACTTGTCGGAGGGCTGCGACGAGATGCGAATTGCCAGATCGTAGTCATCGTTGACGATGTTCACCATCCCGTCCGACAGCACGACCTCGAATGATATCTTCGGGTAGCGCTCCTTGAATCCGGAAATGATGGTCGGCAGAAAGGTTTTCCCAAGCCAGGTCGGCGCGCTGATCCGGAGCCGCCCTTCATCCGTCTTGTGGGTGTTCATGACATCGCGGCGCGCGCTTTCGAGCGTTTCCATCGCCGGCTGGATCTGGGCTGCGAAAATGGCGCCGTCCGTCGTCAGCGACACCTGCCTTGTCGTTCGAACGAAGAGCTGAACACCAAGATCGGCTTCAAGTGCGGCGATCGCCCGGGTCACTGCCGCCGGCGTCATGTCGAGTTCACGGGCGACCTGCGCGAAATTTCTCTTTTCGGCGGCCATCAGGAAAGTGCGGAGCGCTTTATAGTCGTTCATCTCATTATTTCAAAAATCGCAATTCATTCGAAAGTAATATTGCAATTCCGCCTGGTCGGCAATCTGCGTAGGTTTGTTTTCAGCAACAGACACCGGACGAAACGCCCGGAGAAAACGCAAGGAAACAACGGCCATGATCAAGGATATCAAGGGACTGCATCACGTGACATCGATGGCGTCGGACGCCGCGCGCAACAACACATTCTTCACCGACACCCTCGGCCTGAGGCGAGTGAAGAAGACCGTCAACTTCGACGAGCCAAGCATCTACCATCTGTATTACGGCGACGAGACGGGTGCTGCCGGCACGGTGATGACATATTTCCCGTTCGACCACATGATGCGCGGTCGCCCCGGCGTCGGTGAAGTGGGCGAGACCCAGTTCGCTATCCCGAAGGGCACGCTCTCCTACTGGAAGGATCGCCTGACATCGCAGGGTGTCGCCGGCCTCAAGGCCGACACGATCTTCGGTGCCAACCGCCTGCGGTTCTCAGGCCCGGATGGGGACGGATTGGCGCTGGTCGAAAAGGCCGATGACGGGCGCTCCGCCTGGACCGGCGCCGGCGTGCCTGATGATGCAGCCATCCGCGGCTTTGCCGGCGCCAGATTGAGCCTGCATGACACGGCAGCCATGGAGGAACTTCTCGGTTTCATGGGCTACCAGCGCGCCGAAAAGGAAGGCAACGTTACGCGGCTGGTGATCCCCAACGGCAACGGTGCCGACACGATCGATCTCGAAGCGCTGCCGCAAACCACGTTTGCTCGCCAGGGTGCCGGCTCGGTCCACCACATCGCCTTTGCCGTCGAGGACCGCGCAGCACAGCTCGAGGTTCGCAAGGCGCTGATGGACACCGGCTACCAGGTCACGCCGGTCATTGACCGCGACTATTTCTGGGCAATCTACTTCCGCACCCCTGGCGGTGTATTGTTCGAAATCGCGACCAACGAGCCCGGCTTCAACCGTGACGAGGACACCGCCCATCTTGGTCAGGCGCTGAAGCTGCCGCAACGCTACGAACCCTTGCGCGACCGGATCGAGGCCGGCCTCGTGCCGCTCGCGGCCTGAAAGACGAATTGCCTGCGGGCCGGCCGGCTCTAGCCGCCCGCAGCTCCAATACCGGAAGGCCTGTCGCAGTAAGCCCGTAAACACAGTCTCCGACAGGTCGCGCCTATTCCGCTTAAAACCCGCCGCCAGACGGCACATCACGCACCAAGGAGAGACCCAATGTCCAAGCTCGAAGTCCTGACCCCGCAGAACAGCCAGCTCATCTTCATCGACCAGCAGCCGCAGATGGCCTTCGGCGTCCAGTCTATCGACCGCCAGACGCTGAAGAACAATGTCGTCGGCCTCGCCAAGGCGGCGAAAATCTTCAACATTCCGACGACGATCACGTCGGTCGAGACCGACAGTTTCTCGGGCAACACCTATCCCGAACTGCTCGGCGTCTTCCCGGAAAACGACATTCTCGAGCGCACCTCGATGAACTCCTGGGACGACCAGAATGTGCGCGATGCGCTGGCGAAAGGTGCGGCCGACGGCCGCAAGAAGATCGTCGTCTCGGGCCTGTGGACAGAGGTCTGCAACACCACCTTCGCGCTCTCGTGCCTCAACGACACCGACTACGAGATCTACATGGTGGCCGACGCCTCGGGCGGCACCTCTCTCGATGCCCACAAATATGCGATGGACCGCATGGTGCAGGCCGGCGTCATCCCGGTCACCTGGCAGCAAGTGCTGCTCGAATGGCAGCGGGACTGGGCGCGCAAGGAAACCTACGACGCCGTCACCGGCCTGGTGAAGGAGCATTCAGGCGCGTACGGCATGGGCATCGACTATGCGGTAACCCATGTCCACGGCGGTGCCGAGCGCGTCAGCCACGGCAAGCGGATCGGGCCTAACCCCGCCAAGTAACGATCGCCGGCCGCTCCGGCAGGATAAGTCCTGCCGGAGCGATTTTCCCGTCATCCCGCGAGGTTACCCCATGAAAGTCTATCTTCTGTCTCTCAGTGCCGGCCTGCTGGTGGGCGTGATCTACAGCCTCCTGAACGTACGCTCGCCCGCGCCGCCTGTCGTCGCACTCATCGGCCTCCTGGGTATTCTGGTCGGCGAGCAACTCGTGCCCTTGGCAAAGAGCGTCTGGGCGCGCGAGCCGGCCGCTCTCTCCTGGCTTCATCAGGTCAAGCCGCATATGTTCGGCCATCTGCCGAAGGGCGGCGCCCCTATGACGACCGCCAGCAAACATTCGACGGAGGAAAAAGTCTGATGACAACGCGTCGAACCTTCCTGGGTGCGGCGACGAGCCTTGCCTTTCCCAACCTGTTTTCACCGGCGAACGCCGCCGACCCTAGCAAGACCGGAGCCGACCCCATGCATGCCGATATCATTCTTCACCGCGGGTTGATCACCACGCTCGACCGCGCCAATCCGAACGCCACGGCGATCGCCATCAAGGACGGCCTATTCCTGAAGGTCGGGACCGACGCCGAGGTGATGGCGCTTGCCGGGCCGGAGACGAAGATCATCGATCTCAAGGGTAGGCGCGTGCTGCCGGGACTGATCGACAACCATACACACGTGGTTCGTGGCGGCTTGAACTACAACATGGAACTGCGCTGGGACGGCGTTCGAAGCCTCGCCGACGCCATGGATATGCTGAAGCGACAGGTGGCGATTACCCCCGCACCGCAATGGGTTCGCGTCGTCGGCGGCTTCACCGAGCATCAGTTCGCCGAAAAGCGCCTGCCGACTATCGAGGAGATCAATGCGGTCGCGCCGGATACGCCGGTGTTCCTGTTGCACCTCTATGACCGCGCCTTGCTGAACGGTGCAGCCCTTCGCGCCGTCGGCTATACGAGAGACACGCCGAACCCGCCGGGCGGCGAGATCACCCGCGACGCCAACGGAAATCCGACCGGCATGCTGCTGGCCAAGCCGAACGCCGGCATCCTCTATTCGACGCTCGCCAAGGGCCCGAAGCTGCCCTTCGACTACCAGGTCAATTCCACCCGCCATTTCATGCGCGAGCTCAACCGGCTGGGCATCACCGGCGTCATCGATGCCGGCGGCGGCTTCCAGAACTATCCCGACGACTACGCCGTCATCCAGAAGCTTTCCGACGAAGACCAGCTGACCGTTCGCCTCGCCTACAATCTCTTCACCCAGAAGCCGAAGGAGGAAAAGCAGGACTTCCTCAATTGGACGCAGTCGGTGAAATACAAGCAGGGCAACGACTACTTCCGTCACAATGGTGCCGGCGAGATGCTGGTTTTCTCCGCCGCGGACTTCGAAGACTTCCGCCAGCCCCGGCCGGAGATGGGGCCGGAAATGGAAGGTGAACTGGAGGAGGTCGTTCGGGTGCTGGCCGAAAACCGCTGGCCCTGGCGCCTGCACGCCACCTATGACGAAACCATCACCCGCGCACTCGACGTCTTCGAAAAGGTCAACAAGGATATCCCGCTCGAAGGGCTGAACTGGTTCTTCGACCATGCCGAAACCATCTCGGATCGCTCGATCGACCGCATTGCCGCTCTCGGCGGCGGCATCGCTACCCAACATCGGATGGCCTACCAGGGCGAATACTTCGTCGAGCGTTACGGCCACGGCGTTGCCGAGGCGACACCGCCGATCAAGCGTATGCTCGAGAAGGGCGTCAACGTTTCTGCCGGCACGGATGCGACGCGCGTCGCATCCTACAATCCCTGGGTCTCGCTCTCCTGGATGGTAACGGGCAAGACCGTCGGCGGCATGCAGCTCTATCCCCGTGCCAATTGCCTCGACCGCGAAACGGCGCTGCGCATGTGGACTGAGAAAGTGACGTGGTTTTCCAACGAGGAAGGCAAGAAGGGACGGATCGAGAAGGGCCAGTTCGCCGATCTCCTCGTCCCGGACAAGGATTTCTTCTCCTGCGCCGAGGACGAGATTTCTTTCCTGACCTCGGAACTCACCATGGTGGGCGGCAAGATCGTCTACGCCGCCGGCGTCTTCAAGGCGCTTGATGAAAACGACGTGCCGCCGGCGATGCCGGATTGGTCGCCGGTCAGGGCTTTCGGCGGATACGCCGCCTGGGGCGAACCGGAAGGGGCAGGCAAGCGTTCGCTCCGCCGCACGGCCATTTCGACATGCGGCTGCGCCAGCGACTGCGGCGTGCACGGCCACGACCATGCCGGCGCCTGGACGTCGAAACTGCCGATCGCCGACCTCAAGGGTTTCTTCGGTGCACTCGGTTGCTCCTGCTGGGCCGTGTGAAGCCCTGCACTGCTATCAAGCAGGAACGGGCAGCCGATTGGCGCTGCCCGTCTTTTTCAAACCTCCCGGGCACCGTCATGCGTATGGCGTTTGCCTCCTCTTGCCGCCGGTAATTGTTGCAATATTCGCAATTAAATCGCAATAATTACTGCAATTGTTCGGAGCAATCATCCCGGGCAACATGGCCTCCATCAGACGAACACACCGTCGCTCTTACCCAAGAGCGAAGATCGCAGGAGCAGACATGACTGACCGTTCTCTTTCCATCCACCGCCCCGGTGGCCCACTGCACAGGTTTGCCGGGTCGCCCGTGACGCGGACGACAGCGCTTCTCGCCCTGTGCGCGGCCTATATCCAGGGGCCGCTCACCAAGATCTTCGATTTCGATGGCGCAATCGCCGAGATGGAGCATTTCGGTCTCAATCCGGCCGGCCTGTTCGCGGTTGGCGTGATCGTATTCGAGCTCAGCGCTTCGGCCATGGTTGTCTCGGGTTACCTGCGTTGGCTTGGAGCGCTGGCTCTCGCTGTCTTCACCCTTCTTGCGACCTTCATCGCCCTTCGCTTCTGGGAGCTTGCGCCGGGCATGGAGCGGATGATGGCCACCAACGGCTTCTTCGAGCATCTTGGCCTTGCCGGCGCATTCGTCCTCGTCGCAGCGATCGACATCACCAAAGGAGCTGGCAAATGAGCGCTTCGAAGTCCAAGGGCGGCAGCTTCGCTCCGCTGCGCCAACCCGTCTTCGCTGTCCTCTGGGCCGCGACGGTTCTCGGCAACACCGGCAGTTTCATGCGCGATGTCGCCAGTTCCTGGCTGATGACGGATCTCTCCGCAGCGCCCGCCGCCGTCGCCATGGTGCAGGCAGCAGGCACCTTGCCGATCTTTCTCTTGGCAATTCCGGCGGGCGTCCTCTCCGATATATTAGACCGGCGAAAGTTTCTCATCGCTATCCAGCTTCTGCTTGCCTGTGTCAGCATAACCTTGATGACACTGTCGCATTTGGGGCTGTTGTCGGTCAGCGCCCTGATCGCGCTGACTTTCCTGGGTGGCATTGGCGCAGCCCTCATGGGCCCGACCTGGCAGGCGATCGTTCCGGAACTTGTGCCGCGGGAAGACGTAAAGAGCGCCGTCGCGCTGAATTCTCTGGGTATCAACATCGCGCGCTCCATCGGCCCGGCTGCGGGCGGTCTGCTGCTTGCCGCCTTTGGTGCCGCCGTCACCTACGGCGCAGACGTTGCGAGCTACATCCTCGTCATTGCAGCGCTGGTCTGGTGGCCGCGTGCCAAGAATGCGGATGATGCGCTTTCGGAAGGGTTCTTCGGGGCATTCCGGGCGGGCCTGCGCTATACCCGTGCCAGCAGGCCGCTGCATGTCGTTCTGCTGCGGGCGGCGATCTTCTTCGCCTTTGCCAGCGCCGTCTGGGCGTTGCTGCCGCTGGTGGCGCGCCAGCTTCTGGGCGGCGACGCCAGCTTCTACGGCATCCTGCTCGGCTCGGTCGGTGCCGGCGCGATCGGCGGCGCGCTCGTCATGCCGCGGCTGCGCCAGAATTTCGGCGCCGACGGCCTGCTGCTCGGATCCGCGCTAGTGACAGCACTGGTGATGGCTGCCCTGTCGCTGGCGCCGCCACAATGGCTGGCGGTTGTCATTCTGCTCTTTCTCGGCGCCGCCTGGATCACCGCTCTCACCACCCTCAACGGTGCCGCTCAAGCCATCCTGCCGAACTGGGTGCGCGGTCGCGGGCTCGCCGTCTATCTCACCGTCTTCAATGGCGCGATGACGGCCGGCAGCCTCGGCTGGGGTGCCGTTGGCGAAATTGCCGGCATCTCGGGCACCTTGTTGATCGGTGCGGGCGGCCTGTTCGTGGCCGGATTGATCATGCACCGCATCAAACTGCCGGCGGGCGATGCCGATCTCGTTCCGTCCAATCATTGGCCGGAGCCGCTCGTTGCCGAACCGGTTCCCCATGATCGCGGTCCGGTGCTGATCCTGATCGAGTATCATATCGAAAAACATCACCGCACCGCATTCCTGCATGCGCTCGATGAACTGTCGCAGGAGCGCCGACGCGATGGCGCCTATGGCTGGGGCGTTACCGAAGATTCGGCCGACCCGGAAAAGATGGTCGAGTGGTTCATGGTCGAATCCTGGGCGGAGCATCTCAGGCAGCACAAGCGCGTGTCGCAGGCCGATGCCGACCTCCAGGGCAAGGTGCTCGCCTTTCACTCGGGCGCGGAAAAGCCTGTCGTCAGGCACTTCCTGACGATCAATCGGCCGGGTAGAGTACCGGCGTGACCAAGTGGAGGCGGTTCCCCGCCGCCTTCCTTTCATTGCGAAATGTGCAATTCAATCGACACTATTGTTGCAATTGCAGGCATTCTCTTCTCGGTCCAATATCCCTGCATAGACAATCACAACGCCGCGAAACCAACCTCTCTTCAAACAGTCAAAGGAGAAAAGATCATGGGCTTTGTCACCACCGCAGACGGAACCGAAATCTTCTACAAGGATTGGGGTCCGAAGGACGCCCAGCCGATCATGTTCCATCACGGCTGGCCGCTCAGCGCCGACGATTGGGACGGGCAGATGTTGTTCTTCCTGTCCAAGGGATACCGGGTGGTCGCGCACGACCGCCGTGGCCATGGACGTTCGTCGCAGGTCTCGGACGGCCACGATATGGATCATTACGCCGCCGACGCCTTTGCCGTCGTCGAGGCGCTCGATCTGAAGAATGCCGTCCATATCGGCCATTCGACCGGCGGCGGCGAAGTGGCGCGTTATGTCGCCAGGCACGGCGAACCTTCGGGACGCGTTGCCAAGGCAGTCCTGGTTTCGGCCGTGCCGCCGCTGATGCTCAAGACGGCGGCGAACCCCGAAGGCCTGCCGATCGAGGTCTTCGACGGTTTCCGCGCAGCACTCGCCGCCAACAGGGCGCAGTTCTTCCGCGACGTGCCCGCCGGTCCGTTCTACGGCTTCAACCGCGACGGCGCGACAGCATTGGAGGGCGTGATCCAGAATTGGTGGCGGCAAGGCATGATGGGCAGCGCCAAGGCCCATTACGAGGGCATCAAGGCCTTTTCGGAAACCGACCAGACGGATGACCTGAAGGCCATCGGCGTTCCGACCCTGGTCCTGCATGGTGACGACGACCAGATCGTTCCGATCGCCGACGCCGCGCTGAAATCAATCAAGCTTTTGAGAAACGGTACCCTGAAGACCTACCCAGGCTTCGGCCACGGCATGCTGACGCTCAATGCCGACGTCCTCAACAACGACCTGCTCGCCTTCATCAGGGCCTGACATCGCATGAGAAGGGGTGCGGCGCCTTCCGCCGCATCCCACGTCCCTCGACACTGGCCGCAGTTCGCCCGCCGCATCTCTGCGGCGACCTTTGCCGCACTGTCGGCAAGCTGCGCCCGGATCGGCCGCAAGTCCCCCTATAGCAACGGTTCAACCAAGGGCATCGTCCGCGGGCTGGATAACGCACAGATCACCCGTTACGGCGAGCCCGTGCGCGCCCTCCATCACGCGGAGCGCCTTGCCGAGACGGCGTCGGCCCAGCTTCCCGGCCGATGCCGCCGCTATGCTGAACCACCTGGTGCACCACACTTGCGGCGTACAAAACCGCAACGCTCGCTCTTTGACCGACATGTCGTCTTCCGCCGCCTGCGCCGGGAAGGAACGGTTGCCGCCTTGACGGCGAACAAGTTTCCGAAACGGCAATTCAAGTATCAAATTTTCCGTTTCGGAATATTTTGTTTGACTCAATTCCGGTTCGGCACATAAGGTACCCCTCAGATAAACCTGAGGAGCATCTCGTGACGAACCGAGACGATCTGGACGAGCTCGACCGAACGGTCATTTCCATGTTGACAGAGGATGGGCGCCTTTCCGCATCGGAAATTGCCGGACGCATCGGCAATGTTTCCGAACGCACGGTGCGTAACCGCATCGCCGCGCTCCTGCAAAATCGGCACATCGTTATCGGCGCCATCCCTGATCCGACAGCCATCGGCCGCGACGTTCAGGCGGAATTGTTGATCGAGGTCGAGCCCGGCAAAGCCGATGAGGTTGCCGCCGAACTCGGCGAATATGACGAAGTCGGATATCTGGCGGCGATCACCGGGCGTTACACGCTGGCGGCATCCGTCTTTTTCGACACCAACGCCGAACTCTTCGAATTCACTGAAGGGACCGTCGGCAAGATTCCAGGTGTGAACCGGGTCGTCACCAACATGATCCTGCGGATGTACAAGATCTACGGCACCCGTACGACGGCACTCAGCCAGCGTGAGCCGCAGCCGAATGGCGCGGGGCGTCGCGCCAGGAGGGCGAAATGATCGAGCGATTGCGCATTGGCGTAGACGTTGGCGGAACGAACACGGACGCGGCACTGCTGCGGGGCAACGAAGTTCTCGCGACAATCAAGACAGCGACAACCGAAAACGTCACGGACGGCGTCTCGGGCGCGATCCGCTCTGTGCTTTCGGCTGCAGGCATCGCCGGTCATCAGATTGGTGCCGTGATGATCGGCACGACGCACTTTCTCAACGCCCTCGTCGAGCGCCGCCGCCTGCAGCGCACAGGCGTGTTGAGGCTTTGCGGATCATCCACGCGCGCCCTCCCGCCGATGATCGACTGGCCTGACGATCTCAAGCGCGTCGTCGACGGCGGGGCGGCACTTGTCGGAGGCGGAGTAAACTATGACGGCTCGGCGATCGCCTCGCTCGACGCGGATGCGATCCGGCAGGCTTGCAACGACTGGCAAAGCCGCGGCATCAGCGCAATTGCCATTTGCTCGGTGTTTGCACTGGTCGATCCCCGCATGGAACAGCAGGCGGCGGCGATTGTTGCCGAGGAACTGCCGGGGGCATCGATCAGCCTCTCACACCGCATTGGCCGAACCGGCCTCTTGCAGCGCGAGAGCGCGACCATCCTCAATGCCAGCCTCCACCGTATCGGGCATGAGACGATTGCGGCTTTCCGCCACGCCTTTGGCGAACTGGGCCTTTCCTGCCCGCTTTACCTGACCCAGAACGACGGGACCTTGATGTCGGCTGACTACGCCGAGCGTTTTCCGGTCTTCACCATCGCTTCCGGGCCTACCAATTCCATGCGCGGTGCGGCCTTTCTCACCGGATTGAAAGACGCTGTTGTCATTGATATCGGCGGCACGACGACGGACATCGGCATGCTGATCGGCGGCTTCCCGCGCAGCCGCGGCGAAGGGGCTGCGATTGCCGGCGTACCCACGAACTTCCGGGTGCCAGACGTCTTCTCGTTCGGCCTTGGTGGCGGCAGTATCGTTCGCGACGGGGTGCACATCGGGCCCGAATCCGTGGGCTTCCGCCTGCCGGAAAAGGCAATCTGCTTCGGTGGCGACACATTGACGGCAACCGATGTTGCCGTTGCCGCCGGTCTCGTCGATCTCGGCGACAAGACGCGCCTGAAGCATCTCGACGGCGCGATGGTGACCGCTGCACTCGCCAAGATGAAAAGCGACGTCGAGGCCGTGGTCGATCAGATGAAGCCAGGCCCGGAGCCGATCCCGGCGATCCTTGTCGGTGGCGGATCGGTGCTGATCGACGGTCTCCTTGAAGGAACGAGCGTCTCGCTGCGGCCTGACCACTTCGGCTCGGCCAATGCCATCGGTGCTGCGATCGCCCAGGTCTCTGGCGAGGTTGACAACATCGTATCGCTCGACGGCCAGTCGCGACAGGCGGCGCTCGATGGCGTCATCGCCGAAGCGCGCCGACGCGCGGTCGAGGCGGGGGCGGCCGAAGACACGGTGACGCTCGCCGAAATCGATGAAACGCCGCTCTCCTATCTGCCCGGCAATGCCATGCGGATCGCGGCCAAGGTGGTGGGGGATCTCAACCCATGAAGTTCTGGAACTTGCAGGAAAGCGATATCGATCGGATAGCGCTCGGCGCCGGCATCCTTGGCACCGGCGGCGGCGGAAGCCCATATCTCGGCGCACTGATGGCCAAGGCCCAGCTTCGCCAGGGGCGCCAGATCAGGGTGGTTCGCCCGGCCGATCTTGCCCCGGATGCCATGGTGCTAGCCCTCGGCGGCATCGGCGCGCCAACCGTCGGCATCGAAAAGATGGACGAGGGCGACGAAGGCATACGGGTGCTGCGCTCGATCGAAGCCTTGATCGGGCGCCGGATCGACGCCGTCATCGCCGATGAAATCGGTGGCGCCAATGGCATCTCGCCGATGATGACGGCGGCAAAGCTCGACATTCCCGTCGTCGACGCCGATGGCATGGGGCGCGCCTTTCCCGAGGTGCAGATGACGACCTTCTTCATCAACGGTCATCCTTCCGCACCTTCTGCGTTGGCCGACGCGTCCGGAAATGTCCTTGTCGTCACGGACGCGACCAGCCCGGAAATGCTGGAAAAGCTGATGCGCGCCGGGACGATTGCGATGGGGTGCACGGCGCATATGTGCACGGCACCGATGAGCGGCGATTTCGTGCGCCGGTTCGGCGTTCCCCACACGGTAAGCCAGGCCTGGCGGCTCGGTGACGCTGTGCTTGCCGCACGTGCAACCAAGACGGATCCGGTGGCAGCCGTGTTGAATCTCGAAGGCGGGACGCTGCTGCTGCAGGGCAAGGTCGTCGATATCGCTCGCAAGATCGAAGGGGGCTTCGTGCGCGGGCGGATGACGGTCGCTGGGCTTGGCGCATTCTCGGGTCGCTCTGTCGAAGTCGATATCCAGAACGAATATCTGGTCGCGCGCGAGGACGGCCGCACCCTGGCGATGGTGCCCGACCTGATCTGCATGGTCGACAGCGAAACGGGGCGCCCGATCGCAACGGAGGAGCAGCGCTACGGCTTGCGGGTCAGCGTCATCGCGATACCGTCGCCGGGGTTGTTGCGGACCGAGCGGGCGCTTGCATCCGTCGGGCCACGCGCTTTCGGCTACGCGTTCGATTTCGAGCCGTTGGGTGAGCCGAACGCGGCTGAACCCGTGAATGCCTATTTCAACGACAAACAGATGGAGCGCGAAACCCTTTCGGCTCCCGTGGGAGCACTGTGATGAAGCGTCGCGATCTGCTGAAAACTGTTGGTTTTGCTGCTCTTGCCCTGGGTGCCGGAGTGCCCGTCCTGCGCGGGCGACAGGCGATCGCCGCTGATGGCACGTCCATCTTCACGCTCGCCTATCCCGCGGGATTTCCCGATCTCGATCCCGCCACCTCGTTTTCGAACGACGGCGCCGTGCTTGCAAATACCTATGAGACGCTGACGCGCTACATTCCGGCGCGCGATGGTGCGGAGGCCAAGGTGGAGCCATTGCTGGCCGAAAGCTGGCAGGCTTCGCCGGACGGCCTGACCTGGACCTTTCGCCTGCGGCCAGGCGTCAAGTTCCACGATGGAGCGGATTTGACGGCACAGGCGGTGAAAGCCTCGATCGAGCGGACCAAGAAGATCGGCGGCGGCGCTTCCTTCATCTGGGCGCCGGTCGAGACAATCGAGACGCCGGACACAGCAACCGTGATCATGCGCCTCAAGACCGCGCAGCCGATGGATATCACCGCAGCCGCCGGTTTTGCGGCGTGGATCTACAGTCCCGCCTCGATCGACAAGGACAACGCCTGGTTCAATGCCGGCAACAGCGCGGGCACCGGCCCCTACAGGATCGAATCCTACGAGCCCGGCCAGCGTGCGATCCTCACCCGCAACGACAGCTATTGGGGCGGCTGGTCTGAGGGTGCCTTCGACAAGGTGGTCTTCGAGATCATCGAAGATGTGGTGCTGGCCCAGAGCAAGCTCGAAAGCGGCGAGGCCGACTGGACGTTCGGCATACCCTACGACAATCTCGAAAGCCTGAAAGAGCATCCCGAGCTGAGCGTTGTTTCAAACCCGTCCTTCGAAACGCTTGTCGGCATGTACAACACGCGCCGAGCGCCCCTCGACAACGCCAAAGTGCGTCAGGCACTCTCGATCGCCTTTCCCTATGACGATGTCATCTCTGCCGGAACCGCCGGTCTCGGCGCCCGCGCCAGGGGCGTCATCCCGCCAGGTATCTGGGGACACGATGCGGAGGCGCCGATCCCGGCAACGGATCTCGACAAGGCCCGAGCCTTGCTGGCGGAGGCCGGTATTGCCGAAGGCGGACTGGAACTGACGCTCACCTATGCGACGGGCGACGCGCTCGAAGCGCTGGCTGGCGAACTGTGGAAGGCCAATCTCGAACAGTTGGGTATTACGCTGACGCTGCAGCCGATGGCCTGGGAGGCGCAGTGGCAACTGGCCAAAGCCGACCCTGCCGCAGGGCAGGACATCTTCCTGATGTACTGGTGGCCAACCTTCGTCACGCCCTACGATTACCTGTTCAACCTGTTCCATTCCGAGACCGCACCGAATTTCAACCTCGGCTATTACGCCAATCCGGAATTCGACAAGCTGATTGACGAGGCGAACACGCTGTCGGCGACCGACAGACATGCGGCGGAGGTCTCGTTCAAGAGGGCGCAGCGCATCTTGATCGACGAGGCGGCAGCGGTGTTTGTCGTCGACAAGCCCAACGTCCACATTATCCGCGCAGACATCAAGAACTACGCCGACAACCCGGCCTATGGCCACGTGACCTTCGTCCACGAACTGAGCCGCTAGGGCAGGGAGCGAAGCGTCATGCACCTGATGCGCTATTTGTTACGACGCCTGGTACTTTCGGTCTTTGTGGTGCTGGGGGTCACTCTGTTGGTCTTCGTGGTGGCTCAGGTGGTGCCGTCAGATCCGGCCGCACTTTATGCCGGGCCTCGCCCGACGGCGGAACAGATCGAGACAGCGCGCAAGGTTCTGGCGCTCGACGCGCCGCTGCATGAGCGCTTCTTCTCCTTTGCCGCGCGAATGGCGACTGGAGAATTCGGCGTTTCCTACAAGACGCGGCGGCTAATCGCCGATGACCTGTCCGTCTTTCTGCCGGCAACATTGGAACTCGCCGTCTTCTCCACCGTCCTGGCTTTGCTGATCGGCGTGCCTGCCGGGGTACTGACGGCAGCCGGGCGGGGCGGGTTGCTCGATCGACTAGGCAGCCTGGGTTCGATTGCCGCCGTAGCGATGCCGACCTTTTTCCTGGCCATGCTGCTGCAAGCCTTCTTTGCCCAGTGGCTTGGCATCCTGCCGCTCTCCGGCAGGCTGTCCAAGGAGTTCGCGGTGCTTGCGCCGCTGCCGTCCGTAACCGGCTTCAACCTGGTGGATTCGCTCTTGGCCGGGCGCCCTGCGGCCTTCTTCGATACCTTGTCGCATCTCGTGTTGCCGGCGTTAACGCTCGCCAGCTATCCCGCGGGTGTCGCCATGCGGCTCACCCGATCGGCGATGATCGAGATCCTGCAGAGGCGGCACATCGTTGCCGCTCGTGCGCTTGGCCTTTCGGGCTCGCGCATCCTCTTCGGACATGCACTGCCGAACGCCATTGGCCCCGCGCTCACCGTGGTCGGCCTGAGTTTTGCCTATGCGCTGACCGGCGCCGTGCTGGTCGAGATCATTTTCGCCTGGCCTGGCCTCGGCCGCTACGTCTCCGAGGCGATCTTGTCAAAGGACTTCCCGGTGATTGCCGCGGCAACCCTGGTGGTGACGATCTGTTATGTCGCGATGAACCTCCTGATCGACCTTGCACAGGCGATCTTTGACCCGAGGGTGGCCCTGTGATGCACGATCTGCTCAAGCGGCTGGGCTGGGCCGGCTCCATCAGCCTCTTCATCATCATCTTCGTTGCGTTGCTGGCGATCTTCGCGCCTTTGGTCGCGCCTTTCCCTTCGCAAGGGCTGGGTGCTCCCAACATCGCCGACAAGCTTACGCCACCGTCGACGGAGTATTGGCTGGGAACCGATCATCTCGGCCGCGACATGGTCAGCCGTGTTATCTACGGCGCACGGGTCTCCTTGACTACCGGCCTGTTGATCATCGCGCTTTCGCTCGTGATCGGCCTGCCGATTGGCTTGCTGGCGGGCTATTTCGGCGGATGGATCGACGATGCGCTGATGCGCGTCACCGACGTCTTCCTCGCGTTCCCGGCGCTTCTGTTGGCGGTACTGATGGCCGCGGCAATGGGGCCGGGCATGGTCAACGCCACCGTTGCAGTCGCCGTCACGTGGTGGCCTTGGTATGCGCGGCTGGCGCGCGCCGAGGTCCTCGTCCTGCGCGGCCAGCCCTATATCGAGGCGGCGAGGGTGATGGGGGTCTCGAACGGCACCATCATTCTCAGGCATATTCTGCCGAGCACTAGCAGGCCCCTTGCTGTACAGGCAGCGCTCGATTTCGGCCCGGCATTGCTCACGGCATCGGCACTGTCGTTTCTCGGACTTGGCATCCTGCCGCCGACGGCCGACTGGGGGCAGATGGTCAACGCCGGCCGCGCCTTCTTCCCGTTGCGCTGGTGGTATGCGGCCGCCCCGGGCATGACCATTTTCGTGTTGGCGCTGGCTTTTTCAGTGTTGGGAGATGCGTTGCGCGGCGACGATGGAGGGCACGGCGATGTCGCTCGTTGAAATCAAGGGGCTGGCTATCCGCTTCGGCAGCCTCCACAATCCCATCCATGCCGTTCGTCACGTCGACCTGTCGATCGAACGCGGCACGATCCATGGCCTGATCGGGGAATCCGGCTGCGGCAAGACCATTTCCGGTATGGCGCTGCTCGGCCTGTTGCCACAAAGCGCGCGCGTCTCGGCTGACGCCTTTCGCTTCGACGGGCTAAACCTTCTCGATGTTGCGAAAAGTCTGCGCGGCCGGCGCATTGCCATGATATCGCAGGACCCGGCCGCAGCCCTCAATCCTGTGCTGCGGATCGGCCGGCAGATGGACGATGTGCTCAAAAGCCATAGCGGCCTGCCGCGTTTCCAGCGGCGCGCCGTCGCCGAGGAACTGCTGGCTGCAACCGGCCTTGCGGATCCACGCCGGGTGCTGAAGAGTTACCCGCATCAGCTTTCGGGCGGCATGCAGCAGCGCGTGGTCATTGCGCAAGCGCTCGCGACCGGGGCCGACTTCATTATCGCCGACGAGCCGACGACTGCACTCGACGTTACGGTTGGCACACAGGTGCTGGCACTGCTGAAACGCCTTGTCCAGGAACGTGCCCTGACGGTGCTGATGATCACGCACGACATGGACGTCGTGGCCGAATGCTGTGACAGCGCCACCGTGCTTTATGCCGGCCATACGGTAGAGGCTGGGTGCACCGATGAACTTCTGGCCGCGCCGCGCCACCCTTATACACAGGCGCTGCTCGCCGCTCTGCCCGATGCGGTGGCCAAGGGCGAGAGGCTGGCGTCGATCGAAGGCCACATTCCTTCCCCCTTTGCCGTGATCGAGGGCTGTCCTTTCGCGCCGCGCTGCGCGAGCGCCATGGCGGTCTGTCGCCAGGCCAAGCCGCCGGAACGGGACGATGGGAACCATTGCTGGACATGTCACCTGGAGCCGCACCATGGATGAGCCGCTGCTGCAGATTCGCGATCTCGTGGTTCGTTACCGTCGGACGGGTCTTTTCTCCGCGCCGCCGCCGCCGGCGGTCAATGCGGTCAGCCTGGAACTGGCGACCGGCAGCACGCTCGGCCTCGTCGGTGAATCGGGCTCGGGCAAGAGCAGCTTGCTACGGGCGATCCTGCGGCTTGTTCCGGTCGAAAGCGGCACCATCCGCCTCGACGGCGACGATTGGCTGGCGTTGCCCGAGCAGCGTCTGCGCGAGCGGCGCCGCGCGATCGGCGTCGTTGCGCAAAACCCCTTCCTCTCCCTCAGTCCGCGGCTGACCATTGCGGAAATTCTGGCTGAGCCGATGACGGCACAAGGCCGTGTCCCTGCCGAGGAGCTGCGCCTGCGCGCAGCCGAGATGCTCGAGCGTTGCGGGCTGACTGGCACATTTCTCAGCCGTCGGGCGCGGGAGCTTTCGGGTGGGCAGGCACAGCGCGTCGCTATCGCGCGAGCGTTGGTCCTCCAACCCAAGCTGCTCATCCTCGATGAACCCACTTCGGCACTCGATATCTCCGTTCAGGCCCAGATCCTCAACCTTCTGGAAGATCTCAAGCGAGAGTTGGGGCTGTCGATGTTGTTCGTCACCCACAATCTCAAGGTCGTGCGGCATGTCTCCGATACGCTCGTCGTTATGCGCGGCGGTCGCATTATCGAAGCCGGCTCAACCGAGCAGATATCGTCTGCACCCGCCGAGGAGTACACACGCCAGTTGATGGGATACGGACGAAATCCGACCGGCGCCGAGGTCGCTTCGGCACGCCGGGGTTAATGTGGCGAGCCTGGAAGTGCGCAGTGGGCGACGTGGTCGTGCTTGCCGGTTCGAAGGGCAGTGAACCGACCGCCCACCGAATTCTGCGCGCCGCAATATGCATGGCCGCGAAGAGACGGCGGCGATGACGATAGAAGAGCTTGGCGATGCAGGCGACAAGGCATGCCAACAGAATTTCCGGGCCGACAAGCGAACGCCAATCGCCTATGCTATATATTTAAGGGGAACTGTGGAGCCAGCGTACACGCGAGTTTAGGGGCGGCAGATGCTCGAAAGTCGGGTCAGCAAACCACGACAACCGACGAAATCTTCGGGGCGCAAGGGACGCCTCTCCGAATATGGAGGCGAGCGGCGGATCGTCACCGCCCTCTGTTATGATCTCGTCGGGTCTACGCGACTTCTCCACCTGCTCGACATAGAAGACTATCAGGAACTGATGGCTGCATTTCAGAATGCGGCGAAACAGTCGATAGCCTCCCATTCCGGCGTCGTGCAGCATGAGGCCGGTGACGGCGGCGTGGCGCTCTTCCCGGTCGAGATCGGTGCGAAGGATGCAGCATCGCTCGCCATTCGCGCGGGTCTCGGGATCGTCGAAGGCTGCGCGCGCGTTGGCCGGGAAGCGGGGCGTGACGACCTGCACGTGCGCGTCGGTATCGCGACATCCGTCGCGCTCATTCAAGAGACGCCGGATGAAAAAGGCGAACCGGTTACGGGTGCCGCACTTGCCATAGCCACCCGCCTGGAAGAAATCGCGACGCCAGACACCGTGTTTGTTTCAGGCGACACGCGCGACCTGGCCGGCAGGTCGCATGCTTTCGTGTTCGAAGGCGTGAAGACGCTGAAGGGCTTCACGGCACCGGAAAAAGTGTGGCGTGCACTCGGACACAAGATCGAGGTCGACAGGTTCTACGCATTCGGTAGCCTTGGTGGACGCTTCATTGGCCGCGAAAGCGAGTTGAAAACGATCGCCGCCTGTTGGGAAAGGGTCGCCGCGACGGGTGGCGAGATACTCCTGCTTGAGGGAGACGCAGGCATCGGGAAGTCGCGACTCCTGCGGGAAATCCGCAAGATGACGCGTGACCGGCGATCAGGGCTCTTCTTCTTTCAGTGTTTGCCGGGCGGGCATCGCTCGACGCTGCATCCCCTGTTGAACAGCATAATGGCTGCTGCGTCTGGACAGGACGATCAACTGGGCCTGTCAGCACACGCTGTGGCAACGCCATTTGAACGGAACGGCATTCGCGACGCGGAAACGATTGAAACATTTGCCTATTTGCTGGGCGCAATGGGGCGAAATCAGCAACTCGCTGATAACGACCCCAAAGCCATCCGGGAAAAAGCTTTTCGCGCTGTGTTTCACGCACTCGCGGGGTTGTGTGCCAATGGCCCGATCGTGCTCGCCGTCGAAGACATCCACTGGATCGATCCGACCTCCCAGGATTTGCTGGCGGAGGCGGCTCGGGTTGCGCGCCAGCTTCCGATTCTTCTCGTCGCGACCTCACGTCCTGGATTTGCGGCGGACTGGCTGGATGCGGCCAACGTCACGCGTCTGACGCTCGCCCCGCTTGATCGTGACGAAACACGACAGGCGATAGAGGCAAGATGGCCGGAACAGAGGCAGGCAATGCTCCCTGGGCTCTACGACGTGATGGAGAGGATATCCGGTGGCGTTCCACTCTTCATCGAGCAGATCTGCCAATGGATCTCCGAGAATGTTGCCGCGGACACTATGAGCCTGTCGGACAACGTTAAGCCCAGCCATGTGTCCGCGTTCGAGGAGATCCTGGACGCACGGCTCAATCACCTGGGTACAGCCAGAGAGGTGGCGCGCGCGGGAGCGGTCGCGGGCACCCGATTCACGTTGTCGTTGCTTCGCGCGCTGCTGCCAGGCGTTGGCAAGACGTCTTTGGCCAGGGCGGCAGAGACCCTCAGCGATTCAGGGTTCCTGGTGCGGATCAGGGCGCGGGGACATACCGCCTACGGTTTCCGTCACGCTTTGATTCAGGAAACGATCTACAACGCGCTTCTGCGCAGGCAGCGGCAGGCATTGCACCGGCGGCTGTTCGTGGCCGTCAGTCAGAACCGCCAATTGGCCACCTGGATCGACACCGGAAGACTTGCCGAACATGCGGAACGCGCAGGACACATCGAAAGCGCGATCGAACTGTACACTGCGGCGGGCAAGGAAAGTTCGAGCCGATCGGCGATGGTGGAGGCGCGCAACTATCTGGAGCACGCCTTGGCGGTTTGCGACCAATTGGGCGAGGGACATGCGATCGAGCCACTACAGCTGACCGCACTGACTTCGCTCGGTCCAATCCTGACCGGTCTTGTCGGACTGAACTCACCTCCGGCACGCAAGCTCTATGAAGATGGCGTGGCCATCGCCCGTCGGCAGCCGATGGCAGATCAATCCAGATGGTTTCCGATCTATTGGGGATGGTGGCTCACAGGAACGGATTTTCGCATTATGCACGATCGCGCTCTGCAAGTGCGAGCAATGCTGGCCGGGGCGGAAGATTCTGAGATCAAGCTCCAGGTCAATCATTGCATCTGGGCCATTGATTTTAACCTCGGGCACCATCAGGAGGCCCAGGATGCGATCAAGGCTGGACTGGCGCTTTATGACGAGCAAGCGGCCAAGACCAGCCGAACGTTATTCGGCGGCCATGACGCCAAGGTGTGCGGCCTAGGGCAACTGGCACTTTCACTATGGCTGACGGGACAATCGAAAGCATCCGATACGGCTCTGTCGAAGATGGTTGCCTTCGTTGACCGGATATCACACGCGCCGAGCACGGCGCATTCGCTTGATACGGAAGCGGTTTCCGCATTTTACCGGGACGATTATGCGCGTCTCGCCGAAATTTCCAACAGAATGGCAGATTTCGCGAAGTTGCATGAGATGCAGTCGCTTTCCGGCCTGTCGTTGCTCTTCGCCGGGTGGGCCCGCGCGCATGGGGAAAGTCTCACAAGCGGGCATGCGATGTTTCTCGAAGGGCTGTCACTCTTGCGAAGCCTCGGCGCTGTCGCCGATCTCCCGATCTATCTCTCCATGCACGCCACATTGCTCGGGCGTGCGGGAAAATATGAATCGGCGGTTGAGGTTACGAACGACGCGATCGAAAAATCCAGGGAGACCGGGCATGCTTACTGGCTCGCCGAGCTTTACCGTCGACGCGCCGTTCTCAACGCGCGGGGCAACGCCGCCAGGGGGGCGATCATCGCCGACCTTACCTCAGCCGTGGAAATTGCCGAGAGCCAAGGAGCAAAGGCGCTTCTAAAGCGCGCCAGGCATTCAATCCAGGAGCTTGGCGTTGCCGTTCAACGTTGAACCAGCAGGCCCGCCACCGAACGATCCGTCAAGTCTTGACGGCAGGCTCGCAACCTTTCGCGACGCCGTCATTACCGGCCTTCGCACCCCCTTTTCGCACTCCGCAGGTCCGCACGATTCTGAGCAATGCCTGCGTGCAATACTCCCGCTCTGCCGTCCTGCTCTCATAACCCGGATCGGTGATCTGACCGGACTTGACCGGATCGGCCTGCCGGTCGTTCAGGCCGTTCGACCCGCCGCCCTTTCCGAAGTCTCGTCGCTCGGGCGAGGGCTTACCAAGGCGGGAGCAGCAGTGGGGGCGATCATGGAATCGCTTGAGCGGTTCTACGCCGAAGCCATTCCGCCGGAGCGGGTGTTTTCCGCGACGGCGGACGAACTCCAGATCGCTGGCGGTCTGTTTGAAAATTTGCTGACGCACGATCGCCAGCGGAACTGGCGCCAAAGGACGATACCCTGGATCACCGGCATCGATATCGCGGCTGGCCTCCCGCAACCGGTCCCCCTGGAACTTGTTCACACCTGCTACACGGATCCGCCACCCGCCCATGATGGCCTGTTCCTGCGCACGACCACGGGTCTCGCCTGCCATCGGACCGTCTTCGATGCGTTCCTGCATGGGCTGTTCGAATGTATCGAGCGCGACGCTATCGCTCGTGCCTTCGCCACCCACGGCTTCTTCGATCGAATGCGCATGTCCCCGCTCGGGCTGGGTGAAGGCGTCGATCACATACTGTCCGTTGCGGGCGAGCATCACATTTCCTTCGGTCTTTGGCTCGCACCTTCGCCAGCAAATGTTCCGGTGGTCTGGTGCCAGACGATCGAGACAGGTCCCGGCGAACCGAACCTTGCGCTTCCGACCGAAGGCTATGCGGCAGGGCCAAGCGTCGCTGCGGCGGCTGAAAGCGCGATGCTCGAAGCCTTGTCCGCGCGGGCCGGAGCGATATCAGGCGCGCGAGATGATCAAACGCGGGAGCACTACAGGCGCAGCACCGATCGGATCGTCGCCAAGGCCCGCCAGCTGATACTTGTCGATACATCCGGATTGCCTCCCCCGGCACTCGAAGCGGGCGTCGTTTCAGATCTCGACTCGCTCATCGACAGGGTCCTTTCCGCCGGCATGGGGCCCATATTGACCGTGCCGGTGGGAACGGACGTCGAAGCAGGCGTTGCATGCATGCGAACCATCCTTCCCGGCGCCAGTCCCTTTTCGATCCTGCGGTGAGTGCTCACATGACCAATGAGAGCGAAAATGGTCCGATCCTGGTGTTTCTTGGTCCGACGCTTCGGTTGGCCGAAGCGGCGCCGGTTCTCGACGCCATCTACCTGCAGCCCGCCGCGCAAGGCGACATTCTGCTTGCCGCCCACGCATTCCGTCCGCGGGCGATGATCCTGATCGACGGTCAATTCGAGGACAGACCGGCTGTCCGACACAAGGAAATCCTATGGGCGCTGGCGCAGGGCATCGTCGTGATCGGCGCGGCAAGCATGGGCGCCCTCAGGGCAGCGGAACTTAATGACTTCGGCATGATCGGTGTCGGCGTGATCTACAGGTGGTATCGGCGCTGGCGGCTTGCACCCGATGATGCGGTCGCCGTCCTTTCCGGGCCGCCGGAGCTTGGTTTTCTCCCTTTGACAGACGCACTGGTCGATCTCCAAAGGACGTTTGCCAGTCTGGCGCGCCGGAATTTGCTGACGGACGCCGAACGCGACTTGCTCACAACAATGGCGCGAAACACGAATTTTCGAGAGCGCCGGCTCGAAGCGATTTTGCACACCGCAGGGTGGCGGAAGGAGGATATCAAGGAATTGCGAAAGGACATCGTGGGGCAAAAAAAGCTCGATGCTCTCCTGGCGCTGCGGAGCGCTCAAACCCTCCTGCGTCAGGGAAATGCAGGGCATCGCGTGAGCGACGCCTGGGTCGCAACGAACACCTTTGTCCGCGATCTCGAGGCGAGCGGCATTGACTCAGAATTAGTTAACACTTATAAATTGAATCCTTAATTGTCGGATTTTCCATCGTGGGGGCAACTGTGCGATGCGTCTGATTCGAGACGAGGCCCCCGACTCCGGCAATGCGCGCGTTGGTACGCGCTTTTGGATTTATCCCCAGCCACCTTTTATTCCAGGATACGAACAGCCCGATCGCGTGTGGTTGTCGATCGCACGCGACGAAATAGGCGAGGGGCCCAGCGACCTCTCCATGTATGTCGCCGATCCGCTCTATGACAAGCAACCTTATGGCTTCGCGAACTTGCCGCCATTCGGCGGAGCAAAGCGCGCGCCGGTGAGGCCGGGGCCGGACCGTCACTTCGACAACATCGATCCAACCTCGCGCCCCTTTCTTGCTGTCCACGCCTACGCCTGCGTGCGTTTCGTACTCGATATCTGGCAGAGCTATTTGGGGCAGCGGGTCCATTGGTTCTTCGATCAGACCTTTCCAAGGCTTGAAATCGTTCCATTTGTCGATTGGGACAATGCGCAAGCGGGCTACGGCTTTCTGGAACTGGGGCGTTCCGACGTCGATGGCATACTGAGACCCTATGCGTTGAACTTCGACACGATCGCGCACGAGGTCGGGCATCTGGTCATGCTCTCGGAGACAGGCGTACCAACCGTGACATCGCCTGATGGCGACTTCTTTTCGTTCTCCGAAGCTTTTTCGGATTGTGTTTCACTGATCTCGTTCCTGCATTTCGATTCCGCCATTGACCGGCTCCTGCGGCGAACGAGAGGCAATCTGCTGCTCTACAACGAACTGAACCGCTTCGCGGAAACGAGCCCCGAGACGCAGATCCGCCTGGCGACCAATTTCCGACGAATGTCCGCGGTTACCCGCGAGGTGCACGACCGCGCGCTGCCGTTCGTTGGCGCCATTTTCGACAGCATCGTCGCGCTCTATCATCGCGATCTGGTCGCAAATGGTTGCGCCGACAGACGGCTTCTGGATGTCGATCTCCGCGAACTGGCGCAGGACGAATTCGACACGTTTCGTCAGGCAACAGCAGAGGCGTTCAGTACCAAGCCATTGTATTTCAAGCTTGCACTGACCGCCGCACGCGACGCGGTGGGCGCAGCACTTGCGACTGCATTGAAAACGCTTGATCCGAACACACTGCGTCTTGAGGAAGCGGCAAATGCCGTCACTGCCGCGGCGCAAGGTACGGCAGCCGAACTGCTCGAAGAGAATTTCGCTTGGCGTGAAATCATCGCTTCAAGGTAAGCCAAAGGAGGGAAAGATGAGTGATTGCTGTGTTAATCCCGTTGTTGGAACCGTGCAAAATCTCAAAGACATCATTGACTATCGATATTATCGCCCGGGCGACGTTAGGTTATATGGACGACCAGCCCAGTTCTATGAAAGAGAGAAGAAAGACGAGGCGATCAGGGAAGCTATATCCGACCTCGAAAAAAGATTGAAAAGCCTTGGAAACACCGAAATTGCCGACGAACTTCTGAAGCGCATAGGAGATATTATCGACTACATAATGAAGAGCTCAGGAGTGGTCGGTGATGGCGTAACAATCGCTGTGTTTGACGGGGAGTATTACAGCTTCCTCCCTGTTAGCATGAACGTTCCGAAGAATTACATTAATAGCATTGGCGTCATTTATGGTTATGCGTATGAGGGGCATTGCTACAAGCTACCAAAGCCGCAGATCATGTGCCTATCCGAAAGACCGTCGAAAATCGCTAAGGGCGATTGCGGCTGCGATTGTGGGTTTGACCCGGCATTCGGCTATGCGGTCTGGTCGATCGACAAGCTCGAGCGTGCTATATCTCTCGACATTCGTGCCGACGATCTGAAAACGCTGGTACTGGACGAAAACCTTCCAGGCAACCGGTCGCCACTCGCTTATGCCCAGACAATGTCGCTGGCCCCGCAGCGGCTCCGGGATTGACGGCAACGCCCTTACTGCTCGTAAATGATATCGGCGGGACCTTCAGTCATCCCGCTTGAAGGCGGGATGCCCTGGATTGGGAAGCTGTCAGGCAACCTCAAGGTGAGAGCCTGTCGTCCCTTGCACGATCGTAGGTGCGAGACACTCGGCCTTCAGGTGGGAAGCGTTCAGTCGCCGTGCCACGATGTCGTGGTTGAGCCACTGGACGGGGCCGGTGGGGGCTGAGGATTCGGCAAAAATGAGCTGGCCGGTCGCCTCAACGACGAGCGCACTCAAGAGGTCGCTGATCATCGCCTTGCCGTCCCGGTGCATCTGCGTGATCTCGTTGGACGTGCCGATCGTCAGATCGGATTGTGCCTGGCTGTTTGCCATCGGCCACGCCGAGAAGTCGTAGAACGGACGCATGACCTCATTGGCCTGCATGTCAGTGATTTTCCGAATCACATCGTTCATCGTGAAACCGTCTGCCAGAAGCTGCTGGCATGCCTGCCATTGCTCTTCAGCCCATTGGCCGCCGTTCTCTTTCTTCAAGGCAAGCAGCAGCGGTATCAGGGGAAGCTCGATCCCCGTGAAGACGTCCGACGAATTGGTCCGGATTTCAGGGCAATTATAAACGGTTGCCTTGATACCGGCTGCCCACGCATCCTTCGCGATGCCTTCGAGCCGCATCTTGGCATAACCCTGGGTGTAGTTGGTGTAGGTCTGCCAACGATAGCTTCCGTCGATCAGGACCGCTGTTCCGTGATAGCCGTAGGCCGTGTACCGGACCTGAGCACCCGATGCCTCCACGCGCTTACGGATCGCCGCGCTGAAGTCGATGAGATGTTGAAAGGTGATTGCGGAGACTTCGTCGAAGTTCTGCAGGATCAGCTTGCCCATATCGCTGTCGAGCAGGGCTTGCGACGACATGTGGCGGGCACCACGACCCTTGTAGATTCGATTGGCAACGACCAGGAACACCTTCGCCTTCGGGATGCCTCCGGCCATCGTATGCGCGAAGAAGACATTGCGGCCGTCGGCGATCATTCCATCGAGAACGGCCATGACCTGCGCAAGCGAATTCGTAAATCGAGCGGTAGCGATCTCCCGGCACTGCGCGATGTAATCCCAGTCGATTGCGTCCTGTTCCCAGCTCTCGAGCGTCATGGTCGCGAGAAGATCCGTGGGAGTGGGGCCACCCGCCGGCGCGTCGAGATCGAAGCCAGCCATCAGAGGTATGTTGATGATCCGCCCGCCCAATCGGTCCTCGGCGGCAGCGAGCTCCTCGGCGTTCAGGGGCCGCAGCGCGTTATTCTCGTCGCGCCGCCCGACCGTGATGCCCACGATCTCCATTCCCGCCCGCCGGGCTTCATCGAGCAGGCCAGTCGCATATCCGCGACCGAACAGTTCGCCGAAAAGGACGAAAACATCCCCCTTACGGAAGACGTTGTTTTCGGCGATGCGATTCAATGCGATCGGGTTTTCCATGCTGTCTGCTCTTTGGTCCGTTGGTCGTCGAGCAATGGCTCAGACGAACTTCAATCATCACATGACCGCACTGACCCGGAATAGGAAGTCATTTTACGTGACGGTTCATTTCAAAGCGTGAACTCGCCGCGGGAATTCCGGCTATCCAACTCGGAAACAAAAGCAGGCAGGAGCTTGAATCTTCAGGTAAATTCGGCCTTACGCCCGCGGGCTGATTTTGGAAGCGACAGCATCGCCGCCCTGCCGAGTGGCGCTGTGACGGCCTGCATCGGTCATCTTGCACGCCTCAGCCGCCCGCAGTTTTGCATCAATCTCCTTGAGCCGAAGGACCTTTGGATGTGCCGCATGATCGACTCGGTTGCCAAAAAACCATAATTGCGCCACCTAGATTGCAGATCGACACTCGGCATTAAGAATTGGATCAACGCTGAATGCGCATTTCACACGTCTTCCTTGGCGCGCTTCTGGCTGTCGTACAGCCCGCATATGCTGACGTCGCCTCACCGCCCGTATTGGAGCCGGTTAAGCAACAGGCAAAAGCTGCCCAGTTGAGTGCAAAATTTCTGACGCGCTTCAGCTACAAGCCCGTTCCGCTCGATGACGCCTTGTCGGCAAGGATCATGGATCGGTTCATCGAGTCGCTTGATCCGGACCGCGCGCTTTTCCTGCAAGCAGACGTTGACAGGTTCATGGCGGACCGCAGCGAGATCGACGACGCCATCGAACGGAAAGACCTGAAGATTCCGTTCGACATCTTCAACGTCTATGGCAAGCGCGTTGTCGACCGTATGGACTACGCGCGCCAGTTGATTAAGCAGGACTTCGATTTCGGCGCGAAGGAAGACTACTCCGTGCTGCGCGACAAAGCGCCTTGGCCGCAGTCGGAGGCCGAGAGCAACGAGCTTTGGCGCAAACGCGTCAAAAGCGACTGGTTGCGGTTAAAACTGGGCGGCAAGAGCGATGCGGCTATTCGCGAAACACTCGACAAGCGATATGCCAACGCACTCGAGCGCGCCTACAAGTATAAGAGCGACGACGTTTTCCAGTCGTTCATGAACGCCTACACGACGTCGGTCGATCCGCACACCGATTATTTCGGCGCGAACGCCTCGGCCGCTTTCGATATCGCGATGAAGCTTTCGCTGGTTGGTATCGGTGCCGTGCTGCAGGAGCGCGACGATTACACGACGATCCGTGAGCTCGTGCCGGGTGGGCCGGCGCAGTTGTCTGGCAAGCTCGCGGTCGGAGACCGCATTACCGGCGTGGGCCAAGGCAAAGATGGGGCGATAAAGGAAGTCGTTGGCACGCGCCTTGATGAAGTCGTGCAATTGATTCGAGGAAAAAAGGGGTCCGTCGTACGCTTGGACATCTTGCCGGCGGATGCGGGAACAGATGCCACGCATAGGGTCGTCAGCCTGGTGCGCGACAAGATCAGTCTCGAAAAGCAGGCTGCCCAGAAGGCCGTGTTGTCTGTGAAAGTGGGCGATGCCACGCGCAAAGTCGGGGTGATTACTCTGCCGGCGTTCTATGAGGACTTTGAGGCCCGACGCAAGGGAGACAAGGACTATCGAAGTGCCAGTCGCGACGTCAGAAAACTCCTCGACGAACTGAAGCAGGAGAAAGTCGACAGCGTTCTCATTGACCTGCGCAACAATGGCGGCGGCTCCCTGGACGAGGCGATTGACTTGACCGGCCTGTTCATCGGCACGGGACCTGTCGTTCAGCAACGCGATAGCGACGGTAAGGTCGCGATAAGAAACGCTGATTTGCCAGAACCCGTCTGGACAGGCCCTGTGGGTGTGCTGATCAATCGCGGGTCGGCATCGGCGTCGGAGATTTTTGCCGCGGCTATTCAGGATTACGGTCGAGGCGTGATCGTTGGCGAGCCCAGTTTCGGCAAGGGCACGGTTCAAACTGTCGTCAATCTCGACGATATGGCGCGCAACAACAAGCCGGAGTTCGGCGAGCTGAAAGTGACGATTGCACAGTTTTTCCGGATCAACGGCGGCACGACGCAGCTGCGCGGCGTGACGCCTGATATCAGCTTGCCGGGACTTTCCGATCCGACGAGCTTTGGCGAAACCAGTTATGACAATGCCCTGCCGTGGGCACAGATCAAGCCCGCGAACTATGCGCCCGCCGACACTGTCATGACAGTGCTGCCGACACTCCAAGGCCGCCACGATGCACGGGTTGAGGGCAATCCGGATTTCCAGCGCCTGCTGAAGGACATTGCAGACCTGAAGGCGCAGCGCGAGAAAGGGGTTATCTCCCTTAACGAAGCCGAACGTCGCAGAGAGATGGCTGACAGAGAAAAGCGGCTGAAAGTTCGAGCGCAGGACGGTGACGGCGGAAATGCCGGCGAAGATGATGGTCTCTATGCCAACGAGCGCAGCCTGAGTGCCGATATTGCGCTTGAGAACGCCCGCAAGAATGCGAAAGACGTCCTGCTGAACGAGACCGCCGCCATTCTCGCCGATGCGGCGGACTTGCAGGAAGGCGTGCTAAAGGCGGCCACAAAGTAATAGGGAGGCACGGGTGGAAGATGATCTTGGCCGGCCCACGCACGGCGATGGAGCGCAACCGGAGCTCCGGTGAGCATCCTGCAAGCCGCCTGATACGTTCCGCCGGTCGCCGAAAGCTGGTTGGATGGGCGGATTACAGATCTTTCCAGCTATGAAAGACGGCGGCTTGACCGAGATACTCGCCGTCGGAGCGCGCAAGCTGCCAGACGGTGGCGTGTTCGATCCAGAACCGGCGCCCGGATTTCGCGATGCGAAGGCCGCGATAGTTATCAATGAAACCCTGGGCAGAAACGCTGTCCAGAAAGCGCTGCCTTTCTTCACGCTCAGGGGCCTGTGCGGAAAGGCGCGACGGCATCCCGACAAACTCGTCCCAACTATACCCGAAACAGTCCTGGGCGGTTTTGTTTGCGTAGATGAAGCGCGGATCATCGGATCGATCGTGCGCGAGCACGGCAAAGGGAGCGGACGCATAGAGCCATCTGCTGTCCGCCGCTGGCTCAATCAGGCTGCGACCTGTCACCTGGCGAAAGCTTGCAATGATCAGCGAGCCGATCTGTTGCGCGTCATGATCGATCGTCACGCCGTTCCCTTCTGGTGCACATAGGTGGCCTCTGCGTACTTGCATGCTGCCATCCCAGTACTCGGTCCGTCGGCAAACGCGGAGACGACGGTAGCTCCTGATTTGGTTTCCGGCCGTCCGTCCATGGCGCTGACGGTAGCAGCACTGCGAGGAATTCTCACACTCTATCTTGAGTGCCACTGCCAGACGGTCACGGAGGACGGCAGACAGGTTGTGTTCGCTACGGTCAACTCAGATGATCGGCAGCGCGCGTTCTTAAATTCCTGACCCGTCGAGCTCTCGCTCGTCATCGCCTTCCCAGGGGGAGGGCATCGAGGTGCGAGTGAGATTGGCCGAAGGCATCGGCATCCAGCACTTCAATTCGGGCTCGGCGTATTCGATTATGCGGCCGGGAGAGGAATCAGAGGCGCGCCAGCCTTCTGCGCCGAACTGGTCGCCATTCGACCAATAGGCAAGATCAACTTCTGCCGCCCCCTGTTCGGACGGGCGGATCGTGACGAGGATCCGACTGCCGTTTTTCGGCGCGCTTGCCATGTGACGCCAGGGGTCTGGCTCGGCCATCATTTTTCCTCCTGCCTTGCTTTCGGTTGCAAGTGTCGCCTCGCCATCGAAAACGGTCAACTCTCACTTTGCGAAACCCACCGTCTATCGATGGACTGTCCGCTCTGCTTGCCCCCGAATTGACACACGCCATCACTCCCCGTCCGGCTTCGGCATCGGCACTGTGCCGGAATGCGTTAGCTTTGCCCATTCTTCACCTTCAGCTCAGGAAGGTGAGGGGGTGGGGGAGTGCCTTGGACCGCGCACCGCCGATTGCTGCCACCAACCCAATCGAAGTGGCCGTCCTCCACACCAAAAGGGCTCAGGGCCCGAGAACCGTGAGAAAGAGCCGTGCCGGTTCCTTTCCGGTGCTGGTGAACCAATGTTCCATGTCCACCCGCAGCGTGGCCGTATCGCCGGCGTTCAAGATAACCGTTTCCTGCACTGTGCAGACCTCCAGCTGACCCGCAAAGACATGAAATATCTCGCGGGTTCCTGGCTTGTGCGCAGCGAAACGGCTGGAGGTTGCGCCTGGAGGCACGGTGTACGACAGAAGCTCGACGTCCGGGCTAGGACGAGCCAGCGCCAACCGCTCGATCCCGGTGGCTTGGTCGAAGAAGCGCAGGTTTTCACCGGCACGAATAATCTCTGCTGTTTCCGGTTCGACCAACTCTGAAAGGTCGCATCCCAGCCCGCGTGCAATGGCGATGGCATTGCGCAGCGACGGGCTGAGGAGACCGCGCTCCACGCGCGACAATGCAGCAGCCGAGACGCCGCTTGTTCCGGCAAGCTGATCGAGCGTTACACCCAGCTGAGTACGACGTGTTCGCACGGCATTTCCAAAGCGGGAATCCTGTTCTTGTTGGTCCGTTTCCAAATCACACCTCGGGCCTTGACTCTTGCGTATCGGCAATATGTATTGCGCATACGCAATACAACGGTACTCTACCATGATTGTCCTTCTTAGCGCGCTCCCGATACTCTCGACCATCCTGGCCCTCATTTTTGGCGCACGATCTCTACACGCCGCACTGCTTGGCGTGAGTTCAGCCGCATTGGCGATCGTGCTTGCGTTTCCGATACCGCCGGAAAGCTTTGTCACGATGGCGTCGCGCTGGCTTCCAGTCCTCGTCGAAGTTCTGATGATTGTTGCGGGTGGACTGCTGCTATCCGAAGTCGTGCGCCAAGCGGGTGGGCAGGCCGCGCTTGCAACCTGGGTTCGCACTCACATCGGTCAAGATGTCCGGGCCGTTCTTCTGGTCGTTCATGGCATTACACCTTTCGCGGAATCACTGACGGGTTTCGGCATCGGCATAACCATCGGCGTGCCACTCCTCGCGAATTTCGGACTACCAGTGCGCAAGGTGGCGATCATAGGATTGTTGGGTCTGTGTGCGGTTCCGTGGGGATCGATGGGGCCGGGAACGCTTATTGCCGCTAACATGTCGGGTCTGTCCTTTTATGATCTTGGAGTTACGTCCGCGATTGTGAGTGTCATTCCGTTCACAGTCACGGGATGCGTTGCCGCGTGGTTGGCCGCATCTGGAGAAGGCCGAGGGCTCGCCATCCTACAGGGTGCGCTTTCGGGAATAGTGCTGACGGTTTCCGTTACCGCAGCCAACGTGGCGTTTGGTACCCCGAGTGCAGGCGCAATGGGTGCGCTGGTCGTGATCGCCTTGCATATTTTGCGTGGTACGCGGCTTCAAAATAGCGCGCCACTGGAGAGCGGTGGCCGAGCCACCCTCTGGACTTACGCCATCCTTCTCGGTGGAGTCTTGGTTTCCGGTTGGGCCGTGCACGCGGCCGATCTGTCCGAAAGCTGGCGCTACATGTCTTCGCCCGCGCTCTGGCTGTTCCTTGCTGCACTGTGGTTCGCACGCGGATCCCTCCGGGCGCTGCCCTTGCAACGCACATGGGCTTCCTGGATCCAAGTTGCACCGGTGACGGGATTGTTCATTGTCCTGGGCGTTTTGATGGCTATGTCGGGTATCGCTGCGTTCCTGGCGCAGACCTTGGCCGGTGTCGGGACCGCCTATCTGGTGGTGGCCCCCTTCGTCGCCGCTTTGGGTGGGTTCGTGACTGGATCCAACAGTGGGGCCAACGCTATGTTCGCCTCGACCCAGGCCGAAATCGCACGATCGCTTGGGGTGGATGTGCTTTGGTTCATGGGAATTCACAACGTGGCCGCAGCTTTCCTGCTGATGGCCTCACCGGGAAAAGTCGAGATGGCGATACAGTTGGCGTCTGCGGAGGCGTCCGAGCGTCGATCGCAGATTCAATTGACTGTTTTGGGCGTGGCTTTCCTGGTCGTTGCGATGCTCGCATTCGTCATCCTGTTCCTCTTTTAGAGTCAATGACGACCGATACCGGGCCCAGGAGAGCGGTCGGTTTCTCAATACACGGTTCCCAAATTGAGAATCAGGGACCCAGGATACCGGAGGCAGGTGTGATAAGCGGGACTATCGGTGCGGTTTTCATTCCCGTTCGCGAAATCAGAAGAGCGCGGGCATGGTATGCGCGCCTGCTCGGCGTCTCCCCGGAAGGCGACATCCTATTCGACCATTTATGGGTCGTGCCCACCACCGGGGAAACAAAGCTCATTCTCGATAGCAAGGATTTCACAGCCCCGCACGACGCCAAACCGATCTTCTATTTCAGGGCGAACGACCTGCAGGCGGCCCACGATCATTGCAGGAAGATTGAGGCGCCGGCGCTTGAGCCAATCCGCGACGAAGCGTTCTTCACGCTCAAGGACATCGACGGCAACCTGTTCATGGTCGCAAGTGTCGACCGAGCCAGACCGGACAGGGAGGAGTGCTCATAAGCGCGAAACATCCCAACGAAACCCGCCTCACGACACGGCGCAATGAAACTCCCCCCGAAACCCCACCTTTTAAAAAGTCCAATGCATTTGCCGACGACAAAAATGAATTCCCGCCTTGGGATTGAGATCGGTCTTTTGGTTCTCCTGTCCCTGATCTGGGGCAGTTCATTCACCTGGATCAAGGTCGCCGTAACCACGATACCTCCCTTGACCATAACGGCTATACGGGTGTCGGTCGCCGCTGTGTTCCTGGCGGCGTTGGCAAGGTGGAGGGGCTATGCCCTTCCACGGGACCACGTGGTCTGGCGAGAGTTCTTCGTCCAGGGGCTATTGCAGAGCGCCTTGCCGTTCACGCTTCTCGGATGGGGTTCAAAGTACATTCCAAGTGGCCTTACCGGTGTGCTGAATGCGACGCCTCCAATGTTCGTCCTGCTGATCGCGTTCGTCACGGGATATGGAGCGCAGCATGTCACCGGCCAGAAGATCGTCGGAGTTTGCCTGGGCCTCCTCGGTGTCGTCGTGATCATCGGCACCCAGTCACTTGGCGACATCCAAACATCGGCGGGTTGGGCACAGGCAGCAGTGCTTGGTGCCAGCCTTTGCTACGCGCTGGCCTCCATTTTGGGGCGGAGATTTGCCAAGCTTCCAGCCATCGTCACGGCCACGGGCGCCATGACAACCGCAGCGATCATGATCGTCCCTGCGGCAATCGTGATCGAGCGTCCGTGGACGCTGATGCCCAGCACTGACGCTATCGCCGCCGTGATGGTTCTCGCCGTCATTTGCACGGCACTGGCCATGGTGATCTATTTCCGCCTGGTACAGACCTTGGGTCCTCTCGGGACCACGAGCGGAGGTTATCTCCGGGCCGGATTCGCCGTTGCGCTCGGCATCATTTTTCTCGACGAAAACTTCGATACATCGACCTTGATCGGAATGACGTTGATTGCGGTGGGTGTTGTCGCTGTGACCGTGCCTATCGCTTGGCCAAGCCTATTGAGGTCATGACGTGCAGCGAAGACCGCACCCGCGCGCTTCGCCATGTCACGACGACTTAACGTTCGCGTTGACACGAGGAGTGGCGACAATATCGTCCAGCGAAAACGACTGCTTCGTCAACTTCGCGAGACTGGGGTTGGTAACGTTGAGCAGCGATAGCGCCGCTGCACCCAAAAGGGCAGATCGGCTGCCAAGTTTAGAAATCTCGAGCCGCTGCTCTGCCAGTTCGGATCGTACGGAAGGAAAATCCTGTCTCGCCAGACGCGATACGATCTCAGCCAAAAGCCATTCCGGGGCGGTGCCTCCGACGATCACCCGTTCCGGGTCCAGGATATTCTCCAGGCTCACAAGTGCGCGGCCGAGTGCCGAGGCAGCCGAATTAATCCATTCGTCCGGGACGGATGAGGGCTCCAACGAAACGTCCTTGTATTTTCGCCGCAGCCCGCCAATGGACAAATATCCGTGAAGGCAACCGTTGTTGCCACAATGGCATTTTTCACCATTGGGATCGATCAGGATATGTCCGAACTCGCCTGCGTTCCCCCGAACGCCGCGGACTGGCTCGCCAGCATCGACAATTCCTCCGCCAACGCCCTCACCAACGAAGATATAGACAAAGTTTCCACCGGCACGCACAAGACCGAACATGCTCTCCGCGAGCGCCGCAGCATTCGCGTCATTTTCGAAGACGATCTCCTCGTCGAAATACCCGGCCAAGGCCTGAGATTGCGCCGCAAATTCCTCTGGGCTCTGTTCGTGGATGAACCATTTCGAGGAAGCGGGGCGTGAGAAGACCGCGCCGACGCCGAGGCGCATGAGACCCTTCAACTCGTGCTGGCTCTTGGCATCGATCTCAGCAATCGTTTCAAGCATGTCGGCCTTGGAGCGGGGGATGGGTAGAGACTTGCCCTCATAAACAATCTGCCCCCCGAGATTGGCGGCAACATGATGCAGGATGCCCGCTTCGGCATGGAAACCTAGCGAGTAGCCACCGTCAGGATTGATTTCGATATTGATCTGGGGCTGGCCGCGGAAGCCTTTTCTCCGACCTGTCTCCCTTATCAAATTGGTCTGCAGGAGATCATCCACGATGTTGCGGATTGCCTGGGGCGTTAAGCCACTCAAACGCGCAATCTCAACCCGCGACAAACTACCGTTTCTGCGCAGGGCATCCATGACAACGGCTCTGTTGTACTGCCTTGTCAGGGCTGCCGAATTTCCAGTTCTCATCAAGCCCCCCAGGCAAGCCGCCGTCCGGCCAAAAGTAAAAACAGTGTTTTTCTTTGGTGATAGCACTCACGACAGCCGTCGGATAGAACCCTTGCGTGCGAGGTCTCATCTCGGCGGCTGCGGCTATAGCACGTCGGCGGACGGTTGCCGATTTGGGCCGACAGCTTTGAAGTCACCGATTGGGCGGGCGTTTTTCCGACTTGTCGGCTCCAGGAGGCGGAAAGCGCTTCATGCAGCCGACGCGGTTATCGAGCGTATATACGCAACAAGATCCAAGCCTTCGTCTTCCAGAACCGCCGCCGGCGGGTTGATGCCGAGCGAAAGCATTCGCCTGCCGCTAACAAACGCCTTTGGATCGTTGATCGCATCGACCGCGATGAATTGTCCCTGTTGGAAATACCACACCGACTTTGCACCGGGACGTGACCCATTGCGAACGAGCGTTCTGTCATATCCGACATTGTAACCAGCGATCTGCAGCTTCAGATCGAACTGATCGGACCAGAACCAAGGCTGCGGCTCATACCGAACACGACCTCCCATGATTGATGTCGCAACCGTCTCGGCTTGGTCCACTGCATTTTGAACGGATTCCAATCGCACCGATCTGCCCTTGTATGAAAACTCCGTGCAGTCACCGGCAGCATAAATCGAGGGATCGGAGGTACAGCCGTACTCATCGACCGATATGCCATTTCCAACCGAAAGTCCGCTTGCTCTGGCCAGCTGGTCGTTTGGAACCACGCCAATGCCGATGATGACAAAGTCCGCCGCGATCTTGGAACCATCTGAAAGTTCCGCGCCAGTCACATGGCCTTGGTCGGAAATGAGGGTCACGAGCCCAGTATTTTCCCGAAACTCAACCCCGTTCGCAACATGCGCAGCACGCACGATGTCTGACGTGTCGCTAGCGGCAACACGCTGCAGAATCCGCGTGCCCAATTCGACCAGAATGACCCTTAAGCCCAAGGAGCGGGCGACCGCCGCCGCCTCGAGGCCCACATAACCTCCGCCGATGATGAGCACACTGCGTTCCGGGCGCATCTCCGCTCGAAGAAGGTCGCAATCGCGTTTATCCCTTACGAGATAAACGCCTTGCAGGTCGCCGCCAACGGCAGAGGGTAGGGACCGAGGCGACGCCCCGGTGGTCAACACCAGACTATCGTAGGCAATTCTGCTGCCATTTTGGAGAACAACGCACTTCTCGCGTCGGTCGATTTCTTCAACCGAGCTGCCGAGGCAAAGGTCGATGTGATTTTCCCTGAACCAGTCTTGGTGCCGAAATAGCAGCGTCTCGAATGCGACATCACCGACCAGGTATTTTTTCGACAGCGGAGGTCGCTGATACGGCGGAACGCTCTCAGAGCCAATCATGGTAATTGGGCGGGTATCACCCTGCGCCCTTAGCTTTGCAGCAACAGCGAAACCCGACTGCCCTGCGCCGACGATCACAAGTCTATTTTCCACTGGATTACTCCGAGCTTTTGGTGAACGGCTGATGCACGCACACCGTTTCCTCACGGCGATTAGCCCTGCACTTCCGGCATTTGAACGCGAAGCCCGTCAAGCTCTGCCCTAAGTACGATCTGGCAAGCCAGGCGGCTTTCCGGCAGCAAACTGTCCGACAGGGAGAGCATATCCGCCTCGTCGTCTGCCGGCGGAGGAAGTCGGTCGAGCCAATGTTGTTCAATGTAGACGTGGCAGGTTCCGCAGCCGCAAGTGCCGCCGCACTCTCCGAGCATGCCGACAATGTCAGCATTCCGGCCAGCGTGCATGAGGTCACCAGCGGCCGGAGCCGTTACCGTTCGTTCTTTGCCACTGGCCTCAACAAACGTGATCTCTATCATATCATTTCCTCAGTAGAGCGTTTTCTGATCACCGACGCGGATCCTTTCGATCATTTCGTCCTTGTTCAGACCCGCGATTTGATCGGCAAGAATTGCGCCGAGTGGCGGAAAATCCTGTCTGGTCGCGAACGTTGCCGGGTTCCAAATTTTCGACCGGATGACCGCTTTCGAGCAGTGGAAGAACACTTCCTTCACATGAAGTCGGACCGCGACTTGCGGCGTCCTGCCCTGTATCGCCAAGAGCTCGAGTTCTTCGCCGACAACCAGATCAGCCTCGCCGTTTATCCGTAAGATTTCCCCCAAGCCCGGCGCGAGGAAAAGACAACCCACCTTCGGGTTGTTCAAAATGTTCTCCATCGTATCGAGCCGGTTGTTTCCGGGTCGGTCTGGAATGAGAAGGGTCGTGGGGTCGATTACTTTGACGAAGCCTTTGGGGTCACCACGCGGAGACACATCCGCACCGTGCAAACCCTGAGTTCCCATGAGGAGGAATGGCGAGAGCGAAATGAAATGAAGGCAGTGCTTGTCGAGCCACGTTAGTTGCTTATTGACGACAAGCGCCTCCGGTTCGGGAAACATCTCGCGCAACTCTGTCCGATCAATCGATCGCATCGCAGTCCTCCCTTTTCGAGCGAGTTCAACGGTGCTGACGATAGCCGAAACCGATTGAATGTCAATAAAACAAAACCATTGTTTTTCTTTATTACGAAAACTGGTGACCAGGGCTATAGGAGGCATGGGCTTGATGCCGAACGGACAAAAGGGTGGGACGAGATGTTTACAGTGATGTGTTCCGGGATGAAGGTCGTGGTTAACCCTCAGGGTGGCCACTTGGAAGACGTCTCAATCAGCGCAGGTGGACGCGTCATGCAGCCCTTGCACCGCGCTCCATGGCGCACCGGCGAAGACACCGGAGGTATTCCGGAGGTTTTTGACGCTGGGGTAGCACCGACGCTTCAAAGCCTCTCAGGCGACTTTTTCTGCGCACCGTTTGGCGCGGACGATATTACCGACACGCCGGAACATGGTCTTCCAGCAAACGGGATCTGGCTATACGAGCAAGGGATCAACCATGAAGATGGGGGAGTGACCGCCATCTTCAGGTTGAGAGAGCCGATACTCGGCGCGAAATTGTTCAAGCAGATTACCCTTCGGCCGGGTCATCCGGTCGTCTATCAACGACACAGGTTCATCGGTGGCTGTGGCGCCCTGTCCGTAGCGCACCACCCCATGCTCCGCATCTCAGAAGGCGCGAAGCTGACTTTCTCGAAAAAAGCCTTCGGTGCCACGCCAGAAAATGCCGTCGAGACTGACGCTTCACGCGGATTCTCGGCTCTAAGATACCCTCAGGAATTCGACAGCCTGTCTAGCGTCGAGCTTCAGGGGGGAGGGTGCCAGGATCTAACCGTCCAGCCTGGTCCTCCGAATGCGGAGGATTTTCTGATCCTTGCTGAGGAGAAGGGCTCAAAGCTGGGTTGGACTGCTGCCGTACTTCCAACGGCAGGGTACATCTACTTCGCCGTACGTGACCCAAACGTGCTCCCGTTCACCATGCTCTGGATGAGCAACGGCGGACGAAAGTATCCACCTTTCTCCGGCAGGCATAAGGGCGTCATCGGCCTGGAAGAAGGATGCACGTTCTTTGGCGCCGGAAATGGTCCCTCCACTCGCAGGAATTGGCTCAACGACCGTGGATACAAGACGGCGATCACGTTGAACCCCCATGGCGACACCGTTGTTGATTTCGCGTTCGGAGCGATACCGTTGCCCGAGGGGTGGACTGAAGTGATGGACATATCGGTGACGGAACGAGAGCTCGTCTTGGTTTCTCCGCAACTGCAGCGGGAGCGAGTTCCATTCAGGCGAGAGTGGCTGTCGACCCTGTGAACAGCACTAGATCTTTGCCAATGCCCGGGCGCAGCGATGCGCATCTTGGCATTGCCGTCGAAGCCGTTCCGTTCAAGGAAATCGCTGATGTGACGGGGCGCCAGCTCGGCCTCCCGGCATTGCTTCGGCTGCAAGAGCGCTTCGGCTCATTCACCAACTCTGCAGCGGCAAACATGGCGGCACCCGGCGCCAAAACCCGATCGCTTCTCGGCTTGTAGCCGGGCGGTCCGGGGCTGATCGCCGATCTCGATCAGCCCGCCTACTTCCTGGGTTGAAGCTCGGTCGCAGGACTCTGGACGTCAGTCAACTGACGCCGCGGGAGTGACCTGCCGTTACGTCAATGTGTATGCCGTCTTGACGGTTGTGTAGAATTCGGCGGCATAGCGACCCTGCTCGCGCGAGCCATGGGAGGAGCCCTTGCGGCCGCCGAAGGGCACGTGGAAATCGACGCCGGCGGTCGGCAGGTTGACCATCACCATGCCGGCCTCGGCATTGCGTTTGAAATGCGTCGCGTGTTTCAGGCTGGTGGTGGCAATGCCCGACGACAGGCCGAACGGCGTGTCGTTGGCAACGGCAAGCGCCTCGTCATAGTTCTTCACCCGGATCACCGAAGCGACCGGTCCGAAGATCTCTTCTTGGCTGATGCGCATCTGGTTGGTCGCCTCGGTAAACAGCGCCGGCTGCAGGTAGAAGCCGGGCGTGTCGCGCTTCAGGAGTTCGCCGCCGAAGGCGAGTTTCGCGCCTTCCTGTTTGCCGATGGCGATATAGTCGGTGTCCTGGTTGAGCTGGCTCTGGTCGACCACCGGGCCGATATGCGTGCCGGCCTTCAAGGCATCGTCGATAACCAGACCCTTCATGCGCTCGCCCATCGCCTGGACGAAGCGGTCGTGAATGCCTTCGGTCACGATCACCCGCGACGACGCGGTGCAGCGCTGGCCGGTGGAGAAGAAGGCGGAGTTGACGGCAGCCTCGACGGCAACAGTGAGATCGGCATCGTCGAGCACCACGAAGGGGTTCTTGCCGCCCATCTCCAGCTGGTACTTGCGATTGTGCTCGACCGAGGCGAGCGCGACGCGTTTGCCGGTCCCGGTCGAGCCGGTGAAGGTGATCGCCTGGACGTCGGGGCTGTCGAGCATCGTCTGGCCGACGACGGAGCCCTTGCCCATGACCAGGTTCAAGACGCCCTTCGGCAGGCCGGCGCGCACGAGGATATCGACGATTGCCCATGAGCAGCCGGGCACCAGTTCGGCCGGCTTGAAGACGATGGTGTTGCCGTAGCAGAGCGCCGGCGCGATCTTCCAGGCGGGAATGGCGATCGGGAAGTTCCAGGGCGTGATGATGCCGACGACGCCGACCGGTTCGCGGGTGATCTCGACGCCGATGTTTGGTCGCACCGAGGGGATGACCTCGCCGGCCAGCCGCAGCGCCTCGCCGGCGAAGAAGTCGAAGATCTGGCCGGCGCGCACGGTCTCGCCGATGCCTTCTGCCAGCGTCTTGCCCTCTTCGCGCGACAACAGCCGACCGAGTTCGTCCTTGCGCGCCAGGATCTCGTCGGCGGTCTTTCGAAGGATGGCGTGGCGCTCGAGAATGCCCGAGCGCGACCAGGCCGGAAAGGCGGCTTTCGCCGCGGCAATCGCGGCCTTCGCATCCTCGGCCGAAGCGCGGGCGTACTCCCCGATCACGTCGTTGGTGTCGGACGGATTGATGTTACGAACCATGTCGTTACCGTCGATCCATTCCCCATCAATCAGGTTGCTGTGCATCATATCTGTCCTCCACGACGGTGAGCGCTTGAAATGTCCGTTCGCTTATCCGACGGGCACGGGCCCCAAACAAAGCACAATCTTTCGAGCCTGCCGTTGCCGAAAAGGCAAAGGCGCGAGAAGTCTGTGTGTTGCCGTATCGGCAACGCTTACCGCGAAAAATTGTGCTTTATGAGATGCCGAATTTCATCATCATCGCTCCCATAACAAGCCAGGGGAACGATATGTCTCATTTCATGATGAACCGCCGGGGTTTCCTTTCCAAAACCGCCGCAGTCGGCGCGATCGCCGCGACCCACAGCCTGATCAACGTCTCGCCAGGCAAGGCTGCCGATCCGGCCACGATCCGGATGCAGCTCGGCTGGCTGCCCTCCAACGGGCTTCTCGGAGAGCTGGTCGCACGCAAGAAGGGTTATTACGCCGAGAGCGGCGTGGAGCTGGAAATCGTACCCGGCGGACCGAATGTCGACGGTGTCGCCGGCGTTGCCGTCGGTCAGTCGACGATCGGGCAGATTTCCTCCAGCCCGTCTGTCATGCTCGCCCGTTCGGCCGGTGCGCCGATCAAGGCATTCGCGGCCGGTTATCAGAAGCATCCTTTTGCCTATTTCTCCCGCAAGGCCAACCCGATCGCCAAGCCGCAGGATATGATCGGCAAGACGATTGCCGCGATCCCGACCTCGGTCATCCTGCTGCGCGCACTTCTCGCCAAGAACGGGATATCGGAGGACCAGGTCAAGATCGTCAACATGGGCTCCGACATGAACCAGTTGGTGACCGGCCAGGCCGATGCCGTCTGTGGGTGGCTGACCAACGTCAATGCGCTGAAGGTCCTGGGCGATGACCGCGTCGACCTGACACTCTGGGACGGTGGCATCCGTCTTTACGCCAACGTCTACTACACGACCGACGACCAGCTGGAAAATCACGCCGACCATCTCGCGGCATTCGTATCGGGTGCGGCACGCGGATGGAACTATGCGCGCGAACACCAGGAGGAGGCGGTCGACATCCTGCTCGAGTCCTATCCGAACCTGGACAAGGCAAGTGAGCTCGAGGCCATAGGGCCGCTGATGAAATTCGTCTTCAACGAAACCACTGCCAAAGTCGGCTGGGGTGGCATGGAGCGGGCAAACTGGGAGGAGCAGATCAAGACCTATGCGGACCTCGGCCAGTTCAAGGGGCCAGTTCCCAATGCGGACGACGTCTATACGATGGCCATCCTCGATGCCACTGCCGACGTCCGCAAGAGCGTAGGATAAGGCGATGCTGGAAACGCTTAACAGACCCAAGCAGGTGTCGACCGGGGCAGTCGGCGGCTCGGCGGTATCGGTGCAGAACCTGCATATCCGCTTCGGCGCGGATGATTCCAGCTTCACCGCGCTGTCGGATGTTTCGGTCGAAATACCGGCCGGTTCTCTGGTGACCATGCTCGGTCCGTCCGGCTGCGGCAAGTCGACGTTGTTGCGCACGGTCGCAGACCTCGTGCATATCAGCGACGGTTCGGTGTCCGTGCACGGCCAGACGCCGCGCAAGGCACGCGAAGGGCGCGATTTTGCCTTCGTCTTCCAGGAAGCAACCTTGTTGCCCTGGCGCAACGTGATCGACAACGTGCGCCTGCCGCTGCTGGTCGGAAAACGCGAGGCGGGCGCGACCTATGCTGATCCGGAGGAATTGATCGCGCTCGTCGGACTGAAGGGGCGCGAGAAGGCGATGCCGCACGAACTTTCGGGCGGCCAGCGCCAGCGCGTGGCAATCGCCCGCGCGCTGGTTACCCGTCCGCGCATCCTGTTGATGGATGAACCGTTCGGTGCACTCGACGAGATCACCCGCGACAAGCTGAACGAGGAGTTGCTGCGGCTCTGGCAGGAAACCGGGACAACGATCCTGTTCGTCACCCACTCGATCCCCGAGGCGGTCTTTCTCGGTCAGCACGTCCTGATGCTTGCGGCGCATCCCGGCCGGGTCAAGGAGTTCATGAAGGTCGACTTGCCCTATCCGCGAACGCTCGCCATGCGTGACACGGTCGAGTTCATCCGCGTGACCGCACACCTGCGTACACTTTTGGGAGAATGTTGATGGCTAATGCCCTTCCTTCGCAAGCGGAAGGCCGCGCTTTGGTCGATGGCCAAAGGTTCAGGATGCTGGACACCATTGCTGCGGCTGGCCTACGTCACTTGCCGGCAACGCTCGCGATCCTCGGCTGCATCCTCTTGTGGCAGTTCGTCGTCTGGGGTTTCTCAGTGCCAACCTTCATGGCGCCAGGGCCAGTCGACGTGATCAAGGCATTCGGCGAGAACGCCGGTGTGCTGTGGTCGAATTTCCTGCCGACGCTGATGGAAGCCGTGCTCGGTTTCATATTCGGCAATGTCGTTGCCGTCCTGCTGGCGGTCTGGTTCGTCCACAGCCCGCTCGCGGAGCGAGCATTCTATCCGATCGCCGTTATCATCAAGTCGATCCCGATCATCGCGCTGGCACCGATCCTGGTGCTGCTTGTCGGCAACGGCATTGCGCCCAAGATCATCATCGCAGGCCTGATCTGCTTCTTCCCGACGCTCGTCAACATGGTGCAGGGCCTGAAGTCGGCGAGCCCGGCAATGCTCGATCTCATGCGCATCCTGTCGGCCAGCAACGCCGAGATCTTCTGGAAGGTTCGGCTTCCAAGTTCGCTGCCCTTCCTTTTCGCCGCGCTGAAGATCGCTGCGACGAGCAGCGTGATGGGGGCCATCGTCGCGGAGTGGATCGGATCGAGCTACGGCCTTGGCGCCCTCATCATCGAGGCGACCTATAATTTCCGGTCGCCGCTGCTCTATGCGACCGTCGTGATCGCCGCCTCGCTTGCCGTGGTTCTCTTCTTCGCGGTCTCATTCGCGGAATCGAAGATCGTCCGCTGGAAGCCGACGACGGACCACTGACCCCAACCCCCTTCCTTGCCGGACCGCTTACCCGGTCCGGCCAACCGATGACGCCGCTGGCTGTGAGCCTTCTCACATTTCGCCGGACACGCCCCCTATGGAGGAAAGACAATGGAAACAATCAGGGAACCCTTGCGCAACGCCAGGATCGTCGACCGCTCGGATGTGGTCGTGGTCGGCGGCGGTCCGGCAGGCATTTCAGCCGCCGTCTCGGCGGCGCGCACCGGCGCCAGCGTCACCCTCATCGAGCGCTATCCCTATGTAGGTGGCCTTGCCGCAGGCGGCATGGTTCTGGTGCTCGACGACATGGTCAATAGCGTTGAAATCACCGTTCGCGGCATCTGTATGGAGATGATCGAGCGGATGAAGACGCTCGGCCTCTGCGTCACCCCGACGGACGGCGACCGTCAACTCGATCTTCGCGATACGCCGGAAGCATGGCGCCGCTGGGCACGCTGGGGACTGTTCGATTTCCACACGCCGTCTGCGCCGCACCCGATCTGCTACGCGGCGGCGTTCGATCCGGATGCCTTCAAACGCGTCTCCTATGACGTCCTGCGCGAATCCGGCGTCAAGCTCAGGACACACAGCTGGTTTTCGTCGGCGATTGTCGAGGATGGCACGATCAAGGGCGTGGTCTGCCAGACCAAGGCCGGGCGCGAAGCCATCATGGGTGACGTGGTTATCGACGCATCCGGCGATCTCGACGTCGCTGCCGACGCCGGCGCCCAGCATACGGACGGCAACTTCATCCTGACGACCGTTTCCCGCTGGGGCGGCATCGACACGGAGGCTGCCGAACGTTTCGAGTTCGAGGAGCCGGAACGGTTCAAGGCACTCGACCACGAGGCCAAGCGCCTGATCGGCGGTTGCTGGTCGTTCTGGTGGCTGAAGACGCCGCTGCCCGGCGTAATCTGGCTGAATTGCCCGCACATGCCGAAGCTTTCCGGCCTCAGCGTCGAAGATTTGACCTATGCGGAACTCGAGGGACGCAGCCGGATCGCCCGCCTGCTCGATTTCGCCCGCGCAAATCTTCCTGGCTTCGAAAATGCCCATGTCATCGACTTCGCGCCGCAGACGGGCGTGCGCCAGTCGCGGCTGCTTCAGGGCGAATATGTCGTCACCAAGGACGACGTGATGAACCGCCGTCACTTCGCCGATACGGTCTGCCGTGGCCGCGACTACTACACGCCCTACCGGGCGATGCTGCCGAAGGAGATCGACCAGTTGATCGTGGCCGGTCGGCACTATTCCGCGACGATCCAGGCGCAGAAGTCGAGCCGCGAGATACCGCCGTGCATGGCGATGGGCGAGGCGGCCGGTGTCGCAGCCACCGTCGCGCTCAACGCCGGCGTAAAGGTCCGTGACGCCGATGTCAGGGCGATCCAGAAGCAGCTGCGCGCCCAGGGTGCCGACCCCGGCGACGTGCCATCCGAAAATGCAACCTATCTGGAGGCCGCAGAATGACGTCTCTTCCCCTCGACGGTATCCGCGTCGTCGATTTCACCCAGGTCATGCTTGGCCCCTGCTGCACGCAAATGCTGGCCGACTATGGAGCCGAAGTCATCAAGGTCGAGAAGGCCAAGATCGGGGATCTTTCGCGCTGGTCGCTCGGGTCTGACCCTGATGGCCTCAACAATCCGGTGTTCTCGTCGCTCAACCGCAACAAGAAGAGCCTGGCGCTCGACCTCAAGCAGGACGAGGCGCGTGCCGCGGTGCGTGCCCTGATCGACACGGCCGACGTGGTGGTCAACAACTTCCGCCCCGATGTGATGGAGCGCATGGGCTTCGGCTACGAAGAGCTGAAGAAAACCAATCCGCGGCTGATCTACGCCGTCGGTACCGGTTTCGGCCTGGAAGGTCCCTATCGGCACAAGGGCGGACAGGACATTCTCGCGCAGGCGCTTTCGGGCGTCATGCGTCGGAAGTCCGACGCGAGCCATCCCTTGTCGATCTATGCGACGCCGCTTGCCGACTATTCGGCCGGAATGCATCTGGTTCAAGGTATCCTGCTAGCGTTGCTGCACCGAGAGAAAACCGGGCAAGGCCAACAGGTTGCGGTCAGTCTTTACAGTTCTATGCTAGCCATGCAGCTGCAGGAGGGCACCACGCACATGATGCGGGAGAAGGACCTGAACTGGGGCGCCTTTCCGCTGACAGGCGTATTCGAAACCACGGACGGTGCCATCGTCATGGTCGGCGCCTTCAAGCCGAACCCGCTCAGGGACATCTGCGTCGCCCTGGAGATCGAGGACCTGTCCTTGCAGCCGCAGTTTGCCGATTTCGACGCCCAGATGCAGCGCCGCCCTGAGCTGCAGCGGATTTTTCGCGAGACCTTCGCGACGAACAGCAGCGCGCATTGGCTTGCCCGGCTCGAAGAGGTCGACATTCTCTGCGCGCCGGTGCGCTCGCTTCCCGAAGCGCTGGCCGACGAGCAGACGGCCATTAACGGCATGATCCTGGAGGCGGGCGAAACCAAGGCTGGTCCCGTGCGCCTAATCGGCTCGCCGATTGCCATGTCCGCCGCGACCGTGGCCGTGCGCATCGCCCCGCCCAGGCTCGGCGAACACAACGACGATATCCTCTCGGCGCTTGCCATCCGTCAGGGAGATGCGGCATGAGCGTCGCGTTTGTCGTGGAGGATCGCGTCGCGCGCGTCACGCTCTGCCGTCCGGAACGGATGAATGCGGTGGACGCGGCGACCGAACGCGATCTGGAGACGATCTGGCAGGAGATTGAAGCGCGCGACGACATCAGTTGCGTTGTGCTGACGGGTGCCGGCGAGCGGGCCTTCTGCGCCGGGGCAGATCTGAAAGGGGCCGAAACGACCGGCCTTGACTACTGGAGCGAGAGCCGACCGAACGGTTTTGGCGGGCTTGCCTTTCGCCGCTCGCTCGATGTTCCCGTTATCGCCAGGGTCAACGGCTATGCGCTCGGTGGCGGCTTCGAGATGGCCCTAGGCTGCGATATCGTCGTCGCCTCGACGACGGCAGCCTTCGGCCTACCGGAGGCCCGCGTCGGGCGCCTGCCGCTCGACGGGGGCATGGTCCTGTTGCAACGGCGGATCCCGCACAATCTCGCGATGGGCGTGCTGCTGACGGGTCGGCGGTTCTCCGCTGCCGAGATGCAAGGGTTTGGCATCGTCAACGAGGTCGCCGAACCGGGAGAACTCGACGCCGCCGTCGCGCGCTGGACAGATGAAATCGTCGCCTGTGCGCCCCTTTCGCTCAGGGCGATCAAACAGACGGTCAATCGCACCGAGCATCTTTCGCCCGCCGAGGCTCAAGCGCTACGTACGCCCGCGCTTGTAAGGGCGCTGAAAAGCGAGGACGCTCTGGAAGGTGTCAGCGCGTTCCAGCAGAAGCGTGCGCCCGTTTGGAGGGGGCGGTGAGCGTGCTATAGGTCGGTGCCCAGGGGGAGGGAAGGTTCCAATCGAATGCACGCCAGCATCTTGAAATACTTTGTCGCGGTCGCACGGTCCGGCTCCATTCGCAAGGCCTCCGAGGAGCTTCACGTTGCGTCGTCGGCGGTCAGCCGCCAGATCAAGAAACTGGAGGACGAATTGGGCATCGCACTGTTCGAGCGGCTCTCGAACGGCCTGAAGCTGACCGTTGCCGGCGAAAACGTGCTGCGCCACGCCCGCGCCACGCTTGAGAATTTCGACCTTCTGCGCAGTGACCTCGGCGCCTTGCAGGGGAAGAAGACCGGCCGCGTGCAGATGTCCTGCCTCGACAGCCTGGCGATCCAGTTTCTCCCGGACATGGTCAACGCCTTCCACAGCATCCATCCCGGAGTGAGCTTCCATATCCACACCGCCGGCCACGGCAATATCAGCAGCCTGGTCGCGGAAGGCGACGTCGACATGGGGTTGACCTTCGATCTGGCCAGACCCGATGACACGGAGATGCTTTTTCGCGTGCCGATGCCGCTAATGGCGTTCGTCGGGCGCGGCCATCCACTAGCCAGGCAGCGGCAGGTTTCGCTCGCCGAGTGCGCTCAGTACGATCTTCTGCTGCAACTCGACACGCAGCCGATCCGCTCGCTCATCGAAATCGAACTGTCCGTCTTCGAGCGTACCGGGCGACCTTTTGTATCGTCAAACAGCCAGATGATGCTCAAGCCCTTCATGATCTCCGGCAAGGGCGTGGCCTTTTTCACGCCGATCGGTTTCCTGGCGGAGATCAAGGCGGGCGACCTGGTGGCCATACCGCTTTCCGGGTCGCGTCTTCAAAACCTGCACGTCGGAATCCTCGTGCAGCGGCGTCGCCAGCGTACGCACGCGGCCGAGGCGGTCATCGAGTTCGTCGGCGCGGAACTGCAGAGGTTCAGCGATCAGATCATGGAGGCCATCCGCACGTGACCGCAGGAGCGAGCCCCGGACGACTTCTCTTGCGTCCCGGTCATGAGCCTGCACGGCGAGAGACGGATCTCTTGCGGCATCTGCCGGAGAGCGTTTCACCGCCAGCGATCCCGGCCAATGCTCTCCTCATGCCGCCGCCCGTCAACGCCCATGACCACGGCTATGGCATCCGCACCCTCGATTTCGGCAACATTGACGATGCCCTGGAAGTCTGGATCCCTGGCCTTCGGCTGCGCCCCCGAACCGACCCTTACCTCGAAGCGCTCGTGGCGTTTTCACGGCTGGCGCTGACGGGTGTCGGTGCGACCATGCATTGCCACAACTCGCTGAACATCGACCGGCTGGTGGAAGAGGCTGGCGCCGTGATGCGCGCCGCGCGCGATGTAGGCATACGACTTGCGCTCTCCTGTCCGCTGCTGGACCACGACCCTTGGGCCTATGATGGCGGGCCGCAACGGCTGCGACCGTTACTCGCGCCGGCAGACTGGGAAGAGCTCAGCGCTTCGATCCCGAAATATGCGGCGCCCTCGGTCCAGATTGCCGCGGCAGACGCTGTGGGTGCCGCAAACACCAGCCCGCTGATCGATGTCCAGTACGGCCCGATCGGTCCGCAATGGTGTTCCAACGCTTTGCTCGAAAGCATCGCAGAGGCATCAGCGGCAACGGGCAGGCGGATTCATATGCATCTGCTTGAAAGCCCGCGGCAGCGGCAATGGCTGGATCGGCGCTTCCCGCAAGGGGTCGTGCGATACCTCGACGATATCGGCTTCCTCTCGCCGCGCCTCGCGGTCGCCCACGGCGTTCAGTTGCGAACGGATGAACTGGAGCTTCTGGCGGCACGCGGTGTGCAACTCGTTTCCAATCCATCGGCAAACTTGCGCCTGCGTTCGGGCGTGGCGCCGATTGCCGATATGTCCGTGCATGGACCCGCTTTCGCTTTCGGCCTCGACGGGACAGGTTTTGACGATGATCAGGATCTCTGGCGGGAACTGCGCCTTGCGCATCTGCTGCATGGCGGCCAAGACCTGATGCGGGCGTTTACAGCGAAGCAGGTGTTCGACGCAGCGATCCATGTCGGCGCCAAGATCCTGAATGCGCCGGTGAACGAAGACCTGGTGCTCGTAGACTACGGCGCGTTGATCGCCGACAGTCTGACTGACGATCTGGACGAGGCGGAGGTGCTGCTTGCGCGGATGACGGCGGCTCACGCGAAGGGTCTCTACGTCGGCGGACAGGAGGTCATGCGTGATGGAAAGCTGACCCGGATCGACTGTGAGGGCGCCCGGGCAGAACTGCTACAGCAGGCACGTGCCGATCTTCCGCGGCTGACCCGCGAGCGTCAACGTGTGACCAAGCTCGCCGCCGCCACGCGGGCCTATTACTCCGGCTGGTGAACCTGGGTTGCGAGAAGGTCGAGTTTTTCTCGGTGCGCGCCGCCAAGCGAAGGCTGCGGCGGGGCGGCATTCAACCAGACCGGATTTCCGGTTCGCTTGGCGACCAGGTATTTGACGGCCGGGATCAGCGGGTTGGCGGATATCGCATGGCGCAGCCGGAGCACGCGATCCTGCAAGGGAGCATCGCCCTGGCTCTTCCAAAGCTTGGCCGATAGGACCGGGGCGATATTGACGGTCGCGGAAATCGTGCCGGCATAGTTGTCAGCATTGGCATCGGCAAGCGTCGCCTCGTTGCTCGGGAAAACGGCGAAGTTCGGGATCTCCGCCAGCTGACGGGCATAGCCGAGATCGCCGGAGCTGTCCTTGGCACCCTTGACGCGGTCCGGAAACGCTTCGGCAAGTATCGCGGCGAAGGCCGGGGTAAACGTGATGCCGGTCATTTGCGGAAAGTTGTAAAGATAGATCGGGATCGGATTTTTCGCAGTGGCCTGGACGAGCCGCGCAAACCACGAAAAGAGCCCGTCGTCGGAGGCCGGCTTGTAGTAATAGGGCGGCAAGACCAGCGCCGCCGCATAGCCCAGGCGATGGGCAAGCGCTGTGAGCGCGACGGTCGTCTCGATGTCTGGCGTACCGGTGCCAACCATCAGCCGTTTCGTATCGAGCGCCTCGGCAGCGGCCACCATCACGGCCCTGCGCTGCTCGAAAGACAGCGAGTTTGCTTCGCCAGTCGTCCCCAGCACATTCAGGCCATCACAGCCATTGTTCAGGCACCAGCTGGCATGTTCGACAAAGGCTGCGGTATCGATCCGCCCCAGATCGTCGAACGGCGTCGGCACGGCGGCTACAACGCCACCGAATTCGGTCACACACATGTCTCGTTCCTGTCGTTGAGGTGTTGTTATGCTGCTGTTGCGGCTTTCTCGAAGCTGGCCACGAAGGGGTGGTCCAGCACTGTCGAGCACTCCTTGCTCCATCCGCCAGGCGACCCCATTCCCGTAACGTCGGGGCCGAAGAACTCCTTGTTGACGGTGATGAAATGGCGCTGTGTCTCGGAGATTTCCTGGTCCCAGACAATGGCATCAACGGGACAGATCGACAGGCAGAGCCCGCAGTTTATGCATTCGTCTGGATGGATGTAGTAGGTGCGTCCACCCTCGTAGATGCAGTCGACAGGACAGGCCGCGGTGCAGTCGCCGTCTTTCACGTCGATGCAGGGCTCCGTAATGACATAGGCCATCTTGCTTGCCTCTGATGAGTTGCTTGCAAGCGCAATGTTTCAGAGTTTCTCCGGGCGAAGAAGCATAGATATTCGCAACAGACGTTGCCGAAAAGGCAACGTTTGGCGGCTGTCGGCCGCAATCGGTTCAACGTTTCGTTCGCCCTTGCTTGCGCCACGTTCGCTTAAAATTCCGGCGTGGTGGTCTCGTCACGCTATCCTGACCGTGGTTGGGCCCGACGCGACAGCCTATGCGGATGCGGATGCGCTCTTTTGGTGTCAAATGTCAAAGCTGGTTAGATGCGCGACGCTGTCAGCCAGTTATTAACGCAGCACTGGCACGGACGATCCGTCCTGGCATTTCGAGCAGACGGGCGGCAACGACGATACCGTCACGGCGACACAGGCTCGTTCACTCCGTAGGCCCAAAATCGGTAGGCAGTGATCTGTCTAAGCTAAAAACGGCTTCGACTTCATGCTCTCGGGGAGGTCCACCCCTAGGCGCGACAGCACTGTCGGCGCGAGCTGCAATTGGTGCAGGAGCGTGTCGGCGGGCGGACCTTCGCCGCCACCGAACCAATAGAATGCGAAGTCCTGCATTTCTTCATCGGCGCCGCCATGATGTCCCCGGTTGGTCTGGCCGTGATCGGCCGTTACGATGACCTCGTAGCCTTTCCCACGCCAGCGGGGCAGGAATGCCGCGAGCTGTGCGTCAATGGTGAAGCAAGCATGGTCCATCTGCGAACAATCGTGGCCGAAGCGATGCCCCATGCTGTCGAGCGTGCAGGTGTGCAGAATACCGTAGTCTATCGCATGGCGCTCGGTCAGCATGGTTAGCGTCGCGAAGAGGTCTAGATCGCTGGGCGTCATCTGGTTCTGATGATTGTACCCCGCCATGGTGTGGAAGCGGCCATGATGAATGGGGCCTTGCGCATCGTCATATTCGATGTCGCGCACCATGTCGAAGGGCGCGCGCTGAAAGAAGGTCGACCAGAAGGAATGGGTTACGGCGCCCGTCTTGCCACCGGCCTTGGCCACCTCGGAGAAAATGTCGGGTTGCTCGACGCGAAACAGCGTTTCATTCGAAAGAACGCCATGGACCTGCGGTGGCACACCGGTATGGATCGAAGCGTAGCAGGAGGCGGACGTGGAGGGCAGAACCGAGCGCATCTTCCACACGCGGGCCTCGCCGGCCTCTACCCAGCCTTCCAGATTGCCCATCAGCCGGCGCGCGTTGCGCCAAGGCTGGCCGTCAAGGATGATCAGCAGAAGTTTGTTGCGAAGCGGCATTTCGGTGTCCTTGGCGTGGCGCGCCGCCATCAGGGCGGCGCGTTTGATCCGGGTGCTCGATCAGGCGCTGAGCCAGCAGCGCAACGGCGCGTCGCCGTTCATGAGCTCTCCGGCGGGATTGTCCACCCAGCCCTGGATGCTCTCGCCAACGCCGTCGATGAAGTCATTGAACATCGGCGCGATCAGGCCGCCTTCGTCGCGCATCATTTCCGACATGTCGCGATACATCGCCCGCCGCTTTGCCTCATCCAGTTCCGCGCGCGCGGCGACGACCAGCTTATCGAAGGTCTCGTTCTTGAACCGAGTGTCGTTCCAGTCCGCTGACGAGATGTAGCCGGTCGAGTACATCTGATCCTGCGTCGGTCGGCCACCCCAGTAAGACGTCGCGAAGGGCTGGACATTCCAGACGTTCGACCAGTAGCCGTCGCCCGGCTCGCGTTTGACCTCGATATCGATACCGGCCTTGCGTGCACTTTCCTGGTACAGCACCGCGGCATCAACCGCGCCGGGAAACGCCACGTCCGACGTGCGCAGCACGATGCCGCTGCCGTGTCCGGACTTCTTGAAATGGAACGCGGCTTTGTCGGGGTCGTAGGTCCGCTGCTCGATTTCCTCGTAAAGCGGATAGGCCTTGTTGATCGGCGCATCATTGCCGACCGAGCCATAGCCGTGCAGGATGCGCGCAATCATCGTCTCCCGATCCATCGCGTATTTGAGCGCGAGGCGCAGGTCCTTGTTGTTAAAGGGGGCGGTGTCACAGAACATGTTGAAGGGATAAAAGCCGCGGCCGGACACGTTGCGGATGGTCACCCGCGGCATGGTCTTGAGCAGCGCGACGGTTTTCGGCTCGATCCGGTTGATCATGTGCACCTGGCCGCTCTGCAGGGCGGCGATGCGCGCCGTCGCGTCGTTGATGACGACAACTTCCACCTGCTCGGCGAAGCCGACCGTTTCGCTGGCCCAATAGCCTTCAAAGCGGGTCGCATTGTAGCGCACGCCCGCCTCTCGGTCGGCCAGCTTGTAGGGGCCGGTGCCAATCGCCGCCTCGGGATTGTCCTTGCCGCCATTTGGCTGGATCACCAGATGATAGTCGATCATCAGGAACGGCATGTCGGCGTTGGCTTCCTTCAGCGTGAAGACGACGGTCTCTCCGTCCGCCTTGACGGTCTCGATCCCCTTGAGAATACCGAGCGCCCCTGACTTTGCGCTTTCGTCCGAATGCCGTTCGATGGTCGCAACCACGTCTTCGGGTGTCAGCGTCTTGCCGTCGTGGAACTGCACGCCCTTGCGGATCTTGAAGGTCCAGGTTTTAGCGTCGGACGAGGCGCTCCATTCTTCGGCAAGAACGGGTATTGGCGAACCATCCGGCGCCAGCCAGACGAGGGTCTCGCCCCACAGATGATTGATCATCGCCGCGACCTGATTGTTCGCAAGGCCTGGGTCGAGGCTGTCGGTGGATGCACCGCCCTGCATGCCGATCTTGATCGTTCCGCCGCGCACCGGCCCCTCGGCCCTGACGGCTGTCGACAGCAAGGATCCCGCCGCAACGATGCTAACCCCGAACGCAGCACTGCGCCCGAGAAAGTCGCGGCGCGACATCCGGCCCTTCGCAACGAGGCCGGAAAGATATTTGAGTTCATCCATCGATAGTCCCCCGATACGGCCGAACTGGCCTGGCCCGCGGTTCGCCCAGCGGCGCCTTTGCTTGACCCGACGGATATTAATCGCCAAGAATGCTGCATACATGTCCAGAAATGGCAAAAATGACCAGTCCACTTGTCATCGCTGGGACACACCCCATGGAGGCGCGCCATCGCCCGCACGATCGACGGATCCAGCCTGGACGGATTGATACTCGAAGCCGACAGCGCACGACCTCTGTACCTCCAGCTCTACGACGGCTTGCGGGAGATGATCCTGTCGGGCGCGCTTCCCGGCGGGATGCGCATCCCTTCGTCACGCGTCCTGTCGGAAAGTCTCGGCATCTCCCGCTTCACGGTGGTGACCGCACTCGACCAGCTTGTCGCGGAAGGCTATCTCAATTCTGCGCGCGGCAGCGGCACCTATGTGGAGACGGTTCCTCGACGCCAACAGGGCAGTCCGAACACACCTTCAGAACGCGACGTCGCAACGCCGGACCGGTTCGAAAACCTGCTGTCGAAGCGTGGGCAGGCACTGACATGGCGCACGTCCCTGACCCTCAATGACGGGTCGCAACTTCTGCACATGGCGACCCCCGATCACCGGCTGTTTCCGGTGCAAATCTGGTCTCAGCTGACGAAAGAGGTCTATGCGCAAGGCGATTTCCGGATCGTCAATTATCGGGAGATCCTGCGTCCATCCCTGCTCGAAGAGCAGATCGCCCGGCATATCGCCGTCAGCCGCGGCATCCGATGCGAGCCAGAAGAAGTGGTGACCACGCTCGGTGCGCATCATGCCGTCACGCTTTTGGCCGAGCTGCTGCTCGACCCCGGCGACACCGTTGCTTTCGAGGAACCCGGGATGGCGGCAATCAGGTCGATTTTCCAGTCGTCCGGTTGCAAGATCGAGCCAATGTATGTCGATGCGTCGGGGCCGGACCCGCATACGGTTGCCAGCCGCGACGTCAAGCTCGCCTTCGTCACGGCTGCCAAGCAGCAGCCGATGACGATCGCTATGCCGATGAAGCGAAAGCTGGAACTGCTGCACTGGGCGGCCGACCGCGAGACGCTTATCATCGAGGACGATCTGGGTAGCGAATTTCGCTATCGGGGTGGACCGATCCCACCGCTGAAAGCGCTCGATCAGGCGGGCCAGGTCATTTATGTCGGTGCCTTCAGCATGACGCTGCTGCAATCCCTCCGCGTCGGTTACATGATCATGCCAAGGGCGCTTGCGGAAAAATGCCGCCGGCTGATCCAGGTTCGCTACAGGGCGTTGCCGCAATTCACCGAACAGATCGTCGGCCGCCTTATCGAGGACGGCCATTATGTTCGCCACCTACATCGGATGCGCCGGATCTACGCCAAGCGCCAGAACTTCCTTCTACAAATTCTGCGTTCCGATTTTGCCGACATCTTCGAGCCGCCCGAGTTCGCATCGGGCTTCTACAATCTCTGTTATTTCAGGGACCAGTCGGTGGATGAGGATGCCGTGCTGATCCGTTGCCGCCACCACAATCTCGGCGTCGAACAACTGTCCTACTACTACGCAAACCGGACATCGCCGCGGAAGGCCCTTCTAGTCGGCTTCGCCGCATCGACCGAGGATGAAATTGAATTCGCAACGAAATTGCTGAGGCGCTGTTTGGATGCGACATAACGGCGTCGTGAACACGGCCCATGCCTTTCGGCGCGGATCGAGCGCGCGCCGAAAGGCGGTCGTGACCGTGTCGTCATTCCGCCGCGTCTGCCTGCTCAAAGCCGGGTTCACAGTCTGTAATCGGCGTGTCGCGCAGATACAGCCTGTGTCCGTCCCTTTGGCCAAGCTCCCGGGCGGCCTTGTGGCCGCTGTGCACCGCATGGGCGATCGCACCGGGTGCGAGAGCATCGCCAATTGTCGTGACGCTGGCGATGCCGGCCGCCTCTACCTCCGCCCGTCGGAGATCCAGGGCCTCGCGGAGGGCGCTGCGCGGCCGGCGCAGGCCGACGATCAAGATCGAGCGGCAATGCATTGCCGTTTCCTCGCCGGTGAACACATGGGCAAGCGTGGCCATTTCGCCGTCGAAACCGGTGACCGTCTGCAAAGTTGTAACGGGGATCCGGCGCTGCAGCAGGGCGCGGTGCACCAACGGCAGTTCATTCGTCATAATCGTCCAGGCCGATGCCTGGCCGGCGGGGGTTACATAGGAGACCTCCATGCCCTTGGCCGCCAGATGCTCCGCCAGGACGCCGCCGTAATAATAGTTGTCGAAATCGAAGACGAGCACCGGTCCTGCCGGCAAGCGTCCCGCAGCGATGTCATCGGGCGTATAGACCGCTGGATGTTCCAACTGGCCGACCGGGATTTCCAGTGTCGAATAGAGCATGCGGGTCCACGCGGCGCCCGTTGCGAGAATGAGGTGATCTGGGGCAAGCTCGAGGATATCGTCGACGCCAAGCGGGCTTTCCAGGTACATGGACACATTTGGAAGATCGGCGAGACGGCCAAGGCGGTAGTCCACGACCCGGTTCCAGGCCGCAAGGCCCGGTAGCGTCTTTTCAAAGCTCAGTCGCCCACCCCAGCTCGTCCCGGCATCGGCAAGCGTTACCTCATGGCCCTGGCGCGCAGCGGTGAGCGCGCATTCGAGGCCCGAAGGCCCTCCGCCAACGATCAGGACCTTCTCGCGCTTGCGAGCAGGTGCAATCCGCTCCGGATGCCATCCGCGACGCCATTCCTCGCCTGCGGTTGGGTTCTGCGTGCAGCGAACGGGGACGCCGTCATGCCAGCTCGAAATGCAGATGTTGCAGCCGATACACTCGCGGATCTCCTCGATGCGGCCCTCCCTGATCTTGTTCGGCAGGAACGGATCGGCGATCGAGGGACGCGCGCCGCCGATCAGGTCGAGAACGCCCCGACGAATCTGGGAGACCATCGTGTCCGGCGACGTGAAACGGCCGACGCCGACGACAGGCTTGTCCGTCATCCGCTTCACGAAATCGATTACCGGCTCATGGCTGCCTTCGCCGGTGAAACGCGAGGCGGAACAGTCTGTCGGGCTTGAATCCATCTTCACATCGAAGAGATCGGCATGGTCGGAGAGGAGCGAGATCAATTCATGTGCCTCGGATTCCTGATGCGTGCCCGGCCGGCCGCGCAATTCCTCCAAGCTGACTCGCAGCGCCACACCGCAATCGGTGCCGACCGCCTCCCGTGTCACCTCAAGCAGTTCGCGCACGAAGCGGATGCGGTTTTCAATCGGTCCGCCATACTCGTCGCAACGATGATTGTATTCGGGCAGCAGAAACTCGTAACCGAGATAGCCCATGCCGGCATAGACATAGACGATGTCGAAGCCGGCGCTGCGCGCCTTGCCAGCGCCTTCCGCCTGCCATCGCAGAACGTCGCGGATATCCGTTTTGTCCATGACGCGCGGGCGCAGATTGCCCATGAAGCCGACATGCGTCGCCATCCAGGGGATACCCGAGGGCGACAGTGGCGGCAGGCGGCTCGCCCGGTTCATCACCGCCGCGCCGCCGTGCCAAAGCTCCACGCCCGCAAGCGAGCCGTGGCGATGGACTGCCTCCGTCATCAGGGCGTGTGCGCGAATGTCGTTACGGTCCCAGAGCGTGGCGAAAGGCAGCGGTGTATCGTCCGAAGTCGGGTCGATGGAACAGGCGCCCGTACAGATCACGCCCCACCCGCCCTCGGCCTTCGTCTCACGGAATGCGGCGCGCACCCGTGGTAGGGCATTGGTCATGCCGCTGGCATGCGGCACCTGGTAGAATCGGTTTGGCGCCGTGACCGGGCCGATCCGCACAGGTTCGAACAGCACATCGTAGCGAGCATCTCGCGTCATGCTTCCAGTCCTCGTTCCCCGCCCGCCATGTACTGGCAGGTCATTGGCGACAGGATAGGCACTGAGCACGTCACTTCGCAAGAGAAATTATAAGATCGTATAACAAGTATAATTATCGTTTCATCGCAATATGATATTGCATATATTCGTCGATGATACACAGTGGTTGTCCAGCTGATTGAGCTCCCCTCTGGTAAATGGCGGGGCATCACCCACAGCTCGGCAGACAAGAGGCAGGGGCGCATTGGCAAGAAAAGTCGTAGCAAAGGGCAGGGCGCGTTTTCACCGGGAAACGCCCGAGGACCGACGTCGGCAGCTTGGCGAAGCGGCGCTTCGCTGTATCGTCAAACATGGCAATGCCGGCGTTTCCGTCCGGCAGATCGCGGCGGAAGCGGGTGTGACGCAGGGCTTGATCACCCACCATTTCGGCGAGATCAACGAACTCGTCGCCTATGCTTTCGACATCATGTCTGAAGGCCTGCTGCAATCGCTGTTGAAAGCCGTCGCAGATGCCGAACCGACGCCGCAAAAGCGCCTGGACGCCTTCATCAACGTGTCCTTCTCTCCCATGCTGTTCGATCGGGGCGTGCTCGGTGTCTGGGTGGTGTTCTGGGGACTCGTTCTCCATTCCCCGCGCATGAGTGCCTCGCAGCAGGGCGAGTATTCCAACTATGTCGGTGCCATCGAAGGGTTGCTCGGCGATCTCGCCGCCGACGAGGGGTTCGGGATCGCCGACATTCGCCTGAGCGCCATCGCCTTTACTGCACTCCTCGATGGCCTCTGGCTCGCCTGGTGCCTCAACCCGGCCTCCTTCAAGCCTGAGGAAGGCATGCAGCTCTGCCGCAACTGGGTCGAAGGCTTACGCCGAGGTGCTTACGCATAACCGAAGCGTCTGGCCGCAACTGGTGATCAGAATAGCGCCCGTGGCGACCATGCCAATAGGCCGCTCCCCCCTTCACTGACTAAAGGCTACCTCATGAAGATGGGAGGTCTTGGAGCGTTGCGATGTCCTCCCGAAGGAAGGGGACGCGATCGCTATCGACTTGTTGCTGATAGGTGCGGGCATACTGGTGACCCGAGTAGACGGCGGCAGCGATCAGGCCGGGGGCCAGGCAGTCGCCGAGCCGGACAACCGTCTTGATGCCGGCATCGGCCCAATCCGCTTCCCGGGCTTTCAAGTCTCGCCAGAGGGTTTCGTCAGGCAATCGCGCCGTGACCGGGACGAGTGTGTCGCAGTCGATCGACCGGATCTTACCGCTGTAGACGCAGGCGAGGTCGAGTCGATCCTTGGTTCGGCCGGCAAGGCTCATGGCGGGGATGATCTCGACGCCAAGATCTATGAGACGCTTCTGCACGCGTCCCTGTTCCAAGGTATTCTTGCTCCAGGGCGAAACCTGTGGTTCGGGTGTGACAAAGGTCACCAGCCGGCCGGCCTTGGCCAGCAGTTCCGCAAGCACGCTGCCCATGTAGAAGCTGTCGTCGTCGAAGACCACGACTGGGCCACGCTCAGAAACCGCCTGGGCGCCTTCGGCAAGGAGGGCATCAGGCGAAACCAGCGCGCCCTCTGCAAGAAATTCGAGCGGCCGCCGGTGGGTGCGACCGACACCATCGCATCGCCAGCTTGCGCCGGTGGCAATCGCGACATGAGGAATGCCATATTGCAGCACGTCCTCGGCGCTGAGCGGACTATGAAGATAGAGCTCGGCATTGACCTTGGTGCTCAACTGACCGATGCGCCAATCGCGCACCCGGCCCCAGGTGGCAAGTCCCGGCAACCGGCATTCACGCGCCACCCGTCCGCCCCATTCCCCACTTCCTTCCGCGAGCACGACATCGACCCCACGCTGCGAAAGCGCGCGTGCCGCCTCCAGGCCTGCGGGGCCTCCGCCGATGATCAGCGCGGGTTCGGGCGCGGGCATTGATGCGATGATCTCTGGGTGCCAGCCCTTGCGCCATTCCTCCCCGATCGTCGGGTTTTGCGTACAGCGCATGGGCACATTGGTATTGTCGCCGGAAGCGCAGATGTTGCAGCCGATGCATTCGCGGATGTCGTCGATGCGGCCTTCCTCGATCTTCTTCGGCAGATAGGGATCGGCGATCGACGGGCGTGCCGCACCGATGAAGTCGAGGACACCCTGGCGAACTACCCGCACCATGCTGTCCGGCGAGGTATAGCGCCCGACGCCGACCACGGGCTTGGTCGTGACGGATTTGACGAAGCGGATGTAGGGCTCCTGGTAGCCTTCCTCGGAGAAGCGAGCGGTCTGGCTGTCGTTCGACCAATCGGAGAGGTTGACGTCCCAGAGGTCCGGAAGCTCGGCGAGCGCTGCGATGATGTCCTTGCCTTCCCCCTCGCTGGTAATTCCGGCGGGTCCCATCAGTTCGTCGACGGCCAGGCGCACGGCAAGCGCACAGGTGTCTCCGATCGCCTCCCGTGTATCCTCCATGATTTCGCGAAACAGCCGCAACCGGTTTTCGAAGGAGCCGCCGTACTCGTCGCTGCGGTCGTTGTGGCGGCGCGACAGGAAGTGTTGAAGCACGCTCATGTCATGGCCGGCATAAAGATAGACGATATCGAATCCGGCTTTCCTGGCACGCAATGCCGCATTGCGGTACCAGCGGCGCATATCGGCGATGTCGGCCTTGTCCATGGCGCGCGCCTGAACAGGGTCGAGGCTGTCGCTGACGGCATGGGACGGGGCAAGCGGGATCATCCGGCTAAACCGATTGGCGACATGCAGGCCGTTGTGAACCAGCTGGATGGCCGCGAGGCTGCCATGGTCATGGATGCGCGCGGTGACGGCGGAAAGGGCCGGCATGTCACCTTCGTCCCAAAGGCGCGCCTCATTTGCCGGCGTCAGATCCGAGGTCGGGTGGATTTCCGCCTCCTGGGTGGAGACGACTGCCCAGCCGCCCTCGGCCTTCATGCCACGCAGATGGGCCTCGGCATTCGGATAGCGGTAGCCCATGCCGGAACAGTGCGGCACCTGATAGAAGCGGTTGCGCGCGGTGACCGGGCCGATCTTGACTGGTTCGAAGAGAATATCGAAGCGGGGGTCTCTGGGCATCATCACTACCATGGATAGAATTGTTCTTTGGACAGCGCTGGCCGCTGCGGTTCGGAAAGGCCAGCATAGCCCGGCGCCTTCACCATGCAAGATCATTGCTATACAAACGTATAATTTCCGGCATGGCAAATTGTTTTGAGGTCATTTCGTTTCGTCATGATCCCCTTTGGATTGGAGCGACTCCCTCCAACACAGACCTGGAGCAAGCTCCCATTCTCAACGTTAAACGACGTAAAAACAGCAGGTTGTGCGACAGATCGATGTGCCGTCTCATGGGTGATCATAGGTGTAGGCGCATTGCGGGATTGGTTGCTCGAACATCGAATGAAATGCCATAAATTACATGTTATCAATTACTTCCAGCATTAATTATAAGATCGTATAATTTCTCTTGCGCCAATTTTCAGTTTGTGCGTAATTTGATGCACGACAAAACACTGTCCGGGCCACGATGCGCCGGACGAAAAAGGGTCCTGGCACGCCAAGGTGAATTCCACCTGTGGCTGCAGGCCTGCACATTCGTAATTTGCCTTTAGTGGTCGCTGTTGGAGGCTTGCCGGCTCCCGCAGGGAAGGAGCCGTGTCATGAGTCAGGTGCAAAGCTTGCCTGTTTGGTCGATCGCGTCACCGCTTGCCGGCGGTGCGCTCCATGCGGCCGGATCGGGCCTGTTTCATACCCTGTTGCCGTTGCGGCTGGTTTCGGCCGGCGACGGCGCCAGCATCGTCGGCCTTGCCGTCATGGCCGAAAGCGCCGGGTTTCTCGTCGGCTGCGTTGGCTCCACACGCCTCATTCGCTCAGTCGGTGAAGTGCGCGCCTATGCGGCCTTTTCGGCGCTGGCGGCGGTCCTTCTTCTTTCCATGGCGTTCAATCCCGGCATCGCCGCGCTCATGGCGGTGATGGCGGTGATGGGCTTCGTCAACGCCGGCCAGACAGTCATCATCGAAAGCTGGCTGAACGCCATGGTGCCGAACAGCGGGCGCGGGCGGGCGCTGACACTCTATGTGCTGGTCATCGGTCTCTTCTACGGGCTCGGGCAACTGCTTGCGCGGGATATCGATCCCGGTGGCAACGACATGCTGATGTTTTCCGCCGCCTTTTACGTGCTGGCGCTGGTGCCGGTCACCGCCATCTGGGTGGGTGAACCGCAATTGCACGCGCCAGTCGGCATTCACATCCTGCGGGCGTTCCGCACCTCTCCGCTCGGGGCCTTCGCCTGCCTTCTAACAGGGCTCGTATCCTCGACCTTCGCCAATATCGGCTCGCTCTACGTGCTCGATCTCGGCTTCACCCAGGACCGCATCGCTCTCCTGATGTCGGCGGTCGTGCTCGGCGCTCTCTTCCTGCAATTCCCGCTCGGCGCGCTGTCCGACAAACTCGACCGCACCAACATGATGCTCACGCTCGCCGTCGTTCTCGTCGTCGTGTGTGGGTTGTTCTTCACAATCAGCGTTGCAACACCCTTCTGGATGCTACTGATCCTGTTTTCAGTCTTCGGCGGCATTTCCGAGATTTTCTATCCGCTCGGCGTCGCGCACGCCAACGATCGCGCCGAGCCCGCCGATTTCGTCCCACTCTCGTCGAACCTGCTGCTGATCTGGGCCTTCGGCGGCACGGTCGGACCGATGATCGGCGCGACCGGGATCGAGCACTACGGAGCGAACGCCTTCTTCTGGTATGCCGGCGCGCTCTCCATCGCCTTCGCCTTGTTTGCTCTTTGGCGCCGCCTGCGGCGGACCGGCGTGAAGCGGCGCAAGGATTTCGTCACCTACCCACAGACCTCGCCCGAGGTCTACCAATGGCTGCCTGCCGCCGACAATCAGCCCCCCGAGAAGAACGAGAAGCCGTGATGTCCGTTGTCACCTCCTTTCCACGCGCCGTGCGCTGTCTTGATCCCGTTTTCATCTCGATGCGTGACGGTTGCCGCCTGGCGGCGACGATCTGGTTACCTGAAGATGCCGAGGTGTCGCCGGTGCCGGCGATCCTCGAACTCATTCCCTATCGCCGTCGCGATGGCACGGTGTTCCGCGACGTCAAGATGCACCCCTATGTCGCCGGCCACGGCTTTGCCTGTTGCCGGGTCGACATTCGCGGTTCTGGCGACAGTGAAGGCATTCTGACCGACGAATATACCGAGCAGGAATTCGACGATGCCGAGGACGTCATCGCGTGGCTCGCCACTCAGCCCTGGTCCACCGGCGCGGTCGGCATGACCGGCATTTCCTGGGGCGGTTTCAACGCCTTGCAGGTTGCAGCCCGTCGGCCACCGGCACTGAAGGCGGTGATCGCACTCTGCTGCTCCGATGACCGTTATGCCGACGATGTACACTACAACGGCGGCTGTCTTCTCACCGAGGATGCCATGTGGTCGTCCTTCATCCTCGGACTTGGCGCCCTGCCGCCGGATCCGCAGATGGTCGGCGAGCGCTGGCGCGAAATGTGGATGGAGCGGCTGGAGGCTTCCAGCTGCTGGTCCGACATTTGGCTGGAACACCAGCGGCGCGATGCCTACTGGCAGCGCGGCTCGATCTGCGAAGATTTCTCCAAGGTGGACATCCCGGTCTATGCCATCAGCGGATGGGACGACACCTACTTCAACGCAGTGCCGAGGCTTCTGGAAAACCTGCCGGGGCCACGCAAGGGGCTCGTCGGCCCGTGGTCGCATGCCTACCCCTTTCTCGGCGAGCCGGGACCGGCGATCGGTTACATGCAGGAGGCCATCCGCTGGTGGCGGCAATGGCTCTGCGGCATCGAAACCGGCATCATGGAGGAGCCGGCCTATACGGCCTGGATCATCGAGCCGCACCAACCGGCGCCTTTCTACGCTGATCACCCCGGTCGCTGGGTCGGCGAAGAAGCCTGGCCGTCGCCGAACGTTGAGACCCGCACCTTGCATCTGAACGCAGTGGGGCTGGCCGACGAGCCCGTTCCCGGCGAGGCGCTTGTCCTCTCGACACCCACCGTGACGATGCAGGATTTCGGCCGCTTTGGCGGCTACGGCGGCGATGCACCCGACATGGCGCTCGATCAGCGGCGGGAAGATGGTCTGGGCCTGGCCTTCGACACCTGTCCGCTCGCTGCCGGCTTCGATATGCTCGGAGCGCCGGAACTCGAGATCCGCGGCACCTGCGATGTCGCCAATGCCCAGCTCGTCGCGAAGATCTGCGATGTCGCGCCTGACGGTACTTCGACACTGGTCACGTGGGGTTGCCTCAATCTCACCCACCGCAACAGTCACGAGAAACCGCAAGCTCTGCAGCCGGGCGAGATGTTCACCGCCCGCATCACTCTTGGCCATATCGGCCGCCGTTTCCCAGCCGGTCACCGTCTCCGGCTGGTGTTGACGACACAACTCTGGCCGATCCTATGGCCGTCACCGGAGCGGCCAACGATCTCGCTGGCAACGGGTGCAGCCAAGCTCTCCATTCCCGTACGGAAGTCGATGGCGGGAGAGGCGACGCCGACCTTCGCCCCGGTCGAGATCGCACCGCCGCTTGAGGTCATTGAGATCGCGCCGATGCAACATCGCCGCGAAATCCATCGTGACGTCGGCCCCGGTCGCGAGGCGATCGTGCTCACAAGCGATTTTGGCAGGTACAGGCTACCGGACCGATCGATCGTGACCGCCGCCAGTGTGATCGACCGCATGGAGCTGACCGACAGCGACCCGCTTTCGGCCGCGTTGGAGACGGGCTGGCAGATGGCTTTCGCCAGCGGCGACGCTGACGTCGAGACCCGTTCGAAAGTCACGTTGACGTCGACCGCAACCCAGTTTCGCCTGCATTGGCACCTTCTGGCGCTGGAGCGGGGAGAGGTCGTCTTCGAACGCGCGGGCGAACGAGATATCGACCGGGACCACCTCTAGCTCCGGCCAACCAAAACAAAGGGGGGAACCATGACATTCTTCATTCTGCGGCGGGTAGGGCTTGGCATCGCCATCCTCTTCGTTGTCGCTCTCATGCTCTTCAGCCTGATGCACATGATCCCGGGCGATCCGGTGGTCGTCGCACTGGGCGCTCGCTCAACGCCGGAAATGCGCCTTGCCTTCCACGAGATGATGGGCCTCGACCGTCCGTTCTATGAACAGCTTGGCCTGTTTATCGGCAGGCTCTCCGTCGGGGATCTCGGCGAGGACGTGTGGAGCCGGCGACCGGTGCTGACGATGATCGCCGAAGTGATGCCGCACACGATCACGCTCGCGCTTGCAAGTTTTGCCTGGGCGGTCGCGCTCGGCGTTGCCCTCGGCTGCCTTGCGGTGCTCTATCGCGGACGCTGGCCGGACTGGCTGATCGGCCTGCTCTCCATCGGCTTCGTCGCCGTGCCGTCCTTCGTCGTCTCGCTTTATACGCTGCTGCTCTTCGCAGTGACGCTGAACTGGCTGCCGGCAATCGGCGCCGGCGAGATGTCCGATCCGCTCGGTTATCTCAGGGCCCTGATCCTGCCGTCGTTCGCGATCGGCCTCGGCTGGGTCGGCTACGTTTCGCGCATCGTGCGCGCCGCTATGATCGAGGCGATGAACGAGCCCTATGTGCGCACGCTGCAATCCTTCGGTGTGGGCCAGCGCCGGGTGGTCCTGCGCTACGCGCTTCGCCAGTCCATGCTGTCCGTGCTCTCGGTCATCGCCATCGGCTTTGGCGGCCTTCTGACTGGCTCGGTCTTCGCAGAGATAGTCTTTTCGCGACCGGGTCTCGGCAAGATGACCTACGACGCCGTCATCACCCGAAATTTCCCTGTGGTCATGGGCACCGTCATGGTGACCGCCGCCCTCTATATCGCCTGCATGATCTGCGCCGATATCCTCGCGGCTCTGCTGGATCCGCGCGTGAAGAGGGCCCTTCAATGAGCGAGGCAGTCTCCAACATGCATGTCGCCAGCGGCTTCAACCAGAGACGTTCCTTCCGGATCGCGCGCACGCTGCGCCAGATCCTTTCCACGCCGCTCGGCGCCATCGGCGTGGTGCTTGTTACCTTGATCGTGCTCATCGCGGCGCTGGCGCCCTGGATCGCCCCCTATTCGCCAACCGCAATCAGCGTGACCGAGCGTCTCGCCGGCCCGTCGGCTGCCCATTGGCTGGGCACCGACCAGCTGGGCCGCGATCTCTTCACCCGCGTCATTCTCGGCACGCGCACGGCAATGACGGTCGCGCTGGTTTCGCTCACCACCGCTCTTGCCGCCGCCATTCCACTCGGCTTGATTGCCGGCTACGGCCCGCGCTGGCTGGATGGCCTGCTGGTCCTCGTCTTCGACAGCCTCAGCTCGTTGCCGATGATCATGTTCGGCCTGGCAATCGTCGTGCTGCTCGGACCCGGCGTCTCCACGGTGATCCTGGTCATCGTCGCCTATTCCGTCCCGTCCTATGCACGGCTTGTGCGCGCGCAGACGCTCAGCCTCAAGGCACGGGATTTCATCCGGGCCGAGCAGGTGATGAACGCCTCCAGCCTGCGCATCCTTTTCGTCCATCTCCTGCCCAACGTCGTCGGACCGCTGCTCATTCTTGCCTGCCTCGACCTCTCCACGGTGATCACGCTCGAGGCCGGGCTTTCGTTCCTCGGCCTCGGCGTCAAGCCGCAAGTACCGAGCTGGGGTAACATCCTGTCCGATGGCTTCTCGGTGATCCGCAACACGCCGGTGCCGGTCCTCGTCGGCAGCATACCCATCGTGCTCGCCACGATCGGTTTCACCTTCTTCGGCGAGGCGCTGCGCGACGCGCTCGATCCCAAGCTCGCGACGGAGAAATCGGCATGAGCACCGAGCAACAACAGACACGCCCGGTGCTTGAGATCGACGAACTGTCGATCTCCTATGGCGGAAGGCCCGCTGTCTCGAATGTCAATCTCACCATCCAGCCGGGCGAGATCGTCGGCATCATCGGCGAGAGCGGCTCGGGCAAGTCGACACTTGCCCATTCCATTCTCGGCCTTCTGCCCTCATCGGCCGCCGTCAGCGGCAAGGCCCTGTCGCTCGCCGGCAAGAATTTGCTCGGCGCCGACGGGCCGGCGTTCCGGTCCGTTCGCGGACCGGGGGCCGCCATGGTCTTCCAGAACCCGATGACCACCTTTAGCCCACTGCACCGGTTGGGCGATCAGCTCACGGACCTCCTGTGGCGCGAGACGGCTTTTTCCAAGGAGGAGAAACGGCAGCGCATCGTCGCCGTCTTCAAGCAAGTCGGACTTTCCAACGCTGCCGGGCGGTTGTCGAACTACCCGTTCGAACTCTCCGGCGGCATGCTCCAGCGCGTTGCCATCGCCGCAGCGCTGATGATGCGGCCGTCGCTTTTGATCGCCGACGAACCGACGACCGCCCTCGACGTCACCATGGAGGCGCAGATCCTCCACCTGATCCGGGAGCTGCGCGCCGAGGCGGGTGTCGCCGTGCTGATGATTTCCCACCATCTCGGCGTCATCGCCGAAATCTGCGATCGTGTGGTCGTCATGTATGCCGGCCGCGTGGTCGAGCAAGGCCCGGTCGAGGCCATTTTTGCGAACCCGACGCACCCCTACACCAAGGCACTCTTTGCGTGCGAGCCGGCGCTGATCGCGCCCGGCGTGAACCGCATGCCGGTCATCGACCACGAGGCCCTGCGCCGTCACGCAGACGAGAGGAAAACGGCATGACGAAACAGACACCCATTCTCGAGGCGCGCGGCCTCGGCATCGCCGTCGGTACGGGCGGTGGCATCTTCTCCGCCGGGCGCAAACTCGACATTGTCATGGATGTTTCTCTGTCGCTCCGGCCCGGCAAGATCGTCTGTGTCGTGGGTGAAAGCGGTTCGGGCAAGACCACGCTCGGCATGGCGCTTGTCGGTCTGACGCCGCCGACGACAGGAGAAATCCGTTTCGACGGCGCCCCCCTTCAGGACTTCTCGAAGGCCAGCTTCAGACCGATCCGCGACAAGACCGCGCTGCTCTTTCAGGACCCGGCCTCCTCCTTCAATCCGCGGCAACGCATCGGCGACATCATTGCCGAACCCCGTCGAATTTCCGGCGAGGGCGCAACGACGTCCGAGGCCATTGCCTCCCTGGCGCAGCTTGCCGGATTGCCATCCTCTCTGCTTTCCCGCTTTCCCCATGCCCTTTCCGGCGGCCAGGCGCGTCGCGCTGCGGTTGCACGGGCTCTCTCCGTCGTCCCGCGCCTGATCGTTGCGGACGAACCGACGGCCGGTCTCGACGTTTCCGTGCAGGGCGGGGTGATGAACCTCTTCCTGGACATCCGCGAGAAACACGACACCGCCTTCCTGATCATCACCCACAATCTAGCCGTGGCGCGGCACATTTCCGACGAGCTGGTCATCATGTATCTCGGACGTGTCGTCGAAAGCGGGCCGACGGCGGAAATCTTCCGCAATCCCCAGCACCCCTACACAAAGGCACTGCTCGACAGCGAACCGGTGCCGGATCCGAGGCACCGGCGAAACGAGCCGCCTGTGATCGGCGAAGTGCCTAGCATCTTCGCCCGTCCATCCGGCTGTGAATTCCACGAGCGGTGCCGTTTTGCGCAGGACCTGTGCCGAAGCGAGGCTCCGCGGGAGACCGCCGGGGTGAACGGCCAGCGGGTGCGCTGTCATTTTCCGATAGGGCAGGCCGTGGGCGAACCAGCACTCGCCATCGCCTGACCCTATCGAACCACCATCTGAGGAGGGAGAATTCAGATGTCCATGAACAGACGACAATTCCTGACAGTATCGGCCGCCGCCGCAGGGGCGCTGATGCTCAGGCCACGCCTTTCCTATGCCATCGATGGCGACACGCTTGTCGTGCGCGGCGGCACGGATATCCAGATCCTCGACCCCGCTTTCCAGAACGGGTCGCTGGAGGAGGAGATCGGCCGGTGCATCTACCCTTCGCTCAATCGCCTCAACGACGTGCGTGCGACGCCCGGCTGGCAGGCCTATGCCGCCAAAAGCCTTGTGCAGAAGTCGCCGACGGAAATCGAGTTCGAGCTGCACGACTGGCTGGAGTGGACTGACGGTTTCGGGCCGGTGACCGCCGAGGATGTAAAATACTCCTTCGAACGTGTTGCGACGCCCGCCAACAATTCCCCCTGGGCCTATGCCTTCGACACGATGGAGACGGTCGAGGTGACGGGCGAGCGCACGGGGATCATCCGGCTGAAGACACCGTCCGTCCCGTTCTGGGTGACGACGCTGCCCTATTACATGGGTCATATCGTCAGCCGGAAGGCCGTCGAGAAGGTTAGCGGCAAGTTCACAACGGAACCGCCGGCAACGGCCGGGCCGTACCGGATCGAAGCATGGGTGCCGAAGCAGTCGCTGCTGCTCACGCGCAACCCGGCCTGGAAGGGCGCTCAGCCGTCATTCCCGGCGGTGAAGTTCGAAATCGTGCTCGACGACGAGGCAGCGGCGCTCGCCTACGAGGCGAAGGCGGTCTCCTATACCAAGGTCAGCCTCAATACACTGGCGACGTATCGCGATAGGTTGCCGGAAGGAAGCGACCTCATCGAAATGAACGGCAGCCGGCTGATCTGGCTGAACCTCAACCTCACAAACCCGAAATTCGCCGACGAGCGGGTGCGCCGCGCGATCCAGCATGCAATCGACGTCAGCCAGATCATGGCCGGATCCTATTCCGATCTGGCCCAACCGGCGACCGGCGTCGTCCCGCCCGGCATGATCGGCCATCGCGAAGCGATCCTTTACGCACCGGATATGGAAAAGGCGCAGGCGCTTCTGGAGGAGGCTGGGGTTTCCGATCTCAGCATCACGCTTTCGGCGCTGAATGACAAGACGAGCCTCTTGACCTGCCAGATCGTGCAGGCACTGCTCAGCGTCATCGGGGTGAATGTGGAGATCAATGCCGTCGACGACGCGGTTTTCTGGACGCTGGGCGACAAGGCACCGGACGGCAGCAACGCACTTGAGATGGTGCTGATGAATTTCGCAGGTGGTGTCGATCCGGCGGAAAACCTCGCCTGGTTCCGTCCCTCGCAGATCGGCCAGCTCAACTGGTCGCAGTTTGACAGTCCGGACTTCGAAAACCTCTATCTGCAAGCAATGGCCGAGCCGGACCAGGCCAAACGCAACACGATGTATCAAAAGATGCAGGACTTGATGGAGCAGTCGGGCGGCTTCGTTTTCCTGACCCATGAGACTTTCGCCGCCGTGGCGCGACAGGGCATCAAGCCTTTCCTGCTGGCGGATGGCTACATCGACATTCCCCGGTTCGAAAAGGCGTAAGGAGCAACCATGAAAATACTTGTGACGGTTAAGCGGGTGGTTGACTACAACGTCAAGATCCGGGTGAAGGCGGACGGCTCGGGCGTCGAGCTGGCGAATGTGAAGATGTCGATGAACCCGTTCGACGAGATCTCGGTGGAAGAGGCGCTGCGGCTGAAGGAAGCCGGCAAGGCCGACGAGGTCGTGGTCGTGTCGGTGGGTCCGGCCAAGGCCGAAGAGACGCTCAGGACCGCGCTCGCCATGGGCGCCGACCGGGCGATCCTGGTCGAGACCGAGGACCAGGTCGAGCCGCTCGCTGTCGCCAAGATAGTCAAGGGTGTTGCCGAGGCAGAACAGCCGGGGCTGATCATCGTCGGCAAGCAGGCGATCGACGACGATTCGAACCAGACCGGCCAGATGCTGTCGGCGCTGCTCGGCTGGGCGCAAGGCACGTTTGCCTCCAAGGTCGAGATCGGTGATGGCAAGGCAACCGTGACCCGCGAAGTCGACGGCGGCCTGCAGACGATCGACATCAAGCTGCCGGCAGTGGTCACCACCGACCTGCGCCTCAACGAGCCGCGTTATGCCTCGCTGCCCAACATCATGAAGGCGAAGAAGAAGCCGCTCGACAAGAAATCGCCCGCCGATTTCGGCGTCGACACCACGCCACGGCTGAAGGTGCTGAAGACCGAGGAGCCGGAAGGCCGCAAGGCCGGCATCAAGGTCAAGTCGGTGGCCGAACTGGTCGAAAAGCTCAAGACCGAAGCCGGCGTGCTTTAAGTTTCAGGAAAGGGAGATTTCATCATGGCTATTCTGCTTCTGGCTGATCACGACGGCAGCCACCTTTCCGACCAGACCGCCAAGGCGCTGACGGCAGCGAGCAAAATCGGCGGCGATGTGCATGTGCTGGTGGCCGGTGCCGGCGCCAAGGCGGCAGCCGACCAGGCCGCCAAGCTTTCCGGCGTCGCCAAGGTGCTGGTGGCCGAGGATGCAAGCCTTGCCAACAATCTGGCCGAGCCCTTGGCAGCCCTCATCGTCTCGCTGGCCGGCAGCTACGACACAATCCTTGCTGCCGCCACCTCGGTCGGCAAGAACGTGCTGCCGCGGGTTGCAGCGCTTCTGGACGTTGTCCAGGTCTCGGACATCACCGAAGTTGTCTCTTCCGACACCTTCAAGCGCCCGATCTATGCCGGCAACGCCATCCAGACGGTGCAGACGAGCGAAGCCAAGCGCGTCATCACCGTACGCACCGCCTCGTTCGCCTCTGCATCCGAAGGTGGCTCTGCCTCGGTCGAGACGATCGCGGCTGCCGCCAACCCGGGTCTTTCGACCTTCGTTGCCGATGCGCTGTCGTCGTCGGATCGCCCGGAGCTGACCTCTGCCAAGATCATCATCTCGGGCGGGCGTGCACTCGGCTCGGCGGAGAAGTTCCAGGAAGTCATCCTGCCGGTTGCCGACAAGCTCGGTGCCGCCGTCGGCGCATCGCGCGCCGCCGTCGATGCCGGCTACGCCCCGAACGACTGGCAGGTCGGCCAGACCGGCAAGGTGGTCGCCCCCGATCTCTACATCGCCTGCGGCATCTCCGGTGCGATCCAGCATCTCGCCGGCATGAAGGACAGTAAGGTCATCGTCGCCATCAACAAGGACGAGGAGGCACCGATCTTCCAGGTCGCCGACTACGGCCTCGTCGCAGACCTGTTCGAAGCCCTGCCGGAAATGGAGCGGGTTTCCTGAGCAGACGTCGGTAGCGACGGCTGGACGATGACGTTCAGCCGTCGTTACTGATCGTCCGTGCGCAGACATGCAGGGCACGGCCCGCTGACGGCCGAATTCCTCATGACATGACATCACCTCTACACTCCCCCACTGACAGTCCGATGATGCGACAACATCCGACGGGTCTCCTCAGCCTCGAGATCTTTCCGCCTTGGTTGACTAGGCCCGCGTGGAAGATCATCCTCATTCAACCTGACTGCAGTCCCTTGGGCTGGTCCGATGCGCTGACAGCGACCGTCGGAGGTGTGCCTGTCAAACGTCGATTTCGACAGGGGAGCATGGTCGGTGGGGCTGGCTCCTATGTATTACCTTCGTGTGGCCATTGCGCTCTCGTTTATCTTTCTAAGCTCGTATGCTTGGGCCGAAAGGCGCATCGCGTTGGTCATCGGAAACTCGGCTTACCAGCACGCGCCACAGCTTGCGAACCCTCAGAATGACGCCGGTGACATGGCCTCCAAACTGACAGGGCTGGGGTTCGTGGTTGTGACGGGGCGTGACCTCGATCTGGCGGGAATGCGCCGGTCGATCAGAGAGTTTGTACGCAAACTCGAAGGCGCTGACGTCGCACTCTTTTTCTATGCCGGACACGGCCTGCAGGTAAACGGGGACAACTATATGATCCCGGTCGACGCCCAGCTTCAATCAAACAACGATTTGGATTTCGAGGCGTTGCCGATCGAGCTCGTCCTCTCCGCAATGGAGCGCAACGCCAAGGTCAATGTGGTGTTCCTCGACGCGTGCCGCGACAATCCGCTCGCCATGACATTGGCTCGCTCCCTGGGAACTCGATCCGTGGCAGTGGGGCGAGGGTTGGCGAAACTCGATACCGGCGTCGGCTCGTTGATTGCGTTCGCAACTCAGCCGGGAAATGTTTCCCTTGACGGCTCTGGAAGGAACTCCCCGTTCACGACCGCTTTGCTGAAACACCTCGGCACCCCCGGGCAGAGCATAACGGATGACATGATTGCCGTGCGTCGAGCGGTGTTGCAGGTGACGGATGGCAAGCAGATCCCCTGGGACAGCTCATCGCTGACAGGCCCCGTTGTTCTAAATCCCTTGGCAGTCCCGGACACGGCAACCGGCCCAGCGGCGCCAGCGGATACCGACAGAACCGTAGAACTTGCCTACTGGAATTCCATCAAGGATGCGACCGAAAGCAATTTCTTCGAAGCATACCTCCAGCAATACCCCAACGGCGCGTTCGCAACGCTGGCGAAGTTGAAGATCGCGGCAATCGGGCGCGAGAAGGAAAGGCAGATGACGGAGCAGGAAAAGGCAGTTTCCGAGCGTGCCGCGAAGCCTGCAGACGACGCGCGGAAAACTGAAGTCGCTGCGCTTGACCAGGCCAACTCAGGGACACAATCCTCCGGTTCGCCCGCCGACAACATGGCTCCCGGCGACCTCGCGTTCGCCACGCAAAGGGAACTGGCGCGCCTCGGATGCCTCAGCCAAGTCGACGGAAAATGGGGTGACAGCAGTCAGAAGGCCCTTCGAGCATATGCCGCGCGCAAGGGACTGAGGCTTGCATCACTCGCACCGACCGAGGCGCTTTTGAATGGGCTGAAAGCGATTGGCAACCGTGTCTGCCCGCTGGCCTGCGCCAACGGAATGGAGGTACAGGACAACCGCTGTGTCGCGCCCGGCTTGAGCGTCTTCGACGGCACATGGAAGATTGTAAGGCACGCAAAGACGGACTGCGGCGACTGGCGCGAACTCTCGACAACCGTTTCCGTAAGTCACGGCGCGGTGTCGTCTGGATCTGGATTTTCGGGGAAAATCTCCAGCAACGGAACCGTCAACATCACCCACACATTTGTCCATAAGGGAAGGAGAGGCGGCAACATCCTGACGGGAAGGATAAATGGAGCGACCGGGACCGGCAGGTTCAAGGGGACCGGGGCAGGTAGCGGCTGTTCGGGCACGATTACTTTGAGCAAGATGTAGAATGAAAGTTCGTGGCTGAACATGAGCCCCGTGTGGCGACAGTGTCAGTTCTCTCGCCTGCCACCTGAAGGTGAGAATGCGCTCGATTGCATTGCTGCCTCGCGGAAGGGACCCGAGCCATGGCGGCAATCCCATCCTTTGCCACTCAACTCCTCATGCGCCCGCCCATAGGCCACGGAAATGGCGCGGAACTTGATCGCTTGCCACAGGATATAGTCCCGGAGCAGGGTTTGAGAGACGAATAAGTCGCCGCGATTACCGGGAAGGCTCCAGACGAGAAGCCCTTCCGATTTTGCCCGGGAAAATACCCTCTGCACATGGCTCCGCGATAGGGTGTGTCGGGTCGAGACGTCACTTGCAGGAAGCGCTCCGAGGCAGACTGGCCGATCAATTTCCTGAAGGCCGGCCGGCACACGGCAGATAAGTTCATGCAGGACATTGCGCTGATCGGCCCGTCGTTCCACTTCGACCGCATGACCGATCCTACCGACGCCGACGCCGAACTGACCGGTAACGGCTGGCTGGCCGGCCCTTATGCTTCGTTCGAGCTTGGCTCCGGCGTGTTCCACGACACCAGCCTGCTCTACGGCGGTTCCTGGAACGACGTCGACACGGAGCATTTCGGCGACTCGTTCGATACGCGCCGGGTGATGTGGGACTCGAAGCTGCAGGGGCAGTGGCAACTCGGTGACGCAACCGTCCTCACACCCGTGCTACGTGCCGTCCTCCTCAGCGAGACCGTCGACGACTACAGCGTCTCGAACGGCGACGGTACCCAAGTCGATCTCAAAGGGTTCGCACAGGAGCAACTGCGCTTCAGCGTCGGCGCGGAACTGGAGCGTGCTTGCCTGCTCGAAAGCGGCCTGCTGCTGACGCCCGGCTTAGGCGGCACTGCGGGATTTGCCGCGTCGGACAATATCGGCGCTTTCGGCACAGTCAGCGCGGGGTTGAACATCTCCAACGACCTCAACTGGGATTTCGACTTCTCGCTGCTCTACGGCATCGAAAGTGAAGGCGAGCAGACGGTTGGTGCGAAGGAAGGTGCTCATGTGCGTTTCTGATCGAGTGCATGCCATTTGACTGGACTGGCGAGGCGGCACATCTGACGGCAGACGCGAAACGACGCCGCTCCTGCACATGCCCCCTCCGCCTGTGTTGCCCGGGTCTTGATCCTAGGCTTGCCGCAGTTGCGTCGTCGGACAAGGGACAGCCCCGGCGGCGGCCCGATGGTTTCGATGACAATGAAAACGATTGGCGATGCAGCGATGGCTGAACGGAGCACCGGCATCGTCGTGCCGATTTCAGCCACATCATTCGTCGCGCTCGTCGTCGAGCATAGACATGCGTCGGCGGCGATGTCGCCGCCGACGCATATTCGCATGTTTAGAAGTTTCTCTGGAAACGCACGACGCCGCCGAAGGCGTCTTCGTGTCCGCGGAAGCCACGGAAGGCGGTGTAGTCAAGTTCCGGCGTGATCCTGAAGCCCGGTACGACTTCGTAGGCGACGTTAAGCGCCGCGTTCCACGTGCCGTCCTCCTCGAAGGAGATCTGGCTGTTGATGGTGGCCTTCTCGCTGACCTCTGCGGAAAATCCGCCCCACATCGCCCAATCGCCATACCAGCTGCCATAATAGTTGGGCTGGCTTGGGTCGGATTGGTAGGCGCCCATGACGAACAAGGAGAGCGCGTCGCTGACCTCGAGATTGACGCGTGCCTTGAGGGCCCAGGCGTCATAGCGGGTGTCATAGGCAGCCATGCCGAAGAGCGTGAACCGGTCCTGCTCGTACTTGACGCCACCGAGGAGGTGCGGAATCCTGTCGGCCCGCAGGTCAAACCACTCGCGACTTGCCACGCCCGACGCATCGACCGTCTCGAGTTCCCAGGAGCCGTTGCCTTCCTCGGCGCCGACCATAGCGGAGAATCCGCCTCCGAAGTCGTGGGTGTAGCTCGCCTGCATCGTGCGGTCACCGGAATAGTAGATGACGTCGTCGTAGATGACGTTGCCGGCACCCCAGGTCCAGTTCGCGAAAAGGGAATCGGCAATCCCGACAGAGAAGCCGGCAAGCTCGATGACACCTTCCGAAATATAGATACGCTCTCCCGATGCCTTGTGCTCGAAACGGGTCTCCAGATAGGAACGTAGCGTTCCGAACTCGGTTTCGTTGCGGGCGTCGAAGCGCAGCGTGGCCCGTGCCTTGCCCGGCAAGCCATCGAGCGAGCCGCCCCAGTAGACATCGTCGCCGGCAGCAACCTCGTGGCGCAAGTAGCCGCTGATCTTCAGGCAGGTTTCGGTGCCCGGTACATAGAAGAAGCCGTTGCCATAGGCATCACAGACGCGGACATATTCGACGGGTTCCGCGTCCGAGGCCATTGCCGGTTGCATGCCGGCCATCACACAGAGCGCTGCTGCGGCACCTTTCAGGAGGAAAGGCGACGTCGCACTGGATTGCTTGTTCATCTTGAGTTGGTTCTCTCATTGGTTTCAGAAAATCGGGAAAGCTTCGACGGCTCCGTCCACGGCGCGCCGGACAAGCAGATCCTGATTGGGGTCGGATGGAATGGCAGAGGATGGGCCGGCGTCGGTTGCGATGCCGGCCCTGTCAGCGGTTATCCGCGCGGCGGCCAGACTTCGCCGGTAAGACCGGTCTTCGGCTCACCGAGAAGAGGCGTCTTCAGGGCGCGAATGCCGGCGATGCTGATCAGCCAGATGATGTTGCGGTCATACTCCGTGAAGACCGCGAAACTGGCATTCTCATAGGTGTAATCAGGCATTTCCTCAGGCTTGGGGAAACGCGGTACGTAGTAACCGGCGATCTTCGGATCCTTCGGATCCTTGACGTCGAAGATCTGCAGGCCGGCGTTGTAGAAGGCATAGGGCAGGATGCCTTCGCGGCTGTGGCCCGGCTGGTGGGTCGTGCCGGAGCGCTTCGGACCGAAGCTGCCGCGCCGCTGGCAATAGTCGGTGAATTCGGCCTCTGCCGGCGGGGTCGGGCGCGGGAAGGTGGCGACCACCTTCGGGTCCTTCGGATCCTTGGCGTCGATGACCAGCACGTCCTTGTAGGGTTCGTAACAGTTGGAGTTCATCGGGTAGCCGTTGGCAAAGACATAGCCGGTGCGCTCGTACTGGCTGGTGTCGGCATTGTCGAACTCGGTGCCGGCAAAGCTCGGTGGAATGCTCAGATGGCCGAGCATTTCCGGCGTGCCGGGTTTGGTGAGGTCGAAGGTGTAGAAGCCGAGACCGCCCATGGCGCCGAAACCGATCGTGCCACCCTTTTCCACGGGCTTCGGCAGGAACAGCGGCATGCGCGACCCCATCCAGGACGTGCGGTTGCCGGCGCGCGGGTTCATCAGGTAGGCATCCTCGCTTGCCTTGTCCCCGACCACCTGGCCAGGAACGGTGACCTGGCTGACGAAAAGAGGATTGGCCGGGTCCGTCATGTCCCAGGCCTGGTACCCCGGCGAATGCAGGTAGTCCGGGTATTCGGTCAAGGCGTAGCTGTCGTCGGGCGCCGCCGAGAGATACATGTACTTGCCGCCGAACCAGGCGGGCGCGTCGAGCGAACCGGAGCCCTGCTGCTTGCCGATGGGCGCGTCGGGGTTGTTGATGTCGGTCGTGCGGGTGGCGATCAGCTTCCAGTCGCTCGGCAGCGGGCCGTTCATCTCGTAGACCTTGAAGCCCTTGAGCGAATTGTACTGGCGCAGCGTCTCGACGACGTCAGGCTGCGTGCGCTTGTTGTCGAGGATGCCGAAGCGGCCGATCTCGTAGGAGGCAACGACGACGTTCTTCTGGAGCTTCTCGCTCCAGGCGATGGTCATGCCGCCGAAATAGTCCTGCACCGTCTTGGCGTCCCAGTCCTCGCTGGAGCCTTCCGGTCCCCAGACGCCGCCCTTGGAATAGACCACTTTGGCTTTTGCGGGGTCGGTGATGTCGAGCACCCGCATGTAATCGCGGTCATGCAGGTACATGTAGCGCTTGCCGTTGAAATCCGCGACGTCCGGCCAGGCATGCCACGGCGACGTGATGTGCGGGTAGAAGGCGATTTCCTCGACATTGCTCTTGTAGGTCTTGTCGTCCCAATGGTCGAGCTGGCCCGGGAAGTTCGGCGATGCGCCGAGTGCGGTGGCGCGCGGCGCGTTGAACTTGCCCGTTGTCGGATCCATGCCGTAATCCTTGCCCGGCGTCAGCGCCGGCGGCAGCTTGTCATAGGTCAGCTCCGACCAGCGCTTGAGGTGGGGATCCTGGATGTTGATCTCCGTCGGCACGTCCTTTTCCCAGCCGGCACCAAGGGCAGAGCCCGCCGCCAGACACAAAATCGAGCATGTGATAATCAGCCTTTTCGGCATGTCCGTCTCCTCCTGCAATATCGGTGAATGCCCGCGTCCAAGGCGGCCGCGGCGCAAGGCAAACGACAGGACGGCAGCGAACGCCCACGGCGTCGCATTCCGAATTCCTTCGTTGTGTCAGTGGATTGCGCGGGCTTCCTCATGCCCGCAGAAATCACGCCGCTCCCGTTTGCTGGCAGGTATGAAACAGAACCGCTTTCCCTATAACAATCGCCTTAATCAGCATTAATTCATGCGGATTTCTTATGAGTGCGCGTGCGCGCTCCTTTCTTGCGCGCTGCAAGGGCTGCCGCTTCCCCTTCCTCGACGGCGTAAACTTCCAGCGGATAACCGAAATGCTCGTCCATCAGCAGACGGGCGCGCTCGGCGTTGCGGTCAAGCACGGCCTCCATCAGGTCGGTATGAGGCCCGATCGACTGCGCCTTATGCAGCGCAGCCATGGCCTCCTCGTATCCGTCAGTCTCGCCGGCGGCAGCCCTCAGGGCGGGGGCGAAGGCCAGGAAGCGGTAGTGGCGCTGGAGCTGGTCCGAAATGGTTGCGCGGAAGCGCATCAGCCAGCTCGATTGCGCCGCGCTGAGCAGGGCGGCGTGAAATGCCTCGTGCCGTTCCATCCAGGCATCGACGGAAAGGTCGGAGGAGTCCTCGAGGATCGTCTTGCAGCGCGACAGGCGGTAATGCGCGGTGACGATGGCCGATTCCCATTCGGAACCGCCGCGCTCCATGGCTTCCAGCAACAACGGGATTTCGACGACACTGCGCGCCTTCGTCAGATCCTCCAACTCGGCCCGCGAGACGGGTGCGACCGTGAACCCGCGATTGGAGATCGCCACGACCAGGCGCTCCGCCTCCAGCCGCGAAAGGGCTTCGCGCAGCGGCGTCCGCCCGACATCGTAGGTCTTGCTCAGGAGATCAACCCGCAACGGCGTCCCCGGCTGCAGCCGGGTCATGAGGATCTCAGTCCGCAAAATCCGGTAGGCGGCCTCTGTTTTTGTACCGTTCTCTTGCTCTTCGCTCACTTGCACTCCCCAAAAAGTGGCACCTCGATCGGTGGCATCATATATTCGAGAAAAGTATATGATAATCGCAAATTGCGATAATTGTATACTATCTCGTTGACTTTGCCGTGCGGCTGCGCTTCCTCATCCCTCGTCGTGCTGTCATTGCGACAGCTGGAGGAGGAACACATGGCGACCACGAAATCGAAACTTATCACAAGCCTGATGGCCGTCGGCCTGATGCTCGCAGCGACTGGCTCGGCCGCCGCCGATCCGATCCGCATCGGCATCGCCAATTTCGGCGAACATCCGCCACTCAATGCAGCGATCGCCGGTTTCAAGAAGGCGCTCGCGGAAAACGGCTTCGTCGAGGGCAAGGACGTCGTCTACACGGAAAGCCACACCAATTTCGACGCTTCGCTCGTGCCGCAGATGATCGCGAAGCTGCAGGCCGAACAACCGAAGCTCGTCTACACCGTCACCACGCCGGTTTCGCAGATTGCCAAGAAGGCACTCGCCGGCTCCGGCATTCCGGTCGTTTTCACGGCCGTCACCGATCCGGTAGCCGCCAAGCTCGTCCCGTCCTCCGAAAGCGGGGACGATGGCATCACCGGTGCGACCGACAGCCAGGACATGGCTGCGGTGCTTGCCTTCACCAAGAAGCTGTTGCCGAACGCCAAGCGCCTAGGACTTCCCTATAATCCGGGCGAGGCCAATGACGTGGCGCTGCTCGAAACCGTTCGCAAGATCGCACCCGAACAGGGCTTCGAAGTCGTCGAAGTCGGCGTCGACAATCTCAATGACATCCAGCAGAGAATCACCTCGCTCGCCGGCAAGGTGGACGTCATCTACGGTCCGACCTCCAACATGATCCAGCCGGCCATCGCCGCGGTTGCGTCGGCCGCGCGCCAGTCTGGCATTCCGGTCGTCAACGCCGTCGATACCGCGGTGCTCGAAGGCTTCGTACCGGCAAGCTTCGCCGTCAACTACGAACAGGTCGGCGAGAATGCCGGCAAGATCGCGGCCGAAGTGTTGAAGGGCAAGGACCCGAAGTCCATCGCCCCCGTGCGCCCTGCCGTTGAAGATCACCAGGCGCTGATCTCCAAGAAGGCGATGGCTGCCTTCGGCATCGAGATCCCGGCTTCGCTCGCCGACTGCAAATGCATCGTCGAGTGACCTGACGCCATCGGCGGTCGGTGCGCTGAGCACCGTCCGCCTGAGCGCCAGGAGCGCTCGACCCTTTTGTTTTTTTCACAATTCCTGATGCAAAGCCGCTGAGACGCATTTGCTGGAATTGCTCAGAGGAGGAACGGATGCTCGAAATCCGATCTGCACGTAAGGTCTTCTACAAGGGACAGCCCGACGAGAAGATCGCCCTCAACGACCTCAGTCTGACGCTCCCGACCGGCAACTTCGCCATCGTCATCGGATCGAACGGCGCCGGCAAGAGCAGCATGTTGAACGCCATTTCCGGCGCACTGATGCTCGATTCCGGCAAGATCCTGATCAACGGAGACGATGTCACGGCGCTGCCGGTGCACAAGCGCGCAAGCCGCGTCGCCCGGGTGTTCCAGGATCCGATGAAGGGCACGGCTGCCTCGATGACGGTAGCGGAGAATATGCTTCTTGCCGAATTGCGCGGCAAGAAGCTGAGCCTCAACCGTGGCCTCAACGCCAAGCGGCTCGCGAGCTACCGCGAACGCCTCGCCGCGCTGAACCTCGGACTGGAGAACCGTCTGGAAACACGCGTCGAGCTGCTTTCGGGCGGCCAGCGGCAATCGCTTTCTCTGATCATGGCAACGTGCGACCAGCCTGATCTCCTGCTTCTCGACGAGCATACGGCGGCCCTCGATCCGCGCACCGCCGACATCGTCATGCGGGCAACGGTCCGCGCTGTCGAGGCCTTCAATCTCACCACACTGATGGTGACGCACAACATGCAGCACGCTGTCGATTTCGGCCATAGCGTGGTGATGCTCGACGCCGGCAGCATACGGCTCGAAATCACCGGCGCGGAGAAAGCCGATGTCACGATCCCGAAACTCATCGGTCACTTCGGATTGAAGACCGATCGAATGCTATTGGCGAGCTGAGACTGACATGGACACGGTTTACACTGTTATCTCGAACTTCATCGCGCTCGTGCCGGTCACGCTGGCGCAAAGCCTCATCCTGTCCTTCATCGTGCTCGGCATCATGCTGCCGTTCCGCACGCTGAACTTTCCGGATCTGACCAGCGAGGGCGCATTCCCGCTCGGCGGCTGCGTCTGCGCACTGTCGCTGGCCGGCGGCGCGCCGGGCTGGCTTGCCATCCTCGCGGCGATGGCCGCCGGGTTCCTGGCCGGAAGCTGCACGGCCTTCGTGCATCTGCGTTTCCGCATCCATACGCTCTTGGCCGGCATCCTGATGATGACCATGCTCTACTCGATCAATCTGCGGCTCATGGGCAAGTCCAACCTCTCGGTCTACGGCACGCCGACCATTTTTGATGGTATTCCCTTCGTCGAGCCGGGCTTCCTGTCAGCAAGATCGTCGTCGCGGGCCTGCTCGGTATTGCCGTCTATTGTCTGCTGAACCTCTATTTCCGGACCGAACGCGGCACGGCCATGCGCGCCGTCGGCTCCAACCCGGACATGGCGGAAGCGCAGGGCATCAGCATCTGGGCGGCCACTATCGGTGGCGTCGGCCTTGCCGGGGCCTTCTCGGCGACCAGCGGTGCGCTCATGGTGCAATCGCAGGGGTTTGCCGACGTCAACATGGGGATCGGCACCCTGATCAACGGCCTGGCCGCCCTGATGATCGGCGAAGCCATCGTCGGCAAGCAGACCATCCGCCGCCAGCTCGCAGCACCCTTCGTCGGCGCCATCGTCTACTACCAGCTTGTCTCTCTGTGCCTGGCAGCCGGAATGCCGCCGACCGACCTGAAGCTCGCGACCGGCCTCTTCGTGCTCGCCATGCTCGCCCTGCCGACTCTCAAGCGTAGCCGCGGGCCCATGCCAGCCCGCGAAGCCATTCGTGAATAGAAGGACTGCCCCTATGAAGATCGATATTCATGCCGTCGAGGCGCTGGACCGCGACGATCCGCTCGCGGGCTTCAAAAGCCGCTTTGATTTGCCCGAAGGCGTCACCTATCTCGACGGCAATTCGCTCGGCGCGGCGCTCTTCGCCTCCTATGCCGAGATCGAAAAAGCCGCGAAGCTCGAATGGGGTCAGGACCTCATCCGCAGCTGGAACAAGGCCGGCTGGTTTGCGCTGCCGCTGACGCTCGGCGACCGCGTCGGCCGCCTCACCGGCGCCGCACCTGGTCAGACGGCCGTGACCGACCACACCTCGGCAAACGTCTACAAGGCGCTGCACGCGGCACTTGGTCTCAATCATGAGCGCAAGGTCATCGTGGCGGAAAGCTCGAGCTTCCCGACCGACCTCTATATGGCCGAAGGCGTGATCGCGACGCGTCCCGGCACGGTCATGCGGCTGGAAGGTGAAGATGCACCCCGGATCGAGGACCTGATCGACGAAACCGTCGCCGTGGTCCTGATCAACCACGTCAACTACAAGACCGGCGCACTGCGCGACATGGAGGCGCTGACCAAGCGCGCCCACGCGGCCGGCGCACTCGTCGTCTGGGACCTCTGCCATTCCGCCGGCGCGCTGCCGGTGGAACTCGACGGCTGCAACGTCGATTTCGCCGTCGGCTGCACCTACAAGTACCTCAACGGTGGCCCCGGCGCGCCCGCCTTCATCTATGTGGCCAAGCGTCACCAGGAAAAGGTCAGCCAGCCGCTCAGCGGTTGGTGGGGCCATGCCCGCCCGTTCGGCTTCGAGCGCGGCTACGACGGCGGTGCGGGCATCCTGCGCTTCCTCTCCGGCACGCAACCGATCCTGTCGCTGCGGGCGCTGTCGGCAGCCCTCGACCTGTGGGACGAGGTGGACATGGCGGCGATCCGCAAGAAGAGCATCGCGCTTACCGATCTCTTCATCAAGCTCGTCGAGGCCCGCTGCGGCGCGTTTGGCCTGAAACTGGTCGGACCAAGGGATGGTACTGTGCGCGGCAGCCAGGTCTCCTTCGAACACGAGGGGGCCTATGAAATCATGCAGGCCCTGATCGAGCGGGGCGTCATCGGCGATTTCCGCGCACCCGCCACCATCCGCTTCGGCTTCACGCCGCTCTACACGAGTTTCAGAGATGTCTGGAACGCCGTGGACGTGCTGCACGAGGTGATGGAAACCGGGGCATGGCGCGATGCCCGCTTCGCGGTGCGCAGTGCGGTGACCTGATCGGCGAACGGTAGGAAGGATGAAGAGGGCGCTTTCCCGGCCGGGAAGGCGCCTTTTCGCGTTTGTTGGCTGGCTGAAGACTTATCACATTTCGATATCAATTCATTCAACCTATGTGGATTGTTATATCAGACCGCTGATTGCATCCATTGCTGGACAGGAAGGCTCGGCCTTCCAAAGGACTGGCGAAAAGGCAATCTCATGGCTCACGAAACGCATGCTCAGCTCTATATCGGTGGCAAATGGAGGGCGACATCCGAGACGCTCGCCGTCATCAACCCTGCCAATGAGGAGGTCATCGGCAAGGTCGCAGTCGCCCGCGAGACCGATCTCGCCGACGCAACCGATGCGGCCTGGCAGGGTTTTCAGGCCTGGAGCCGGACATCCCCCGCAGCGCGCGCAGCAATCATCCTGAAAGCAGCCCAGCTGTTGCGAGAGCGTTTGGAAGACATCGCCCGCTCGATCACGCTGGAAAACGGCAAGCCGATCTCAGAGGCTCGGTCCGAAGTCATCCGCGGTTGCGAGTTCTTCGAATGGGACGCGGGCGAATGCGTGCGCCTCTATGGCCGGGTCATCCCGAGCGCGCCGGGTATCCGCTATATGGTGCTGCATGAACCGATCGGCCCGGTTGCGGCTTTCTCGCCGTGGAACTTCCCGATGAGCCAGCCTGCCCGCAAGATCGGCGGGGCGCTTGCCGCCGGCTGCTCCATCATCATGAAGGCTTCCGAGGAGACACCGACGGGCGTCGTGCACATCGCCCGCGCGCTCCACGATGCCGGCCTGCCAGCCGGCGTGCTCAACCTCGTCTTCGGCCATCCCGCCGAAATCTCCGAATATCTCATCCCGCAGGATCGTATCCGCATGGTCGCCTTCACCGGCTCGACCGCGGTTGGAAAGCACCTGACGACGCTCGCTTCGCAGGTCATGAAGCCGGCACTGATGGAGCTTGGCGGGCATGCGCCCGTCATCGTCTGCGAGGATGCCGATCCCGTTGCCGCAGGCATTGCCTGTGCGACCCGCAAGTACCGCAATTCCGGCCAGGTCTGCACCTCGCCGACGCGGTTCTTCGTGCACGAGGCGCTCTACGATCGCTTTACCGTCGCCTTCCAGGAAAAGGCGCAATCCATCAAGGTCGGCGACGGCCTTGATGCCGCGACCCAGATGGGGCCGGTCGCCAACGACCGTCGCATTGCAGCCCTTCAGGAGCTGGTGGACGACGCGCGTTCCAAGGGCGCGCGCGTGCTTTGCGGCGGTGGGCGCCTCGTTGGCAAGGGCTACTTCTTCGCACCGACCGCGATTGCCGATCTGCCGGATGATGCCCGTGCGCTTTCCGAAGAGCCTTTCGGCCCGCTTGCCCTGATCAATCCGGTTTCTTCAGTGGAGCAGGCTGTTGCCAAAGCGAACGCGCTTCCCTTTGGTCTGGCCGCCTATGCCTTCACGAACTCTGTTGCCAATGTCGATCGCCTCATTCAGGGCATCGAGGCCGGGAACCTCTCGATCAACACCTTGGAGGCCTCCGTCGCCGAAACGCCGTTCGGTGGCGTCAAGGAAAGCGGCCTTGGCCGCGAGGGTGGCGCGGAAGGCCTGCATCATTATACCGTCGTGAAGAACGTGTCGCTGCGCATCGCCTGAGCGCGTCTGACGCACCGCAACCAAGCGGAACCGAGGCCGAAACCGTTGTTGTCACGGTTTCGGCCTGCTTGCGTTCCGTCAGCCGATCACCGGGATCATGTCGCGCAGCACCCTGCGCAGCACGGTGCGGACCGCGAGCGTCGCAGGGGAGGGCGTGCGCTCACGCGCTGTAATGACGGCCACGTCTCGGGCGATCGACGGCTCGACCAACGGACGGGCTGAAATCTTGCGGCCGTTCAGGCCGGTAAAGGCATAGGTCGGCAGGATGGCAAGACCCGCCTCGCGCTCGACGAGCGAAAGGGCCGTGTTGATCTGGTGCACTTCGAGCGAAGGGCGCAGCGGTACGCCGGCGCTTTCGAAGCCGACCTCGGTCAGAAGGCGGATATTGCTTTCCCGGGTCAGCGTGATGATCGACTGGTCGGCGAGCGCGGACCAGGCCACTTCGGCCTTCGCACAGATGGCGTGGCCCTCGGGTGCAAAAACCATCAGCTGGTCGCGCAGCACCCGCTGAATCTCAAGTCCGTCCTCGTCGCTTGCGAAGGTGCCGACACCGAGGTCGCAAAGGCCGCTGCGCACCCTCGGCGCGATGAGATCTGTCACCACGTCCTCGATCCTGAGCTTGAGGTTCGGGTGGGTCGCTGCGACTTCCTGCAACAGGCGCGGCAGCACGGTTGCGCCGAGGAAGGGCGGGGCGGCGATACGCACGAGGCCCGTGCGAAGCTGACCGAGGTCGTGCACCGCATCGACGGCGCGCTCGATTTCCGCCAGTCCCGGCAAGGCCCCGGCAGCGAAGACGCGGCCGGCTTCGGTCAACTCGACCCGTCGGGTCGTGCGGTCGAAGAGACGCGCGCCAAGCAGCGCCTCGAGGTCACGGATCGCATGCGAGATCCCGGCCTGGCTCGTGTGCAATCGCTCGGCAGCGCGCGAGAAGTTGCCGAGTTCGACCACGGCCTGGAAACACTTGATCTGACGGAGATTGAGCATCGGGTCATCCATACTGATTTCAGCATGAATATATACGAACTATGCGTCTTTATGAATAAGATTCTCCTGCGCTAAATGACGACAACGGAGACCGGGACGGCCTGCTTCATGCGCCGCCGGAAGGACATGCGACAGGGAGCGCCATGAAATACCAGCGTAAAGATGCAAAGGCTCATTCCCGCGCCACAATGCGCGGCATCTGGGCGGCGGCGAACACGCCGTTTACTGCCGATGGCGCGATCGACGAGGACGGCTATCGCCGGAATGTCGAGCATTGGATTTCCGACCTGGGGATCGACGGCCTGTTTATCGCCGGCAAGCAGGGCGAGTTCTTCTCCATGTCGGTCGACGAGCGCAAGCACATGTTCGATCTGTCGGTGAATGCTGCCGGCGGCCGGGCGCAGACCATCATGTCCTGCTCGGATCAGAACATGGACGTGGTGATCGATCTTGCCCGGCACGCGCAGGCGTGTGGCGCCGACTACATCGTCGTGCATGCGCCGATCCTGCACTTCTTCAAAGAGCAGGACGAGACGCTGCTGCGCTACTACGAGACCATCGCCTCCAAGGTGGATATCGGCATGGCGCTGTGGTCGCATCCCGACAGCGGCTACCTGATGAGCCCGGAACTGTGCAACCGGCTCGCAGATATCGAGACGGTGGTGGCGATCAAATATTCCGTACCTCGCGACCTCTACAAGAAACTGACAGCACTTGCCGGCGACCGCATCCTCGTCTCGACCGCTTCGGAAGAGGAATGGCTGGATAACGTGCTGGAACTGGGCTGGCAGCTTTATCTCTGCTCCTCGCCGCCCTACACGCTCCAGACCAAGACGGACCGCCGGATGGCCGAATACACAGCACTCGCCTTAGCCGGAAAGGCCGGGGAGGCACGCGCCGTTAGCGCGAGCCTGCAAGGTGTTCGCGACGCCTTCCGCAAGACCAAGTCGGCGGAAAAGCCCCATGCGCACCAAAAGTACTGGCAGGAACTGCTCGGCCAGGTGGGTGGAGCGGTTCGCCGCCCCCTGTTGGAGCTGACGGACGAGGAAAAGAGACTGACCCGAGCCGCCTTTGAAGAGTGCGGTCTGAAATTGGGTTAAACGGGAGAGGGAGGAAAACCATGACCAAGCTGAAAGCCTTCAACCTGCAGAAGTGGATCGACGAGCACAAGCACCTGCTGAAGCCGCCGGTCGGCAACCAGCAGATCTGGAAGGATGCCGATTTGATGGTGACCATCGTCGGTGGCCCCAACAAGCGCACCGACTACCACGACGACCCCGTCGAGGAGTTCTTCTACCAGCTCAAGGGCGACATGGTGCTGAAGCTCTATGACGGCAAGGACTTCTACGACGTGCCGATCCGCGAGGGCGACATCTTCCTGCTGCCGCCGCATGTGCGCCATTCGCCACAGCGGCCGATGGAAGGTTCGATCGGTCTCGTTATCGAGCCGACGCGACCGGAAGGCCTGCTCGACGCGGTCGAATGGTACTGCTTCGAATGCACCGAGCTCGTGCACCGGGCGGAGGTAGACCTCGAATCCATCGTCGACGACCTGCCGCCGATCTACCAGGCTTTCTACGCGGACGAGAAGCTGCGCACGTGCCCGAAATGCGGCACCGTACACCCCGGAAAAACCCCGCCCGAGGGCTGGGTGACGCTCTGATCCGGCACCAAGACAGGGGAACCTTTATGTCGACAGTCGAAGCCATCTGCCTCGTCGGCTGGGGCGCCATAGGCCAGCGGGTCGCAGCACTTCTGAAGGCGAGGGGTGCGAGTGCCCGCATAGTTGGGATCGCGGTGCGCGATCCAAAGGAAGTCGAAGGGACCATGCCGGAGGGGGCGGTTCGTCTATCGAGCCCCGAGGCATTGGCTGCGACCGGCGCGACCTTGGTTGTCGAAGCCGCAAGCCGCGAAAGCGTGTTGCCGTTCGCCCGCGCTGCGCTGGCGGCAGGCATGGATTTCGCCGTCACCTCAACCTCCGCCCTGGTGGATGTCGCTGTGCTCGACGAACTCGTCGAGCTGGCGCGGCGAAATGGCAGCAAACTGATCATTCCGCCGGGCGCGCTCGGCGGCATCGATGCCCTCTCGGCGGCGTCGCGGTTGGGGCTGGACAGCGTCGAGCACGTCATCACCAAACCCGCGCGGGCCTGGCTCGGCACGCCGGCCGAGAAGCTCTGTCGCTTGACAGAACTGCAGGAGGCGGAAGCCTTCTTCGAGGGCTCGGCGGCCGAGGCGGCGACAGCCTTTCCGCAAAATGCCAATGTGGCAGCGACCACCTCACTCGCCGGCATCGGCATGGATCGCACGCGCGTGCGCCTCGTCGCCGACCCCAAAGCCGTGGAAAACATGCACAGCATTTGCGCCCGCGGGCCCTTCGGCACGCTCGAAATCCGCCTGCAGAACCGTCCGCTTGCAACCAATCCGAAATCCTCGGAAATGACGGCACTGAACCTCGTTCGCTTGATCGAGAACAGGACCAGCGCACTCGTTCTCTGAGCGGTGGCATAGATTGGGCCTATTCTCCGCCAGGCTTGGTCTCGCCGGAGTAACACTAGGTCACCGTTGCTGCAGATAAGCCTTCGTTGCATGCAGGTAATCGAAGGTGTTCTCCGATCCAGCAAAGCGAAGCCTGTGCGCCTGACTGCAACTAAGGCCAGCGGCTCGCCAACGCGCAATCCTGCAACGTTCATCCATACTCAACTGCACAAATGAGCGGGCCACATCCATCGTCCTGAAACGATGGCCAATTTGCCTTTGTCGCATTTGAAAATGGAATCCGCCCGGCCACACAGAATGTCAAAGCTGATTAGAGGCGCGACGTTGCCAGCCAGTTAGAAATGCGACACTCAGCACCTCTGCCGGCGCCGAC
>NZ_JBWKSC010000012.1:232837-275659 GCF_059419585.1 Ensifer sp. GW821-FHT05G01 | reverse complement strand
GCCGGGTTGCCCGATCCCGGTGCGCCGTTGCCCGGAGCGCCGATCTGGATCGTGCCGTTGCCGCCCTTGCCGAGGAAGTCGAGCCCGTGGTCGAAGTACTGGCCGAACGCCATGAAGAAGATGTTGGCGTCCTTATCGTTCTTCGGCAGATCAAGTTCCTGACTGCCGAGGATGTTGCTGATGTTGCGCGGGTCGAGCCCCGAGAAGATCGGATTGATGTTGTTGTTGCCGGTCGTCGGGTTGTAGGCACCGTAGTGCGCATCGGTGATGCGAATAAACGGCGTGTCGGCCGAACCCCAGGTTGGATTGTCTTCGTTGTTGCCGTGACCGGAAAGTGTCCGCACGCCGGAGAAGTCGTTGGTGTCATCGTCTTCGTCGAAGGCCGGAAGCCCGTTGACCAGGTTCTTGAGGCCGGCAAGGTCGTTCGCGGTGTATTCGAAGCGACCCGAGACACCTTCGTCATTGCCGGGCGTCGGCGGTGTATTCTGGAATTGCGGCGGCACCGCACCGGCAAACGTGATCGAGTGCGTTCCGTTCGAGAACGTCTTCGTGCCGTTCGCATTGGTGGTCATCGTGTAGTCGGAAATGTTGCTTCCCGGCGCCAGTTCCACCACGTCCTGTGGCCTGAGGTTGCCGACGATCGTATCGTTGCCGCCATTGGTGCGGAACAGGATACGGTGCGAAGACTGCAGCGCGCTGAAGTCTACGGTGTCGTCGCCTGCATCGCCATTGATCGTGATCGTGTTGACGCTGAGGCCGGTCGGCGAGAAATCGCCGATCGTCTGCACAATGTCCGGGCCAACACCCGTATTGATGACGATCTCTTCGATGTCGTTGAGTTCGGCAATGACCGAGGCGTTGTTCGTGCCGTTGCGGGTAATGACGATTTCCGTCGCCGCGTTGAGGGTGCCCACGGCGTTACCGGCGGCAAACCATTCGGCGCGGGTGTAGATCCGGAAGGTTTCGTTGGAAGTGTCGCCGTTGATGACCACGGTGTCGCCGCCGGCATCTTCGCTTTCGCCGTTGATGACGTCGCGACCCTCGAGAACATCGACGGTGATCGTGTCATCGCCCGCACCGGCATTGATGGTGTCGTTGCCGCCCTGGCCGTTGATCTGATCGGCAAAGGTCGACCCGGTCAGGGTATTGCCTGCAGCGGTGCCGTTGATGGCAGCGGGAGCCGGCGTATCGGCGAGGATGAAGTCGGCGATGCTGATGTCGTTGGGATCAACGGCATCGACGAGGATCGTACCGATCGTGGTCGTGCCGGTGGCATCCCGAATGGTCAGCAGCGTGTCGTCCGTTCCAACAACAACAACACGGGTTTCCAGCACACGGGTCGCAAAGTCGGCTGCCGTAATGCCCAAAGCGCTCAGATCGATGAGGTCCTGGCCCCCGGCAGGGTTGGCATCGAACGCGTTGATGACGTCATTGCCGAAATCGATCGTGTCATAAACGTAGATATCGTTGCCGTTGTTGTCGTTGAAGGTGTCGTCACCGGCACCGCCACGCAGCTTGTCATTGCCATCGTCGCCGTCGATCGTATCGTTGCCGTCACCGCCCGAAAGCGTATCGGCTCCGTTGTTGCCGAGCATGGCGTTGGCGAGCGCATTGCCGACGCCGGTAATAGCACCGGCACCGTTCTTGGTGAGGTTCTCGACGTTGGCACCGAGTGTGTAGTTGGCGAGCGTCGTCTGGACCGTATCCGTTCCGGCGGAACCGACAGCGGTTTCGTCGACCGCGTCACCGACATTGTCGACGACGTAGGTGTCGTTGCCGGCACCGCCGCTCATGGTGTCGGCACCAGCGGCGCCGTCGAGCGTGTTGTTGCCGGTATTGCCGACGATGATGTTGTTCGCGGCGTTGCCGGTACCGTTGATGTTGCCGGCGCCGGTCAGGGTGAGGTTCTCGACATTGGCGGCCAAGGTATGGGTGACCGAACTGTTGACCGTGTCGGTACCCCCGTTGACTGCTTCAATCACGGTGTCGCCGGCCGCGATGACGTAGGTGTCGTTGCCGGCACCGCCCGTCAGCGCATTGGCGCCGGCACCGCCGGTGATCGTATCGTCAAAGGCGCTGCCGATGACGTTTTCGATGTCGATCAGCGTATCGTTGCCGTCGGCACCGGTGGCCGTTCCGGTCGTCAGGTTGACGGTGACCGCACCACTGGCCCCGGCATAAGACGCCGTGTCCGTATCGCCGGTCCCCCCGTGCAGCAGGTCGTTGCCCAGCCCACCTGAGAGTACGTCATCCTCGTCCTGACCGAAGAGCGAATCGTCGCCTGCGCCGCCGGCGAGCGTATCGTTGCCGTCGTCGCCGTACTGAACGTCATCACCCGCCGTCGCAAAGGCTGTCAAATTGTCGGCGACGTTGCTGCCCGTCCTGATGGTGAACGTCTCGTCATAGGTGTTGAGGAAGTCGTCGGTCGAGCGGATGACCAGCGTGTAGGTGGTGTTGGCCGCCATCGCACCGACGCGGCTGACAACGCCGGCCGGTGAAACGGTGAAGCCAGCACTGCTTCCGGCCTGCAAGGAATAGGTCCAGGCCGTGCTGTCATCATCAACCGTCGCCAGGTTCGCGATCGCTCCCGTGGGCAAGTCGGTGTTGTTCGGGTTGATGGCGTTCCAGCGAATGTCTGTCGGCGCTTCGTTGGCGAGAAAGATGCGCGTACCGTCGGCGAACTCCGCCCATTCGACATTGCGCAGTCTGTCGATGCCGTCCGAGACGAGATTGCGCTCGGTCAGCGGATCGATGACGTTGCTGACGTTGATATGCGAGATCGTCGTCGAGCCATCGGCATTGCGGACAACCGTATAGTTCGCGTTGCCGTTGGCGTCGAGGAACGTGTCGTTGAAGAAGGCGGTGTCGACATCGCCGATACCGTCGTCCTCAACGATCTCACGAACGATGTGCAACTGCGTCGGCACGATCGTGCGGGAGATCATCAGGTCGAACAGCGACTTGCCGATCCAGCCCGCCGGAACCGGCGAACCACCGGGGTTTTCCGTGCCGGTAAAGACATGCTTGAGGCTGTCGACAGTGCCGATCTGGTTCAGCGGCGTGTTCTCGGCACCAGCCGCAGTGATGCGAATACGCACGTTCAGCCAGGCATCGCCGTCGAGGAAATCATCCCCGCCATTGCCGCGCAGACTGTCGGAGCCCCCACCGCCGAGCAGGATGTTGCCGGAGTTGAAGGCCGTCAGCGCCTCAAGTTGGGCTGCCGTCGCGCCAACCGGCGCGGCAGTGATGAGGTTGCCGAGCAAGGCGCGCAGACCTTCGATGCGGTTGACGCCCGCCTGAGACAGCTCGTCGTTGAAGAAGATGCCTTCCGTGGTCGCAACCGTGTCGCCCGGCAGGATGTCTCCTTGAACGCGGTCGTCACCAAGCAGCGTGTCGTTGTGGTCCCAACCGGAGAGAGCCTCGGTCTTGTCGAAGCGGTTGCGCAGGATGTCTTCCGCCTCGGTGGTGAAGATCGGGATGCGCATGTCGGCGTAACCATCGAGCGCCATGCCCTTGAAGATCGCCCAGTCGAAACCGAACATGCCTTCGTTGCGCATGACGCTTTCGCCCTGGACCATGATGTCGTCGCCGGATTCACCGTCGAAGTCGTGTTCCTCGTTGCCGGAGAACATGACGTCATGGCCCTTGATCGCCGAATTGAAGAACAGTTCGGAGTTGTCGCCGGCCGTGGTGTCGAAGCCGCCGCCTGCCTCGATCCAGTCGTCACCTTCGTTGCCCATCAAGAGGTCGACGCCTTCGCCACCGAGGATGAAGTCGTCACCCGCGCCGCCGAACACTTCGGTGTCGTCGACACCGACGAAGACGACGTCCTTGCCGTCGCCGCCCATCAGGATATCGATGCCGTTGGAGTTGGCGATGACGTCGTTGCCTTCCTCGCCCTTGATGAAGTCGCCGGTGTCGCCGCTGTCGGTCAGGATGTCGTCGCCGCCGCCACCGTTGACGAGGTCGACGCCGGCGCCGGATTCAACGCGGTCATTGCCGTCGTCGGCCCAGATCGCATCGTCGCCGAAGTCCGTGATGATGGTGTCGGCGCCATTGGTGCCACCGACAACGATATGTTCGCCACCGGTGAAGCGCAGGTAGTTCGTTTCGATTGCCGCCGTGCGGGGATCATCACGCACGACCTTGCCGAGCCCGATCGCCTCGAGCGCCGGGTCGTTGCCTTCCGGGTCCGGCCCAGCCTGGTTGGCCTGGTTGACCTCGAGCACGAAATCATACTTCGCAAAGGAGTCGACGCCGATGTGGCGTTCGATGATGTCGTCGGCTGTGCCGCGGATGCCGTCGGCCCCAGGCTGCGCCAGTTCGGTGTTGGCCATCATCATCTTCGAGAAGGAATTCTGCTCGAGCTGGTTCAGCATGTTCTGGCCCTGCGTGCGGGTCAGGTAGTAGAACCGGTCGCCGTCCTGCAGGTTTTCCATCTGGGCTTCGAAAATCGCATTGAAGGTCGAGCCAAGCATGCCGCCAAACGGCATCTTCTTTTCGGCCAGACCGCCGATCCACAGATCGATCAGGTTCAGACCGCTGTTTCCGATGGTCCATTCGCCGGTGCTGTTCAGGAAGTCGAGGCGATCGGCGGGCACGAGGATCGTGCGCGTTCCGCCCGGTGCGTTGGCATCCGCAATCACCTGCTCTTCGCCAAAGACGATTGCCATTGCAGCGGCACGCTTGCCGGCAAGTGTTGTTTCATCGTCCACCAGATCATGCAGGCCGTATGCCGCGATGAAGTTGACCACCGAGATCGGGTTCTTGAGGTTGGCGGCAAAGTCCACCCAGCTGTCATAGGGCGTGAGGAAGGTCGAGCCGGTTGCCGCATAAAGCTGGGCGCGGGCTTCGTTCAACGAAGGTATGCCGGTGTCTCGACCGCGGGCGATGTTGATCGTCGCCAGGTCGAGCGGAAGACCGAGCAGATTGTTGCGCAACGATCCGACGATGAATTCGTCGATTTCGTTGCCGCGCTCGACAGTCATGCCGCGCACGACCGCCGCGGCGGCCGCATCGTGCGAAATCGTGCCGTCGAGGTCGAACTCGACAGGATTGAGGAAGGCTTCGATAAGCCCGACTTCCGGATTGATGACAACGCCATTTGCATCAAGACGCGGCATTTCGTCGGTCAGCATCGAATGGCCGAAGCGATAGACAGTGTTGGCGAATTCGGAGAAGATCGCCGGGTTGATGTCGGTGACGCTGTTGAAGACGAAGGGGTCGATCGCCGGCTGGATCTTGCGTGCGAACTCTTCGAACACCAGGTGCTGGTACTGCATTTCCGTGGCGAAGCGGGCGGCCTGGAAAATTCGCTCACCGTCCCAGCCGAAGGAATCGAGAAGTTCCGCCCGCTCAAGCGGGTCGGCCGGGAATGTGGCCGGCAACGCGTCAAGGTCCGCCTGAGTGATATCGACAGACAGCCACTCGTTGATGAAGGCGAGATCGCCACTTTGCAGAATGGTCATCTTCTGCATGTCCGTCTGGCGATTGTGCTCGGAATGGAAGATGTGGTGCACGGTCGTCAGACCGATGTTTTCGTTGCCGCGGCCGTCGCCGGTGATGAAGTGGCGGTTGAGGAGTTCGTCGTCATACTCGGTATTGCGGCCGGTCTGGGGATTGAACGCCACGTCATTGCCGGTTTCGCCGTCGGCATCGGCGACCAGATTGCCCTGAGCATCAAAAACGGGGACGGCATTGTGGGCAATATCGTCCAGGAAGGCATGGCCGATACGCAGCGCGCCTGCCGCAAAAGTGTTCACAGGATTTAAGGGATCGCCCTGGATGACGATGTCGTCGGACGTATTGGGGATTCCGTCGCCGCCGAGACCGGTGACCAGCAATGGGTATCCGTTCGGTCCGCGAATGAACTCGCCATAGGCATCAGTGCGAATGAGCGGAATGTTGAAGATATCGGCATCGGTCAGCTGGATGCCGAGCACGTTTGCTGCCTGCGCCTTGATGTCGGCCCAGGTGGGCAGCCCGTTTGCCGACCCGTCAAGCAGGCGACCAGTTGCGTGTGGCGGTGCACCGACAACACCACCGGCAGGTTCATACTCCCTCAGGAAGAACTGATGCGAAGCATGCGACGTATAGGTCTGGTTCTGATCGACGAACGGGGTCGTGGTATTGGTATGAGAATCGCCGTCCGGCGTTGCGCGGGTCAGGACCATGAAGCGCAGGTGTGCCGGCAGGTCGTCGGCGGTTCCAGCCACGCCATCCGTTCCCAGCACCAACGGATCGTCAGCCTGTAGCGGTATGTAGACGGTCGCTCCACCCTTGGTGATCAGGTCGAGACCATGGTCGAAGAACTGACCGAAGAATGTCATCCAGGCGTTGAAGGGCGCGGAAAGGCCTTCGTCCGGTGCCACGTTGGGAATGGACAGGTTGCCTTCATCACCGATGACCAGCCCCAGCTCCGTCGCAACGGCCTCCAGCGCCGCGGACGGATCCGCGGCAACCACTTCCGCCAATGCCAGCGCTTCCTCGGCAACCGTCACGGCATTCGCTGCGTCCTGAATGGCGTCGATGCTGGCGGGGTTGCCCGGCGTGTAGTTGGCGACAGCCAGATCGAGGGCGGCGTTCGCGGCATCGAGGTCACCTTGCGCAGCAACAAGGGCGTCATCGGCCTGCTGTTGGGTAACCCGGGCGGCAAGCAAACGCTGCATGTCAGCTTGCGGGTCTTCCGAACCGGCAAAGGTCAGGGCCGCGATGATGGCTGCCGGATTGTTGATCGACATGTCGACGATGAGATTGGAGATGATGCGCGGATCGGCATCAACCACATTGGCGTTGGGTGCGCCGTAGTTGCCGCCGGTCAGGATGCCGCCGGGCGCTGGTCCGTTGACATCGATGCTGTCGCCATCGGTGTCGTTGCGATACTCGGCGTCCAGCAGCCGCGGCATCGCCTGGTCAGCGGACCCCCAGGTCTCGCGGCCGGGCACGATGTTGTTGTAGGTGCCGTCGACGGTGCGAAGGCCGTTCGGAACATGGGGGTCGGGGATCGCGAGCTGCGCACCGGGCGTGCCTGCCGGAACGACATTGCCGGCCGCGTCGACGTAGATCTCCCTAAGGTCCTGCGCATTCGCGCCTGAATGCGCGGTCGAGTTGCCTTCTGCGATCTTGATCTGGCGCAGAATGAACATCATGTCCTGAAGATTGAGCTTGAACGCGGCCATTTTCCCCTCCGTCGAGACACAGCGATCCCCCCGGAAGGACACATGTCTTTCCGCCAACAGAGGTCGCGTCACTGATACTGGCCGGCATTAACGCATCGAAGCCTCGGCCGGCGTAGAGAACAAGGTCGCGTGATTTTCGCGACTAAAGGACGGCCCAACCGGAATACTTTGGTCCCCACCGTTCTCGGACCTTAGTCTGAGCAAGATTTCGCATGCCGGCTTTGCGCGAATGTCTGCAACGCTTTGGCACTCGCCTCGGGCAGCCCTGCCTGTGACGCAGGTCCTTCCAGGTTGGAAAGTTAACCGTAACCATTTGATTGACTACAGAATTCCCTTGCCTCAATTGCGACTTTTGGCTTCTTTTGACGGACGATGCCGGAATTGGCGGAGGCATTTTTAAGGAATAGAGCATATAAGATCGCAGAAACGCGATCGGACAAGTCTCATGGATGCCGGCGGGAACAACACCGAAATGGCCAAGCGCATCTTTCCGCTGAACCTGAGCAGTTCAGCCCCTCTGCAAAAGCTGGCGTCGACATTCCAACGGCTCCGGCTTGAAGTTCGGTTCATCATCATCGCCTCGTTTATCGTCGTGGCGCTGATGATCGCGCTCGCGGTCTGGACGACAAGCCGCCTCGAGAGAACCGTGTTCAACAGCGTCGGCTCGCTCGGCGCCGCCTATCTTCAGACGTTCGTTGCACCGCTGATCTCCGAGGAAGACATCAAGAGTGGCGTCCTTCCGCCCGTCGTAGAAGACAAGCTGAAGCAGCTTCTCGGCACCAGCGCTCTCGGTCAGCATGTGCACGAACTGAAAATCTGGGGTCCCGACGGGGGCCTGATGTATTCGACGTCAGGCAAGCAGATCGACGAAGAGGTTGTCTTTGAAGAGCTGCAGCGTGCCTTGGCGGGAGAAATCGTCGTCTCTCGCACCATGATCGAGAAGCATGAATATACCGGCGAAGAGCAGCGCGGCATGTACATCGAGGTCTACGCGCCCCTCGTGCGCGATGAGGCCGGCAAGGTGCTGGTGGTCGGCGAATTCTACGAGCGCCCGGATTTCCTGAGGGGTGAGCTGTCAACCGCCTGGCGCGAGACGGTCACCATCGTGCTCCTCGTTTCGGTGCCGATGCTGGCGCTGCTCTTCCTGATCGTGCGTAGCGGCAGCCTGCTCATCGATCGGCAACACGCTGCCATCCGCCACAGTCTTGGACGGGCACTTGAACTGTCCAACCAGAACCGTCGGCTGCGCGCAGCGGCAGAAACGGCCCGGCTCGAGGCCGGCAAGCTCAATGAGATGATCCTCGACCAGATCGGATCCGATCTGCACGACGGCCCCGTCCAACTGCTGACCTTGCTCAAGTTGAAGCTCAGCGACATGGCCTCGCCGCCGACCGGCGGCCAAACCGCAGCGGCCATCAAGCCGCAAGAAATCGACAGGCTGGTCAGCACGGTTACGACGGTTCTTGAAGATCTGAGGAACATTTCCTCCGATCTCGTGCTGCCGGAACTCGACGACATGTCGCTGAACGATACGATCCTGCTCGCGGTAAGGCGGCATGTGGATCTCATAGGCCGCGATGTCGATGTGGTCGGGCTGATCGCATCGCAGAAGGTGGATGCACACCTGAACATCTGCGTCTATCGCTTCATCCAGGAAGCGTTGATGAACAGCGAACGGCATGCGCCGGGCAACGGCCAGCATCTGCGCTACGGCACGCGCCACAACCGTCTGTTCATTACAGTGGCCGATGTGGGCGACGCACCATCGACATCAGTGACCCCGCGCAGCACGGCGCGGACCGGGCTCGGTACCATCACGCAGAAACGCCGCATTCGCGCCTTTGGCGGCCGCATGCGCATGATCCGCCGGCCAAACGGCATGGTGGTGACCGCGGTTCTGCCGCTCGATCACAGCGGCGGCTCGTTCGATCGTCCATAGATTTGGTTGATTGTTCGTCGACTTGCACAATCGCCGTCACGGCTCAGAGCGCCGCATTCGCGCGGAATGCGGCGCTCTGGTGCATTGTTTCGGCAGCATCTTGTCCGCCTTCGGTGAAACCACTCGAAGGCAGGATGCTCTAGTTGATGCGCCGTGATGCGCCGCGCTCGGCAGAGCCGTCGGGCAGGACATCCAGGCGCTGCGCTGCCAGCACCACTTCCACACGGTTCCTGACATCGAGTTTCTGCATCAAGACCGTCATGTAATGTTTGACGGTCTTTTCGCTGATATCAAGACAGGCCGCTATCTCGCGGTTCGTGCTGCCACGCATGAGATGGCGAACGATCTGCTCCTCGCGCAGGCTCAGGCGTCGTTGTGCCTGAGACCGCCGGCGGATTTCCGCTGTTTTCATGGCCATGATGACCTTGGTCGCGAACCCCGCCGTGATGAACGTCTCGCCGTCATAGACGGTGCGTATGGCCTCGTGAAGGTCGCTGGCGCTGCTGCCTTTCAGCACATAGCCAGAGACTCCGTAATTCAGGACTTGTATCGCGGTTTCAATGCTTGAATTTGCGGTGAAGACGATGATCCGCGTGTCTTTGTATTTTTGCGCAACCAGCTCGATAGCCGCAATGGCGTCGCCGGGCATGCTCAAATCGAGCACGAGAACTTGAGGTGAAAATTCTTCAACTATTTTCAAAGCATCGACCGCGTTTTCGCCCTTCGCGACGATCTCGAGGTCACTTTTTCCAGAATATAAACTGACCAGCCCTTCCAGAAGGATCGGATGGTCGTCAACAAATGCAACTGATATCGACATGGTCGTTGCTCTCCCTCCGCAACGAACATGCTAGTTCATCAGGTTCGCGTTTAAAAGAACACACTTAACTTCTAGTTAATTTAGAAAGTGAACGGATACCGCGGCGGCACGAACGAAGATACGGGTGGTACGTCTGAAACACAGCCGAAATATTCGCGTTGTGATCTAAGAAATAGACAAGCACCCTTTAGACGGGAACCCGTAAAATCCAGACTATTACAATCTTTACAATTGCTTATGCGACCAAAGGGTCACTCGGCTGGGCGCAACCCGGGAGGAGGGAAACGCGAGGCAGCGTTTTCTGGAGAATCTCGGTACATTTTAAGTAACGCCAGAATATTAGCCCAAAAATGTTTGCCGTCGCCGCCAATGATCACCCGAAAGTACTACGGATTTTAACCTTATTGCACAGCATTGGCAGAAAGACGCCGCCGACTGCAGCGTTAAAATCCTAGAACTTCATGCCGGGGACAACCAAGGGATTGTCCGAAAGCGCCTGGCCATCGGGACGATCGATTCGCGGCTTTCCGGTGAAGGCATCGAAAAGGTCGCGCACGAAAGCTTCGCTCAGCCCCTTGGTGATCAAGACCATGCGTGTCCGCCGATCGACCGGATCCGGCCAGGCGGTCAGCCGCTCCGGGGTATGAAAGACGTTCTGCACGCCGTGAAGCACCAGCGGTCGCTCCGGGTTGTCGGAAACGGAGACGATCGCCTTCATCCGCAGCAGTTTTTCGCCATGGGCCGAGCGCAGGAGATCGATGAACATGTCGAGCGCCATCGGTTCGATCGGCCTGTCATGCAGGATGCTGAACGAACGAATGTCCGCACCATGACGGGTCACATCGTGGTGGTGGTGGTGGCCATGGTCGTGGTGATGGTGATGGTGATGGTGATCCCCACCATGGTGATGGTGGTCGTGACCATGGTGGTCGTGGTCGTGATCCGCCTCGTCCTGCAGCCAGCGGCCGACATCGGCGATCTTCGAGGCCGGGTCATAGAGGCCGCAGGCAAAGAGTTCGCCCTTGCCCGCCTCGGGACCGTCTCCGTCGATGAATGGCGCACGCGGATTGATCCCGCGCAGGCGCGACCGCAGCTCGTCCAGTTGCTTGCCATCGGCGAGGCCAGCCTTGCTGATGACGATGCGATCAGCGACCGCGACCTGCTTCAGCGCTTCCTCGTGGTTGGCAAGCGTCTGCAAGCCATTGACCGCATCGACCACCGTCACCACACCGTCGAGGCGGAAACTCTGGGCGATTATCGGATTGCCGATCACCGACTGCAGCACCGGCGCCGGGTCGGCAAGCCCGGTCGTTTCGATGACGACGCGCTTCAGCGGCTTGATGCGCCCCGTCTGCATCCGGTCCATGAGGTCGGCAAGCGTATCCACCAGTTCGCCGCGCACCGTGCAGCACAGGCAGCCGTCGGAAAGCTCGATGACGCCGTCGCTCGAGGCTTCCACCAGGAGGTGATCGATCGAGACATCGCCGAACTCGTTGATGATCACGGCCGTGTCCGAGAGATCCGGATCCTTCAGCAGACGGTTCAAAAGCGTCGTTTTGCCCGCACCGAGAAAACCGGTCAGGATCGAAACCGGCACCGCCGGCAGTGGGCTAACCATGGAAAACTCCGATCAGAGGCTCGGCCGCGGCACCGGGATCGGCACATTGGCGACGTCGCCCTGGCCGGCCGGATCAGAGCCGGCCTTGGCCAGCTTGTCGCCGCTGCCGGGGATGAGGCCGGCAAAGGCCAGCTTCAGCGGGCGGTTGATCTCGTGGATGAACGGCGAAAGCAGCTTCTGCCGTCCGGCTTCGTCGCGACCTTCGCTGCGCACCTTGGCGGCGGCCTGCGAGCAGATCTGCTTGCTGACGTCGGCAACCAGGTCGCGTGTTTCGCCATAGGGCGCAATCTGCACCAGCGATGGCTTGGCCGCTCCCGAGGTCGTCAGCGCCATTTGCAGCAGCCGCGCGGATTCATCGGCACGGGCGCCGAGGCTGTCCTCGCCAAGCACGACCGAAACGACGCTGCGGCCGTCGCGCGTCGCTGAGGAGACCTGGTTGAAACCGGACGCGCAGATGAAGCCGGTCTTCATGCCGTCAGCGCCTTCGAAGCGGCCGATCAGCATGTTGTAGTTCGGGTAGTCCTTCTTGCCGGTGGTAAATCCTTCCAGCGAGAAATAGGAAGCATATTCGGGAAACTCGCGCTTCAGCGTGATCGCCAGCACCGCAAGGTCGCGCGCTGTGGTGTACTGGCCCGGCCCCGGCAAGCCGTTGGCGTTGACGAAATGCGACGACGTCATGCCGATGCGGCGCGCCTCGGAATTCATCCGGTCGATAAAGGCGGGCTCGGAGCCACCAACGGTTTCGGCGATCGCCACCGCCACGTCGTTGGCCGACTTCACCAGCATCATCTTCAGGGCGCTGTCGAGCGTCATCGCCTGGCCGGGCTTGTAGAACATCTTGCTCGGCGGCTCGGAGGCGGCGTTCTTGGTCATCACGACCGGGCTCGTCAGCGCCAGCTGTCCCGATTTGATCGCCCGGAAGGCGGTATAGGCCGTCATCAGCTTGGTCAGCGATGCCGGATACCATTTCTGGAAGATATCCTGGTGCTCGTAAACCTTCAGTGAATTGACGTCGACGACGAGCCGCGGATTGGCAAATGCCGGCAAAGCCATGAGAAGGCTCGCGCAGGTGCCAGCCACGACACCCATTGCCTTTGCCTTGCCACGCGTGAAAAATCCTGCTGTCACTACCATAGACCTCGAAATTCCGCTGTTGCCTCGTCTCGTTCGGCTATTTAGCCTATATGGCGAGGAGATGGCAAAGCCCATTCATTGGCTGCTGCGCCAATCCACCGCAGATAGATGTGATCGAACAGACCGACAGGACGTATCTCATGCCGATTCTCAACCGTGCCGCCGAACTGCAAAACGAAGTCACCGAATGGCGGCGTCATCTGCACAAGAACCCCGAGCTCCTGTTCGCGGTGGAAAATACGGCAGCCTTCGTCGAAAATAAACTGAAGGAATTTGGCGTTGACGAAATCGTGACTGGCCTTGGCCAGACGGGCGTCGTCGGCCTCATCAAGGGCAATCTCGGTCCCGGCCGCACCATCGGCCTTCGTGCCGACATGGATGCGCTGCCGATCACCGAGACCACTGGCAAGCCCTGGGCGTCGGAAACATCCGGCAAGATGCACGCCTGCGGCCATGACGGCCACACCGCCATGCTGCTTGGCGCGGCCAAGTACCTGGCCGAGACGCGCAACTTTGCCGGCAGCGTCGCCGTGATCTTCCAGCCAGCCGAAGAAGGCGGCGGCGGCGGCCATGAGATGGTCAAGGACGGCATGATGGAGCGGTTCGACATCGCCGAAGTCTACGGCATGCACAATATGCCGGGCATGCCCATTGGTCATTTCGGCAGCCGCGTCGGCGCGATCATGGCGTCAACGGACGAGTTCACCATCACCATCAAGGGCCGCGGCGGCCATGCGGCCCAGCCGCACAAGACGATCGACCCGATCGTCATCGGCACCCAGATCGTCACCGCGCTACAGACGATCGCGTCGAGAACCGTCGATCCGCTCGCATCGGTCGTCGTCTCGGTCACCACGTTCAACGCCGGCTTCGCCCACAACGTGATCCCGGAGGAAGCTGTGCTCGGCGGCACCGTGCGCACACTGAAGCCGGAAGTGCGCGATATCGGCGAGACCCGCATCCGGCTGATCGCCGAAGGCATCGCCGACGTCTATGGTGCCACCGTCGACGTCTGGTACAGCCGCAACTATCCCGTGACCGTCAATCATGAGGACGAAACGGCCTACGCGCTGAAGGCGGCTGCCGAAATCGCCGGCGAAGGCAACATCAGGCCGTCGCTCGACCCGATGATGGGCGGAGAAGACTTCTCCTATATGCTGCTCGCCCGCCCGGGCGCGTTCATCTTCATGGGCAACGGCGACACCGCCGGGCTGCACCACCCCGCTTATGATTTCAACGACGAAGCGATCCCGCACGGGATCTCCTATTGGGTGAAACTCGCGGAAACGCGACTTGCCGCCTGAGGCGCGGGCGGGAGGCGGCACCATGCATCAGATCGACAAGATAGACCGTAGAATTCTCAACATCCTGCAGGCGGACGGCCGGATCACCAATCTGGAGCTTGCCGATCGCATCGGCCTGTCGCCGACGGCGACCAGCGAGCGGCTGCGCCGGCTGTTGAAGGAAGGCTATGTTTCGGGCTTCGGCGCCCGCCTCGATCCGCAGAAACTCGGCTTCGGCCTGCTCGTCTTCATCGAGGTCATGCTCGACAAGACGACGCCCGATGTCTTCGACCAGTTCGCGACCGCCATCAAGCAGGCGCCGGCCGTGCTCGAATGTCACATGGTCGCCGGCGGCTTCGACTATCTCGTCAAGACCCGCTTCGAGGATATGGCGGCCTACCGCAACTTCCTCGGCCAGGTGCTGTGGACGCTGCCGGGGGTCAAGGAGACCCGCACCTACGCCGTCATGGAAGAGATCAAGAACGACGGCCCGCTGCCGCTCGTTTGAACAAAACAAGAATGGTCCCGGGACCCGATCGGCACCCGGGACGATTTCCGACAAGCTTATGCCGCGTTAAGCGAAGCCATGTCGATGACGAAGCGGTAGCGCACGTCGCTCTTGACGACCCGCTCATAGGCTTCATTGATCTCCTGGATCTTGATCGTTTCGATCTCCGAAACGATGTCGTGCTCGCCGCAGAAGTCGAGCATTTCCTGGGTTTCCTTGATCGAACCGATCATCGAGCCGGAAATGCTGCGGCGCGCGGGCACCAGCGAGAAGGCATGCACCGGCACGGCATTTTCCGGGATGCCGACCAGCACGAAATTGCCGTCGACCTTCAGCAGGTTGACATAGGCGTTCCAGTCGATCTCGGCCGCCACCGTGCAGATAATCAGATCGAACGTGCCCTGCAGCGCCTTGAAGGTTTCCGGATCATTGGTGGCATAGTAGTGGTCCGCACCGAGCTTCAGCCCGTCTTCCTTCTTGGAAAGCGTCTGGCTGAGAACGGTAACATCAGCGCCCATGGCGTGGGCAAGCTTGACGCCCATATGGCCGAGACCACCCATGCCGACGATCGCGACCTTCTTGCCGGGACCAGCCTTCCAGTGACGGAGCGGCGAGTAGAGCGTAATGCCGGCGCACAGCAGCGGCGCCGCCGCATCGAGCGGCAGGTTTTCCGGGATCGACAGCACGTAGCCTTCCTTGACGACGATGCTATCGGAATAGCCGCCCTGGGTCGCGGTCTTGCCGTCCGCCTCGAGGCCGTTATAGGTCACGACCAGACCCGGCATGTAATGTTCGAGATCGAGATCGCGCGTCGCACAGGTGGTGCAGGAATCGACGAAACAGCCGACGCCGGCGCGGTCGCCGACCTTGAACTTGGTGACCTTGGAGCCGACGGCAGTGACGATGCCGACGATTTCATGGCCGGGAACCATCGGGAACACCGAGTTGCCCCATTCGTTGCGTGCCTGGTGAATGTCGGAGTGGCAGACGCCGCAATATTTGATGTCGATCACCACGTCGTCGTCGCGCGGCTCGCGGCGTTCGAAGGTGAAGGGCGTAAGCGGTTTCGACGCGTCGGTCGCCGCATATCCTCTTGCAATGGCCATCAGTCTGTCCTTCAATTTTGGGAGATGCGAAAGGCCGGAGCATTACCGGCAGATCGCAGGCAGGGACTATGCGTTCGCCATCGACAAAAGCGTTATCGCGATCCTGCAAAGTTTTTGCCCGATCCTGCAAGAATGAAAAATGCATAATGGCAAGTACGCTCCGAAGCCCTATCTGAGCATAGCCTCACACAATGCTAAGCCGCTGGAAAGACCAAAGAATATGACAGCCACGCGACAGACTGCCAGACAGGACATGATGGACGTCATTGCCCGGATCACCGGGAAAGACGGCGATCACCGGACTGCAATCCCCGGTTTGAGCATTCATCGTCATTCCGGCGATGCGCCGGTCAACTGCGCCGCGTACAAGCCGAGCCTTGCGGTCATCGTTCAGGGCGCCAAGCGCGTGGTGCTGGGCGACGAGACGCTGATCTATGGCGCATCCGATTATCTGCTGACGTCGATCGACCTGCCGGTGTTGTCGCAGGTCTGCAAGGCTTCGGCCGATGAACCCTATCTCAGCTTCGCCTTCCAGATCGATACGGCCAAGATCCCGGCATTGCTCGATTTTCTGGCGCAGGGGCCACTGCCAACGACCGCCTCGCCGCGGGGTATGACGGTCAGCAAGATCACGCCTGACCTCGAGGACGCAGCCCTCCGGCTCCTGCGCCTGCTCGACCGTCCCGACGACATTCCGGCACTGCTGCCGCTGGTCGAGCAGGAGATCCTCTATCGCCTGGTCACCGGCCCACACGGCCATCGGCTTCGCCAGATGGCAACCGCCGAGAGCCAGCCTCACCAGGTCGGCCGCGCCGTCGCCTGGCTGAAGGAGCACTACTCCCGGCCATTGCGCATCGACGACCTGGCAAGCCGCGTCTCGATGAGCGTCTCGTCGCTGCACCACCATTTCAAGGCGATCACGGCCATGAGCCCGCTGCAGTACCAGAAGCAGTTGCGACTGCAGGAGGCACGGCGCCTGATGCTGGAGGAAAGCCTCGATGCGGGCGACGCCGGCCATCAGGTTGGCTACGAAAGCCAGTCGCAGTTCAGCCGCGAATACGCCCGCCACTTCGGCGAGCCGCCGATGCGCGACATCGGCCGCGTGCGCCGAACGCTGGTCGAGCGCTTCGCCGGCGGGGCGGAAATACTGAGCGAAGGCTGAAGCGAAAAGTCTCAGCTTCCTTCCATATCCCCCGTTTCGATATCCCCGGGAATATCAGCTCCGTTCGATATCCCGCCGGAGCACGATCGACGTCGTCAGGTCCTCGACATTATCCATGGTCGCCACCTCATTGCGCAGTTCGTTCAGCGCATTGATCGATCCGACCTCGACCTCGACCACCAGATCGAGCTGGCCGCTGACGGAGGAAACCTTGCGTACCGAGGAAAAGCCCGCGAGCCGGTCGAGCACGCCGATCGATGGCGTGCGCTGCAGGGTGACGAGCAGGAAGGCCTGGATCTGCCCTTCATCCAGCTGGCCGATATCGGCGCGGTAGCCGCGGATGATGCCCGCCTTTTCGAGACGGGTGACCCGCTCCGTCGTCGCACTTCTGGAAAGCCCGATCCGGCCTGCCAGCGACTTCATCGGGATGCGCGCTTCCCGTGACAGGATGCTCAGGATCGTCCGGTCGATCGCGTCGATGTCATGCATGATTTCTGCCTCCGAGCGCGCCGACAAGATGACGGTTATTATAAACATAATGCCGGTGCAACCGGCATATTGCCGGATGCATGCCTGGGCCGCTCGTGCAACTCTGCCTGCAAGACAAAGGGCTCCCAATGAACGACATGCTGAAGACGACACCAGACTTTTCCATCGACCAGGCATCTGCGCTGCTGAGGCAGCACTATGGCCTTTCCGGCACGCTCTCGCTGCTCGCGAGCGAACGGGACCAGAACTTCAAGGTCGAGGCAGAGGGTGGCGCCACCTATATCCTGAAGATCGTCAATGCCGCCGAGCCCGAGCTCGAGAGCGACTTCCAGACGGCGCTGCTGAGCCACGTCGCAACCTTCGCCGGCGAATTGCCGGTGCCGCACATCCGGGAGACCCTGGCCGGCACCAGCCTTGCCGAAACCACCAGCCAGCACGGCGTGCACCACCGGCTGCGTCTCGTCAGCTGGGTATCGGGCGTTCCGCTTGCCGAAACCGGCCGCAGCGCCGCAGCGCTCCAGTCGCTCGGCCATATGCTCGGCCGCTTCGACGCTTCGCTGAAGGGCTTCATGCATCCGGGCGCGCTGCGCGACCTCGACTGGGACATCCGCAACGCCGGCCGTTCGAGGGACAGGCTCGCCCATATCTCCGCCCCGGAAGACCGGGCGCTGCTGGAACGTTTCCTCGCCCGCTTCACGCAATCGGTTGAGCCGAAGCTGGCGACGCTGCGCTCGGCCGTCATTCACAACGACGCCAACGACTGGAACGTGCTGGTCGACAAATCAGATCATGACCGTATCTCCGGCCTGATCGATTTTGGCGACGCGCTTTATGCGCCTGTCATCGCCGAAGTCGCGATCGCAGCCGCCTATGCCGGGCTCGACCATCCCGATCCGATCGGCGCCACTGCGGCCATCGCCCGCGGCTTCCATGCAGAATATCCGCTGCTCGAAGAAGAAGTCGATCTGCTCTTCGACCTCATCGTTATGCGGCTCGTGACGTCAGTGACCATCTCGGCCTCGCGCCGCGCGCACACGGCCGACAATCCCTATCTCGCGATCAGCGAAAAGCCGGCCTGGACACTGCTGCGCAAGCTCGACCGGATGAACCGTCGCTTCGCCACCGCGATCCTGCGCAAGGCCTGCGGTTTTGAGGCAGCGCCCGGAACGCGCGGCGTTGCCGCCTGGATCGCCGACAACCGCAAGACGCTTGCCCCGCTTCTTGAGCGCCCGGCCGCCACCTATCCGGCAGCGCTCGTGCCCTATGGCGACCCCAACCATCCGATGACAGTGAAATCCGCAGGCGAACAGCCGGATGAAGCCCAGGCGATCTGGGAGGATTATTGCCGCGAGCATGGCATCGATCTCGGCATCGGCCCCTGGGGCGAGGCGCGCACCGTCTATGCCGGCGAGATGTTTGTCTCGCGACTGATCGAAAACACCCGCCGCACTCACCATCTCGGCCTCGACCTGTTCATGGCCGCCGGCACCAAGGTCTTCACGCCAGTGGCCGCCACTGTCGTCAGCGTCGAGATCGAACAGGACCCGCTCGGCTATGGCTGCCTGATTGCGCTTCGCCACGAGCCCGAGGGCTGCCCGCCCTTCGTGTCGCTCTGGGGCCATATGGCGCATGAGGCCATGGGCCGGATCAAGGCCGGCGACCGGCTCGAGGCCGGCGCGCTTGTCGGCGAAATGGGGGCTCCGAAGGAAAACGGCGGCTGGGCGCCGCACTTGCACCTGCAGCTTTCCGTCGATACCAGCCTCTCCGCCACCGAAATCCTCGGCGTCGGCGAACCACAATATCTCGACGTCTGGGCCGAACTCTTCCCCGACGCACGCACCTTCGCGGGCATCGCCGAGGAATTTTACGCGAAAAGCGGCCGCGGGCATGACGAGATCGTCAAGCTGCGCAAGGAATTGTTGCTGCCGAACCTCTCGATCTCCTACGAAAAGCCGATCAAGTTCGTGCGCGGCGAAGGCGTCTGGCTGATCGACGACAGCGGCCGCGCCTATCTCGACTGCTTCAACAATGTCTGCCACATCGGCCATGCCCATCCGGCCGTGGTCGAGGCCATGGCGAAGCAGGCAGCGACCCTGAACACCAACACCCGCTACCTGCACGACAACATCGTCGCCTATGCCGAACGGCTGACAGCGACGCTGCCCAAGGAATTGACGGTTGCCGGTTTCGTCAACAGCGGCTCGGAAGCAAACAGCCTGGCACTGCGCCTGATGCGCGCCCATACCGGCCGCGAAAATGCCATCACGCTCGACTGGTCCTATCACGGCACCACGCAGGAGCTGATCGACATCAGCCCCTACAAGTTCCGTCGCAAGGGCGGCAAGGGCCCGAAGCCGCACGTCCATGTGGCTACCGTTCCCGACAGCTATCGCGCGCCGGCGGACTGGCCGGCCGAAGAACACGGCAAGCGTTTTGCCGAAAGCGTCGCAGAGCAGATCGCCGCCATGCAGGCGAAGGGCGAAGGCCCGGGCTTCTTCATCGCGGAATCGATCCCGAGCGTCGCCGGCCAGGTGTTCCTGCCCGACGGCTACCTGAAGGAAGTCTACCGGATGGTGCGCGAAGCCGGCGGCGTCTGCATCGCCGACGAGGTCCAGGTCGGCTTCGGCCGCGTCGGCAGCCATTGGTGGGCGTTCGAGACCCAAGGGGTGGTTCCCGACATCGTCACCATGGGCAAGCCGATCGGCGATGGTCATCCGCTCGCCGCCGTCGTCACCACCCGCGAGGTCACCGACAGCTTCAACAACGGCATGGAATACTTCAACACCTTCGGGGGAAACCCGGTTTCCTGTGCCGTCGGCCTCGCGGTGCTCGACGTCATCGAAAGCCAGGACCTGCGCGGCAACGCCCTTGCCGTCGGCAATTACCTCATCTCCTCCTTCAAGGCGATGCAGGCGCGCTACGAGGTGATCGGCGACGTGCGCGGCATGGGGCTGTTCCTCGGCATCGAGCTGGTGACCGACCGCAAGACCAAGGCACCCGCCACCGAATTTGCCCGGGCGGTTTCCAACGGCGCCCGCCAGCGCGGCGTGCTGATGGGAACCGAAGGACCGCATGACAACGTCTTGAAGATGCGCCCGCCGATGATCTTCTCGAAACGCGACGCCGATCATCTGCTCGCCGTGCTCGAAGAGACCTTTGCGGATGTGAGCAAAAGGCTCGGCTAAAGCATTTCCAGGAAAAGTGCGGAGCGGTTTTCCGTCAGGAAATGCTTAAAAACAGAGACATAGAGCGTTTCTGTGTTTCCGTCTAAATCGGAAACGCTCTAAAGGCCGAGCTCGATACCGCCGAAAAGACTGCCAGTTGGCCGGGATGCACACGCGCCCCGGCAGCGAAGACGCATGCCTTCATAACAGCATAACAAGAGGAGAACAGGACAATGAAATCAGCAATTCTAGCGCTTGCGAGTGCGGCGTTTCTCGCCGGAACGGCTGCCAGCGCCACCACACTCGATGTGGTCAAGGAACGCGGCGAACTTCGCTGCGGCGTCAGCCAGGGCGTGCTCGGCTTTTCCGCGCCGAACGACAAGGGCGAGTGGAGCGGCTTCGACATCGACTTCTGCCGCGCGGTCGCAGCTGCAACACTCGGCAACCCGGACAAGGTGAAGTACGTGCCGCTCTCGACCAAGGAGCGTTTCACCGCGCTGCAGTCGGGCGAAGTCGACCTGCTTTCGCGCCAGACCACCTGGACACTGTCGCGCGACAGCGATCTCGGCATGAGCTTCGTCGGCGTCAACTACTATGACGGCCAGGCTTTCATGGTGCGCAACGACCTTGGCGTGAAAAGTGTCAAGGAACTCTCGGGCGCCTCAGTCTGCACGGAAACAGGCACGACCACCGAGCAGAACATGGCCGACTACTTCAGCTCCAACAACATCCAGTACCAGGTCATCGCATTTGAAAAGCCCGACCAGACGATCCAGGCTTTCAACACGGCACGCTGCGACGTCTACTCGACCGACGCCTCGGCGCTCTACGCGCAGCGTCTGACGTTGAACGACCCGGACCGCTTCGTCGTCCTGCCCGAAGTCATCTCCAAGGAACCGCTTGGCCCGGCCGTGCGCCAGGGCGACGAGCAGTGGTTCAAGGTCGTGCGCTGGACCTTGTTCGCGATGATCGAAGCCGAAGAGCTTGGGATCACCAAGGAGAATGCGACGAAGATGCAGGAGAGCGGTACGGTCGGCCAGAAGCGCTTCCTCGGCATCGACAACGAAGCCGGCAAGGCTCTGGGTCTCGGGCCGACCTGGGCCTTCCAGGCGATCTCCGCCGTCGGCAACTACGGCGAAGTGTTCGAAAAGCACCTCGGCAAGGACAGCGCGCTCAAGATCGACCGCGGCCTCAACAAGCTCTGGAACCAGGGCGGCCTGATGTACGCGCCGCCGGCGCGCTGATCCAAAGCAAATCCGGGGAAGGCCTTTCCCCGGAACTGCGCCAACCAACAGACCAGCCAACCAACTCGCCGCGGCCCTCACCGCGGCGTTTTTTGTTTCCGGAATTTGGCGAAAGACGACAGTATTCTGTCTTTCCAGAGCAAGGCCTTGGCGTAACGTCCCAGCGGCAGCTTTCCAAGGGCGCTGGAGGGCCGGACCGCGCGGCGACGATCGACAAGTATCCCTCATCACGGCAAGATCGGGAAATCAGCAGTCGGACCACAAGACCCCTCATTTCTGTGCTTGTGACAGAAATCTCTAGCAGTTCCATAGGAACTGCGGGACCAGCCCAAGTCCTTGGGCTGGAAAGTCCTTCGGCCCGACCGACGTCGGGCCACTGGATTCCGGCACAAGGCCGGAATGAGGGAGTGGGACGGTCTTGTTCAAACAGCGGGGTCCGTGATCCGCCGGCGTTTCCAACCAGTAGGCCGCAAGCCCTTCAGAGCTTGACGATTGTCTTGCGTGCAAGCAGGCCCTGCGGCGCGAAGAGAAGCACACCGATGACGAGCAGGATGGTGAAGGCATCGCGGTAGCTGAGCAGGCTTTCCGGCAGATAGGCCTGCAGGAACACCTCGATGAAGCCGAGCAGGAAGCCGCCGGCAACGGCACCGGAAAGGCTGCCGAGCCCGCCGATGATCGCGGCGATGAACGCCTTGAGAACCGGGAGGAAGCCCATCAACGGATCGACGCTGCCGCGCTGCGCCACCCAGAGAATGCCGGCAACACCCGCGAGCAGCCCGGAAATGGCAAAGGCGGTTGCAACCACGGCATTGGCGCGAATGCCCATCAGCCGGACGATGGCGAAATCCTCGGATGCCGCGCGCATAGCCCGACCGAGAACGGTGGTGCGCAGGAACAGATTGAGCCCGACGAGCATAATGACGGTGACGAGGATCGAGGTACCCTGGATGAGGCCGAGATGTAGGCCGCCGATCTCGATCGTGCCGGAAAAGCTCTCCGGCATCGGCACGGGCTTCGGCCGCGCAGAGATGAAATTCTGGAAGATGACACGCAGGATGGCGCTGACTGCAAAGCTGGTCAGAAGCAGCGTGGTGCCGCTGGCACCGCGCACCGGCCGGAAGGCGACGCGCTCCATCAGCATGGCAAGCACGACGGCGATCATCAGCGCGCCGAAGACGGCGAGCGGGAACGGCAGGCCGAGCAGCAGCGCGAAGCACAGGCCGTAGCCGGCTGCCGTCATCAACTCGCCATGGGCGAAATTGATCAGCCCCATGATCGAGAAGACGACCGCAAGCCCGAGCGCGAGAAGCGCATAGGTGCCGCCGAGGCTGAGCGCATTGACCAACTGCTGCAGGAACATGTCCATTGTCGTGACCTCTTTGCCCCCGGGCCTCAGGCGCCGAGATAGGCGCCCTGGATTTCGGTTGAATTGCGAAGCTCGGCGGCAGTGCCGGAGAGCACGATGCGGCCATTCGCCATGACGTAGCCGGCGTCAGCGATTTCAAGCGACAGCGCGACGTTCTGTTCGACCAGCAGGATGGTCAGGCCCTTCTGGCGCAGGCCGGCGATCAGGTCGAAGATCAGGTCGACAACCTGCGGCGCGAGCCCAAGCGAAGGCTCGTCGAGCAACAAGAGGTCGGGCGAAGACATCATCGAACGCGCGATCGCCAGCATCTGCTGCTCGCCACCGGACAGCGAACCGGCCTTCTGGCTGAGACGTTCTTTCAGGATCGGGAAGCGCGAAAGCATGTCTTCGCGCACTTCGGAGATAGCACCCCGCGCCTTGTGCATGGCGCCGCCGAGCAGCAGGTGCTCGTCCACCGTCAGGCTCGGAAAGATGCGCCGCCCTTCAGGCGTCAGCGTCATGCCGAGCCGGACGATCTGTTCCGGCGGCAGGCCGGAAATGTCCTGGCCATTGAACGACACTCGCCCTGCCCTCTTGGCTGCCAGCCCCACCAGCGCATTCAAAGTCGAGCTCTTGCCGGCGCCATTGGCGCCGAGCAGCGTAACGATCTGGCCCTTGCCGACGGTGAGGTCGACACCCTTCAGCGCCTCGACGGCACCATAGGCGACCTTGAGGCCACTGACTTCGAGCAGCGGTTTCTGCGCGGGAATTTCACTGTGCATCATCGGGGCAAAGTCCTTGCCATGGATTGCGAGACGGCCGTCTCCGGCCGATCGATCTCCGGCACCCTCGCCGGAGATCGCAAGCGGCGACAGTTCAGGGAGCCGGGATGTCGGCTGCGGCCGGAACACCCTGGCTAATCAGCTCGCGGTTGCCGCCTCCGATGCGCACCAGCGACACCGAGCGCAGCGGCATGCCCTGCGTGCCGGCGTAGCTGATCGGGCCGGTGACGCCCTGGACGTTTTCGAGCGAGGCGATGGCATTGCGGATAGCGACCGGATCAGTGCTGTTGGCTTCGGTCACCGCTGCGTCGATCACCTTGCCGAGATCGTAGCCGTTGGCGATGTAGACCGTATCCGGCTCCTGGCCGAACTTCTCCTTGTACTTGACGTTGAAGTCGGCGAGCGGGCTGCCCTCGCTGGCAAAGCCGGCCGTAGTGAAGACCACGCCGTCGACGGTCGCGCCAAGGCCGAAGGTGGTCGGCGAATCGATGCCGTCACTGCCGAGGATCGGGATGGTGACGCCGGCGCCACGCAGCTGACGGATGAAGGCCGGGAAATCGGGCTCGTAGGCAGCCGTCATGATCACGTCGGGCGCCGGGTTCATAGCCTTGATCTTGGTGACTTCAGCACCAAAATCCTGCTGGCCCATGCTGAAGGTACCTTCGCCCAGAAGCTCGCCGCCCTTGGCCTTGAAGGCTACACCGAAATATTCCGGAAGCTTCAGCGTATAGGCGCTGTCGGGGGACTTGAGGATATAGGCCTTCTTGTAGCCCTTCTCGACGGCGTAGGTGGCAAGCACCGAGGCCTGGACGTTGTCGGCCGGATAGTTGCCGAACATGTAGTCGCCGACAGCAAGCGGCATGGTCGGGGTCGTGGCGCAGAACGAGAAGGCCGGGATCTGGGCAGCCTGCGTCACTTGGCCGGCAGCGATCGACGGATCGGCGTCGCAGGGGGTGATCATGATCTTGACGCCCTGGTCGACCAGTTCCTGCGCCACCAGCGCGGTCTGTGCAGCATCCGAGCGGGTGTCCTTGGCAACGAGCTTGATCGGGAACTTGCCGGCAGCACCGCCGGCCGCATTGATTTCCTCGACCGCCATTTCCAGGCCCTTCAGCGACGGCTGGTCATAGGGTGCAAGGCCGCCGGTCTGGGCGGTGGCAAGGCCGATCACCAGATCCTCGGCGAATGCCGGCAGCGGCGACAGCGCGAAGCCGCCAAGAACGGTGGTGAGGCACAATGTCCTGAGACTGGATTTCATCGGTAAGCTCCCTCTTTCTGATTTCGTTTGCTGATCAAGCTGGATTTTGAAGACCGCTTGCACTCGGCTGGAGGCCTCCGGCCTCGACAGCTTCGCGTTTTGCCTGCCCCGCCGAGCGGCGACGGCCGATATAGGCTTCGATCACGGCCGGATTGGCCTGGATTTCCGCCGGCGTGCCGATGGCGATCTGTTGGCCCTTGTTGAGGACCACGACGATATCGCAGAGCCGCATGATCAGTTTCAGGTCGTGCTCGACGACGAGCAGGCCGAGGCGGTACTTCGTGCGGATGCGGTCGAGCACATGCATCAGCTCCTGCGTTTCGGCCGGGTTCATGCCGGCCGCCGGCTCGTCGAGCAGCAGGTAACGCGGCTTCAGCGCCAGCGCGCGGGCAATCTCGAGACGACGCTGCGCACCATAGGAGAGCGTGCCGGCGAGCTGATCGGCAAAGCCGTCGAGCCCGACCTCGGCCAGCACCAGCCGGGCGCTTTCCATCGGGTCCTCGCCGTTGCCCTTCAGCGCGCTTGCCGCCACCGTGACGTTTTCAAGCACGGTCAGGTTCTTGAACAGACGAATGTTCTGGAACGTGCGCGCAAGGCCGGCGACGGGAACGGCGTAAACAGGCAGCGACGCGATATCCCGGCCGTCGATCAGCACGCGTCCACTCGAGGGCGGCACGACGCCGGAAACGCTATTGATCAGGGTCGACTTGCCGGCGCCGTTCGGGCCGATCAGGCCAGTGACGAGGCCAGGCTTGATCTCGAAATTGGCATTTTCCAGCGCAACGAGGCCTGCGAATTTCTTGCCGAGATTTTCGACCTTGAGCGTTCCACCTGCCGGGATCGGCGCAATCTTTTGCGCACCGTCAGACGATACCGCAGGCTTGGCGGCGAGGCGCTTCAGCCAGCCGAGACGCTCGTCTAGCTCCCGGACACCGAAAAGCCCGTCCTGCAACCGGTACATCACCACCAGGATCGCGACGCCGATGCCGATATCGGTCAGGCCGAAAACGGTCGGCAGCGTGACGAAGCCGAGGTCGACGCCGCCTTCGAGTTTACGCAGAAGCTCGACGATCAGCATGATCACCGCCGTGCCGCCGACGGCACCCGATACGGTGGTGACGCCGCCGAGGATCAGCATGGCGAGCAGCACGAAGGTCAGGTTGAAGTAGAAATCCTTGGGTGAGAAGGCGCCGAGGAAATGCGCCAGCAGCGCGCCGGCGGCCCCCGCCAGAATGGCGCCAAGCACCCAGCCGATGAAACGATGGAGCTTGACGTTGACCCCGACAGCCGTCGAGGCGATCTCGTCCTCGCGTGACGCCCGGAGCTTCAGGCCGGCGCTCGAGTCCCGATAGAGACGCGCAACAGCAATTGCGGCGATGGCAAAAGGCAGCGCCACCCACAGGTTGACCGCGCGCGGAATGCCGAAGAAGGTCTGGCTGCCGCGAGTGATGTCGGTCGAGGCGACCAACACCACATGGACGATGACAAGAAAGCCGAGCGTCGCGATAGACGCCGATGAACCGGCAAGGCGCGCGACCGGGATGCCGATCAGAACGGCGACCAGCGCCACCACCACCAGCGCCACGGCAAGGGCCGGCAGGAACGACATGTCGATGCCGGCCAACCATTCCGGCAGATGCGGCAGTGCCGTCTTCTGAACGATCGGGTTGATGGTCAGTAGTCCGGACGCATAGGCACCGATCGCCATGAAGCCGACATGGCCGAAGGAAACGATGCCGGAATTGCCGGCATACATGCCGATGCCGAGCACCGCGATCACGTTGATCATGAACAGCGTCACGAGGCGCTCGCCGCTGCCCGGAAAGACCGACGAGGCGACGGCAGCAGCCACCAGCAGCGGCAACGACGTTAAAAGGATACCGACGACGGTTTCTCGCCTGACGCGAACCATCTGCATTCCCCCGATTTGTCGGCCCGCCGTTCATTTTTGGCTCGGGCCAGTTCCCGAAATGAAAGTTATCCCATCTCGATCAAATGTCAATCTTGTTTCAAAAAACATTCTCTGCTAGCAATTATGTAACAAAAATTAGAAATCGGGGTTCAAGCCATCGTTTTTGGGAGGCGGAAATCGTGGCAATCCGGGATCGACTGACAGACGGAACCATCACCTTCACACGATCGGAACTGAAGATCGTGCGACAGCTGCTGGCGAATTATCCGGCAGCGGGACTGAATACCGTTGCCTATCTGGCCTCCTCGGCGGGGGTCAGCAATCCGACCGTCGTGCGCTTTGCCAACACGCTCGGCTTCGAGGGTTATCCGGAATTTCAGAAGGCATTGCTCAGCGAAGTTCAGGAGCGCATGAGCTCGCCGCTGTCGATGCTCGACGAGCGACGGCCGTCGCTGGAGCAGGAGAATTTCTACCAGTACTTCCTGCGCGCCAGCATCCATGCGCTCGAAGCCTCGATGCAGATGCTGCCGTCGGAGGATTTCGAGGCAGCCGTCGACGCAGCCGCCGACACGAGCGCGCGAGCGCATTGCCTCGGTGGACGTTTCAGCGGCTTTCTCGCCGGCCTGCTCTGGTCGCATATGAAGCAGCTCAGGGGCGAAACCCGCTGGATCAACGGCAGCCAGGCCGACCAAGTCGATCAGCTCGTCGATCTCGGCAAGCGCGACGTGCTGTTCGTCTACGATTACCGCCGCTACCAGAACGACACCATTCGCTTCGCCCGGCAGGCGGCCGCACAAGGCGCCCGTATCGTGCTTTTCACCGACCGGTGGCTTTCGCCTATCGCCGATTTTGCCACCGTCACACTGACGGCGCCGGTCGATACGGTCTCGCCCTATGACACGATGGTGCCGGCAATCGCCCAGACGGAAGCGCTGATCGCGGCGCTGACGGCCCGTCTCGCCACCCAATCCCGTGCCCGCATCGAGAAGATGGAGGAGCTGCGCCGCGGCTACGCCATCACCGAAGACGCTCTCAACCCGAACGTCGACGACGGCCGCTGACACGCCTGCCGCAAGGCCAGAACCACAACCGAGGAGAATCCGAATGAGTGCCGTTACAGTGAAGGTCGGGGACGACATGCTGAGACGCGAAAGCGACTACGAGCGCGGCCGCACGTCAGTGCTGTTCGTCGACATGCAGCGCATCTGGTGCGAACCCAATCTCGATCCGACCCACCCGCAGGACGCCGACAGCTATTATCACAAGCGGCTGCGCCAGACGGTGATCCCCAACCAGGTCCGCATCTTGGAGGCCGCCCGCGCTGCGGGCTGCGAAGTGCTGCACACCATCATCGAGAGCCTGACGCTTGACGGTCGCGACCGCTCGCTCGACCATAAACTGTCCGACATGCATGTGCCGAAGGGCTCGCCCGAAGGTCAGGTCATTCCGGAGCTGGCGCCTATCGACAACGAGATCGTGCTGCCGAAGACCTCGTCTGGCGTCTTCAACTCCACCAACATCGATTACATCCTGCGCAATCTCAACACCCGCTACCTGATCATCGCCGGCGTCATCACCGACCAGTGCGTCGACATGGCAGTGCGTGATGCGGCCGATCGCGGCTACCTCGTCACCGTCGTCAACGACGCTTGTGCGACCTACAGCCCCGAGCGCCACGAAGGCGCCCTTCGCGCCTATTCCGGCTACTGCTGGACCACCGATACCGACACTGTCGTCAGCCGCATTCAGGGCCTGCGCCAGGCCTGAGCCATCGCCGAAGATCTTGAGACAAGAGGGGGAATTCATGACCGAGACCAACAACGGCAAGGCGCACTCCGCACTGACGGAACTCGCAACCTTCGTCACCACCGATATCGCCGGCATCACCCGCGGCCGCAGCTTCGCCGCCTCGCAGATCGACGACTATCTGCGCAAGGGCGTCGGCTGGGTCCCGGCCAATCTGGCGTTGACGCCGTTCGACCAGATCGCCGAGAACAATCCCTGGGGTTCTTCCGGCGACCTCCGATTGATGGCCGACCCGGCGAGCAAGGCGCGCGTCACCTGCCTGCCCGACGTCACGCCGCTGCACTTCTATCATTCCGATATCACCGACCTCAAAGGCGACCCCTGGGAGTGCTGCGTGCGCAGTTTCCTCAAGCGCACGCTTGAGGAGTTCGAGCGCGAGGCGGGGCTAAAGGTCATCTCCGCCGTCGAGCAGGAATTCCAGCTTCTCGGCGTCGATTGGCCCGACGCGCCATCCTTCGGCCTGCGCGCCGAGCGCCGTGCCGACCCCTTCGGCCCGCTGCTGATGACGGCGCTGCAAGAGGCGGGTGCCGAGCCGGAAATGTTCCTGCCGGAATACGGCAAGGACCAGTTCGAGATCACCTGCCGGCCTGCGGATGCACTGACGGCGGCCGACCGCGGCGCGACGATCCGCGCCATCACCAAGGAAGTGGCAGCGCTGTTCGGCTGGAACGCGAGCTTTGCGCCGAAGACGAGCGCAAACGGCGTCGGTAACGGCGTGCACCTGCATGTGAGCTTCACGGATCTTGACGGCAACCCGGTCACCTTCGACGCGTCGCGCCCCGGTCGACTATCGAAGGTCGCCGGTTCGTTTGCCGCCGGCGTCATCCGCCACCTGCCGGCGTTGACTGCTTTCACCGCCCCGTCGGTGCTGTCCTACATGCGGCTCGTTCCGCATCACTGGAGCGCGGCCTATACCTGCCTCGGCGAGAAGAACCGCGAGGCGACGTTGAGAATTTGCCCGACGCTGGATCTTCCCGGCAGCAACCCGGCCAAGCAGTTCAACATGGAATACCGCGCCGCCGACGCCTGCGCGAGCCCGCATCTGTCGTTGGCCGTGCTGCTGAAGGCTGGCCTCGAAGGCATCCGCGCCGGGCTCGAACAACCGCCGCTGATCAACTCGGACCCATCGGATTTTTCCGACGCGGACCAGAAGAAGCTCGGCATCCGTCGCCTGCCGTCCAGCCTGCCGGAAGCACTCGAAACGCTTGCCGAAGACAAGGTGGTGACCGGCTGGTTCGCCAAGGACTTCCTCGATTGCTACGTCGCGATGAAGCGCAAGGAAATCGAGATCGTCGATGGCCTCTCGCCCGATGAACTCTGCGCCCGCTACGCGGCCGTCTACTGATACGGATAGGCTCCCATGACTTCGACAACGGCCATCAAGAGCCCCGACGCCCGACGCGGTCGGCACGACCCTCGCCAGCCGCTTCTGGCAATCGACGAGCCGCCGCCCTATGCGGTATTCAACCCGGACGGCACGTCGCCGTTCCTTTTGCTCTGCGAGCATGCGTCCAACCGCATGCCGCGCGCACTCGGCGACATGGGCCTGCCCGAACACGAGCGCCGCCGCCATATCGCCTGGGACATCGGCGCGCTGGCGCTCGCCCAGCACTTAAGCCTCAGCCTCGACGCGCCGCTGTTCTTCACCAACTATTCGAGGCTGGTGATCGACTGCAACCGCCCGCTTTCGGCACCGTCCTTCATCCCGGAAGTCAGCGAAACGACGGAGATCCCGGCCAACCGGGATCTCACGGATGCTGAGCGCAGGCAACGTGTGGACACGCTGTTCAGACCCTTCGCCGATGCGGTAACCCGACGCCTCGACCTGCTCGAAGCGAAGGGCGAGAAGCCGTTCGTCGTCGGCGTGCACAGTTTCACGCCCGTTTATTTCGGCACGCCACGGCCATGGCAGGCGGGTATTCTCTATCGCGACGCCGAGGCTTTCGCACAATCGATGATCCGTGGCTTGAGCAGCGAAGAGCAACTGACGATCGGCGACAACGAGCCCTACAACATTCACCCGGACGAAGATTATACCGTGCCGGTGCATGCGGATACGCGCAAGTTGCCGGGTGTGCTGATCGAGGTCCGGCATGACCTGATCGACACCGACACAGGCGTTGCCGCTTGGGGCGAGCGTCTCACCCGTTGTCTTCGGGCGAGCCTTGAGGAGTGCCGCTAGTGACTGAAGGCCTCTACGCCAGAGACGGACAGGCAATCGCCAACCTGCAGAAGCTGCGGTTCTTTCCGCTCGCCATCGCCGGTGGACATGGGGCACGCCTCATGGAAGAGGACGGCCGCGAACTGATCGACCTCTCCGGCGCCTGGGGGGCTGCAAGCCTCGGCTATGGCCATCCCGCACTCGTGGAGGCCGTCTCGCGCGCCGTCGCCAATCCGGCTGGCGCAAGTGTGCTGTCGGCCGCCAATGCGCCGGCAACCGCTCTTGCCGAAAAACTGCTCGGCCTCTTCCCCGGCGAGGGACGCAACAAGGTGTGGTTCGGCCATTCCGGTTCGGATGCCAACGAGGCGGTCTTCCGGGCGATCGCTAAAGCGACCGGCCGCACCGGCGTCATCTCCTTCGTCGGCGCCTATCACGGCTGCACCACGGGTTCGATGGCCTTTTCCGGCCACAGCGTCCAGGCGGGTGCGACCAAGGCGGAAGGCCTGATCCTGCTGCCCTTCCCCGACCCCTATCGACCCTACCAGGGCGATGCGAGCGGCGACGCAATCCTCGACCTCCTGAAACAGCAGTTCGCAACCACGGCACCGCCGGAGAAGATTGGCTGCGCCTTCATCGAGCCGATCCAGTCGGACGGCGGGCTGATCGTGCCGCCAAAAGGATTCTTCCAGAAATTCGCCGATCTGTGCCGACAGCACGGCATTCTCGTCGTTTGCGACGAGGTGAAGGTCGGGCTTGGCCGCAGCGGCAAGATGCACTGCTTCGAACACGAGGATTTCGTTCCCGATATCCTGACGATCGGCAAGGGGCTGGGCGGCGGCCTGCCACTGTCCGCCGCAATCGGCGCGGCAGAGATCCTGGACTGCGCCACAGCCTTCGCGATGCAGACCCTGCACGGCAACCCGGTCTCGACGGCGGCCGGCCTCGCCGTCCTCGAAACCATCGAGCGAGAGGGGCTGGCGCAGGCGGCCGAACGTAAGGGCGAACGGCTGCGCGAAGGTCTGCGGCAACTTGCCGGACGCCACGCCCTGATCGGCGATGTGCGCGGACGTGGCCTGGCCACGGGTGTGGAACTGATTGCCGACAGCGGCAGCCGGGAACCGGCATCACGAGAAACGGCCAAGCTGATCTATCGCGCCTATGAGCTCGGCCTCGTCCTCTATTACGTCGGCATGAACTCCAACGTGCTGGAGATGACTCCACCGCTGACGATATCGGACACCGAGATTGACCAGGCGCTCGACATTCTCGACCGCGCCTTCGGCGATGTCAGAGCTGGCCGGGTTTCGGACGCTGCGCTTGCCGATTTTGCCGGCTGGTAAGATCGGCACGGGGGGCGTTGCCTACCAGCCCTCGTCCAGCACCCGCGTCAGCATGTCGGCGAAGTAGTCGGCGCTCTCGCGGCTGAGGCAGAGCGGCGGCTTGATCTTCAAGACGTTGAGGTGATCGCCGGTCGGCTGCATGATGACCCCGAGCTCCAGCAGGCGGTCGCAGATGGCGGCCGTCTCCTCGCTCGCCGGCTCCAGCGTGTCGCGATCGCGCACGAATTCGACACCGAGATAAAGCCCCATGCCGTGCACCGCACCGACGATCGGAAACCGTTGCGCAAGCGCTTCGAGCCTCGTTTTGAGATAGCCGCCGACGACACGGGCGTTTTCCTGCAGCTTCTCTTCTTCGATGAGATCGAGCACCGTCTGGCCGACGACGGAGCTGACCGGGCTGCCGCCGGAGGACGAGAAGAAATAGCCTTCCTTCTCCAGCGCATCGGCAATCTCGCGCCTGGTGATGACGGCACCGAGCGGGTGGCCGTTGCCCATGCCCTTGGCGATGGTGATGATATCCGGCACCACGCCCTGCTCCTCGAAACCCCAGAAATAGTCGCCGAGCCTGCCATAGCCGACCTGCACTTCGTCGGCGATGCACACGCCACCACGCTGGCGAACCATGGCATAGACGGCATCGAGATAGCCTTTCGGCAAGGGAATGCCGCCGGCGTTGCCGTAGACCGGCTCGCAGATGAAGCCGGCAAGCCCTTCCCTTGCGTCCTCCAGTTCGCGCAGCTTGGTCGCCACCGACCGCACGTAAGTGTCGGTGGTGTCGGCGCCGCGGAATTGTCCACGATAGGTATTGGGCGCGACGACAGCGTGCACCCAGTCGGGACGGGTCTCAAGCGCCCGCGGGTTGTCGGCGATCGACGTCGAGACCGCGTCGCTCGCCACCGTCCAGCCATGATAAGCCTCGAGCAGGCTGACGACATTGCGCTCACCGGAAAATGCCCAGGCGAGACGCAAGGCAAGGTCGTTCGCCTCCGAGCCACTATTGACCAGGAACACCGTGTCGAGACCGTCAGGCGCAAGCGCTGCAAGCCTTTCGGAAAACTCGGCAACTGACGCATAGTGAAAGCGCGAATTGGTGTTGAGCAGCGACCATTGCCGACCGACCGCTGCCGCCAGCCTTGGGTGCCCGTGGCCAAGGATCGTCACGTTGTTGACCATGTCGAGATAGGCCCTGCCCTCGACGTCGAACAGGTGCTCCTTCCAGCCGCGCTCGATCTGCGGCGGCTTGCTGTAGTAGTTCTTCTGCGGCCTGGCGAAATGCTGCTGGCGGCGATCAAGCAGGTCTGCCGAATGCGGCGCCGGCGCGTCGCAGTCGAAACCGAGAATGCCAGAGGGTGACGGGCAGAGCACGCGCCAGGCCTCGGCCTGATGGGCCGGGACAAACAATGGCGCGATCAACCCCGGTTCGCGGCAGAGCTGTACCCGCATCAGCCCAAGCCCGTGGCCGGCCTCGACCACCGTGCCGACCGGCGCACCGGCGGCAACCGTCTCCTCAGCGTCCTCGGGCGGCTCCAGTCCGGTGAGATGGAGAACGACTGCAGGACCGTTCAGCACCACCCGTCCGTCATGCCATTCGGTTCCGCCGGCAAAGGGCGCTCTGACGACAGTGCCGACAGGCAGGCACAGATCGACATGCAGCGCAAAGGTCGAAGTCGGTCGCGACGCGCGAAGCGTACTCTCGGTCAGCCGATATTCGCCGTAACGGGTGGACGCCATGCCGATCGCATGCGCAGCCGTCTGCAACAGTGACGCCGGAAGGCCCTGGTGCTGCCACCGTTCCTCGGGAAGCAAGGGGCTGAGGATGGAAAGGTCGATCTGGCGCACGCCGGCCGGCTCGATCTCGACGAGCAACCCTTCGCCGATCACCGGCAGCGTTTTTTCAGGCGCGGCATCGACAGCGCGCAGGATCGCCTGCTGCATCAGCGCCGGCGGCACGGAAACGGCAACGTCGAAGATCTCACGTTCATGGGCGGCATTGCCCTGAACGTATGCATTGTCAGGGTCGATGGTCAGCTGCTGTTCGGAACTGGCGACCAGCACCGCGGCGCGCGCAACGACCAGCGGCCACAATGCCTTCAGTTCGCTTTCCTCGAGCGGGCAAACCGCATGAAAAGCCCTGATGGCCGGCAGGATGAAGAACGGATCGCCATCGGCATGATGCAGCAGCGAGGCACAGGTGACCGCCAGTTCGGCGACGAGCCAGCCTTTGAGAATGTCGCCGAAATCGATGACGCTGTCCGGCACCGTTCGACCCGCGGCATCCGGTTGCCCGACAACATTGTCGTCGGTGACATCATGGTGGATGGCTTGCACGCGCAAGTCGGCGGTCAGCGGCTGAAGCCGGCGCATGGCGCCCACCATGGCCTCGGCAATCCGTTTCTTCAGCCCCTCGTCGTTCATGGCGGCAAGCAGGTGAAGCGCGACAGGGGCGGCATGCCTCAGGTCCCATTGCAGCTCGCGGTCAAGGCCCGGATGGTCGAAATCACGCAGCGCCACCGCCAACCGTCCGGCGATATCGCCGAGTGCTGCCACCGTTTCCGCGCTCAGATGCTTGCGGCGGGTCAACGGCACGCCTTCGAGATAGGTCAGCAGGCGAACGCGATAGGCCTCGCCGCGCACCGTCGTCTCGACAATGTCGTTGCCGTCGAGCGCACGCACCACCTGCGGCGCACGCACCGAACCTGCCTGGCGGGCGAGATGCAGCAAGGCGGCGTTCTGGGCCTGCAGTTCCTGCAGGTCATAGGCTGCCCGGCAGATCTTGAGGACAAAACGGGCCTCGCCCGTGTCGATCCGGTAGTTGCGGTCCTGCTGGCTGCCGAGTTCGCTCAAGGTGCCGGAGAGGCCGAAATGTTCCAAGAGGATGCGCGCAGCGTCGTCAGGCGCGACATCGGGCCTTGGCAATTCCGTGCGAAGCTTCAGCGCGTCTTGAACCATATGTCGCCTCCATCACATCCGGCACCATGCCGACTTCCGAATCGACCGAACGGGTCTCCCGACTATTGCGACATACCTTCAAGGCGATAGCGCGTCCCGGGATAGAGCAGGCGCGCCGTCGTCACATTGGCGGTGTCCGACCAGGTACGACGCCGGATCATCAGGCAGGGCTCGTTGCGGTCGATGCCGAGCAGCTTGCATTCCCATGGTTGCGGCGAAACCGCCTCGACGATCTGTTCGGTACGGGTGATCGGCGCCACCGCCGTCAGATAGGCGTTCGGCGTCATGTCGCGGAAATCCTGCTCCATGTATTTCGGGCAGATCGACGGGTTGACGAACCGGTCCTCGATCTGGATCGGCAGGCCGTTTTCCGAATGCACCATGATCGAGTGGAAAACCCGCGCACCGGTCGCAAGCCCGAGTGCATAACCGATCTCCGACGGTGCCACCTCTTCCTGCATCAGCGTCATGCGCGAGGTATGCGCATGGCCGCGCTCGCGGATTTCATCGGCGATATTGCGCACTTCCAATAGCGCGGTGCTGCCCTTGTGGGCCGCGACGAACGAGCCGACCCCTTGGACGCGGGTGATCGCGCCTTCGGTTGCGAGTTCCCGCAGCGCGCGGTTTGCGGTCATGCGGCTGACGCCGAGATCGGCAACGATCTCGTTTTCGGAAGGGATGCGATGATGTGCCGGCCATTCGCCGCTGTCGATGCGGGTGCGGATGAACTGCTTCACCGCCTCGTAGCGTGGCACCGGTCCGTCCTCGAATGCCGCCATGTCGATCCTTCGTCTGAGTGCCGTTATCGGCATTTTCCCCGCCCTTTCCGGATCACGAACAAATCATGCGTATCCGGCAATGATTCTTTTCGTTCATTTCACGCTTGCGCGCCACAGCAAAATATCTATAGTTCCATATACAACTACGTACAGGAAAATCGCAACATGGCAACTTTTCCCGTCAACCGGCTCTTCGCCGACCATGCGCTTCTGCCGACCGGCTGGGCGCAGAACGTCGCCATTGCGCTTGATCAGACAGGCGAGATCGTCTCCATCAAGACCGATCAGCCCATCGCCGATGGCGACGAACGCGTTGCCGGACCGCTGGTTCCAGCCCTTGCCAACCTGCATTCCCACGCCTTCCAGCGCGCCATGGCGGGCCTTGCCGAAGTGGCCGGCAGCGGTGATGACAGCTTCTGGACCTGGCGGGAAGAAATGTACCGCACCGTCGGCCTCGTGAACCCCGACGATGTCGAGGCGATCGCCGCCAAGCTCTACATGGAGATGCTGAAGGGCGGCTTTGGCCATGTCGCCGAATTCCACTACCTGCACCACACCGCCGATGGCACGCCCCATGCAGACCCGGCCGAAATGTCGCTGCGCATTCTCAATGCTGCGAAAGCGACCGGCATCGGGCTTACCCATCTTCCGGTCTTCTACGCCCACGCCAATTTCGGCGGCGTCGCCCCGAATGCCGGCCAGCGCCCCTTCCTGCATGATCCCGATCGCTTCCTGGCGCTGCTCGAACGACTGGCGCCACTCTGCCGCGACAACGGCCAGACGCTCGGCTATGCCATCCACTCGCTGCGCGCCGCGACCCCGGAAGAGATGCGCACGATCCTCGAACGCGCGCCGGTCGCAGGCCCGATCCACATCCACGTCGCCGAGCAGACCAAGGAAGTGGACGACAGCCTTGCCTGGAGCGGCCGTCGCCCGGTTCAATGGCTGCTCGACGAGATGCCGGTCGATGAGCGCTGGTGCCTGATCCACGCCACCCACCTGACGGACGACGAACGGCAGCGACTGGCGCGATCCGGCGCGGTTGCCGGTCTCTGCCCGGCAACCGAAGCCAATCTTGGCGACGGCATCTTCCCGGCCGTCGACTACATGGCGGAAGGCGGGCGCCTCGGCATCGGCACCGACAGCCATGTGGCAACCAGCGCCGCCGAAGAATTGCGGCTGCTCGAATACGGCCAGCGCCTGCGCGATCGCCGCCGCAACCGCCTTGCGGGCCCCGGCGCCTCCGTCGGCCACACGATTTTCGATGCGGCCCTCAAGGGCGGCGCCCAGGCCGTCGGCCAGAAGACATCGGGCATCGCCGTCGGTGCCCGCGCCGATTTCGTCGTGCTCGACGGCGCCAATCCGTACATCGCCGCTGCAAGCGGCAATCAGATCCTCGACCGCTGGCTGTTTGCGCTTGGCGGCGAGACCGTCCGCGACGTCATGGTCGCCGGACAGTGGAAGATCCGCAATGGACGCCACGACCGGGAGGAAGACATCGACCGCGCCTTCGCGCGGGTGCTCATGAAACTGAAGTAGTCGTCAAAGCCAAAATCAAAACAGGGAACAGCTTAATGTCGATCAACAAACTGAAACTCACGCTCGCCGCCACTGGCCTCATGCTCGCCGCCTCCACCGGCAACGCCAACGCCTCCTATTGCGGCGACGGCAAGACCGTCACCTTCGCCGGCATCGACTGGGAAAGCGGCGCCTTCATCACCGAAGTGATGAAGACCATTCTCGCCAAGGGCTACGACTGCCAGGTGGACTCGATCCCCGGCAACTCCGTGACGCTCGAGCAGGCAACCGCCAACAACGACGTGCAGATCTTCGCCGAGGAATGGCTCGGCCGCTCCGACATCTGGAACAAGGCCGTCGAGGAAAAGAAGGTCGTCGCCGTCGGCAAGACTTTCGTCGGCGCCAGCGAAGGCTGGTTCGTTCCGGAATATGTCATCAAGGGCGACGCCTCCCGCAACATCGAGGCGAAGGCCCCGGATCTGAAGAGTGTCTCGCAGCTGTCCGACGCCAAGATCGTCGAGCTGTTCGCCGATCCGGAGGAACCGTCCAAGGGCCGCTTCCTCAATTGCCCGTCGGGCTGGACCTGCGAAGGCGTCAGCACGGCCAAGCTCGATGCCTACAAGCTCGGCGAGACCTATGTGAACTTCCGCCCCGGCACCGGCACCGCACTCGATAGCGCCATCACCTCGGCCTATCTGCAGGGCGAACCGATCCTGTTCTACTACTGGTCGCCGACGGCGATCATGGGCAAATTCAAGCTCGTGCAGCTGGAAGAGCCGGCCTACAACGAAGCCTGCTGGAAGGAGCTTTCGAGCGCCACCGGCAAGCGCGACGAAGGCTGCGCCTTCCCGTCCGTCGACGTCTCCTACGGCGTCAACAGCACGTTCGCACAGGAAGCCCCGGAGATCATCGCGATCCTCGAAAAGGCGACCTTCCCGCTCGAAGACGTCAACGGCAGCCTTGCCTACATGACCGACCAGAAGGTCGATGCAGTGGCGGCAGCGGCCGAGTTCCTGAAGACCAAGGGCGATGTCTGGGGCAAGTGGGTCTCCGACGAGGCCCGCGGCAAGATCGAAGCCAGCCTGAAGTAAGTCCGTTCGGTCGGCCGACGCGGCTCTGGTGCGCCCCTGTCTGAGACAGGGCTGTCTCATCGGATCCGCGCGGCCCGACCTTCGACATCCCGAGGCAAGCGCCATCGGCCGCAGCGTTGCGCCCGCCCTTGGCCCGAGCAAGGAACGACATCCGATGTTTCCGGATACCCTCAATCTCTCCATCCGCGCGCCGGTGAACGAGTTCATCCAGACGCTGGTCAGCAGCTATGGCTGGGTCTTCAAGGCAATCAGCGCAGTGATCCTGAAAGCCGTGCTGTTCATCGAGTGGATCCTGCGCGGCCTGCCCTGGTGGGTCGTCATCCTCGCCTTCATGGCGCTCGCCTGGCAAAGCTCCAAGCGCTGGACGCTGACGGTCGCGGTCGGGGCGCTCCTGTTCTTCGTTGGCGTGCTTGGTCTCTGGGACCTCACCATGCAGACGCTGGCGCTGATGTTGATGGCGACGTTGGTATCGGTGGCGATCGGCGTGCCCATGGGCATCCTCGTCGCCAAGAGCCGGCTGGTGCGCAACATTACGCTTCCGGTGCTCGACGTGATGCAGACCATGCCGAGCTTCGTCTATCTGATCCCGGCCCTGATGCTCTTCGGTCTCGGCAAGGTGCCGGCGATCCTGGCGACGATCATCTATGCGGTGCCGCCGCTGATCCGTCTCACCGATCTCGGCATTCGCCAGGTCGATCACGAGGTCGTCGAGGCGGCAACCGCCTTCGGCGGCAGCCCCAACCAGATCCTCTTCGGCGTCGAACTGCCGCTCGCCACCCCGACGATCATGGCCGGCCTCAACCAGACGATCATGATGGCGCTGTCGATGGTGGTCGTCGCCTCGATGATCGGTGCGCGTGGCCTCGGGGAACAGGTGCTGAACGGCATCCAGACACTCGACGTCGGCAAGGGCCTGGAGGCCGGTATCGGCATCGTCATCCTGGCAATCGTACTCGACCGCATCACGCAAGGTTTCGGCAAGAGCCGGACGGAGGATCCCCGCAATGGCTGATATCGAGATCCGCAACGTCTACAAGATCTTCGGGCAGGACGCGAAGGCCGCCCTCGCCATGGCCAAAGACGGCCTCGACAAGGCCGAGATTCTCGCCCGCTCCGGCTGCAGCGTCGGCCTCAACGACGTCAGCCTGACGATCGGCGCCGGCAAGATCTTCGTCATCATGGGCTTGTCGGGATCGGGCAAGTCGACGCTGGTGCGCCACATCAACCGGCTGATCGAGCCGACGAGCGGAGAGGTCGCCTTTGATGGCAGCAACATCCTCGATCTCGATGCCAAGGCGCTGCGCACCTTCCGCATGCACCGCGTCAGCATGGTGTTCCAGAGCTTTGCCCTGATGCCGCATCGAACCGTCTTGCAGAACGTCGTCTACGGCCAGCGCGTGCGCGGCATCTCCAAAGCCGACGCCCGCGACATCGGCATGAAATGGATCGAGACCGTGGGCCTCTCCGGCTACGATGCCAAGTTCCCGCACCAGCTGTCGGGCGGCATGAAGCAGCGCGTCGGCCTTGCCCGGGCGCTTGCCGCCGATACCGACGTCATCCTGATGGACGAGGCCTTCTCCGCGCTCGATCCATTGATCCGCGCCGACATGCAGGACCAGCTGCTGCAGCTGCAGCAGAACCTGTCGAAGACCATCGTCTTCATCACCCACGATCTCGACGAGGCTTTGCGCATCGGCTCGGAAATCGCCATCCTCAAGGACGGTCAGGTGGTGCAGGTGGGGACACCGGACGATATTCTCGACAATCCCGCCAACGACTACGTCGCCCGTTTCGTCCAACGTCGCCAGGGAAGGCCGGAAGCGCATGACTGAAACCATCACCCTTGATGGACCGGCAGACTGGACTGATATCGCCGCGGCCGCCAACGGCGCCCGGCTGACGCTTTCTGACGCGGCCCGCGAACGCATCGTCAAGGCGCGCGCCGTGGTCGAGGCGCTGGTCGATCGCGGCATTCGCGGCTATGGCATCAACACCGGTGTCGGCGCGCTCTGCGATGTCATCATCGACAGGGAAAACCAGCAAGCGCTGTCGCGCAACATCGTCCTCAGCCACGCCTGCGGCGTCGGCGAACCGCTGGGGCGGGCGGAAGCACGGGCGGTGATGGCCGCGCAGATCGCCAATTTCGCCCATGGTTATTCCGGCGTGCGCGTCGAGACGGTCGAGGCGCTGCTTGCACTGCTCAATGCCGGCCTCATCCCCAATATCCCGTCGCGCGGCTCCGTGGGCTACCTCACCCATGCCGCGTCCATCGGCCTCGTCCTGATCGGCCGTGGCACGGTAAACGACGGCAGGGAAATCGTCCCTGGTGCAGAAGCGCTGCGCCGGCTTGGGCTTCAGCCCTTGGCCCTGCAGGCCAAGGAGGGCCTGAGCCTCGTCAATGGCACGCCCTGCGCCACCGGTCTCGCAGCGCTGGCGCTGTCGCGCACGCAAAGCCTCTTCGCCTGGGCGGATGCGGCAGCGGCGCTCACTTATGAAAACCTCGGCAGCCAGGCCAATACCTTTGCCGCCGGGCCCTTAGCGTTGCGCCATTCGCCGGGGTTGCAGGCGGTCGGCAAAACCTTGCGCGACTTCCTGGCAGACAGCCCGATGCTCAAGGCAAGCGCCGGCACGCGCACGCAGGATCCCTTGAGCCTGCGCGCCGTTCCGCATGTGCATGGTGCCGCCCGCGACGCCTTCGAGCATGTGGCCGAGGTGGTGAACCGGGAGCTCGCAAGCGTCACCGACAACCCCGCCGTCTCCGGCACGCCGGAAGCGCCGGAAGTGCATTCGCAAGCCCATGCGGTCGGCGCCGCGCTCGGCCTTGCCATGGACAGCCTCGCGGTTGCCGTCGCCGAAGTCGCGGCGATCTCCGAGCGTCGCATCGACCGGCTGGTCAACCCGCTGGTCAGCGGCCTGCCCGCCTTTCTCGCCGGCGACGGCGGCGTGTCTTCCGGCTACATGATCGCCCAGTATACGGCCGCCGCCCTTTCCGCGGAAAACCGCCGGCTGGCGGCCCCCGCAAGCCTCGACGGCGGCATCACCTCGGCGCTGCAAGAGGATATCCTGACGCACGCGACCCCCGCAGCCTTCAAGGCGCTGGCGATCGTCGACAATCTCGAGCGCATCCTTGCCATCGAGCTGCTCGCCGCCGCCCAGGCGTACGACCTGCAGCCGCGCTCAACGGCCAAGGCAAAGCGCACCGAGACGCTCTACCGACGCATCCGAACCGCCGTTCCCCACTATGCCGACGACAGGCCGATGAACGAGGACTTCGAGCACATGCGCCACGTCATTCAGGAAGGAACGCCATGAAGCTCCTGCCCGCCTCCGGCCACAAGCGCATGCCCTGGAAAAACGGCGGCGGCGAAACCATCGAGATTGCAGTCTTCCCTGAGGGCGCGTCGCTCTCGGAGTTCGACTGGCGGGTGAGCATGGCAACCGTTGCCAGCGACGGCCCGTTCTCAGCCTTTCCCGGCATCGACCGCACCCTGTCGATCCTCGAAGGCAACGGCATGACGCTTTCGATAGAAGGCCGAGATCGGGCGCCATTGACGCAGGCAACTGCACCGCTCGCATTCCCCGCCGACGTCGCAACCTCCGCCACCCTGATCGACGGCACGATCGTCGACCTCAATGTCATGACCCGCCGGGGCAGGCTCGCTCATCGCGTGCGCCGACTGGACGTCGAGGGCGAAAGCTCGCTTGCGAGCGAAGCAGCAACCAGCCTCATCTTTTGCCATCGCGGCGCCGTGTCGCTGGATCTCAAGGGCCAGACCGTTGCGCTCTCGGCCGGCGATGCCGTGCTGGTATCAGGGCCGCTTGCCGCAGCCTTGAAGACCCCGGAAAACTGCGCGCTGTTCCTCATCGAGATCGATGCCGCAGAGAACGTCTGACGCCGGAATAGCCGGCAGTCTGCGTCCGGGTCAGGTTCGGCGCAGGTGCAGCAGAGGATAGGGCCTGCCGTCGTCATCGACAGGCGAGCGGCCGACGGTGGCAAACCCCAGGCGCGCATAGAACCCTGCACCCGAAGCATTCTGCTCGTTGACATCGACGGTCAGAACCGGATGCAGCGCCGCCGCATGCGCAACCAGCGCGCGGCCGACGCCACGGCCATGGGCATCGGCATGCACAAACAAGGAATCGATCTGCGCCCCGGTCATGCCCATGAAGCCGAGCGCGACATCGTCTGCATCGGCAGCAATCCAGAGCTCGGCTTGCGGCAGATAGTGGGTGGCA
>NZ_JBWKSC010000012.1:0-232741 GCF_059419585.1 Ensifer sp. GW821-FHT05G01 | reverse complement strand
GAGAAAGTCATGCGTCGCGACGACGGCGCTGCGCCAGATGTCGAACGTGCGCTGGAAATCCGACGGGCGGGAAGGACGACATGCCCATGAAGCCGAGCGCGACATCGTCTGCATCGGCAGCAATCCAGAGCTCGGCTTGCGGCAGATAGTGGGTGGCAACCATCTCTTCTATGGCGGCGAAATCCTCGGCCGAGAGAAAGTCATGCGTCGCGACGACGGCGCTGCGCCAGATGTCGAACGTGCGCTGGAAATCCGACGGGCGGGAAGGACGAATGGAAATGGTCATTTGAGAAGTCACTATATAAATTGCTGCTCGCGTCCGTAAGCCACCAACGAAGGCGACCCATTCCGAGAATGTCACCAGTGACAACGTCAATGGCAGACAATATCGCCGCCACTGAAAGCGGGCGCGACGGCTCGCCACAATAGCCACGAACGCGAATCCTTCAAGCGGGCAACGGCTCCTGCCTTCATCAAAGACCGATGCTTGTCACGACGAGCGACCTGCGCCGCGGCTTCCACCCTGCCGACCGGCAGCAGTTGACGGGCGCTATTTTTCGTCGCCAGAGATGATCTGGTTCTGCTGCGCCACGATCGCCTCCGTCTGCACCTTGGTGTTCTGGCCGATGGCGATCATCCAGCGTTCGCCTTCCTTCACCAGGATATAGAGCGGGCTGCCTTCCGCCTCGCCCGGGATCGGCGATCCGTCGTCGAGCACTGGGCGCTGGCGCACGTTGACGGCGGCCACGTCCGGTCGCAGGAAGGAAATGTGCTCTGCCTCATAGCGGGCATATTGATTGCCGAGCGCCGGCGTCAGCACCTTGCGGGTAAACGCCGCGATCTCGTCGCGGCCGGTCAACCGCCGTCCGAAGGCGGTCACCCAGACGGCGTCGGGCATGAAATGCTGCAGGAAATCCTCCGGCGACCGCTCGTTCTGCGACCGCTCGACATCGGCGATCAACTGCCGGATCCGCTCGCCCTCGATCTCATGCCGTGTCTTCGTCATGGCCTCGCTCCCCGTCAGACGCACATTCATTGCATAGCAAGCTGGCATCCTCTCGCAAAGCGCGACCGGCCCGGCCGATCCTGCACGGAAAAATTGTTGCCGGGCGCCGAAAAGTCGGGACCCGGCGCTCGCGTCGACAATCGAAAACTGATTTAGCGGTTGGTGCATCCTCCTCAGGCCCGCCCGGACGAACCTCGTGAAAATCCTTCTCCCCTTTCTTTGCGCCATCTCGATCATCGTCGGCACACCTTCCCTCGCTGACGCCACATCTTCGAAGGCGGCCCAGCACCAAGCCCAGGAAAAGCGCGGCAAGCGCAAACCCCTGACGACCGAAGTGCGCTTCTCCATCGGCAGGAACGGCGACCTGCTGTCGGTGGCGGTTCACCGCTCCTCCGGAAGCCGCAAGGCCGATGCCGAGGCCATCGCCGCGGTCAGGCGGGCAGCCCCTTTCCCGAAGATGCCGGCCGGCAGCCCCGCCAGAATGGAAATGCGCATCAAGATCCAGATGGACGCCGATGCCCTCGGCTGGGCCGGAAAGTAGCACGAGGCTCCTCAAGGGCCGCACGCGCACCGGAGAAGCGGGCGAGCGCCTAAAGAGAGTCACGGCCAAGCGAAGGTGCCGGCTGTTGCCCCGCTTGGCTCCGCCCAGCACCGCACTGCCTGTTCATATTTCGGTAACCATACGGCGTGTTACCCGGGGAACAGCGCATTCGACGCCACACGATAGTCTCCATGTCACGGTTTGACAGTCTCTCAGCAACAAACACAAGGCTTGGAGGATACGGACATGATCAAGACCGGCTTCGGCGTTTCCATCACCGTTCTGGCCTTCTCGGTCGCAGTGATTGCCTTCATGCATGTTGCCCTGTCCCAATACCGGGCAGCCGAAATTGCCGACATCACCCTGCCGGACTACAGCACGATCACCTCGTCCATCCATCGCTAAGGCGCGCCGTCTCGTTTTCCACCGGGCAGGAAACGGGTGGCTTGCCCGAGGCTCGGAAGCAAGAATGCTCCATCAGACGATGGAGCCAGCCATGATGTCCCTGCTCACCCTCCACACATTGGCAGCCGCAAGCGGCGACGGTCTTCGCCCCGAACTCCTCACCGCGATCGCCCAAGAAAGGCTGATGTCCGCGGCCGGCAGGGACGGCTTTTCACTTCACGCAGGCATTGAGCGCCTTGATGGCCTCATCGGCTCCCTCAAGATCGATCCTGGTTTGCGCAGCGCCGGCCGATTGAAACGTCAGTTCAGCGCTCTGCGCTAACGCCGATTGCAACGTGTCCCTGTCGGTGCCGACCTGAATAGTCAGAAGACGAGGCGAGCGGATTTCGGCTGCACATGCGGGCATAGCCTTGTCGTTGATCAAAGTTGCGTTCAGCCCACAACGGGAATGGGCCGCCCGCCTGCGCATGCGCTGACAGCGGAGGATCCAGCGCACCGAAGCTTCGAGACCGCAGCCGACATACCGCGCATGACTTCGATCTGGGTACCGTTGATTACGATGACCAGCTTGGTGTTTTCCCCAGATCTCGCCGATTGCCGCACTCTTGGCCGCAAGGCGACAGGCGAGCATAAGGACGGCGATCGCCATGATCGCCGCGACCGTTGCGCTGCCGGTCTGCGCTATTCTCCTGCGTCAGGCAGCGCTGACCGGTCTTCCTGAAACGCGAACGGCCAATGGCGCTGGTGGAGAAACCTCCCCTGCCCATTGTCAATGCGAACAAACCCTTCCCCTGACAAGGCTTTGCTGCTTGGATGGACCAAACCTGCCGCCTCATGGCCGATACAACGCATTGTCGGAAAGTATTTGATGTCGAGCGATCATTCCCACCTCTGGCCCGGCGTTCCGCTGGCGCTCGGCTCCGCCGTTCTCTTCGGCGCCTCGACACCGCTGTCGAAGCTTCTGCTCGGCACCATCGATCCCTGGCTGCTCGCCGGCATGCTTTATCTCGGCGCCGGGATCGGCCTGGCGCTCGTCCACCGTGCCCGCGCGCTTGTCGGGATCGATGGCGTCGAGGCGCCGCTGGCGCGTGACGACATTCCCTGGCTGATGTCAGTCATCCTGTTTGGCGGCGTGCTCGGCCCGCTTCTCCTGATGTTCGGGCTGTCGCAGACCACGGCCGCTTCCGGCTCGCTGCTCCTCAACCTCGAGGGGCTGGCGACGATGGCAATTGCCTGGCTGGTGTTTCGCGAAAACGTCGACCGTCGCCTGCTGCTAGGCGCTGCCGCCATCCTGAGCGGCGCTGTGCTTCTGTCGTGGAACGGTGCAGGCCTCAGCCTCGATCACGGCAGCCTGCTGATCGCAGGAGCTTGCATTGCCTGGGGCATCGACAACAATCTGACGCGAAATCTCTCCTCGGCCGATCCCGTCCAGATCGCCATGATCAAGGGGCTCGCGGCCGGCACGACCAACCTCGTGCTTGCCCTTTGGCTCGGCGCATCGCTGCCGCCCTTCGGCCTCACCGCCGGCGCCGCCCTCGTCGGCTTCTTCGGCGTCGGCATCAGCCTTGTCCTCTTCATGCTCGGCCTGCGCCATCTCGGCACGGCGCGAACCGGCGCCTACTTCTCGCTCACCCCGTTCATCGGCGCCCTGCTCTCGATCGCCCTCTTCCGCGACGCCGTCACCCCGCAATTCCTCTCAGCCGGCCTGTTGATGGCCTTCGGCCTCTGGCTGCACCTGGCAGAGCGCCACGACCACGAACACAGCCACGAGGCGCTTGAGCACGAACACGCCCATATCCACGACGAGCATCACACCCACACCCACGACGGCCCGATCACCGAGCCGCATTCCCACTGGCACCGGCACGAACCGATGCGCCACAAGCATCCGCATTATCCGGACCTGCACCATCGGCATAGTCATGGGTGAAGTGAGCCGGGAGGATCACAATTCGTATTGCTTCCCGACGGTTTGACCGTGATCAGCTGGGAGATCCCGCGAAGATGGAAGCTGGCGGCATCGGTCCGCAATATACGGGACTGCGATCAAGTTCGGGCGACGCGCGCCAGAGACCGAACATTAATCTAATTAAGTTGTGTTTCAGGAAGAAATGGTAGCGGAGGAGGGATTCGAACCCCCGACACAAGGATTATGATTCCTCTGCTCTAACCTACTGAGCTACTCCGCCGGGTACCGCGTCAGCGCTTCGAAGAAGAAGCCGTCTTGACTGGACGGGCGGCTTATAAGGCCCGGTTCCGCCCAGTGTCAACCCAAGTCACGGGGAAAATGTGAAGTTTTCCCGCGCGATCGGAAATGGGGGCCTCAGGCGGCCGCCGGCGCTGCCAGAAGCACCTTCAATGCGGCCTCGGCACCGGCCTCGCGCTCGGATTTGCGGATGAAGCCGCCGCCATAGACGCGGGCGTCTTCACCGATGCCGGAATAGAGCGCGCAGGCTTGGCCGGGAGCAATGCCGGCCTCGCCCTCGGCAAGCTCGACATAGAGACCTTCCGCATCGCGCTTCAGGATCGCCGGCGCCGGCTGGCGGGTGGAGCGCACCTTGGCGAAACAGTCGAAGCCCTTGGCCGCCACGTCCTCGAGATCCTCGTCGCCCAGCCAGTTGACGTCGCGCAGGTAGACGCGGCGCGTTTCCAGCGCCTCCTTGGGGCCGACGATGACGCGGCGCGAGCGGGCGTCGAGATAGACAACATAGAGCGGCTCGCCGGTGGCGATGCCTATGCCGCGGCGCTGGCCGATGGTGTAGTGGAGAATACCGTCATGGGTGCCGAGGATACGGCCATCGAGATGGACGATCTCGCCGGCGAGCGCCGCGTTCGGCTTCAGCTTCGTAACGATATCGCTGTACTTGCCCTGCGGCACGAAACAGATGTCCTGGCTGTCGGCCTTCTGGGCGACGACAAGGCCCATCTCTTCGGCCAGAACCCGCGTTTCGGCCTTCGAGAGATGGCCAAGCGGGAAGCGCAGATAGTCGATCTGCTCCTGCGTGGTGGCAAAGAGGAAGTAGCTCTGGTCGCGATCGGCATCCGTCGGGCGATAGAGCGCCCGCTGGCCGGCATAGCGCGGGTTCGGGCTCGGCCGCGAGCGAATGTAGTGGCCGGTCGCCAGCGCGTCGGCACCGAGCTCCTTGGCGGTCGCCAAGAGATCGGCGAACTTGACCGTCTGGTTGCAGGCAACGCAGGGGATCGGCGTTTCGCCGGCAACATAGCTTTCGGCAAACGGGTTGATCACGGTTTCGCGGAAGCGCGCTTCGTAATCGAGCACGTAATGGGGAATGCCGAGCGTTTCGCAGACGCGGCGCGCATCGTCGATGTCCTGGCCGGCACAGCAGGAGCCGGCGCGGTGTACCGCGGCACCATGATCGTAGAGCTGCAACGTAATGCCAAGGACGTCGTAGCCCTCGCGTTTGAGCAGGCCGGCGACAACGGAACTGTCGACGCCGCCGGACATGGCGACGACGACACGCGTATCTTCGGGCTTGCGGTCAAAATCGAGACTATTCACGGGATCCAATCCGGCCTTCGGGCGGCGGCAACAGCGCTCGCCCCAGTTTCACGCTTCATGCGATGCAATGCCGGGATAATAGCACACGGCACGCTCTCGGCTTCTGCGGCGCCGCACGCCCTGATCGGACGCACAAAAATCGCTGCAGCACTAAAATGTCCAGAACTGTTTCACCGCCTTCTGCGGTTCCGCTTCAAGGCGGGGTGCTCTGGTCGCCGACATATAGAAACTTGTCCGCTCCGCGGCAAGGGCGGCGCTATGGCGCCTGGCCGATCGAAGCGGCCTGTCTCAGATCAGTTTCAGCCGCATGGCGCGGGCGATCGCCTGCATGCGGTTGACCGCATCGAGCTTGCGGGTCGCGCTCTTGAAGTAGCTGCTGACCGTATAGGTGGAGATGCCGAGGATGATGGCGATCTCGTCACTGCTCTTGCCGGCCGCTGCCCAGCGCAGACACTCGATTTCGCGGCTCGACAGCTTTTCGCGCGCCGAGCTGCCGGTATCGAAGGTGCGCTCAAGGCATTCGAACAGCTGCACGAGGGAAAGATAGAGCGTTGCCTGCTCGACGCCGACAGGCGCCTCGCGCCGTCCCGAGAGCATGGCGACGAAGGGATCGCCGCTGCTGGTATGCAACTGGACGGCGAAATGGCGCGCCATTTCCGGATGCGCCAGCAGGCGATGCACCATCGCCTCGTCGGCCGGTTTGCCGGCAACGTCGAGCAGTTCGGCGCCGCCGACGACCGGCAGCTTGGTGTTGCGCAGCCGCTCGACCAGCACGCTCGACTGAAAGGTCTCGCAGGCGTCGTACTGGCGCACCAGCTCGGACGGCCAGTTACTCAGCACCAGGCGCTCGGAGAAGCGCTGCTGCTCGGCCAGGGGCAACCGCGCGATCATGAAATGGCCGAAGCCATAACGCGCGATCAGCCGCCGCAGCAAATGCAGAAGTTCATACTCGGTGCGCACGGCAGCCGTATCGATTTCGGAAATCATGTCCGCCGTCTCAGCCTCGCGTAGCAAGGCTGGTTCATTCGATTCCTTCATCTCTGATCACCACATCACCGGCGCCAACGCACCTGGTCGAGAGAATACAAACCGCCCCGAGAATCATCCGGCGCATGAACTTCACCCGGCAGCCAGAATACAGCCACCCTCTCCGGCATGCCCGCGAAAGCAACGCGGCCGGTTGTGAAAATATGACGATGCACCAAGAATGAATCGGGAGCGCACAAACGTCGCTCATCCTTTATTTCGGCGTCTCGTTACCAAGAATTTTAGTTAAAGTGAAATGTGGTAATTGCATGGCTCCCATGTAAAATCCGCGATAATCCAAAGCTTTCCGGGCAAATTGACGGCTATTGTCGAACGCGACGGGCGTCGCGATCGCCGGGGCGATGTTGCGGAAGTGATCGAGGGAGTGTGCGGAAGTATTTAAAATTATGAGCAAATTGTTACCGACGGCTTAGGCAAATGTTAAATGTGGCGGGCTAAGGTCAGCCACATATGGTCTTGAGTTTGTGTAGAGAGTCCCATGACCGAAATGATGCGACCACGCGTAAAATATGTCATCGGCCCCGATGGCAGTCCTCTGACGATTGCGGATCTGCCGCCGGCGAATACCCGGCGCTGGGTTATCCGCAGGAAGGCTGAGGTGGTTGCCGCAGTACGCGGTGGCCTTTTGAGCCTTGAGGAAGCGTGCGAGCGCTATACCCTCACTGTCGAGGAATTCCTTTCCTGGCAGTCCTCCATCAACGATCACGGTCTGGCCGGTCTGCGCACGACACGCATCCAGCAATATCGCCACTAAGAGCCCACGACAGGGCCATAGGTGGAACGGCGGCTCCGGCTTTCCGGTTGCCGCCGTTTTCGTTTTCGGCCAAACTACGCCGCCCCTTCCTGTCGCCGACATTTCGGCGACAGTGCGTTTCACCTTCGCGTACGTCAAACCGGTTCCCGTTGCCGCAGCCATGCGATAGCATCGTCGACAACACGCAAACGTTGAATACGAAGGGATGCTGAGATGGATATCGCCCACGAAGAAACCGGCTCGCACGGCCGCTACTCGACATCCCTCGAGGGATATACCTGCGAGATGACCTATTCGCGATCGTCGCCGAAACTTGTTATCGTCGATCACACCCTGGTTCCCGACGAACTTCGCGGCAAGGGCGTCGGCCAGGCGCTGGCAAAACATGCGATCGACGAAGCGCGCAAGGGCGGCTGGAAGATCATTCCGCTCTGCCCGTTCATGCGCGCGCAGGCGCTGCGCCATCCCGATTGGCAGGATGTCATTCAGGCGTGATCCGGCAGGCGTGATCCGGCAGGCCTGACCCAACAAGCACGATCCGGACATCACCGCTTCAGACAGTCTCGAAATGAGAAAACCCGCCCGACAGCCGAACTGTCGGGCGGGCTTTTATGCTTGTGACAATCGTGCCGGATCGGGCCATGCCATCGGCATCGCCCGACAAAGAATGAAAATCATATGCCTCGAAACGCCGAGGGGCTTACGCCCTCAGACGCGTCGTCGTGTCCCGTTCCTCGAGCGCCGCCGCCTTCGCATACTCGGCCTGTACTTCTTCAAGCGCGAGTTCGGCTGCGTCCTGCTGCATCTTCAGTTCACGAATGGAGACCTGAAGATTGTCGGCTCTTTGACGCGCAGCCTTGGCGAAAGTGGGATAGGCAAAATGCGAGGGATCGGAAATGCCCGACTTCTTTTCCTCGAAAACAATCTGATTTTCCAGATCCTTGGTCATCCGTTCGAACTCAGCCATCATCATCTGAAGCTGGCTCAGCTGACGCTGCTTCTCCCTGACCTGAAATTCCTTCAGGCGGACAAGGCTCTCACGTGCTTTCATACGCAATACTCCCGTGGATAACGAGACCCCGGTTACTGATTTGGCCCGTCGAGCCTGCCCCAACAGGCAGAAAACGAAAAATCGACAGCGATATTAACAAAAGCCTACCGCTGGTAACCTTTCGTTTACGGGCATCGTTAATCATAGGGGTGATGATTTAAGGCTCCGTAAATGCTGAGGCACGAAATATGACGGCCCCGGCATTAACGAGTCAGAAGAGTCAGATAGCGGCATTTCCTCATGTTTCGCATGAAAAGTGCCATTTTGGATTCACGTTTGAAATCAGGGAACTGCTAAAAATATTTAACAATCTCGATACACCTTGCCAGAGTGAATCAGAATTTGTTAACCATTTGATGGCAGCCTCCAAATCAGGCAACGACTGGATCCGTATCGCGTAAGGGGGCCACGATGACCTTGGGCGGCGGAAAAGGGGAAGAATATGCGGGTTCTACTAATTGAAGACGACAGCGCAACAGCTCAGAGCATTGAGCTGATGCTGAAGTCCGAGAGTTTCAACGTTTACACCACCGATCTCGGTGAGGAAGGCGTCGATCTCGGCAAACTCTATGATTACGACATCATCCTTCTCGACCTCAACCTTCCGGACATGTCCGGTTACGAGGTCTTGAGAACACTGCGTCTTTCCAAGGTGAAGACGCCGATCCTCATTCTCTCCGGCATGGCCGGAATTGAAGACAAGGTTCGCGGCCTCGGCTTCGGCGCCGACGACTACATGACCAAGCCGTTCCACAAGGACGAGCTGGTGGCACGCATCCATGCGATCGTCCGCCGTTCCAAGGGTCATGCCCAGTCGGTCATCTCGACCGGCGAACTGATCGTCAATCTCGATGCCAAGACGGTGGAAGTCGGCGGACAGCGCGTCCACCTCACCGGCAAGGAATACCAGATGCTCGAGCTGCTCTCGCTGCGCAAGGGCACGACGCTCACCAAGGAAATGTTCCTCAACCACCTCTATGGCGGTATGGACGAGCCGGAACTGAAGATCATCGACGTCTTCATCTGCAAGCTGCGCAAGAAACTTGCCAACGCTGCCGGTGGCGCCAACTACATCGAAACCGTCTGGGGCCGCGGCTACGTGCTGCGCGAGCCGGATGGTGCGGAATACGCCGAAACCGCCTGATTTCAGGCTCTCGTCCGGGCGCGGCATGGACCCGCATATCCAGGCATGACGCCAACGGACGCCTTTTCGAAAAACCCGCCCTTCGAGGCGGGTTTTTTCGTTGTGGCAATGGCTCCTCGACCGGAAATCGCGCGGCCCCTCCCCCACTTCCTCCGACTGTCGAATGCCTGGTGAAGCTGCCGACCCGCCATCGGGCAAGCGGCGGCAAGGCCTGGAGGAATTGGCGACGAGTATGCCCTGGCCTTGCTTTCCGGCGCCACGCAAGGCCGTGAAATCCGGGCAGCAAAAAGCCGCAGCAATCGCCGCGGCTTGTTCAATCCGAATGAGGATACGTCGGGCGTCAGGCCGCCATCGACTGGCTGGCAAAAACGCTGGTCAGGATCTTGCGATCGAACGGCTTCAGCAGGAAATCGTCAGCGCCGGCGCGCTTGCCCGCCATCATCTTCTTCAGATCCGCCTCGACGACACAGTAATAGATGCGCACCGAAGCACCGTTCGGCAGCCGTCGGATATTGGCAATGAGATCCAGAGCGCCTTCCAGGCCGGCATCGACCACGAGAATGTTCGGAAGCTCGGCTTCACAGCGCACCAGCGCCTCAAGGCCGCTGGGCGCTTCGTAGACAAGGAAGCCCATGCCGGACAGGATACGTTTTCCAACCTTCCTGACGACATCCGAGCCGTCGGCAATCATCAAGCGCCGCATGTCCAACTCCTTCATGCCTTACCTATACGCGCATTCGCACGCTTGAAACAACCCTATACAAATTTGGCAAAGATTTCGTTACGGAGCTTGCTTAACGCCATCTTTCGGATGACTTTTAAAGCGCTGAAAACATTAATTTTTCGGCAAACCGGCGAAAAGCCCGGATTACGGGGTGCCTAAACGGCGACCACGCAAAAAACCGGCGCAGGGGCCATGGCCACACCGCGCCGGACATGTCTCAAATCGGAAAAGACAGGTCCCCGTCTTAAGCGTCGGCAGGCGCCATGCGCGCGGTGAAGATGATCTCTTCACCGGTCGAAACCACGTCGATCGCCATGCCGGATTCTTCGCCGAGCAGCACCGTGTAGTAGGGTTGGATCGAGTGCGCATCGACTGCTTCGGCCGGCGTGCCGGACAGAAGTTCGACCAGGCGCGGGGGCACCCGCATCATGCGGCCCTTGCAGACCAGCGTGAACACGGCGTCGAGCTCGGGATTTTCGAGCGTGATGTCGATGACACCGCCGCGCGGGATCGCGCCATAGGCGATGAGGAAGAGGTTCAAGAGCAGCTTGACCCGGTTCTTGGCGATGATGGCACGCGGGCCGTGCCAATTGACCTCGGTCTTCTTCTCGGCGGCGGCAAAATCCTTGGCCGCCCTTTCCGCTTCGCCGGTGTCGATCGACGCTCCGACCGAGCCGGACGCGCCGAAGGCCAGACGCGCGAACTTCAAGCGGACCGAGGCGTTGAGAGCGCTGGTGCGAATGAGGTCCATGGCGTCGGCGTCGGCGCCGCCCTCGTCGAGAAGTTCCAGGCCGTTGTTGATGGCGCCGACCGGCGAGATAACGTCGTGGCAAACCCGGCTGCACAGAAGCGCGGCCAGATCGGGTCCCGTCAATGTCAGGTTCGGATTCGTTGCCATCGTCGTTCCTTGTTCGGTTCCATCGGCATGCAGACATGAGGCACGCGCTCGAGCAGAGCCGGTAAAGCCTCAGACGCGCAGACGCAAGTCATGGGCTGCCCGGCGCAGCCGTTCATCAGTGGATCATAATGACACCACATTTGGTAAACCGATTGTTAAGACCATCGGTTCAAATTGCAGGGAAATGGTCCAGACCCCCGCTGGCCGTGTCATCGATGCTGATGCCGGCCATAGCAAACCCGCAAGCGAGTGATTTTCGCGCCTGACGGAGGAAACGATGCAGCAGATCATGATGGCAGCCAAAACGGCCAGCCGCGCTATCCTGGCGACGATGTTCCTGATGGCAGGCGCCATATCCGCCGCCCAGGCCCAGCAGGCAAACAGCCAATACTCGATGCAGGAGATCGTCGATGCCGGTCACGGCTTCTTCGGCGAAACCTCCGGCGGCCTCGCCAAGGTGGTGGAGCGCGCCTTTGAGCGCTACGGCCTGCCGAACGGCTACATTCTCGGACAGGAAGGTTCCGGCGCCTTCATTGCCGGCCTGACCTACGGGGAAGGCGAACTCAACACCAAGAATGCCGGCCAGCACAACGTCTTCTGGCAAGGCCCGTCGCTTGGTATCGACTGGGGCGGACAGGGCAGCCGGACGATGATGCTGGTCTACAACCTGCCAAGCGTGCCGTCGCTCTACAAGCGCTTCGGCGGCGTCTCCGGTTCGGCCTATGTGGTGGCCGGCGTCGGCATGACCGTGCTGACCGACGAACAGATCGTCGTCGTTCCGATCCGCACCGGCATCGGTGCCCGGCTCGGGGTCAACGTCGGCTATCTCAAGATGACCCAGAACCCAACCTGGAACCCCTTCTGATCCGCGGCATGCTTCCTTGAATCCCATCCGATTCAAGGATGAAAACATGCGGCAGTTCAGTGTGCTACAGCGACCTTTGCGCGTCTGATAAGACGCGCGGCACTGTAGACGGCGGGTCCGCTTCGGCGAAATCCCGCCTCAAATACTTGCAGCGCACGAAACGTCATGTTTAGTGCAGGGAAGTAATATGAAGCGCCTTGCCCTGACCGTTACGGTCGGGTGGGGCGTTTGCTTCCGGTCCAGCTTTGAAACGGCCAGCTCGTGATTGAATTCTCGCTCCTCTTTGCCTTGGGCTTCCTGACCGCGATCATCATCGGCCTTCTCGTCGCGCCGGCCATTCACCGCCGCATCGTGCGCTTTGCCGAGGACCGTTTGAAGGCCACCATGCCGCTCAGCCCTCAGGAAGTGCGTGCCCAGAAGGACGCCGCCCGCGCCACTTACGCTGCCGAGAACGCGCGTACCCTTCAGGCCCTGAAACGCGAGCGCGACAAGGGCGTGTCGCTGATGCTCGGCAACGAGAAGACGCTGCAGGAAGCGCGGCGCCTCAGCGGCGAGAATGCCGATCTGCATGCCCAGCTTGCCGACATGAACGTCGAGGCCGCCGACATGCGCTCGGCGATCCGCCAGTTCGAGCAGCGGCTGGAGCGCATGAAGACCTCGCTCGAAACCGTCGAACGCGACAACGCCGTCAAGGCCGAGACGATCAAGGCACTGACCAACCAACTGGCGCAACATGCGGGCGATATCGACAACCTGCGCCTCGATCTTGCCGCACGCGAAACCGAGCTCGAAAACCACAAGAGCCGGATTGCGACGCTCCGCGACGAGCGCGAGGCCCTGCGTTTGGATCTGAAGACCGAAAGCGCGCACGCCAAGGAAATGGAACTACGCCTCGCCCGTGACGACAGCCGTCTGCAACGGCTGGAGGACAAGCTCGCGCGCGAACTGGCAGCCGGTGCCGATCGCGAAAGCGCGCTCGAGCGGCGCGCCGATGAAATCGAACGATTGAAGACCAAGGTGAAAGACGTGAATCAGGACATGCGGGATGCGGCCAAGGCGCTACGTGCGGCTGGCGTGGCCTTCCCGGCGCGCAGGGACCGTCGCGCGAGCGGCAACGAGCCATCGCCGAGCGTTGCGCCCCTCACCGATCAGCCCGTCGTGCCACCCTTGGAAACCACAATGCTCTCCGATGACCTCAAGAACCGCGCAACTGCCCTGTCGGAGCGGCTGATCAACTCCAGAACCTCCGCCCATGACGACGCCTTGCGCGAGGAAGTGGCCGAAATCGCCGCCGGCATGGTGGCGCTGACCGCAACACGCGAAGGCGCTACCTCGCCGATCCCAGGCCTGCTCGCAGGCGAAGCGCCGAACGGAGCTTCAGGCCGCAAGAGCCTGGCAAAGCGGGCAAAGCAAATCCTGTCGAAAGAATAGAGCCTATCGCGCAGGCGCGTTTTTCGGCTTTGCGCAACCTGCGCAAAGCCGAAAGCCTTCGGCGCAGCAGGTGAACACCGGAAAGCGCGGTACGTTTGACGCTCAGGTCAGATCCGGTCGTTGATCAAGGCGACCTGGTGCAGCGCGATGCCGGCCGCCATCGAGACATTGAGGCTGTCGAGCCCGGGCCTCTGGCGAATGCGCGCGGTGCGGACCGATTTCAGGATGGCAGGCGGCAAACCCTCACCTTCGGTTCCGACAAGCAAGGCGGTGCGCGCCGCCGGTGGTATTCCGCCGATATCGGTTTCGCCGGCCGGCGACAGGCCCCAGATCGCAAAGCCCCCATGCTGCAGCCGTTCGATCAGCGCCGCAGCCGACCCCTCGCGCGCAAACGGCACGGTCAGCACCGAGCCGACGGAAACGCGGATCGCCTTGCGATACATCGGATCGCAGCTCGTATCGTCCATCAGCACCGCATCGACGCCAAAGGCGGCAGCATTGCGAAACAACGAACCCATATTGTCGTGATTGGAAATGCCGCAGGCGGCGAGCACAAGGCTTGAGGCGGGAAGCGAGGCGATGAGCGCGTCCCGGCCGGAGACGCCGTCCCGCCGCCCAAGCGCCAGTACGCCGCGGTGCATGTTGAAGCCGGCAATGGCGTCGAACACGGGAGCGGCCGCAACATAGACGGGCACCTCGGCGGGAAATTCCGCCAGAATAGCCTCGACGCCGGCCACCCGGCTTTCGAGAAGCAGGATAGCCTCGGCCACAAGCCCGCGGCCGGAGTGGTGCGCCGCCGCCAGCATGCGCAACACGACCGTGCCCTCGGCGATGAAGCGCCCCTGCCGCCCTGTCAGGTCGCGCTCCTTGATCGACACGAACCCGGCGATACGCGGGTCTGCCGGATCGTCGACGCGGATCGGGGACGGGGCGCTCGCAGCCATGCCGTCAGTTGGTCCTGACGGTGATGTCGGCAACGATGCGGCCGGCGGTAATGTCAAAGACGATGGCGCGCGGCTCGGCGCCCGGCAGATTGCCGTAGAACAGCACCTGCGAGCCCGACAGCGCGACGTTTGTCACCGTGAAGCCGGCCGGAAGGGCGGCGACAGCATTGACCGGCGCTTCACTCGGAACGGCGATGGCTGCCGATTGCGCCGGCGCCTTCTCGTCCGTGCGGGTCACCTTGTAGACAATCGTTGCGAGGACAGCCATAAGCATGACCAACATCACGCCTACCGAGACGAGCTGCAGCTTCACCATCTTGCGGCGGACATTTTCCATCGCCGGGTCTAGCGGCTTGTCTTCCTGGTCATCGGGCGCGGGCGCGGTCATGATTGGCCTTTTATCGGATTTAAAACGGAATGAACGACCCCTTTAAACAAGCAGCAGCCAATAGGAAAGTCCTGACGGCGGGCGAGGACGCCGCAGGGCGGCTCGATTCCTTCCTGACCGAGGCGCTTTCGGGCGAATTTTCGCGTAATCGCATCAAGAGCCTGATCGAACAGGGCGCCGTTTCGATCAACGGCAAGCCGGTGACCGAAGCGAAGAAGAAGGTCCAGCCAGGCGACCGCTTCGAGATCGACCTGCCCGAGCCGGAAGACCCGGAGCCGAAGGGCGAGGATATCCCGCTCGACGTTCTCTATGAGGACGACCATCTGATCGTCCTCGTCAAACCGGCCGGCCTCGTCGTGCATCCAGGTGCTGGCAACTGGACGGGTACGCTCGTCAATGCGCTGATCCACCATTGCGGCAACAGCCTCTCGGGCATCGGCGGGGTCAAGCGCCCCGGCATCGTGCACCGGCTCGACAAGGAAACGAGCGGCGTCATGGTCGTCGCCAAGAACGACGCGGCCCACCGCCACCTGTCGGATCAGTTTGCCGATCACGGCCGCACCGGCCCCTTGGAGCGCGCCTACCGGGCCGTCGTCTGGGGGCGTCCACGCCAGTTGAAGGGAACGATCGACGCGCCGCTCGGCCGCGCCGGCGACCGCACCAAGCGCGCCGTCAAGCGCGAGGACAGCGACGACGCCCGCGAGGCGATCACCCATTACGAAGTGGTCGAGCGCTATCTGGAAAAACCCGATGGCACCAGCCTAGCATCCACGGTCGAATGCCACCTCGAAACCGGGCGCACCCACCAGATCCGCGTGCACATGGCCCATATCGGCCATCCTCTGATCGGCGATCCGGAGTATGGCGCGGCCTTTCGCACCAAGGCCAATCTGCTGCCCGACGCGGCAAAGGCCGTCGTCAGCCAGTTCCACCGTCAGGCGCTGCATGCGTTCATGCTGCAGTTCGAACATCCGGCAACCGGCGAGACCATGCACTTCGAAGCGCCGATGCCCGACGACATGGCGGCCCTGATCGAGGCCTTGCAGGCCGCGACGTAACACAACCTCTTGAATTTTGGGCGCGGAACTCCAATCTTGACTGCGCCTCTATTCGTGATCTGTCTTGCCTCCGGCGTCACATGTTAGTGAAACCGGACTCCTTGAATCATGCTTTCGCCGTACTTATTTCATAGCCTCGTGGGGTCTTGACGAAGACCCACATGCCCGGCCTGCCGCCCGGAGGCCGGAGACTATAAAGGGGGGTGCTTCATGGCCCGAAACAATTTACCGTCCATTGCCGCTGGTGAAGGCGGCCTCAATCGTTATCTCGACGAAATCCGCAAATTCCCGATGCTCGAGCCGCAGGAAGAGTACATGCTCGCCAAGCGGTATCAGGAGCACGACGACCGCAATGCCGCTCACAAGCTCGTCACCAGCCACCTGCGCCTCGTCGCCAAGATCGCGATGGGTTATCGCGGCTATGGCCTGCCGATCGGCGAAGTCGTGTCTGAAGGCAATGTCGGCCTGATGCAGGCCGTCAAGAAATTCGAGCCCGATCGCGGCTTCCGCCTCGCGACCTACGCGATGTGGTGGATCAAGGCTGCCATCCAGGAGTACATCCTGCGCTCCTGGTCGCTGGTCAAGATGGGCACCACCGCCAACCAGAAGCGGCTGTTCTTCAACCTGCGTCGCCTCAAGGGCAAGATCCAGGCGCTCGACGAAGGCGACCTGAAGCCGGAGCACGTCAAGGAAATCGCCACCACGCTGAAGGTCAGCGAGGAAGAGGTCATCTCGATGAACCGTCGCCTGTCCGGCGATGCTTCGCTGAACGCGCCGATCAAGGCAAGCGAAGGCGAATCCGGACAATGGCAGGACTGGCTCGTCGACGACCACGACAACCAGGAACAGATCCTGATCGAGCAGGACGAGCTCGACAGCCGCAAGGCTTTGCTCGCAAACGCCATGAAGGTTCTCAACGATCGTGAACGCCGCATCTTCGAGGCACGCCGCCTCACCGAAGATCCGCTGACGCTGGAAGACCTGTCGAGCGAGTTCGATATCAGCCGCGAGCGCGTGCGTCAGATCGAAGTCAGGGCCTTTGAAAAGGTCCAGGACGCCGTCCGCAAGGCAGCGCTGGAACGTGCCCAGGCCCTGCGGGTCGTCGAAGGCGCATAATCCAGAACGGATGCAATAGAAACGAAAAACCCGGCGAGGTTCTCGCCGGGTTTTTTGTTGTCTTTCCGCTTTACCCAGTCCTGGCCTATTGCCCGGTCGCTGCCGTGCTGCCTGACGATCCCCAGGCGCGCATGGCCTGGCTGAACGCCTCGTTGCCGCTCTGCCCCTTTTCGAGCGTCAGCAGCGCGCGGCGGCCGTTGCGATAGGTCAGCGGGATGTCGATCCAGCCGCGGCTGCGCAGCAGCTCGGTGTTGTTGCCGACCGCTTCTGCAAAATCGTTGAGCGCAATCATGTGGAAGTCGTCGGTGATCTTCGCGGGCACTGCGATCAGTGCATCGCCGCGATCCTGCTCCGTCCGCTTCATCGAAACGCGCTGCACGCCGTCGATAGCGCCGCCTTCGAAGTTCTGCGGCAGCGAGAAGACGAACTCGATCACGTGGCTCGCCGGCAGCGACGGATCCGCATTGCGCTTGATCGTCATCAGGGCGGTCAAGCCACGGTCAGGCACATTGATCTGGGCCTGAATTGCCGGCTCCGGCTTGGCGTCGCCACCTGGAGATTCCTCCTTGACCGACCATGCGACCGTTCCCGGAATGGCCGTCGGAGAGGATTGGCCGAGCCGCTCCTCGTAGAGGAACATCTTTTCGCCGCTGGCGACGGCAACGTCCGGCTGAGCCGGCTGTGCGCTTGGTTGCTGGCCGGTCGCAGGCGTTCCGGCTTCAGCACCTGGCGTGGCGGCTGCATCTTCCTGCGGTCTTCCCGCTTCAGTCTGCGGTGCGACCGACTTGCCTTCCTGCGCAACGCTTTCACCGTTCACCACGGCCGGGCCGGCATCCGTCTCCGAGCCGTCAGCCAGAAGACGCTGGGTAAATTTCGTCGATGTGTTTGCAGGAACGGCCGTGTCGTCATGCGCGCCGGGCTGTTGTTGCGTGGTGGCCTCGCCAGTCTGCGCCGGGGGCGTGCTCTGTTCAACGGGCGTCTCGCCCGCGCCGGAAACAGCCGAGGTGACCGACGCCACCATGCCGGAGATCCAGGCATTGCCCGCTTCCCGGTTCTGCCAGTAGGCAAATCCGCCACCACCGAGCAAGAGCAGCAAGCCGGCGGCAATCGCCACACGTTTGACGCTGAAGCGCGAAGGCTTCGGCGTCGTGCGGTAGGAGGTTGGCCGCGAAGGGGCCGCAGCCGGCATCTCGACGCCGCGATCGGTATCCTTGGCCGTTGCAGCTCCCACTGCAGCACCTGCAGCAGTGGTCGCGCCGCCTTCCATACCCAGAAGATCGTCAATATGATCCCAGGCAGTAACGGCGCGCTCCTGCTGGCTTGCAGGCTCGGTCACGTTCGCAGCCGTCGCTGGCGCCGACTTTTCGACCGGCCACGACCAGTCGGAGATTTCGGCGTCGCTGGCCTTCGGCGCAGGGCGCTCGGTAATAGAAGCAAAGGGGTCGTCGTCGTCGAACGACCAAGACCGGCTTGCGTCCGCTTTTTGGGCCGCCGGTTCGATTTCGACAGGCTTTTCCTCAACCGGATGCATGCCGAGCAACTCCGGCGTGCCGGCGTCGTCGACCACGTCGTGCAGCCCTGCATCCAGCGAAGCGGGTGCCGGGGCCGGCTTTGTATCTTCCCAGTCGGGCAGTTCCCATTCCGAACGCGCCGGCGTTTCCGCGACAGGCTCGACAACGGGCGTATCCCAGGTCGCTTCCTGAACCGGTTCGGGTTCAGGCTCGATTGCCGTTGCAGCGGGAGCGTGATCGTAGATCGCATCCGCGATCGGCTCGGCGCTCGCGACGATTTCCTCGTCATGCGGCAGCACAGCTTCTGGCCGCTCATCCTCTACGGGAGGCTGCCAAGCAGCCTCGGCCGGTTCTTCGGTCGCCTCGACCTGTTCGGCTACGGTCTCGACATATTCAGCGGGCGCTTCGACCGGCAAGGGCTCGGCATAGACTTCCGGCTGCTCATGAACCTCGACAGGCGCATCGGCGTAGACAGCGGCGGCATCGTCAACGATTTCGGGTGCCGGTTCTTCGGCGGCGGCCGTTACCGGTTCGCTCTCAACCTCGGGCTCCGGCTCGACCGGCTCGACAGCGGTCTCTGCGACGTCGACCGGTTCCGGCTCCGCCGCAACGGGCACGACCGCGTCGACGGCTTCAGCCTCAGGCTCGACGTCGTCGATCGCCGGGAGCGCTTCAGCATATTCGCTGTCGACCTCGACGATCGCGTTTTCGAGCTTCGCCAACTGGCGATTGATCATGTCGTCCGACGGACGGGGATTCATATTCTCGAGCTGGCGACGCACGGCGGCGCGCGCCTTCTCGAAGACCTTATCCCGCATTTCAGGTGTGTTTTCCGACAGGCCGTCAACGGTCCTGCGAATAACTGCAACAAAATCCGCCATCAGAACTTTCTCATACGCTCAGGCATGTGTTTGCGATCACGACGCAATGTCAGTCCGCCGACACTAGTCCTCAAAGGGGTCCGTCACAAGTATCGTGTCGTCCCGCTCCGGGCTGGTCGAAAGAAGAGCCACCGGTGCACCGATGAGTTCTTCGACCTGGCGAACATATTTGATCGCCTGTGCCGGAAGATCTGCCCAGCTGCGTGCGCCGACAGTCGATTCCTTCCAGCCTTCAAGTGTTACATACACAGGCTTTGCCGAAGCTTGCTGCGCCTGGCTTGCCGGAAGATGATCGATCTGCTGTCCGTCGAGAGTATATCCGACGCAGATCTTCAGTTCATCGAGGCCATCGAGCACGTCGAGCTTGGTCAGCGCGATGCCGGTGATACCGTTGGCGGCAACCGACTGGCGCACCAGCGCCGCATCGAACCAGCCGCAACGGCGCTTGCGTCCGGTAACCGTGCCGAACTCGTGGCCGCGCTCGCCCAGGAACTGACCGATCTCGTCATGCAGTTCGGTCGGGAACGGTCCCTCGCCGACGCGCGTCGTGTAAGCCTTGGTGATGCCGAGGATGTAGCCGAGCGAGCCCGGCCCCATGCCCGAGCCGGCAGCGGCCTGGCCGGCAACGGTGTTCGACGAGGTGACGAACGGATACGTGCCGTGGTCGATGTCGAGCAGCGTGCCCTGGGCGCCTTCGAACAGGATGCGTGCACCCTTGCGACGCGCCTTGTCGAGCAGCACCCAGACGGTGTCCATGAACGGCAGGACCTTGTCGGCGACCGAAGACAGCTCGAGCATGATCGCATCATGGCTGATTTCCGGCTCGCCGAGGCCGCGACGCAGCGCGTTGTGGTGCGTCAGCAGGCGATCGACCTTGGCCGGCAGGGTTTCGAGATCGGCAAGGTCCATCACGCGGATCGCGCGGCGGCCGACCTTGTCTTCATAGGCCGGGCCGATGCCGCGGCGGGTGGTGCCGATCTTGGTGCCGCTGTTGGAGGCGGCATCTTCGCGGAAGCCGTCGAGTTCACGGTGCAGCGAAAGAATGAGCGTGGCATTGTCGGCAACGCGCAGGTTCTCCGGCGTGATCGTCACGCCCTGCTTGCCGAGCTTGTCGATTTCAGCGATCAACGCATGCGGGTCGATGACGACGCCGTTGCCGATGACGGCGAGCTTGCCGGGACGCACGACGCCGGACGGAAGCAGCGACAGCTTGTAGCTGACGCCGTCGATCACCAGGGTATGGCCGGCGTTGTGACCGCCCTGAAAGCGCACGACGATGTCAGCGCGCTCCGAGAGCCAATCTACAATCTTGCCTTTGCCTTCATCACCCCACTGGGATCCGACCACCACGACATTCGTCATAATTCTCTTCCTGTTGACGGGCGCAAGCGGGGTTGCGCTGTTCTCAAAACCCGCGCATCTATACTGTGTTGTCTCCGGGAAAGCGACCCCGTTATGACGGGCGTTCCGGCCTTTTTGCATGACAAGCGCGGGATTTAGCGCCTATATCTGGCGTCTCCCTCGCCCTTGCGGCCATCGATCCCCGTCATCCCAGCAGGTTGCAGCATCGTGAATTCCAGGGCCTATTTCTATCTCTGCGTCACAGCACTCTTCTGGGGCGGCAATTCCGTGGCCGGAAAAATGGCCGTCGGGCATGTCAGTCCGATGATGCTGACAACCCTTCGCTGGGTGTTTGCGCTCGTCATCATCCTCGTGGCGATGACCCCGCAGATCCGTCGCGATTGGCAGAAGATAAAGCAGCATTGGCTGCAGCTGCTGGCCTATGGCGTGATCGGCTTCACCACCTTCAACGCCCTGCTCTACTCCGCGCTGAAATATACGAGCGCGATCAACGCGGTCATCCTGCAGGCCGGCATCCCGATGCTGATCTTCCTGTTCAATTTCATGCTGTTTCGCACCCGCGCCTCGATCGCCCAGGTGATCGGCTTCACCGTGACGCTGATCGGCGTGCTGATCACCGCCGCACACGGCGAAATCGCCAGTCTCATGCAACTGGAATTCAACTTCGGCGACGCCCTGATGATTGCCGCCTGCATCGTCTATGCCGCCTACACGGTGGCACTTCGCTGGAAGCCCGCCATGCATTGGCAGAGCTTCATCGCAGCCCCCGCCTTCGGCGCGCTCATCAGCGCTATCCCGCTGCTGTTTTGGGAAATCGGCAACGGCACGGCGATCTTTCCTGATATGACCGGCTGGATCATCGTCCTCTACGCCGCCATCTTCCCATCCTTGATGTCGCAAGTGCTCTATGTGCGCGGCGTCGAGATGATCGGCGCCAATCGGGCCGGCCTGTTCATCAATGCTATTCCCGTCTTCGGCACGTTGCTGTCGGTGATGCTGATCGGCGAGACATTCCACACCTTCCATCTCATCGCCCTTCTGCTCGTGCTCGGCGGTATCGCCATTGCCGAAAAGGGGCGACCCAAGCACTGACCGTGCGCGCCTGCGTAGTGAAGCCTCGCCAATGCAATCCCTAGACCTAGGGAGGCGCCTTAAGGCTTGGTTAGCAGATGAATGTTTCTGTCCGACCCAGATTGTATTCCTGGGGCTAAGGCAGTGAAAAATATTAGAATTTCGACACGTATCTACTTATTGACGGCGATGGCGCTGATCTTCATGGCCGCAGCGATGGCCTACAAGACGCAGGTCGCCAACGCCGAAGTGAGCCAGGAGCGCCAGCAGATGCTGCGCAACGTCACCGAAGCGGCGATCTCGGCGATTGCAAGCTTCGAGGAGCAGGAGCGCAGCGGTGCGCTGCCCCGTGAGGAAGCGCAAAGCCGCGCCATCGCAGCTGTCATGGCCATGCGCTTCGGCCAGGACGGCTACTTCTTCATCAACAGCTTCGACGGCATGATGGTGGCGCACCCGCTCGCCAAGAAGTTGATCGGCACCGATATCCGCGGTCTCAAGGATGCCAACGGCAAGGCATTCAACGTCGAGCTGATCGCGCTTGCGCAAAACCCGGGCAACGGCATCGTCAACTACTATTGGGACAAGCCAGGCTCGGAGGAGCCGGTCGAGAAGTACTCCTACATCCAGGGCTTCAAGCCATGGGGCTGGGGCGTCGGCACCGGTGTTTACGCCGACGATCTCGCGGCAAAATACAATGCTTCGCTGATGATGACTTTTATCATCACCGCGATTGCCGCCATCGCCACGCTTGCCGCCGCGATGGCGATCGGCCGGTCCATCAGTCTCCCGATCAACCGGCTCAAGGACGTCATGCTCGAAGTCTCGCGCAATGAAACCCGCTCGGATGTCCCCGACACTGGCCGCCGCGACGAGATCGGCAACATGGCCGATGCGCTGGTGCTGCTGCGCGCTTCGGTGATCGAACGCAATGCGCTCGAAATCCGCCAGCGCGAGCAGCAGAAGGTGCTCGACAGCGAACGTAACGCCAACGAGGAAATGCAGCAGACGACCTCACGCACCCAGGCCCATGTGGTCAGCACCATCGGCGGTGCACTGGAACGACTTGCTAGTGGCGACCTGACAATCGACGTCCCCGAACTCGGCGTCGAATACGAAAAGCTGCGCAAGGACTTCAACACCGCAGTCGACGCGCTGCGCTCGACGGTGAGCGCGATCGCCGACTCGACCTCGGTCGTCAACGGCAACGCCAATGAGATCAGCAAGGCAGCCAACGACCTGTCGCAGCGCACCGAACAGCAGGCGGCCTCGCTTGAAGAGACTGCGGCTGCGCTCGACGAGATCACCTCGGCCGTGCAGAACTCCACCAACCGTGCCGAAGAGGCAAGCCGCATGGTGGCCGATGCCCGCAAGGGAGCCACGGCATCGAGCGAGGTCGTGCGCGACGCGATCACCGCCATGGGACGCATCGAAACCTCCTCCTCCAAGATCGGCGAGATCATCGGCGTCATCGACGATATCGCCTTCCAGACCAACCTTCTGGCGCTGAACGCAGGCGTCGAGGCCGCACGCGCCGGCGATGCCGGCAAGGGCTTTGCCGTCGTTGCCCAGGAGGTTCGCGAACTGGCGCAGCGTTCGGCAACCGCTGCCAAGGAGATCAAGGGCCTCATCACCGCATCGAGTGTCGAAGTATCCGCCGGCGTGCGCCTGGTCGAAGCGACGGGCACAGCCCTCGGCGACATCGAGCATCGGGTCAACGAGATCAACGATCGGATCGTGGCGATTGCGACCGCGGCCCGCGAACAGTCGGTCGGGCTTCGCGAGATCAACACCGCCGTCAACCAGATGGACCAGATGACGCAGCAAAACGCCGCCATGGTGGAGCAGACATCGGCTGCAAGCCAGACGCTCGCTTCCGAAAGCAGCGTTCTTGCAGGCCGGTTGGCGCATTTCACCGTCGAGGAAAAGCAGTGGCGGCCTGCGGGCCGACGCGCAGCCTGATCCGGTAACGACACAAGCAAGACGAGACAGGGGCGCCGGCCGAGCCGGCGCCCCTGTCGTTTCAGGTCAGTGCGCGTTCCATATAGACTGCATCCTCGCCGTAGCTCGCAAGCTTCGATGCCAGCCGCTCGTCCATGCGGACGGAAAATCCCTGCCGCTCCCAGAAGCCGCGCGAGCCGTTGACCGAGACCAGCGACATGGAGCGATAACCTTCCGTTCGGGCGATATCGGCAAGCAACGGCACGACATTGCCCCCTGCCCCGGACCCGCGCGTCTCAGGCAAAAGCGCCAGATCATGAATATACCAGGTGTCGGCAGCGTCCGGGATCTCGCCCAGCATCGAATTCAGCGAAGGCGGTGCGCGCCGGACCCAGGGGTGGCTCAGCACATAGCCTTGCGCGATGCCGCCGACCTCCAGCATGAAGCAGCCCTCCGGGCTTAGTTCCAGCCGATCGGCAAGAACGTGGTCGTCCTCGGGGAACGCCTCGTGCACCACCAGCTGAATTTCGGAAACCGAAACGAGGTCGGGAAGGCTGGCCTCGCGCCAGCGGAACGTCTGTCTTGCCATCGCTGCCATCAACACTTCAAACCGAAAAACGCACCGGCTTGCCCGATGCGTTCTGGTCGTTCTCGAACTTAATTCTAATCCGCTTTCAAAAAGCAGACCATTTTCTGGGGCATAGACCGGAAAATCATGGCCGATTTGCGCCCGCATGCCTTGCCCGCAAATGGGCGGACAAGACTGATTTGTCGGCGATCAATCGATGTTGAACACCAGCGGCTTTGCCTGGCGGATCGCCGCGTTGGCGCGCAGCTTGTCGAGCACGTCCTCGGAAACCGGGCCGTCGACATAGAGCAGCGCGATGGCGTCACCGGCTTCCTTCTCGCGACCGAGCTGGAAGTTGGCGATGTTGACACCGGCATTGCCGAGGGTCGTGCCGATGAAGCCGATCATGCCGGGTACGTCGGTGTTGGTGATGTAGACCATGTGGCTGCCGACATCGGCGTCGAGATTGATACCCTTGATCTGGATGAAGCGCGGCTTGCCGTCGGAAAACACCGTGCCGGCGACCGACCGCGTCTGGTTGGCAGTCTTGACCGTCAGCTTGATGTAGCCGTCGAAGACGCCGGTCTTGTCGCGCTTGACCTCGGACAGGATGACACCCTTTTCCTTGATCATGATCGGCGCCGAAACCATGTTGACGTCGGCGACCTGCGGCCGGATGAGGCCGGCGAGCACCGCGCTGGTCAGCGCCTTGGTGTTCATGCCAGCAGTCGCGCCGTCGTAAAGGATCTCGATTTCCTTGATTGCGCTTTCCGTCACCTGGCCGACGAAGGCGCCGAGCACATCGGCAAGCCGGATGAAAGGCTTCAGGATCGGTGCTTCCTCAGCGGTGATCGAGGGCATGTTGATGGCGTTGGAAACGGCACCCTTGACGAGGTAGTCCGACATCTGTTCGGCCACCTGCAGGGCAACGTTTTCCTGCGCCTCCGTGGTCGACGCGCCGAGATGCGGCGTGCAGACGACGTTCGGCAGGCCGAAGAGCGGGCTCTCGGTTGCGGGCTCGACCTCGAAGACGTCGAAGCCGGCGCCAGCAACATGACCAGACTTGATTGCGTCTGCGAGTGCCTTCTCGTCGACGAGGCCGCCACGGGCGCAATTGACGATGCGCACACCCGGCTTGGTCTTGGCGAGCGCTTCGGCATTGAGGATGCTGCGCGTCTTGTCGGTCAGCGGTACGTGCAGGGTGATGAAGTCGGCCTGGGCCAGCAGTTCATCGAGCTCGACCTTGGTGACGCCCATCTCCTCGGCGCGCTCCTTCGACAGGAACGGGTCGTAGGCGAGCACGTGCATCTTCAGGCCGATGGCGCGCGAGCAGACGATCGAGCCGATATTGCCGGCGCCGATGACGCCGAGCGTCTTGCCGGTGATCTCGACACCCATGAAGCGGGACTTCTCCCACTTGCCGGCCTGCGTCGAGGTATCGGCGGCCGGAAGCTGGCGGGCGACGGCAAAGAGCAGGGCGATAGCGTGTTCGGCTGTCGTGATCGAGTTGCCGAAAGGCGTATTCATGACGATGATACCGCGGCGCGAGGCGGCCGGGATGTCGACATTGTCCACGCCGATGCCGGCGCGGCCGATGACCTTGAGGTTGGTCGCAGCCGCGATCAGCTTTTCGGTCGCCTTGGTCGCCGAGCGAATGGCAAGGCCGTCATAGTTGCCGATGATTTCGGCAAGCTTGTCCTTGTCCTTGCCAAGCTTCGGCTGGAAATCGACTTCGACTCCACGGTCGCGGAAGATCTGGACGGCAGTTTCCGACAGTTCATCGGATACGAGAACGCGAGGTGCCATGATGGCCTCCTTGAAAAGATCAGGTCTGAACTTGAATGCGGTACAAGGGCTTCGCTCCCTTTAGGAGCGAAGCAAACGCTTGGAGTTAGGCCGCTGCCTGCGACAGCGTCGCCTTCTGGGTCTCGAAAGCCCAGGTCAGCCATGGCATCAGCGCTGCCATGTCGGATGCTTCGATCGTCGCGCCGGCCCAGATCCGGAGACCGGACGGAGCATCGCGATAATGGCCGATGTCGAACGCGACACCTTCCTTTTCGAGGAGAGCGACAACGCCCTTGGCAAAAGCCGCCTGTCCGTCGGCATCAAGCGCTGAGACGTCCTTGTCGACGATCTTCAGGCAGACCGACGTATTGGAGCGGGTCTCGTCCTTGACCGCCAGGTTGGCGATCCAGCCGTTGGCGTCGACGAAGTCGAAGATCACCTGAGCATTGGCATCGGCGCGCGCCATAAGGCCCTTGAGCCCGCCGACCTTCTCGGCCCAGACCAGCGCATCGATATAGTCCTCGACGCAGAGCATCGACGGTGTGTTGATGGTTTCGCCGGTGAAGATGCCTTCGATCAGCTTGCCGCCGGAGGTCATGCGGAAGATCTTCGGCAGCGGCCAGGCCGGCACGTAGGTCAGGAGACGCTCGACGGCGCGCGGCGAAAGAATGATGACGCCGTGGGCGCCCTCGCCACCGAGAACCTTCTGCCAGGAGAAGGTAACGACGTCGAGCTTGGCGAAATCGAGGTTCTGCGCGAAGGCGGCCGAGGTCGCGTCGCAAATGGTCAGGCCCTTGCGGTCGGCCGGGATGAAATCGGCGTTTTCGACGCGCACACCGGAGGTCGTTCCGTTCCAGGTGAAGACGACGTCCCGGTCGAAATCGACCTTGGAGAGATCGGGCAGTTCGCCGTAACCGGCTTCGAACTTGCGCACGTCGGCGAGCTTCAGCTGCTTGACCACGTCGGTCACCCAGCCGGCGCCAAAGCTTTCCCAGGCGACCATGTCGACGCCGCGCTGACCAAGCAGCGACCAGAGCGCCATTTCGACGGCGCCGGTATCGGAAGCGGGCACGATGCCGATGCGGTAATCGGCCGGCACTTCAAGAATGTCACGGGTAAGATCGATGGCCTGCTTGAGCTTCGTCTTGCCGACCTTGGCGCGGTGCGAACGACCGAGCGGAGCATCGGAGAGAGCATCGAGCGACCAACCGGGGCGCTTCGAGCAAGGGCCAGAAGAAAAATGGGTATTGTTCGGACGGAGGTCCGGCTTGGCAGGCTTCGTCATGTGCTATCCTTCCAGATAGATAGCCCTTCGTTGGGGAAGGGTGTCCCGCCGTCGGAAATATTGCGGGTCTGGAAGGAAGTCAAGCGACTTGTGTCGCAATCGAGAAAATTCATGGCGGGTTAGGCAAGATCAGCAAAGACGGGACCGCCGCCGCCGACCGATTGTTACCAGAAAGCGAACCGCAGGCCGGCTCTGATCTCGTGACGCGAAAGACCGTCATCGAAGCCCTTCGCCCCGCTCGCGCCAGCAAGCGCCTCGGCACCGAAGCCGAACATCTCGCCGTCGCCGATGTGCGAATAGCGGTAGCCGACATCGAGCTTCAGGCGATCGCTGAGGTCGTAGGAGACACCGGCCATCAGCGCATAGGTGAAGCGCCAGCTGTCGTGGCCGTCGAACGATGGGGTGGTCGGGCCGCCGGCACAGGCGCCGCCGCCGGCAACGCAGCTTTCGCTGGCAAAGGCGGTGTTCCAGCGCAGATTGGTCGCGCCGATACCGGCACCGAGATAGGGCGTGAAGCCGGCGAGCGTTCCGAAATCGACATAGGCGTTGGCCATCAGGCCCAGCGCGGAAAAATCCGCCGTCGTCGACAAGGCGCAGGACGTTCCGGCTCCCTGCCCCGCACACGGGCTTGCACCAACGGCCGAGCCGTCGAAGCGGCCCTCGAAATAGTCCGCCGTAAGATCGGCGCGCACAGTGTCGGTGATCTGGTAACCGAAGCCGATCGCGCCCGAAAGCGGCTTGTCGAAGCGCGCGTCGTCGAACGGGGTCGTGCTGTAGCTGCCGGTGCCCGCATCGAAGGTGCGGTAGAAGGGATCGCCGGCGTCGCGCCAGCCGGCATACCCGATGTCGCCACGGATGTAGAGGCCGTTGCTGCCGGTCGCCTCCTGGGCAATGGTGATTTCCGGCGCGTCGATCAGGGCCTCGTCAGCGGCAAGCGCCGCACCCGAGGCAAGCAGGCCGATACCGAACGTGGCTCCGCAGATCCCGTTTCGCCATTCCATGCCCATGCCCTTTCGCTGCAATTGCCGTCACCGGACGGGATCCACCCATCGGCTGCTTCGTTCGACGTTAACTATTGCAGACCGAGGTTAACTGTCGGTTAACCATGATCCTTAAGCCCTCGCCCATCGATGTTAACGATCTCCAGAGGTACCTGCTTGGGAACGGATGCGCTCGACCTGCCCAGCAGAACAAAAAGTGCCTCCGCAGAGCGCAGACGTTTGCGGGCGGCCTGGAACGCCTCGAAAGATGGTGGGGGCGCATAACGCGAAAAAACCCGCCGAAAAATCGACGGGTTTGTCAGCGGACCGGGGGCGGCGCGGAGCCGCCTTTGAAAGGCAATCGCTCGGCGAACTCTGTCTATTGCAGGGCGTAACGCATGCCGAGTTTGAAATCGTGCGACGTGATGTCCTTGAAGTTCATCGGGGCATTCACGACCGTGTCGTCGTAGGTGCGAATGTTGCCCGTCTTGGCATCGCCCAGATTCATATAGCTGTAGCCGAAATCCACAGTCAGCCTGTCAGTCGCCTTGTAGCCGACACCGGCATGCAGCGCCCAGGCGAAATTCCAGGAGGCATCGCTATCAGCCCAGGCGACGCCCTGCGTCGGTACGTTAATGTCCCGGAACCCGGAAATGCTGTTGCGCGAGGCACCGATACCGGCGCCGATATAGGGAACGACGCCGTTCCAGTCGGCGATATCGACATAGGCGTTGGCCATCAACAGCCATTCGGACTTGGCCCCATCATAGTCGTTTGTACCATCCCAGATGGGACCGGTGGGGCCACTGTGACCATAGCGGTCAAGTGCTGCGAAATCGGCCTTGCCGCGATACTCGACGATACCGTCCATGCGCAGCCAGTCGTTGAACTGGTAGCCAGCGCCGATGCCGACGAGTGGCGCGCTGTTGAAGCTGCCCTCGTCCACCAGTTCGTGATACTCGACCGCGCCGAACAATTCGTGCTGCAACTCACCGAGCCTCTGGTTGCTCATGCCGATATGGCCGCGCAAGTACCATCCACCTGTCGGAACAATCACTGGCGCCGGATCCTCAATATAAAGGTCAGCCGCAGTGGCCGGTGCCGCCAATGACAGCGCAACGGCAACGCCAAAAATATACTCTCTCATCTTATGACTCCATGAATATCGGCAATTCCTGGATACGGGCGAACGCCCACAGGCTCAGCGTTTCTTGCGCCAGATATCGCATGTCCCAGTTAACATTGGATTAAGCATAAGAATTTACCAGGAATCTTTACTATTCCCATTCTTCCGCCGGCTTGCTGGCGTTACAAAAAATGCCGGCCACCACAGGTGCCGGCATTTCGTTTCTACCCGTAAACCGACGTCACGATGCGCCGGCAAAGTTGCGGCTAGGCCGCGGCGTGGCGCACGCTGCCGATAACATTGATAAGCTCATCGACAATCCGTTCGACCTGGCCGCGATCGTCACCCTCGGCCATTACCCGGATCAAAGGCTCCGTGCCCGACGGACGGATCAGCAGGCGGCCGGACTTGGCAAGCTCGGCTTCGGCATCGGCGATCGCCTGGCGCACCGTTGCGTCTTCAAGCGGCTTGCCGGCGGAAACGCGCACATTCTTCAATACCTGCGGCACCGGCTCGAAGCGGTGGCATACCTCGCTCACCGCCTTGCCCAGGCGCTTGACGACTGCAAGGATCTGCAGGGCCGCCACGAGACCATCGCCGGTCGTGCCGAAGTCCGAAAGCACGATATGGCCGGACTGCTCGCCACCGACGTTCAGCCCCTCCTGGCGCATCTGCTCGACAACGTAGCGGTCTCCGACCTTGGTGCGGTGCAGCTCGATGCCACGGCCCTTGAGGTACCGTTCCAGACCGAGGTTGGACATGACCGTTGCGGCGATAGCATTGCCGCGCAGCGTGCCGTCCTCAGCCCAGCTGTCGGCGATGACGGCCATCAACTGGTCGCCGTCGATGACGGTACCGTTCTCGTCGACAATCAGAACCCGGTCGGCGTCGCCGTCGAGCGCGATGCCGATATCGGCCCGCACCTCATGCACCTTTCTGGACAGGGCTGCCGGATGGGTCGAACCGCAATCGAGATTGATGTTGACGCCATTCGGCTCGGTCCCGATCGTCACCACTTCAGCGCCGAGTTCCCAGAGGGCCTGGGGGGCGACCTTGTAGGCAGCGCCATTGGCGCAATCGATGGCAATCCGCAGGCCCTGAAGGGTGACATCGCGCGGCAGGGTGCGCTTGGCATGCTCGAGATAGCGGTAGATGTCGCCGTCGACGCGCTTGGCACGGCCGATGTCTTCCGCCTTGGCCAGCTGGCCGGACAGGTCCTGGTCGAGCAACGCCTCGATCCTGGCCTCGATATCGTCCGAGAGCTTGTAGCCATCGGGGCCGAACAGCTTGATACCATTGTCCTGGAAGGGATTGTGCGAGGCCGAAATCATCACGCCGATATCCGCGCGCAGCGAGCGCGTCAGCATGGCAACGCCCGGGGTCGGGATCGGCCCGAGCAGAAACACGTCGAGACCGGCTGCCGTGAAACCGGCAACCATGGCGTTTTCGAGCATATAGCCGGAAAGGCGCGTGTCCTTGCCGATCACTACCCGATGGCGATGGGCGCCGTTGCGGAAGATCGTGCCGACGGCGATGCCGACCCGCATCGCAAGATCCGGCGTCATCGGGAAGATGTTGGACTGGCCGCGGATACCGTCCGTGCCGAAATACTTGCGCTTCATAAGAACTCCATCGTTCTGCTGGGTCAATGCAGGCTTTGCCTGCTTTACCTGTCTGCGTGTTCCGCGACTGGGTTTCATTGACCAGACCTCATATCATTCCGGCTGTTGCCGTTGCTCCCGCGCTATAACAGCAAAACAAGGGCTGGGAGCTTTCGAATCTTCTTTGACACAAAACCAATGCAAACGGCAGCAACCGTAGCATCAGAAATCATTACATCCCGTTACCAAGTGCAATCCTGCGCCGGCGCAACAAAAAGCCGCCGCACCCTCCGGCGCGGCGGCTTTTGAGATAAGCGTCTGAACCGGAGCCGTTATTGCGGCTGCGGCTCGAACCCACCTTCGGATTCTTCGCCCTTGTTGCCGGACGAGCCCTCTTTCTTCACACCGGCGGAAGGCACGGCGGAGCCGCGGTGCGGCGGGGTGTCGTCGCCCAGGTCGCGCGCCGGCTTTTCGCCGCGGATGAGCGCCTTGATCTCGTCACCGGTCAGGGTTTCGTATTCGAGCAGCCCTTCCGCCAGCGCCACGAACTCGTGGTTCTTGTCGGTCAGGATCTTGCGGGCGGTCTCGTAGGCCTCATCGATCAGGCGACGGATTTCGTTGTCGATCTTCTGGGCGGTCGCTTCCGACACGTTCTTCTGCTGGGCGACCGAGTGGCCAAGGAACACTTCCTGCTGGTTTTCGCCGTAGGACACCTGCCCGAGCTGGTCGGAGAAGCCCCACTGCGTCACCATCGCACGGGCAAGCTTGGTTGCCTGCTCGATATCCGACGAAGCGCCGGAGGTGATGTTCTCCTTGCCGAAGGTCAGTTCTTCGGCAACGCGTCCGCCCATCATGATGGCAAGCCGCGAGACCATCCACTTGTAGCTCATGGAATAGCGGTCGCCTTCCGGCAGCTGCATCACCATGCCAAGCGCCCGTCCGCGCGGAATGATCGTCGCCTTGTGCAAGGGATCGGCCGAGGGAACGTTGAGCGCCAGGATGGCGTGACCGGCTTCGTGGTAGGCGGTCAGCTTCTTTTCGGCTTCTGTCATGGCGGAGGAGCGACGCTCCGCACCCATCATGATCTTGTCCTTGGCGTCTTCGAACTCGAGCATGGTGACGACGCGCTTGTTGCGGCGCGCAGCCATCAGGGCCGCTTCGTTGACGAGGTTCATCAGGTCGGCGCCGGAGAAGCCGGGTGTACCGCGGGCAAGAACCTTGAGATCGACGTTCGGCGCCAGCGGCACGTTGCGAACGTGCACCTTGAGGATGCGCTCGCGGCCATTGATATCGGGGTTCGGCACGACGACCTGGCGGTCGAAACGGCCCGGACGCAGAAGCGCCGGATCGAGAACGTCAGGACGGTTGGTCGCCGCGATCAGGATGATGCCTTCATTGGCTTCGAAACCGTCCATCTCGACCAGCAACTGGTTGAGCGTCTGTTCGCGCTCGTCGTTGCCACCGCCGAGACCGGCGCCACGGTGGCGACCGACGGCATCGATTTCGTCGATGAAGATGATGCAGGGTGCGTTCTTCTTGGCCTGCTCGAACATGTCGCGCACACGGCTCGCGCCGACGCCGACGAACATTTCGACGAAGTCCGAACCGGAAATGGTGAAGAACGGAACATTGGCTTCGCCGGCGACCGAACGAGCGAGCAGCGTCTTACCGGTACCGGGAGGACCGACGAGCAGCACGCCGCGCGGAATGCGTCCGCCGAGACGCTGGAACTTCTGCGGGTCGCGCAGGAATTCGACGATTTCTTCCAGATCCTGCTTGGCTTCGTCGACGCCGGCGACGTCGTCAAAGGTGACGCGGCCATGCGCTTCGGTCAGAAGCTTGGCTTTGGACTTGCCGAAGCCCATGGCGCCACGCGAACCGCCCTGCATCTGGCGCATGAAGAACAGCCAGACGCCGAGGATCAGAAGCATCGGCAGCAGCGTGCCGATATAGCTCAGGAACCCGGAGGAGCCATCGGTTTCCGGACGAACGGTCACCGTCACGTCCTTGGCTTCCAGACGCTCGGTGAGCGCGGTGTCGACCGAAGGCGCGTAGGTCTGGAACGTTGCGCCGCTTTCAGAATAGCTGCCGATGACCTTGGAGCCGGTGATCACGACTTCCTTGACGCGGCTTGCATCGACGTCCTTGAGGAACTGCGAGAACGGAATCTCACGCGAGCCGGTGCGCTCGGTCGGCTGCTGAAACATGCTAAACAGCGCGATCAGCAAAAGCGCTATGATTGCCCAGAGGGCAAAATTACGAAAATTAGGGTTCATCGAACTCCCCGGAACCTGTCACGACCCGCACATTTCGCCGGGCCGCTTTCTTGCCCCTAACATAGGGTTCTGGCGACGCCTTGCCAAGGCAAACCGCCAACTACCGTTCCATTTCTGTCAACAGATCGTGAACCGGCGACCGAACATAGGGCTGACGCCCGAACAATCCGGCAATCATGTCTGCCATGATCAGGTCGAAACCCGGCAAAAAGGTGTCGTAGGGGCAAATGCGCGGCTCGACGTCGGCGTTCGCGACGCAATTGTCGTCTGTGGATACAACATGCGGCGCGGAAAGCGATGCCCGCCTGGCAACGCCCGGTGGCACTCCTGCGGCAATAAGTCTCTGCTGTTGCAGCCCGCGATCGTCGCGAACACCGACCTTCACCAGACCATTTCCGACATTCCGAACGGCAAAGCGGCCATCCCAGATGCTGGCTTCGCCCGGCCCCAGGGTGAGAAACGGAAGATCGCGCGCCTCGCGATAGAGGTAGAGACCCGTCCCGCGCCTGTCGAAAACGACCCGTCCTGCGGTCAGCCGCCCCAACTCGCTGCGCTCAAGGAACGCCATCACGCGCTCAGCGGTGTCGGCGGCCAAGGGATGCGTTCGTCCGCCGACGACACCGGCCATTGTCAAGAGCGCGCGCCGGCAGTCGATATCGGCGCATGTTCCGACGGCAGTTTCGGCAATGCTCACGACAAGGTTCTCATGAACGCGCGCATGAAGCCTCAACCACTCAGCCGCTTTGACCGAGGAGCGCGCGCGCGATGCGGCGTCCCATGTGGTAGCCGCCTCAGCGCCCGTTTCAGCGAGGTGCTTACGGGTCCGCACCCGTTCGAAATGCATGTTCGCGTTGCTTGGATCGTCAAACCAGCCCACGCCCTCCGCCGCAAGAAAGGCCCTGACATCGGCGCGACGCAGCCCGAGGAAGGGGCGCAACACCCAGAAGCGCCTGTCGTAGAGCACGTCGGCCGCCATTCCTGCGGCGCCGGGCCCCTGTCCGCGCTCGGACCGCATCAGGATCGTCTCGCGCTGATCATCCAGCGTGTGGCCGGTGACGATGCAGGTGGCACCGAGTTCATCGGCAGCGGCGGCCAACAGCTGATAGCGCTTTTCGCGTGCGGCGGCCTGAATTCCTGCCGTAGGCTTTTCGCCGTCCCAGGGTTTGACGATATGCGTGATGCCGAGCCTGGCGCAAAAGCAGGCCACAGCCTCCGCTTCAGCGGCGGAGCCCGCCCTCAAGGCGTGGTCGACCGTGCAGGCTGCAAGAGAAAAATCGGTTTTGCCGGATGCCTCGATCGCCTGGGATAGGGCGAGAAGCAGTCCCTTGGAATCGCTGCCACCGGACACGGCTACGAGCACTCGGGCAGGCCGATGGAGGGATGAAAGAAATCGTTTCGCCGTCTCGAGAACGGCCAGGCTGGCCTGCGTCTCAGCAGCCAAAGCGGCTTTGCTCGCTCGTCACCTTGGCGCGCACGGCCGGTGAGGCCTTCGGGTAGCGCTTGTTGACCTCGCGCAACGTGGCGCAGGCGGTTTCCTTGTTGTCGAGAGCGCCGAGCGACATGCCGAGCTTCAAGAGCATTTCCGGAGCCTTCGGTGATTTGGCGTGCGCTTGGTGCGCATTCAGGAACGTCTTGGCCGCGTCGCTGTACTTGCCCTGCGAATACTGCGCCTCGCCCATCCAGAAGCTGGCATCGGCCGCCTTCTCGCCTTGCGGGAAAACGTCGAGATAGTCGCGGAACTCCTGTTCGGCGGTGCTGTAGTCGCCGGACAGCACGTGTCCATAGGCCGACTGATAGAGATCGCCGGGATTGTCGAGCGCTGCAGTCTGCTGCTCGCTGTCCGGGTTGGCGTTGAGCCCGCCGTTGTCGCCCGGAAGGGCCACGCCGGTGTCGACGCCGGGCGGCGTTGCGTTGGCGCCAGGCTGGGCGTCGGTCGTGGTCGAAATCGGATTGCCGCTCTCGTCGAAGACGATCTGGCCAAGCGTCGTTGGAGGCGCGGCACCGGTTGCGCCCTGATCGGCGCCCGATGCGGCCATGCCGGTGCCCGGATCGGCAGGCGCCATCGTCTGGCTATCCGTCACCCCCGGGGTGACGGACGCCTGATCGCTGGACTTCGGCGTCTGCAATGCGCCGCTCTTCTTGGGGGAGGCCTTGCCGCTTTCCAGATCCTGGAAGCGGAACTCGTTGTCCTCCTGGAACTTCCGGATCTGCTCCTGCATCTGCAGAAGCTGGAAGCTCATTTCTTCGATACGCCCGTTGAGCGAGCGGATCTGTTCTTCAAGCTGGCCGATCCGCGTGGTCTCGGACGCCTGTACCTTCACGACGGGAAGACTGTGCGAGCCTGCCGTGTCGGCCTGTGTCGTTCGGGCCAGGAGCCCGGAAAGCGGCATGGCATTTACCGTCTGGCCAAGGCCCGAAAGGGCCGCGAGACCAAGCAGTCCAGCCACGACAAATTTCTTCATGTCTTTGTCCTGTTCGAATACCGGTTTTCCCACCCTGGAATCGGGGCCCGCAATACATCTCGCCGATTCATCTGGATGATTGCCGCACAGTTTTCCAATTACCCTGAAAAAGCAACGGAGTTCGGCCAAAGTGTGGTAAAAAAGCAAAGGGCGGCACAAGGCCGCCCTTATAATTTAGCGATGCGTGATCGGAAGATCACATGCCGGCGCCACCGAGAACGGTCACTGCACGGCGGTTCTGCGACCAGCACGAGATATCGTCGCAAACGGCGACCGGCTTTTCCTTGCCGTAGGAAATCGTCTTCAGGCGGTTGGCCGGAACGCCGCGCGAGATCAGATAATCCTTGGTGGAAGCAGCGCGGCGTGCGCCGAGTGCCAGGTTGTATTCGCGGGTGCCGCGCTCGTCGGCATGACCTTCGATGGTGACGGCATAGTTCGGATACTTGGCAAGCCACTGAGCCTGACGGTCAAGCGTCTGCTGGGCGTCGGCGCGAACCGAAGTCGAGTCCGTGTCGAAGAAGATGCGGTCGCCGACATTGACGGTGAAGTCCTGCTGCGAACCGGGCGTTGCCGAACCGGCGCCGCCGAGGCCAAGCTCGCCGGCACTGCCCGGAAGGTTCTTCTTCGACGCGCAGCCAGCGATGGCAAGGGTCATGACAAGTGCGATCATGACCGGGTTGCGAGCGATGGTCTGCATGCGGCCTGCGGCCGGGGTGTCAATTCGGCTCATGCGCCGGTCTCCTTGAGAAGTGTCTGAATTCACGGTTGCCAGACTGTAACCGGAAGCGGTTAATCGCTATTCAACAGTTATGGTTAACAAATCGATAATTTAAGCTCGGCGCCTGCTAGACCAGCACTTTGCGGCGAGAAAGCGGCATGGTTGCCACAATCCCCGCCGCAAATGAGAGCCTGCTATTCAAGCCGCGGCGACCAGGCCGGGTCGGACGCAAAGCCCTGGGTGGGCACCGGCTGTTCGTTGTAACCGCTGAGGTCGATCGAGTAGAGCTGCGGTCCGCCGGCACCGGCGTTCTGGCGGAAGAACATCAGCACGCGACCGTTCGGCGCCCAGGTCGGGCCTTCGTTGTGGAAGCCCGTGGTCAGGATGCGCTCACCCGAACCGTCTGGCTTCATCACGCCGATCGAGAACTTGCCACCCGATTGCTTGGTGAAGGCGATGAGGTCACCGCGTGGAGACCAGACCGGCGTCGAATAGGAGCCGTCGCCGAAGGAGATGCGGCGCTGGCCGGAGCCATCTGCACCCATGACGTAGATCTGCTGGCGGCCGCCGCGATCGCTTTCAAACGCGATCTGGCTACCGTCAGGCGAATAGGACGGCGCGGTATCGATCGCCGCCGTGCTGGTGAGGCGGGTCGTCGTACGCGAGCGCAGGTCCATCGTGTAGATGTTGGCATTGCCCTCCTGCTGCAGGCTCATGATCACGCGCTGACCATCCGGCGAGAAGCGCGGCGAGAAGGTCATGCCCGGGAAATTGCCGACCACTTCACGCTGTCCGGTCTCCAGCTGCAGCAGGTAAACGCGCGGCTGGTTGTTTTCGAACGACATGTAGGTGACTTCCTGACGGTTCGGCGAGAAGCGCGGCGTCAGGACGAGATCGTTCGAGTTCGTCAGGGCGCGGGCATTTGCCCCGTCCTGGTCCATCATCGCAAGCTGGCGCTTGCGGGCGGTCTTCGGGCCGCTTTCGGCGACGTAGACGACACGTGTATCGAAATAGCCCTTTTCGCCGGTGATACGCTCATAGATCGCATCGGCGATGATATGGGCGACGCGGCGCCAGTTTTCAGGCTGGGTGAAGAACTGCTGGCCGGTCATCTGCGTACCCGCAAACGTGTCCCAGAGCCGGAACTCCGCCTTCAGGCGGCCGTCGGCCTCCTGCGTCACGCGACCGGTGACCAGCGCCTGGGCATTGATGACCTTCCAGTCTTCAAACCGCGGCGCGGCATCGGGGTTGCTGATCTTCTCGATGAAGGCGCCCTTGTCGATCGGCTTGAACAGACCCGAACGCTTGAGGTCGGCAGCGACCACGTCGGAAATCTTCTTGCCGAGTTCCCCTTGCAGGAAGTCGGTGATCGCGATCGGCAACGGCTCGACGTTGCCCTTGTTGATGTTGATTTCGACGACCGCATTCGCCGGTGTCGCCGCCACAAAGGCGGCCAACAGACCCGCTGCCACCATCAGGGCGCGGAAAAAAGAGCTCTTGATCATAGAGACAAGCCTTTCAGCTTAGTACGAAGGGTTTGCAGGGTTGGTTTGCTATCCGGCATAAGTTCCAATCCCGGCAGCTCTAGAGTGCGAATTCCGAAGGGTCGAAGTTCAGCACGAGGGTATTCCATCCTTTTTCGCCGTCATATTTTTCAGGCGGCAGATTCTGTAGCGGCGCCGAGCGACGGATCGCGCGAAGCGTGCTGCTTTCAACGGCGCGGCGCGTGCCTTCGGGGCCGCCAGTCGCGGTCACTTCCGGCGTGCCGACGATGTTGCCCGACGGGTCGAGCTGCACGCGGACCGTTACACGGACTTCCTCGACGCCGGTCAGGCCGGCGATCAGCGACCAGTTGCCCTGGATCTGGCCTTTCACGCCGTCGATCTCGTTGGCGCTCAAGCCCACGCCGATGGTTTTCTTGCCGCCGAGAGCCGCCTCCTGCGTCGAGCGCTTGGCACCACCGGCAGACGGGTCCTGCCGGTTGAGCAGGGCAGCAATCTCATCCGCGTTGAACTTGCTTTCCTCCGTGGAGGCCTGCTTCTTCTGTTCTTTCGGCGTCTGTTCGTTCTTGCGGTCGGGTGTCTTTGCGGACTGTGCCGGCTTTTCCACCTTGGGCTTGGCCGCAGGCGTCGGCACCTTTTCCGGCAGCGCTTCGGCTTCCGGATTTTCGGCCGGCTTTTCTTCGGCCGGCGCCGGTTCCGGCTTGGTCTCCGGCTTCACTTCCTGCTTGGCTTCCGGCAGCGCCGCCACTTCGGTTGCTGGTTCTGAAGCCGGCTTGGTCTCCTCGACCTTCTTGATTTCCTGCTCGACCGGATCTGGCGTCGGTTCGGGCTTATCGTTCTTTTCCGGCGAGGCCGTGGCTTCGCTCTTCGACGGCTTGGCGTTCGGCGTCGGCGGCGTCTTCAGGTCCGTGTCGTTGTCGCCGACGTTCTCGGCTGGCTGGTTCGTTTCCGGACGCTTGGTCGGAACCGGCGACGACGTCTCTTTCTTCGGCGCCTTCTTGTCGCCCTGCTGGACCTGCGTCATTTCCGAATAGGGGACGATGTCGACCGGCAAAGCCTCGACGTCGGCGACCTGGAAATCAGCCGGGCTGCCGAGCGAAACCATCGCCCAGGTGAGAACCAGAGCGTGCAGCAGACCAGATGTGGCGAGACTGCCCTTCATCGTGGACGATCACTTTTCCTGTTCTTGCAGCGTCACGAGACCGAGGTTCTTGAACCCGGCTGCCGAGATGCGCGCCATGACCTTCATCACCGTGCCGTAATCGGCATTGGTGTCGCCGCGAACATAGATGCGTTCGTTGTAGCCGGTGGTGGCGATGGCCTCGAGCTTCGGCACGACCTCGTCGATCGCGATCGCGGTCTCCTGCAGGTAGATTTCACCTGCCGGGTTGACCGAAACGGTGATCGGCTGCGTATCGGAGTTGAGCGCCTTTGCCTGCGTTTCCGGCAGGTCGATCGGCACGCCGACCGTCATCATCGGTGCAGCGACCATGAAGATGATCAGCAGCACAAGCATCACGTCCACGAAGGGTGTGACGTTGATCTCGCTCATGATCGCTTTCTTGCCGCCGCGGCGACGACGACCGCCACCCGAACCTTTGGCTCCGCCAACCGACATACCCATCAGCTTGGTCTCCGTGCTCTCTGGCGATTACTGCGCCGCCTGGCGCGGGTTCTGCAGCTTCTCGTCGATCTGCCGCGACAGGATCGCGGAAAACTCGTCGGCGAAGGCTTCCATGCGCGCCGACAGCTTGCCGGCGTCGGCGGAAAACTTGTTGTAGGCGATAACGGCGGGAATAGCGGCGAGCAGACCGATGGCGGTTGCCAGGAGCGCTTCGGCGATACCGGGCGCCACGACCGCAAGGTTGGTCGACTTCGAACCGGCGATCGCCTGGAACGAGGTCATGATACCGACGACGGTACCGAAAAGACCGATGAAGGGTGCCGCCGAGCCGATGGTCGCGAGCGAGCCGAGGCGCGCTTCGAGCGATTCCGATTCACGGGCAAGCGTCACGTCCATCGCCCGGTCGATGCGCATCTGCAGACCGATCGGCGAACGCGCCCCGCGCTCGAAGCTCTTCTTCCATTCGCGCATCGCCGACACGAAGATCGCGCCCATGCCCGCCGTCTGGCGGTCGGAGAGGGTGCGGTACAGCTCTTCCAGCGACTGGCCCGACCAGAACACCTGCTCGAAACCGTCGAGCTGGCGACGGACACGACCGTAGTTCAGCGTCTTGTCGACGACGATCGCCCATGTCCACACGGAGGCTGCAATCAGCCCGAGCATGACCAGCTTCACGACAAGGCCCGCCTGCATGAAGAGCGACCAGAGGCTCACATCGTGTGTGGCTGCGGCCAATCCAACCTGTTCCATCGTTTTCAGTCCCCGAATCCAAACACCCGGCAAGAGCGGCTCATGCTCGTGACCGGGTAGCCCAAACGTCCTGTTGCAAGAGTGCCCCGGCGCCGCCGCTGGTCGCACCATCGCGACCTTTATTAGCTTATGGTTGCCTTCTTGCCGTCAATTTTGGTCAAAGGATGACGTGCGCTGCACAAATCCTGATGGGCTGATTAAGACACCATTATGGTTAAGGGAGTGTTACCGCGACTGTGTCTTTCCGGCCGCAGTCGTCTGCGCGTGCCCATCGCGGAACTTCCCCGCGCGGCGGACGTTTTCGGGGCATGAACACGCAAACGACACGACACCGCGACCGGCGAGCCGCCGCCCAGCGCTTCGATCAGCGCGACCGCCTGATTCTCGCGCTCTATGCGCAGCTGAAGGCCGAGCGCGAAACGCGCGCCGCCCTCGAGGAGGCACTCGCCAACGGCGTTTTGTCGAGCGAAGTGCTGCAGGCCATCGTCGCCGATCCCATCCCCGCCATTACCAGCGAAGACATCGCAGGCATCGAGCAGGCCCTCGCCCACGATGCAGCCCGCGCACAGACCGCCAAACCATTGAACGGAGAACGCTGATGCCTTCCCGCGCGCTCTGGAAGGGCCAGCTCCGGCTTTCCCTTGTCTCGATCCCGGTCGAGCTTTTCAGCGCCACACGCTCCGGCGCCAACGTCTCGTTCCGCCAGATCCACGAGCCGTCGGGCAAGCCCGTGCACTATGAAAAGGTCGTCGACGGTATCGGACCTGTGGCCACCGACGACATCGTCAAGGGTTACGAATACGAACCCGGCAAATACGTATTGCTGGAGCCGAAGGAAGTGGATTCGATCAAGCTGGAGACGAAGAAGACGCTGGAGCTCGTGCAGTTCGTCGGCGCGAGCGACATATCACCGATCTATTTCGACAAGCCCTATTATCTCGTGCCGACCGACGACCTTGCCGAGGATGCCTATCGGGTTGTGCGTGATGCCCTGCGGGCTGCCTCCAAGGTCGGGCTCGGCCAGCTGACTCTGCGGGGCCGGGAATATCTCGTTGCGGTCAAACCCTGCGGCGACGGCCTCCTGCTGGAGACGCTGCGCTACGCCGACGAGCTGCGCAAGGCGGACCCGCTGTTCTCCGGCCTGTCAGGCAAGAAGGCGGACAAGGAGCTGCTTGATGTCGCAACCGCACTGATCGACCGCAAGACGGCGCCGTTCGATGCCGCCGTCTTCAAGGACAACTACACCGCCGCGCTGACAGATCTGGTCAAGCGCAAGATGAAGGGCAAGGCGGCCCGCGTCTCGGTGGATGAAGACGAACGGGCTTCATCTGGAAGCGACAACGTCATCGACCTGATGTCGGCCCTGAAAAAGAGTCTCGAAAGTAGCGGCAAAAAGCCGCCAGCGAAACCGGCCTCGACCGCCCGCCGCCGCAAATCCGCGTGAGGTGACCGATGGCTGCCCGCCAGAACCCGCTTTCCGAATACAACCGGCGCCGCGATTTTTCCAAGACAGGTGAGCCCGTGGGCAAGGCGGCACCGGCGCGCAAGGGCCAGAAGCGTTTCCTCGTACAGAAACACGATGCAACCCGGCTGCATTACGATTTTCGCCTGGAGTGGGGCGGTGTCCTGAAGAGCTGGGCGGTGACCCGCGGACCGAGCCTCAATCCGGACGACAAGCGGCTGGCGGTGCGCACCGAGGATCACCCGATGGCCTATGGCGATTTCGAAGGGACGATCCCGGAAAAGCAGTATGGCGGCGGCACCGTGATGCTCTGGGACGCCGGCTGGTGGGAACCCGACAACGATCCTGACGAAGGGTTGCAAGTAGGCAAGCTGAAGTTCCACCTGCATGGCGAGCGCATGCGAGGCGGCTGGGCGCTGGTGCGCATGCGACCGCGTCCGGGCGAAAAGCGCGAAAACTGGTTGCTGATCAAGGAGACCGACGAGGTCGCCTCCGACTATGGCGAAAGCCTGATCGAGAACCACATGACCAGCGTCTTTACCGGCCGCACCATGACGGAGATTGCCGACGGAAAAGGCGAAAGCAAGAAACACGTCTGGCAGTCTGAAAAGAGCGCCGCCGCCAACGTGAAGGCTGGTGCAATCGCCGAGGAGCGCCCGAAACGAATGACGCAGAAGCGATCAGGCAAACCGCCGCCCTTTCAAAATCCGCAACTTGCCACGCTTGTCTCAGCGCCGCCTGAGGGCGACGACTGGCTGAACGAGGTGAAATTCGACGGCTACCGGCTGCTCGTGGCGGTCGGTGGCGGCGAGGCCGTGTGCTACACGCGCACTGGGCTCGATTGGAGCGAGAAGTTTCACACGATTGCCGACACGCTGGCAGAACTCGACTGCAACTCGGCTCTGCTGGACGGCGAGGCAGTGGCGGCAGGCGGTGAAGGCTCGTCGTTCTCGGCACTGCAGAAAGCGCTGAAACACGGCGGCGACATCCGCTTTTATGCCTTCGATCTCTTGGAGCTGAATGGCCGCGACCTGCGCAAGACGCCGCTGGTCGAACGAAAGCGTGAGCTGAAAGCCTTGCTCGATGCCATGGGCCCGTCCGGCACGGTGCTCTACAGCGAGCATGTGCGCGGCAACGGCGCCGAGGTCTTTGCCGCCATGTGCAAGTCCGGCCAGGAAGGCATCATTGCCAAGGAAGCGGACGCCCCATACCAGAACCGGCGCACGCGCAGTTGGCTGAAGATCAAATGCACGAAACGCCAGGAATTCGTGATCGGCGGCTATTCTCCTTCCGCGAAAAAGGGACGCGCCTTCGCCTCGCTGCTCGTCGGAACGTTCGAAAATGGCAAACTTGTCTACCAGGGCCGGGTCGGCACTGGTTTCGACGAGGCGCGGATGGAAGAGCTTGCCGACGCCTTTGCCAAACGCCGGCGCAAAACGCCACCTTTCGCGACAGTGCCGGATGAGATCGCCCGAGACGCAATCTGGTTGACACCCGATCTGGTCGCCGAGGTCGACTTCGCCGAATTCACCGACGACGGACACATTCGTCACGGCGCCTTCGAAGGGCTGCGCCGCGACAAGGAGGCAAAGACCGTGACACTCGAAAGACCGAAGGTAACGAAAGAGCCCAAAGCGCGTGCCGAACACACACCAGACACCGCCAAACGCGCTTCGGGCAAAGCCCAGCGTGCTCGGGGCAAGACATCGCGCGAGGCGAACCGCGATGCGGACGACACCGTTCTCGGCATTCGCATCACGCATCCGGAGCGTGAGCTGTTCGAGGGTGAGCGCATCACCAAACTCGATCTCTCCCACTACTACGCGGTCGTGGCCGAGAAGATGCTGCCCTTTGCAGGCGGTCATCTGCTCTCGCTGATGCGTTGTCCGCAGGGTGGTCGCGGCCAATGCTTTTACCAGAAGCATGCCAGCGAGGGTTTTCCGGGCGAAATCCATGAGACGCCTGTGAAGGAATCCTCCGGCGATACCGAGAATTACATGTATGTGCGCGACGCCAAGGGGCTTGTCGCCGCGGTTCAGATGGGAACGCTCGAATTCCACATCTGGGGATCGCCCGTCGACAAGCTGGAGACGCCGGACCGGCTGGTGTTCGACCTCGACCCCGATCCGAGCGTCGGCTTTACGACCGTCAAGAAGGCAGCATTAAGCCTCCGCGCTGCGCTCGACGAGATCGGCCTGAAATCGGTGCCGATGGTGACCGGCGGCAAGGGCGTGCATGTCATCGTTCCGCTGACGCCCCGCGCACCCTGGGACGAAGCCAAACGCTTCGCCAAGGCCTTTGCCCAGGGGTTCGCCGATCGCGATCCGGACCATTTCATCGCCACCATGTCAAAGGCGAAGCGCAAGGGCCGCATCTTCATCGACTGGCTGAGGAACGAGCGCGGCGCCACCGCGATCGCCCCCTACTCCACCCGGGCCCGCGCCGGCGGGCCGGTGGCGACGCCCGTCAGCTGGAGCGAGCTTTCAGATCTCGATGCGGCCAACGGTTTCCACATTCCCGAAATCCTTGAACGGATCGAAAGCGGCGTCGACCCCTGGTCCGACCTTGGCGACACCAGGCAGTCCCTGACCAGAAAGATTCTGGACGCGCTGCCCGAGTAAGCGCTTAGGCTCGTTTTTTAAGCGGCCTTCCGGCAACAAAAGCGCCCTTCGAAACGGACGCTGCGATGCTCGCAACGGGACCGACTTAGCCTGCGCTTTGCCTTGCCCGTGTAAATTTTGTCGCCAGCGCTTCGGGCAGCCGGCGGGGGCGGCCCTGGCCATTGATGACGGCGATGATCACCTTGGCGGCGATCAGCAGCTGGCCATCGCGCCAGATCTCCTGCAGCAGTACCATCTTGGCGCCGCCGGCTTTCTCGGTGACCGTGCCGATCGTCAGGATATCGTCCATGCGCGCCGGCGCCTTGAAGTCGATCTCCATGCGATGCACGACGAAAACGAGCCCTTCGCTGTCCCCTTCGATCGCCAGCGTCGCCTGCTCCACACCCAAGAGCCGCAGAAAATCCGTCCGGGCACGCTCCATGAAATGCAGGTAGCGGGCATGGTAGACGACACCGGAAAAATCGGTGTCTTCATAGTAGACGCGCTGGACCAGCCGATGGCCGTCTTCGGTCAATTCGCCAGCAAGCGAGATCAGGGACATGCTTCTCTCCGACTAGAATTTCCCAGATCCTGTGCAGGAACAAAAACGCATTTGCAAGCATTGCAGCCCTGTCACAATCCTATCCTACACGTGGCACAGCTTTCCTTCCTGATCAGGAGATCCGTGCATGAAGATTGCGATCCTCGGCGGCGATGGTTTCGTCGGCTGGCCAACGGCCCTTCATCTCTCCGATGCCGGCCACGACATTCACATCCTCGACAATCTCTCGCGCCGCTGGATCGACACGGAACTTGGTGTTCAATCCCTGACCCCGATGGATTCGATCCAGGAGCGCACCCGCATCTGGCATGCCGAGACCGGCCGCCGCATCCACTTCAACCTGATCGATCTTGCCCGCGACTACGATCTCTTAAAGAACTGGCTGGCGGACCATCGCCCCGACGCGATCGTGCATTTCGCCGAACAGCGCGCCGCGCCCTATTCGATGAAGAGCGACCGGCACAAGAACTACACCGTCAACAACAACGTCAATGCCACCCACAATCTGCTGAACGCATTGGTCGAACTCGAACTTGACGCGCATCTGGTCCATCTCGGCACCATGGGCGTCTACGGATATTCCACCGTCGGCGCGGCGATCCCCGAGGGCTATCTGCCCGTGGGAATCGAGACGATGGCAGGGCAAACCGTGAGCCAGGAGATCCTCTACCCCTCCAATCCCGGCTCGATCTACCACATGACCAAGTGCCTGGATCAATTGCTGTTCCAGTTCTACGCCAAGAACGACGGCCTCAGGATCACCGATCTGCACCAGGGCATCGTCTGGGGCACCCATACCGAACAGACCCGCCGACACCCCCAGCTGATCAACCGCTTCGACTACGACGGCGACTATGGCACCGTCCTCAACCGCTTCCTCATCCAGGCAGCGATCGGCTATCCCCTGACCGTTCATGGCTCCGGCGGCCAGACGCGCGCCTTCATCCACATCCAGGATTCCGTTCGCTGCATCGAGCTGGCGCTGAAGCAGCCGCCGGCCCGCGGCAGCCGTGTCGAGATCTTCAACCAGATGACCGAAACCCATCGTGTGCGCGATCTCGCCGAAATGATCGCTGCAATATCCGGCTCGCAGATCGCCTGGCTGCCCAACCCGCGCAAGGAAGCGGCGGAAAACGAGCTGGTCGTACACAACGAAAAGTTCCTGTCGCTCGGCCTTGATCCGACCCGCCTCCGAGATGGCCTCTTGTCCGAAATCGTCGATGTCGCCAAAAAATTCGCCTATCGCGTCGATCGCGCGCGCGTCCCGGCCATGTCCGCCTGGACCAGGGATATCGCCACGCGCATCAACCATGATCCCGAGGGCAAGCGGCTGAAATCCGTTTCATGACATCGATCGAAGACCAACTGGAGGGGCTCCGCCCCTCTTCCCCCGCCGCCTCCAACCATGCGTTCGTGACGCTCGTCACCAACGATGATTATGCGCTCGGCGCCCGCGCGCTCGCCCGCTCGATCCGTCTGACGAAGACCTCGGCCGATATCGTCGTCCTCCACACGGGCGGCGTGTCGGCCGAGGCACTCGCGCCGCTTTCGGCCTTCGATTGCCGCCTTGTCGAAACCGATCTGCTGCCGCTCTCGCATGCCTTCAACGAACGCCACACCCGCCGCAACGTCCACGACAAGGCGCCGTTCACCAAGGGGCGCAAGCCGGCCTTTCACTCACCGCTCGACAATTTCTGCAAACTGCGGCTCTGGCAACTGACGGCCTACCGTCGCTGCGTGTTCATCGATGCGGACGCCATCGTTCTCAAAAACATCGACCGGCTCTTTCACTACCCGGAGTTTTCCGCGGCGCCGAATGTTTATGAAAGCCTTGCCGATTTTCACCGGCTGAATTCGGGCGTCTTTGTCGCCGAACCATCGACGGTGACGTTCGCAGCAATGCTCGACAGGCTCGATGCGCCCGACGCCTTCTGGCCGCGTACCGACCAGACCTTCCTGCAGACCTTCTTTCCCGATTGGCACGGCCTGCCGGTGACCATGAACATGCTGCAATATGTCTGGTTCAACCTGCCCGATCTTTGGGACTGGTCGTCGATCGGCGTGCTGCACTATCAGTATGAAAAGCCGTGGGAGAAGGATCACCCCCGCGCCGAGCAGCTTCAGCCGTTGATCGATCTCTGGTTCGCCTATCTGACCGGCGAGGGCATTCCGGACATCGCAACTCTCGCCAATCCGGTCCCGTCATGAGTCGCGTGCTCGTCACCGGCGGCACCGGCTTTGTCGGACGCTTCATCGTCGAGCATCTGCTGGCGAGCGGATACGACGTGGTTGTCGGCGGCCGCACGCCGCCCGCTCCCGCCTTGTTTTCGAAACCCGTGGCCTTCGTTGCGCTGACACTGGACCCGGATATCGACCAGAGCCCTGCCTTCCGCCACGTCAACCACTTCGTCCACGCCGCCTTCCAGCATGTCGAAGGCCGTTATCGTGGCGGCGAAGGGAGTGACCCGGAAGGGTTCCGCCGCAGCAATCTCGATGGCTCGGCCAGCCTGTTTCGAACCGCGCGCGACCAGGGGATAAAGCGGTGCGTCTTCCTGTCGAGCCGCGCCGTCTACGGCAAGCAATCGCCGGGAGCAGACCTCTTTGAAGAGACGCCCTGCCACCCTGACAGCCTCTACGGCGCCCTCAAGCTGGAAGCCGAAAACGAACTCGCCAAGCTGAACACGGACGGTTTCAAGGCGGTGAGCCTGCGCGTGACCGGTGTCTACGGACGGCCAGGTCGGGGCGGCTGTCACAAATGGCAGTCGCTTTTCGATGATTATCTTTCGGGTGGTGCGATTGTTCCGCGCGCCGGCACCGAGGTGCATGGTGACGATGTCGCCGCCGCCGTGCGCCTTGTCCTCGAAACACCATCGAGCAGCCTGCCGGACGGCGTGTTCAACGTCTCCGATTTCCTCATAGACAATCGTGCCATCCTGGCATTGGTCAAGAATATCAGCGGAAGCCCTCATGCCCTTCCCGCCCCGGCCGTGCTGACGGCGTTCAACACCATGAATACAGAGAAGATCCGCGCACTGGGCTGGCAGCCGGGCGGGCTGAAACGGCTCCAAGCAAGCGTGGCGAGCCTGCTCGCCTGACGCTCACCTGTTCGCCACGGCCATTCGCACCGCCCAAAGCAGAAAGGCCCGGCGTCGTGTGCGACGCCGGGCCTTTCCTTTCGGTCACGGGTCAAATTCAGACCCGTGATCCCCCAAAATCAAGCAACAGAGGGCAGACCCATCATCGGCTCGACCCGCGTTTTCATCTGCACGGCCGGCTTCTTGTCCGCCGGAAGCACGAAGAGAAGGCTGTGCGAGATGACGATCGCCGCTGCGAGCAGCACGCCATAAGCCATCAGGATCACCGTCATCGGAACGACGAAGTTGAGCTGCGGCAATGCGCCGAGCATCAACGGCACGTACCAGGAGGTTGCCGATACGGCACCCGAGATGAGGAAGGTGCTGCGCTGTTTGGTCGACATGCCTTCCATCAGCGAACGGCCGATCTGCATCTTCACCTTCGGCAGGATCACCGCATGGATGAAGGCGCCATTGACCGTCAGGATGGCGACAATGGTCATTTTCGCCCAGACCTTTTCATTGCCGAGTTTGATCGGTTCGAAAAAGCCGTAATAGGCAAGGAAGCCGAAGCCGGTGACCCACAGAAGGATCAGGCCCCAATTCACGATCTTCGACCCGAAGTGGAACACCGCCCAGTGTTCCGGGGTCACTTTCCCCTTGATGAAGAACCGCACGATCATCAGATCGAGAACGGTAGCAGCGCCCAATCCCAGCGCCAAGCCGATGAAATGGAGTATGCGAAGACCCGTCTTGAGTGCAGCGACTGGATCGAGGCTCAGCGTATTGATCAGAAACATGAGACCCATTGAAAGTACCTTTTCGATATCGGCAGCATCACATGGGAACAGCGCCACCCCGAATGGCGCACCCTAAAAATTCCCTCAGACTGAATGAAATCTACGCTGAACTATAACCGCTTCTGTCTGTCCCTGGACGGCATGTGATACTGCTAATGCCCTTAATCGCCCGGCGTCTTGTTACTGTCGAAATCGGCTCAAAGCGCGGCGCAGATATGGCTAAAATAAGAATACAATAAAGTAGACATACTCCATACACAGATATTCAGCATCTTCCTTGGCGATATAGCCTCGAGATCGTGACGGCAACGGCAGTGACGATCCTAGCCGATGTCGATGGCAACGATCTCCGGCGGTGATCCGATCCGGATCGGCAAGTTCGAAAGCCCCAGTCCACCCGAGACGATCATGTGCCGGTCCCGCTCGATGATATGTCCGTAGGCATAACGGTTGCCGTATCGCGACGGGACGAGCGGTGAATACCCCAGGAGCCTCACCTGGCCGCCATGGGTATGACCTGCGAGTGTCAGCGAAACACGCGCGGGCACGTCGACGAAGATGTCCGGCTCGTGAGCCATGAGAATGATCGGCTCGTCGCCCTCGATACCCGCCAGCGTACCCGGCAAGTCATCCAGCCCCGGGATCATGCCGGAGCCATCAGGGGCCGGATAGCTCGGCTCGAGTTGATCGGCGAGACCCGCGAGCCAGAAGGATCGTCCGTCCTTTTCCAGGCGCAGTGCACGATTGTCATAAACGGGAATACCGACGCCGGCGAGCGCCCTGTGCGCGAGCGTCGGACCATGCCCCGCTCGGCTGGCAACCGGATCGTTGAGCCAATCGTGGTTGCCCATGATCGCATGGACGCCGAGCGGCGCCTTCAGCCGCGCCAATGCATCGGCCCAACGGGCGGGCTCGACGAAGCCGGTCAGGCGCAGGCTGCTCATGTAGTCGCCGAGCAAAAGGATGATGTCGCCGCCAAGCGCACTGGCCTGATCGCAGATGCCGGCTATCCGGCTCACCGGCATCCAGGGCTCGCAGGCATGGATATCCGCCAGAACGACGATCCTCAGCTTCAGCCCTGACGGCCAATTGGCGGGTCGCAAGGCGTAGGACGTCACAAGCGGCCGCTTCAACGGCTCTACGCCGACGGCATAGGCGCTGGTGCCGAACCCAGCCATCATCAATCCGCCGAGAAGCTTGAGAAACCCGCGCCGCGCCAGCATGCACTCTTCCCTTCGATGGATGGATTTCGAATTGCCGCCGCCATCATGAAAGCGGTTGAGGCAACGGGACGCGCTCGACGAGCGTCGACGGTCGGCTCTTTCCTTGCCGGATCATAGCGGGCACGCGGCAACGCCGAAATACGTCATTCGGCCACGCGCCTAAGCCATGCGGCCGGGAGCCTATCAGCCGAGATCGATGACCAGGATCTCCGGCGGCACGCCGAAGCGGACCGGCGCAATCGAGCAACCGAGCCCGCCAGAAACGATCAGACTGCGATCTCCCTCGACCAAATGGCCGTAGGCATAACGATCGCCGAAACGGGAGGGCACGACGGGAGCATGGCCGAGAAACCGGACCTGCCCGCCGTGGGTATGGCCTGATAGAGTCAAGGCGACGCGCGACGGCACCTTCGGGAAAATATCCGGTTCGTGGGCAAGCAGGATCACCGGTGCGTCGTCGTCGACCTGCGCCAATGTGCCGTCGAGATCGTCGAGGCCTTGCATGTACTTGCGCATCCACTTTTTGCCCGGCACCAGCGCAAGCTGGTCTTCAAGGCCGGCGAGCCAGAAGCCCATCCCGTCCTTTTCAAGCCGGATGGCGCGGTTGCTGTAGACATTGATGCCGACGTCGGCGAGCGCCTTGTGGCCGAAGGTGAGACCGCCGCTGTTCTTCTGCGCCGTCCTGTCCTCCCACCAGTCATGATTGCCCATGACTGCATGCACCCCGAGCGGCGCTTCGAGTGTTGCCAGCGCCTTCGACCATTCGCTGGAGTGCACGTAGCGCGTCACCAGGTTCATGCCGGCGGCGTAGTCGCCGAGAAGGACGGTGATATCGCCACCGAGCGCATTGGCCTGCCGGCAGATCGAGGCGATGCGATTGGCCGACATCCAGGGTTCGCAGGCGTGGATGTCCGCCAATGCCACCACCCGCAGCTTCAGGCCCGGCGTCCAGCCAGGCGGCGTGAGCGCATAGCGCGTCACGTTCAGCCGGGCGAGCGGCTCGATGGCAAAGGCATAACCGCCGAGTGCCGCCATGCTGGCGATGCCGCCGCCGAGAAACTTCAAAAGCCCGCGGCGGGTGATCATTCATTCGTCCTCGAGCGTCAATCGAAACTGGGCCGCCTCGACCTCTTTCGGCGGATTGAGGCCGATATGTTTCCAGGCATTGGCGGTGAGCACCCGACCGCGCGGCGTGCGCTGGATGAAGCCCTGCTGGATCAGATAGGGCTCGATGATGTCTTCGATCGCATCGCGCGGTTCGGAAAGACCCGCAGCGATGGTTTCGATGCCGACGGGGCCGCCGGCGAAATTCTGGGCGATCATGAAGAGATAGCGACGATCGAGCTGGTCGAGCCCCATATTGTCGACGAGCAGCCGCGTCAGCGCCTCGTCGGCAATTGTCTTCGTCACCGCTTCGGCCCGGGCCACTTCGGCAAAATCGCGCACGCGGCGCAACAGGCGACCGGCGATGCGCGGCGTGCCGCGCGCCCGTCGTGCAATCTCGCGCGCGCCGTCATCGGTCATGCCGAGCCCCATCAGCCGGGCGCCGCGGCGCACGATCGATTCCAGTTCCTCGACGGTGTAGAAATTGAGCCGTACCGGAATGCCGAACCGATCGCGCAGCGGCGTGGTCAAAAGGCCGAGGCGCGTGGTCGCCGCCACCAGCGTGAACTTCGACAGGTCGATCTTCACCGAGCGCGCAGCCGGCCCCTCGCCGATGATGAGGTCGAGCTGAAAGTCTTCCATCGCCGGATAAAGGATTTCCTCGACCGCCGGGTTGAGGCGGTGGATTTCGTCGATGAACAGAACGTCGCGCTCTTCGAGATTGGTCAGAAGCGCTGCCAGATCGCCCGCTTTGGCGATGACGGGCCCGGAGGTCGAGCGAAAATTGACGCCCAGTTCCTTGGCCATGATCTGCGCCAGCGTCGTCTTGCCGAGGCCGGGAGGCCCGACGAACAGCACGTGATCAAGCGCCTCGCCGCGGTTCTTGGCCGCTTCGATGAAGATCTTCAGGTTGGCGCGCGCCTCCGCCTGGCCGGTAAATTCGTCCAGCGACTGCGGACGCATGGTCGCATCGAGATCTTCGCCGCGCTTGTCGGGCGTTATCAGGCGTGCGGCATCAGTCATCCATCCGTTCCAATCGATCGGGCATTCGTATGCATGGTGTCAAAGAATATGGCCGTTTTGCATCGGCCGGCCCGACAAGGCAAGCGGTCATCGCGCCAATTCCTTGAGACCGAGCCGGATCAGCTTGGCACTGTCGGCATCCTCGCCGGCGTTCTTCAGCGCCGCGGCGACCGCATTTGCCGCCTGGTCGCGCGAGTAGCCGAGATTGGTCAGCGCCGACACGGCATCGGAAACCGGTGCTGAGGCAACGCCCTCGCCCAGTTCCTGCTTGAGGCCGATCGTGCCCGACATCTCGCCGGCAAAGGCCGGCGCCTTGTTCTTCAGTTCGGTGACGATGCGCACGGCCACCTTTGGGCCGACGCCCGGCGCGCGCGACACGGAGGTCTTGTCCTGCAGCGCGATGGCGTTTGCAAGTTCGCCCGGCGTCAGCGTCGACAGAAGCGCAAGCGCCACTTTGGAGCCCACCCCCTGCACGCTTTGCAGCAGGCGGAACCACTCGCGCTCCAGTGCGCTCAGGAAGCCGAACAGCTTCAGCTGGTCCTCGCGCACATAGGTTTCGATGAACAACACCGCCGCCTCGCCCGCCGAACCGAGCTTCGACAATGTGCGCGCCGAACAATGGGCGACATAGCCGACGCCATGGACGTCGAGAACGACATGATCCTCGCCGATTTCGTCGATGGTACCCTTCAATTTGCCGATCATGTGGCGTCGTCTCTCATGGATGGATTGCGGGACGGTCGGACCGACCATCGGAAATTAACGGCAGAAGCGCAACTACCCCATCAGGGCCGCAAGCCGGCTGGTCGCCGACAAGCGGTTGTGCGCGTGGCAGATGGCGATCGCCAGCGCGTCGGCAGCGTCGTTGCCCTTGAACTCGGCCTTCGGCATCAGGACCTTCAGCATCATGTGGATCTGCTGCTTCTCGCCATGACCGACACCGATCACGGCCTTCTTGACGGCGTTCGGCGCGTATTCAGCAACCCTCAGGCCCGCACGTGCCGGCACCAGCATGGCGATGCCGCGGGCCTGGCCGAGCTTCAGCGTCGCCGTCGCGTCCTTGTTGACGAAGGTCTGCTCCACCGCCGCCTCGTGCGGCTGATAGCTGTGCACGACTTCGGCAAGGCCGTCATGCAGCTGGCAGAGCCGCGAGGCGAGATCCATGTCTCCGTCCGACGTCACCGTGCCGGAGGCAACGAAGCGCAGCGAATTGCCGAGCGTCTCGATGATGCCCCAGCCGGTACGGCGAAGGCCCGGATCGATGCCGATGATGCGAATCGTGGTCTGCATGAATTTCACCCTATGCTGCGTGTCGGGACGCTGCCAGCAAAAAGTGAACAAAACAAAAACATCCACATGAGGGGAGTGCCCCGGCGGGAAATCTCGGCCAGCGCCCTTGGATTGAGGAATTTTGACCTTACATAGGCATTCAATCAATTTTGCTCAACAAAGGCCTTGCTCATGGCGTCGTTCTCCGTCCTCGATCTCTCCCCGATCACCGAAGGCGGCAGTGTCGCCCAGTCGCTGGAAAACTCCAGGCTCCTGGCGCAGGCGGCCGAAGAAAACGGCTACAAGCGCTTCTGGCTCGCCGAACACCACGGCATGAAGGGCATCGCCAGCGCTGCGACCTCCATCGTCATTTCCCATGTGGCGGCCGGCACGAAGACGATCCGCGTCGGCTCCGGCGGCATCATGCTGCCGAACCATTCGCCGCTGGTGATTGCCGAGCAGTTCGGAACGCTCGCAGCGCTCTATCCCGGCCGTATCGATCTCGGGCTTGGCCGCGCGCCCGGCACCGACATGCGCACCGCCCAGGCGCTCCGCCGCAACATGGAGGCGAGTGCCAACAACTTCCCCAACGACGTCGTCGAGCTGCAGGCACTGCTTGGGCCCGTTGGCGACAATCAGGCGATCATCGCGGTTCCGGGCGCCGACACCAATGTTCCGATCTGGCTTCTCGGTTCGAGCCACTACAGCGCGCGCCTTGCCGGCATGCTCGGCCTGCCCTTCGCCTTTGCCTCGCATTTCGCGCCCGACATGCTGCTGTCGGCGCTCGAAATCTATCGCGAACGCTTCACGCCGTCCGAAACGCTCAACAAGCCACACGTGATGGTCGGCGTCATGGGCGTGGCAGCGGAGACCGACGAGGAGGCGAACTACCTCTTCACCTCGATGCAGCAATCCTTCGTCGCCCTTCGACGCAATGCCCGCGGCCGGTTCCCCGCACCTGTCGCATCAATGGATGGCTTGTGGAGTTCGGATGAGAAGATCTTCGTTGACCACGCGATGTCCTATGCCATCGTCGGCGGCCCTGAAACCATCCGCCGGAAGATCGGGACATTCCTCGACCAGACGAAGGCGGACGAACTGATCATCTCCATGCCGATCTTCGACATGGCGGCGCGGCTCAAATCGCTGCGGCTCTTCGCCGAGGCGCAGCAGCAGCTTTCAAAAGCCGCGTAACCTTTCAGCCCTTCGCGGCCCGAAAGGCCGGCAGGATCTCGTCCATGCGATCGAAGAAACGATCCGGTCCGAGCGATCTCAGAAACGCCGGGTCGGCATAGCCCCAGCCGACGGCGCCGGCGGAGATGCGTGCCTTGCGGGCGGCCTCGATGTCGCGGGCCTCGTCGCCGATTGCAAGAACGTGCAGCGGGTCGATGCCGGCGAACTTGACGACCCGCTTGAAATGCTGCGCCTTGCCGAACAACGTCGCGCCGCACTCAAAAAGGTCTACGGCAGTAGCGGTCTCACCCAGCGCCGTGCGAATGGCCGCTTCGCCATTGGAGCTGACGACCGCAATACCGATGCCAGCCGCCTTCAATCCCGTCAACATGTCCGACACGCCGGGGAAAAGCCGGGTAGACGGCGCTTGGGCAGCCATCTCCTGACGCATGAACGTCGCGATCCGCGGCAGCTTCCACATTGGCACGCGCATATGGGCGATGATCTCGCGGCTACTCATGGCGCGCAGCCCCTTGAACTCCTCCAGGGAGAGTTGGCGGAAGCCGAAGCGCGTGGCCGCGATGTTGCTCGCCGCCATGAACCCCTCCGCGGTATCGGCGAGCGTGCCGTCGAAATCGAAGATCGCGAATTCATACGTCATCGGTGACATCCCGTCGGCGATATCCAAAGAAAAACCCGCGTCCAGCAGGACACGGGTAGATCGCACCATCCACAGCGTCCGCGCCCTATCGGATGCGCAAAGGTCGCTGCGGCGGTCTGCATTGCCGCATGTTTTAGCCCTTGGACCGGATAGGATTTAAGGGAACATGCAGGACAGATAGAAGAGTATCAGGCGGAAAGCTTCGCCATGACCTCGTCGGAGACTTCGAAGTTCGAGTAGACGTTCTGGACGTCATCGTCGTCTTCGAGGATGTCGATGAGCTTCATCAGCGACTGTGCCTTCTCCTCGTCCACCGGCACGGTGTTCTGGGCCTTCCAGATCGCCTTGACGGTTTCGGCTTCGCCGAGCGTGTCTTCGAGCGCCTTGGAGACTTCACCGATCGCTTCGAAACCGCAGATGATCGTGTGGCCTTCCTCGTCGGTGGTCACGTCGTCGGCACCGGCTTCGATGGCCGCATCCATAACCTTGTCGGCTGTGCCGACCGAAAGCTTGTAGGTGATCTCGCCGACGCGGTCGAACGAGAAGGAAACCGAGCCGGTTTCACCGAGTGCGCCGCCGGCCTTGGTGAAGGTCGAGCGGACGTTGGAGGCGGTGCGGTTGCGGTTGTCGGTCAGCGCCTCGACGATAACGGCGACGCCGCCCGGGCCGTAACCTTCGTAACGCACTTCTTCGTAGTTTTCGGAATCGCCGCCGGAGGCCTTCTTGATGGCGCGCTCGATGTTGTCCTTCGGCATCGACTGCGCCTTGGCGTTCTGGATCGCCAGACGCAGGCGCGCGTTCATCGAAGCGTCGGGCATACCGGTCTTCGCCGCAACCGTGATTTCGCGCGCGAGCTTGGAAAACATTTTCGAGCGCACCGCATCCTGACGGCCCTTGCGGTGCATGATGTTCTTGAACTGTGAATGGCCAGCCATGGCACCCTCTGCATGCATGAATTTGAATGGAATGGGGCGCCTTATAGTTTTATTGCCGCTTTCCGTCCAGCAGGGGGCGTTTCTTTTCAGTTGGCGGAGATGCTGGCGCGGCTGAGAACGAAGGCATGGCCGTCGTCGCGACGGCAGGAAAGGCCCGTCCGTTCCGAGGTGCAGGAATAAGGTCCGCCCGACCACGTCGCGCCGTATTCAAGCACCGGCGCGGCGGAACAGCAGCTGGGATCGCCGACCTCGCGATTGATCGTTGCAGCACCCGACCGTCCAAGTGTTGCCCTGACGTAGCGCGGCGCGATGATATCGCAGGATAATTCCGGCCCACCGTCGACAGGCTGATAGGTCGCCGTACCGCCGGCCGGCGTAAAGATGCAGCCGATATTGCCGGATGGCATCACGAACTCTTCCTGCTCGGCGGCGGGTATTGCCGTTGGTTGTGGCGTAGATTGGGGCGTGGTTTGGGGCTGTTGCGTGTCGGGCGGTGGCAAACGCGGCGGCGGCGCGCCGCCGGCGAGAGCCGTGGTTGCCTGGGCTACGATCGAAAGAAACACAAATGCAACGACGCCGACCACTGACAACTTCATTGGGCAATCCCGATGTTCAGACGCCCTGGAGAATATAAATCAGCGGTTTGCTTGGCAAGGAACGCAACGAGACTTTGACACTCGTCCCTGTCGCAAAGCTCTTGTCGAAATCGTCGCCGAACATGTCGAGGAAGGCATTGATCGGCGGACCGCGCCGATGCATCGGCAGGATCAGCGCTGCACGCAGACGCGACACGACGCGGCTCATGCTTTCGGCGCCCATCGTCAGCCCGCCGTCGACCGGCACCATCAGGACGTCGAGCCTGCCGATCTGCCGGTAATGGCTGTCATCAAGCTCGTGATGCAGATGACCGAGATGGCCGATGCACAGGCCCGCCACCTCGAAGATGAAAATGGAATTGCCATCGTGCTCCATCGTCATCGCGCCGGAGCGGATGTCCGTTGTGACGTTGCGGATATAGGCATCGCCGACAACGACATCGTGCCGTGCCGGCTCGCCGTCATCACCCCAGCCATGCAGCACTGTGCGGATCGCCGGATCCGGTGTCAGCGTGTAGTGGCTGGAATGGGCCTTGTTCATCGTCGCCACCGTCGGCGGCGCTTCCGGGCGGAACCAGCCGTTGTAGTCGGTCGCGATCGATACGCCGCCCGGCGTCTCGATCAGAAAGGTCGAGTGGCCGAGATAGCTGATTGTCACCTCGCCGGCGGCGGTCTGTCCCGTCGTGGCAGCAACCGGCGTAAAACTGGCAAAGGTCGCCTTGGGCAAGGTCTCGGCGATCGCCTGACATTGGCTCACCTGCGCGGGTGCCGCCTGCGCATGGGCGACCGAGGGCCAGAAGACATGCAGAAGCCAGATGGCGGCAAAAGTGTAGGCAAGGTAGCGGAGCATCATCCTTCACCTTTCACACCTCGCACGCATGACCTGAGCCCAAGTGCAATCCGACTTGGGTACAGATCGTGCGGCCGTTTCACGGTACCTGCAGCGAACGGTCCCCTTTCGAGAAACGCCGCCATCACGGGCGAGAGGAGGATTGTTCAAGCACGCCGTTACGTCCAGCCGCAATGGGCGAGCGCGCGCTCACGTTTGCGTCATTGTGCTGGCATTGCGAACAGTACCGGCAGGCCCGTTCACAACCAAACGCCCCGGCGCTTCCGCCGGGGCGTTAAATCACAGACAGCGATGCGTTCGCGTCACTCGGCCGGCGTCGGCTCCGGTTCACCCGCCGCAGCCGTCTTGCGCCGGCGCAACGAGCGAAGCGCAACGTAGAAGACCGGCGTCAGGAACAGGCCGAGGAAGGTTACGCCCAGCATGCCGGAGAACACCGCGGTTCCGAGCGATTGGCGCATTTCGGCACCGGGGCCGGTGGCGATCATCAGCGGCACGACGCCGAGGATGAAGGCGAAGGCGGTCATCAGGATCGGCCGCAGGCGCAACTGGCTGGCCTCGACCGCCGCCTCGATCGGCGTCTTGCCCTCATCTTCGCCCTGACGCGCGAACTCGACGATCAGGATCGCGTTCTTCGCCGCAAGTCCGATCAGAACGATCAGCCCGATCTGGGTCAGCACGTTGTTATCGAGCCCCCGCATGAACACGCCGATGAGTGCCGAGAGCACGCCGAGCGGCACGATCAGGATGATCGCCAGCGGCAGAACCCAGCTTTCATATTGCGCCGCCAGTGCCAGGAACACGAAGACGACCGACAGTGCGAAGATGAAGACCGCGGTGTTGCCGGTCTGGCGTTCCTGGAAGGCGAGCTCCGTCCACTCGAAAGTCGTTCCCTGCGGCAAGATCTGAGCAGCGAGCGCCTCCATCTTGTCGAGAGCCGTGCCGGTAGAAACGCCGGGCGCAGGGTTGCCCTGTATCGGCACCGATACGTACATGTTGTAGCGCTGCACGAGGGCGGGACCCGCCGTGTCGCGGATCTCCACGAGCGTGCCCATCGGCACCAGGGCGCCAGTGGCTGAGCGGACTTTCAGCGCCAGAATATCGTCCCGCTCCAGGCGATATTGCTGGTCGGCCTGCGCACGCACCTGGTAGACACGGCCGAAGGCGTTGAAGTCGTTGACATAGGATGTGCCGAGGTTGATCGACAGTGCCTCGAAGATATTCGGGATCGGCACGTTCAAGGTCCTCGCCTTGTCGCGGTCGATCGCCAGGAAGTATTGCGGGCTCGACGCCGAGAACGTGGTGAAGACCCCGGTCAGCCCCTCGGTCTGATTGGCGGCCCCCATCATCTGGTAGGCAAGTCCCAGCACCCGGCGCATGTCGGAACTCTGCCGATCCATGATCTGCATCTTGAAGCCGCCTGAGTTGCCTATGCCACGCACAGACGGCGGCGGAACCGCGATGATGAAGGCCTCCTGGATGCTCTGCAGGCTGCCATAGAGCTGCCCGATGATCTGGTTGGCCCCCTGGCCGTGTTTCAAGCGCTCTTCGAAACTCTCGAAGGAGGCAAAGATCACGCCCGAATTGGAGGCGTTGGTGAAGGTCGCACCGTTGAAGCCGGCAAAGGCGACGGCGTTCTTCACGCCGGGCACCTCCTGGATGATCTTCGAGGCGCGCCTGACCACCGCATCGGTACGATCGAGCGAAGCCCCATCCGGAAGCTGGATGACGACGATGGCGTAGCCCTGGTCCATGGTCGGCACGAAGCCGCTCGGCACGATCTGCGCCATGTACCAGGTGGCCCCGAGAAGGCCGACGAAGACGATGAGCGCCGCAGCGAGCGCCGTTTTAGTCGAAACCAGCTTGCGCACGATCCAGGCATAGCCTTCGGCCATGCGGTCGAAACCATTGTTAAAGCCGTTGGCCAGCGAGCGGCCAAACCGGGTGAGCGGGTTGCGGCTTTCGTGGTGATTGTTTTCGTGCGGTTTCAACAGGATCGCTGCAAGTGCCGGCGAGAGCGTCAGCGAATTGAAAGCAGAGATCACCGTCGCCACAGAAATCGTGACGGCGAACTGCAGATAGAACTGGCCGGCAATCCCCGGGATGAAGGCCGTTGGGATGAAGACGGCGGTCAACACCAGCGATATCGCGATGACCGCGGCTCCCACTTCATCCATGGTCACGTGCGACGCCTCGCGCGGGGTCATGCCGCGCGCCAAGTTTCGCTCGACGTTCTCGACCACGACGATGGCGTCGTCGACGACGATGCCGATCGCCAGCACCAGGCCGAACAATGTCAGCATGTTGAGCGAGAAGCCGAAGGCATAGAGAAATGCGAAGGTACCGATCAACGACACGGGGATCGCAACGATCGGGATGATCGCCGTGCGCCAGGATTGCAGGAAGACGAGAACCACGAGCGCCACCAGAATGGCGGCTTCGCCGATCGTCTTGTAGACCTCGTTGATCGACTCGGAAATGAACTCCGTCGGATTGTAGACGATCCGGTATTCGAGACCGTCTGGAAAGTCTTTCGAAACGTCCGTCATAACCTTCTGGATCGCGGCGGCCGCGTCCAACGCGTTGGTGCCCGGCCGCGAGAAGATGCCGAGGGCCACGGCCGGGCTGCCGTCCAGATAGCTGTTGTTGACATATTCGCGGGCACCGAGCTCGATGCGCGCCACGTCCTGCAGCTGCACCAGACGCCCGCTTTCCGTCGCCTTGACGATGACATAGCGGAACTGCCGGGCATCGCTGAAACGGCCGTCGGTCGTGACGGTGTATTGAAATGCGCTGTCGCCCGGTGTCGGCGGCGCGCCGATCGAGCCGCCCGAAACCTGGACGTTCTGCTCGCGCAACGCCTGCACGACGTCGCCGGCTGTCATCGAGTAGGCCGAGAGTTTTTCCGGATCGAGCCAGACGCGCAGCGCATATTCGCGCTCGCCGAACAGGATGACGTCGCCGACGCCGTCGAGACGAACCAGCAGATCGCGGATTCGGGTACGGGCATAGTTCGACACGTAAAGCTGGTCGTAGCGCTCATTCGGCGACAACAGATGCACGACCATCATCAGGTCGGGCGAGCTTTTCGCCGTGGTGATGCCGATGCGGCGGACTTCTTCCGGCAGCCGCGGTTCGGCGATCGAGACGCGGTTCTGCACCAGAACCTGGGCCTGATCGAGGTCGGTTCCGAGCTTGAAGGTGATCGTCAGCGCCATAGAGCCGTCGGCGGTCGAATAGGAGGACATGTAGAGCATGTTCTCGACGCCGTTGACTTCCTGCTCCAACGGCGTTGCCACGGTGTTGGCGATGGTCTCGGCGTCAGCGCCCGGATAGGCGGCGCGTACGACGATCGTCGGCGGGGCAATTTCCGGATACTGCGCCACCGGCAGCTGGACGTAGGCGATGCTGCCGACGATCAAGAGCACGATCGAAAGCACCGATGCGAAGATCGGCCGGTCGACGAAAAAGTGGGCAAATCTCATTGAGCCGTCCCCGCTGCTTGAGCTTCGGGAGGCAACTCGACGATCTCGGCCTTCACCTTGGTGCCGGGTCGGGCCCGCATCAGGCCGTTGACGACGATGATTTCATCGCCGGTCATGCCGCTGCGGATGACGCGGTAGCCGTGCAGCTTCGGGCCGAGCCGCACCGGTTTGGTGACGACGGTGCCGTCTTCGCGCACCTCGTAGACGATGCGCTCGTTCTGGTCGGCGCCGATAGCCTCATCTGGAATGAGCACCGCCTTATAGGAGTTTGAGCCCTCGAGCTCGGCGCGGCCGAACAGGCCCGGCTGCAGCACGAACTTGGGATTGTCAAAGCGGGCGCGCACCCGCATCGTGCCGCTTGCCTGATCCAGCCGGTTTTCTGCGAAATCGAGCTTGCCCTTGAACGGCGCCTCATTGGCATCGGCGATCGTGACCATGACCTCGAGCGAGCCGCCGCCCTCCTGCAGCGCGCTGCCGCGTTCGCGGGCCACCCGCGCATAGGAAAGCAGACGCCGCTCGTCGACGTCGAAATAGAAGTCGATCGGATCGAGTGAAACGATCGTCGTCAGCACGGTCTGATCCGCCTGAACCAGGTTGCCGGTCGAGATCAGCCGGCGATCGACGCGCCCGGTCAGCGGTGCCGTTATTGTCGTATAGTCGAGATCGAGCCTGGCGCGCTCGACCGCCGCTTCCGCTCCGCGCACGCTGGCCTGCGCCGAGAGCAATTCGCGACGGTGATCGTCGAGGGTGGAAACGGAGAGCGTGCCGGTTCCGGTCAGGGATTCCGTGCGCTTGAACTGGGTCTCGGCAAAGGCGAGAGACGAGCGCGCCGATTCGAGCGCGGCCTCGGCCTGCGACAGCGCTGTGCGGTAAGGGCGCTGGTCGATGACGAAGAGCTTGTCGCCCTTCTTCACCAGGGCGCCGTCGGTGAAGTTCACTTCGTCGAGATACCCCCCGACGCGGGCGCGGATGGCAACTTCGTCGACCGCTTCGAAGCGGCCGATGAACTCATCGCTATCGATCACATCGCGCACAACCGGCTTGGCGGCCGTGACTGTGGGAAGCTGCGCATCCTGCGCCGCCACGTTTGTCGCCGAGAAAAGGGAAATTGAAGCGCCGACAATCATCGGCAAATGCCACTTTGAAAACATGCACGCTCTCCAAATGCACCGACAGCGCCACGCTTCGAACAGAGCGCGGAAAGAACGCTGTCACGCTTGAAACTCGCTGCACAATTGTCTCCGATCGACGCCGATCCAGGCAATTTGCAGTAGAAATAGAGAACGCCCGGCATGGGACATTGGTCGTCCGTATACCTGCGGCGACATTTCGAACCCGCAATCCTGTGCTGCGGATGGTACTTCAAGGTGGAAGACTTGCGGACGTCGGCCGCGTCCAAAACGGTGCTGACGTGAGGTTAACCTGCCATCATTTTGCCAGGTTGTCACCTTGAAAAAAATCAATTCCGCGAAGGTGATACGCGTATAATCCCGCGCCTTGATCAGGCGCGGGAGAGAGGATCCGGCAGCGGGAAATCGCCAATCTGACGGTGGTTCAGGCCCAGAAATCCGGGATCGTCTCCGTCAGGCGCGGGCCGAGGCGGAGCGGCGCAATCTTTTCGGCAAGGCCGGTGCGGTCGGAAATTTCCACCCCGAGACCGCAGATGGTTGCCGGCCCGGACGCCGCCTCGAAGCGCCCCTTCGGCATCTTCGAAATGAAGCGGTTGAGCGGCTCTTCCTTGTCCATGCCGAGCGAGGAATCGTAGTCGCCGCACATGCCGGCATCACTCATATAGGCCGTGCCGCCATTGAGGATTTGATGGTCGGCCGTCGGCACATGCGTGTGCGTGCCAACGACGAGGCTCGCCCGTCCGTCGACGAAGTGACCGAAGCACTGCTTCTCGCTGGTCGCTTCCGCATGGAAATCGAAGACGATGGCATCGGCCTGTTCACCGAGCGGGCAGGCAGCGAGGATCGCCTCGGCCGACTTGAAGGGATCGTCGAGTTCGGGATGCATGAAGACCCGGCCCATCACATTGGCAACGAGCACGCGCGCGCCATTGCGGGCAAAGAACAGGTTCGATCCGCGCCCGGGCGTGCCCGCGGGGTAATTCGCCGGCCTCAGGAACTGGTCATGCCGCTCGCAGAAGACGACCGCTTCCTTCTGGTCCCAGACATGGTTGCCGGTGGTGACGACATCGGCACCGGCATTGATCGTCTCTAAAAAGATATCCTCGGTGATGCCGAAACCGCCGGCGGCGTTCTCGCCATTGACGATGACGAAATCGAGCTTCAGGTCGCTGACCAGTCCCGGAAGGCGCTCCCAGACCGCCGTGCGGCCTGTCTTGCCAACCATATCTCCCAGAAACAAAAGCCTCATGCCCGTTCAATCCTACCAAGCCAGTTCGAGCAAAAGCGCGTGGCTGTCGAACTTGCGTAAAACAAAGTGATAGAGCGTCGCTGGCAATCCGGGGACCGCCTGCCACACTCTAGAAATGTCGAAAGCCGCTTTCCGTGAGGACGGCGTCTAGCGCGACGTCGTGCGGTTCAGCGGGCACTGATGCCACTTCCTGGCAGTCGAATGCAATCCCGATCAGCTTCGGCAGGTGGCCTTTGTTGCGCAGTTTGTCGATGGCGCGGTCGTAATAGCCGGCGCCGTAGCCGATGCGATGGCCCGTTGCGTCAAAGGCGGAAAGCGGCACCAGCATGATATCCGGGTCGAGCTCCGGCGCGTCCGGTCCGGGTCCCGTCGTGCCGAAACCGGTCTCGATAACAGGCGCGCCGTTGAGCAGTTCGCGAAACACGATGGTCTTCTTGTCCATGATGACAGGCAGGCAAAGCCTTGCGCCGCGCTCCCGAAGACGCGCCAATAGCGGCCTGATGTCCACTTCGGAACGGATCGGCCAGAAACCGGAAACGATATGGCCGGGATCGAGCGCAATGACGTCGCCGGCGTGATCGGCCATGGTCAGGCTCGCCTCGATGCGGATCTCCGGCGCCATCGCATCGCGAAGCGCCAGTCTCTCCCGACGCAGGGCAGCTTTCAGATCCTTTGGTGACATCATTCCCCTCCGACAGACTGCGCGCAAACACTGGACCGGCGCCACATTCTTTTTCCCGAAATGAAACAGGACGCCGTTTTCGGATCGATTCCCGCATCGACTCCTGTGGCATAGCGCGCTGCGGCCCTTAGCTCGAACCACGTCACCGCCTGTTTTGCAACAGTTTGCGACAGTCGAACGCGACGTTCCCGCAACGGCACAGAGTTAGGGTTCCGTTCATCATGGGCAACGGTTCCGCTTTCGCACATGCAAGGGCGCGTGCAAATACAAACATGATTTCAAATAATTAGCAGGAACTAATGCCCGCGTTCGATGTATGGACGCGCTCCTGCAGGCAGCAGTGGAAAAGCCGACGTCCATGAAGGACCAGATGAACGAACTCGAACCGTTGGAATTGCGTTGCCTGACGCTGGCCGCCCGCGGCCGCACGCGTCAGGACATGATGCGCGAGACCGATATTCCCCTCGACCGTATCGACAGGGCCTTGCAGGACGCCATGCGCAAGCTGCATGCGGGCAATCTCGCAGAAGCGATCTTTCGCGCCGCCCGGCTCGATATCATTTCATAGCAGCCAGTGTGAGCGGTAGACCGCATCCCGGCCCGCGCGTTCACGCCAGCCGGCATCCGCCCGAACAGCATCGAGCCCGGCATCGTGAATAACGAGCCCGGCATCGCGAAGCAGGTGCGGCTTGCCACGCGGGACCGCCGGTTGCGGCTCGACGGAAGCGGCTGCCAACAGCAGTCGACCCGTTGTTGGCAGACGACCGCGCAGCGTGACCTGAAGATCAGAGAAGAAGGCAAGAGCAAGAACGCTCATCGGGACAACCTTGGTGTCTATCGGTTGCGCCTATTGTCCTCGGACCGTTGACATCTGACAAACGAATTGCAAGCATGACTGCCATCAGAAACTCTGATGGTGAAGGCAATGTCCGCGCCGCTCGACAGCGATCTCCTGAGAACCTTTCTCGCCGTTGCCGACGCCGGCAACCTGACACGCGCTGCCGACAGCATCGGCCGTACCCAATCCGCCGTCAGCATGCAGTTGAAGAAGCTCGAGGACATGCTCGGCGACCCCTTGTTCGAGCGTCACTCGCGCGGCGTGGTGCCGACAGCGCAGGGCTTGCGTCTCGTAGACAACGCCCGCCGGATCGTGGCCCTGCTCGACGACACCGCAGCATCCATGCGCCTGCCGGCCCTCGCCGGCACCGTCAGGATCGGGATTTCCGAGGAATACATCAATTCCACCCTTCCGAAAGCGCTGGGCGCCTTCGCCGCCGTTCACCCCGGCGTCGAGGTGACAGTGCAGCAGGGCGTATCGATATCGAACGTCAATGCGCTGGCCGCCGGTGAAATCGATATCGCCGTGGTGTTCGAACCCGGCGGCCCGACGCGCAACGAAGTCCTCATGGTCGATCCCACTGTCTGGGTAACGTCGGACCAGCACGAAGCCCATCAGCGCCGCCCGCTGCCGATCGCCACCTATACCTACCTGGCAGGCGGCTGGTGTGACGAGCTTGCGATGAAGGGCCTGAAGAAGCGCCGGATCGAGAGCCGGGTTGCCTACGCCAGCCGCACCAGCAATGGCCTGATCGCCGCCGTCGTCTCCGGCCTTGCCATCGCGCCGCTGTCGCGCAGCGCGATTCCCGCCGGCTGCCGCGAACTGACCGAAGACGACGGCTTCAGCGTCATCGACTTTTCCAACGTCGTGCTGCGCACCCGCCCCGGCCATCGCTCGCAGACCGTCGACGCCATGGCCGACGCCATCCGCAGCGCGTTTGCCACGGGGTGAGGCAGGCATGAAAGAGGGAAAGAGGTGCGATCCACACGACCGATGGATAGTTTACGATCCCGGGTGCCTACAAACGTAGGTGGGCGCCATATGTCCGGACCCACGAGCCCGGCCAGGGACAGCTCCCTTGAGATCGAGTATGGCCCCGGGGATTGTGTGTCCTGTCGGGAAGCGCAGACCGCATCCAATATATAGAGGCGATCCCTGCGTCGCGCCAGTGGCAGCCCGACGAAAGCGCTCAGTTTGTCGAAGAGGTTGCCCGGCCATTGAGCTTGGCCGCGATGGTGTGGATCTGCGAGGTGACTTCGGACAGCGCCGAAGCCAACAGTTCCTCGCTTCTTGCCTGGTCGGAGAGCGCGCCGTCGCGCCCTTGCTTGAGGCTGTCCACTTCGGATTCGAGCGCCTTCAGCCGGCGGTTCACTTCACTGAGTTCGTCCATGACCATAATGCCGGCCATCACGGTCAGCCTGAGATCGCCGATCTCGCCGAACTGGGTCTTCAAATGACCGACATACTGATCGAAGTTCGTGGCCAGTTCGATCAGATGATCTTCCTGTCCCTCTTCGCAGGCCATGCGATAGGCCTTGCCGTCGATCGATACTGTCACCTGCGCCATGTCGCTTAACCTCAGCGGTCGAGCACCGCTCGAATGGTTTCCATCGCCGTCACGAGGCGTCGGGAAACCTCGCGGTTGACCTCTTCAAGCCGGTTTGCCCGGAATTGGGATTGGTCGAGTTCCTGTGCCAGTCGCGACCGGTCCGTATTGACCCGCCGGACCTCGCCCTCGAACTCGCCGAGATCGCGTTCCCTGTCAAAACGGCTATCGATCGCGTTTTCCAGGGACTGAACCGCGTTCTTCAGTTCGTCGATCGCCGCTTTGACCGTCTTTGCCGGCATGTTTTTCGATACCTCGCCCGTGAGGCCGAATCGCCAGGATCCCGTCCGCCGCTTCGGCTCACTCCTTTTTAAACCTATTACGTAAATCTCAACAATGCCAACTACAGCAAAGCATTACGGAAGCTGTGGATGGATTGCATAGCCGGCTCATCCGGCCGCAGCGCAAAAACTATGCTGCGACGCGATATCACCCCTTGAAAACCATGCTGCCAATGGCCGCGGAAGGCCTGTATTTGTTGACTCGCGCGGCGCAGATGCTATGTGTCTGCCGCTTCTTGCACGGTCTTTGGAGGATAGAGACCGTCCCCTGACCACCGAACTCAAAACGGAACAGTCATGATCTCTCGCGAAAAACACGACCGGATGGCGAATGCGATCCGTTTCCTCTCCATGGACGCCGTCGAGAAGGCAAATTCAGGTCACCCAGGCCTGCCCATGGGTGCGGCTGACATAGCGACAGTCCTCTTCACGCGCTTCCTCAGCTTCGACCCGAAGAACCCCGCCTGGCCGAACCGCGACCGCTTCGTGCTGTCGGCCGGCCACGGCTCGATGCTGCTTTATTCGCTGCTCTATTTGACGGGCTACGAAGACATCTCCATCGAAGAGATCAAGAATTTCCGCCAGCTCGGCGCCCGCACCGCCGGCCACCCGGAATACGGCCACGCGGCCGGTATCGAGACGACCACCGGTCCGCTCGGCCAGGGTATTGCCAATGCCGTCGGCATGGCGATCGCCGAGCGCAAGCTGCGCGACGAGTTCGGTTCCGAGCTGATGGAGCACTATACTTATGTGCTCGCCGGTGACGGCTGCCTCATGGAAGGCATCAGCCAGGAAGCGATCTCGCTTGCCGGCCATCTCAAGCTCAACAAGCTGATCGTCTTCTGGGACGACAACAACATCTCGATCGACGGCCCGATCTCGATCGCCGACTCGACCGACCAGCACGCCCGCTTCCGCGCCTCCAACTGGAACACCATTGCCGTCGACGGCCATGATCCGGAAGCAATTGCCGCTGCGATCGAGCAGGCGCAGAAGTCCGACAAGCCGACGATGATCGCGGCCAAGACGACGATCGGCTTCGGCGCACCGAACAAGGCTGGCACGCACAAGGTTCACGGCTCGCCGCTCGGCGCCGAGGAAATCGCCGCCACCCGCAAGGCCCTTGGCTGGGAAGCGGAAGCTTTCGTCGTTCCGTCCGACGTGCTCGACGCCTGGCGCCTCGCCGGCCTGCGTTCGACCAAGACCCGCAAGGACTGGGAAGAGCGCCTGGACAAGAGCGACGCCGAGAAGAAGGCGCAGTTCGTTCGCCGCTTCGCCGGTGAACTCGAAGGCCGCCTGTCGTCGGCAATCGACGACTACAAGAAGAAGCTCGCCGAGACCAAGCCGTCGCCGGCAACCCGCAAGGCTTCCGAGGACGCGCTTGAAGTCATCAACGGCGTTCTGGCCGAAACGATCGGCGGCTCGGCCGACCTGACCGGCTCGAACAACACCAAGACCAGCCAGACCAAGTCGATCACCCCGGACGATTTCTCCGGCCGCTACATCCACTGGGGTGTGCGCGAGCACGGCATGGCAGCCGCGATGAACGGCATGGCGCTGCACGGCGGGGTCATCCCCTACTCCGGCGGCTTCCTGATCTTCTCGGACTATTGCCGTCCGTCGATCCGGCTTGCGGCCCTGATGGGCATCCGCGTCATCCACGTGCTGACGCATGATTCCATCGGCCTTGGCGAAGACGGCCCGACCCACCAGCCGGTCGAGCACATGGCGGCGCTGCGCGCCATCCCGAACCTGCTGATGTTCCGTCCGGCCGACGCCACGGAGACGGCCGAGTGCTGGCAGCTGGCGCTTGAAAGCCACAACCGCCCGTCCGGCATCGCGCTCACCCGCCAGAACCTGATGGCCGTGCGCACCGAGTATGAGGAAGAAAACCTCTGCGCCCGCGGCGCCTACGACCTGATCTCGTCAAGCGACGCCAAGGTGACGATCTTCGCCACCGGCTCGGAAGTCGAAATCGCCGTCAAGGCTTGCCAGGCACTGACCGCCAAGGGCATCTCAACCCGCGTCGTCTCGGTTCCCTGCTTCGAACTCTTTGCCGAACAGAGCGAAGACTACCAGCAGGCGATCATCGGCAACTCGCCGGTCAAGATCGCCGTCGAAGCCGGCATTCGCCAGGGCTGGGATCATTTCATCGGTTCGGACGGCACCTTCATCGGCATGTCGTCGTTCGGTGCCTCCGGTCCCTACAAGGAACTCTACAAGCACTTCGGCATCACGCCTGAGGCGGTCATCGCCGCTGCGGAAGCCAAGCTTTCCTGATCAAGCCGCGGGGCGCGCACGAAAGCGCGCCCCGCTTTTTTCCGACCATGCCATTCAGACAGGGAGAGACCCGATATGACAGTGAAAGTCGCCATTAACGGTTTTGGCCGCATCGGCCGCAACGTGCTGCGCGCCATCGTTGAATCCGGCCGCAAGGATATCGAAGTCGTTGCCATCAACGACCTCGGCCCGGTCGAGACCAACGCGCACCTCCTGCGCTTCGATTCGATCCACGGCCGTTTCCCGGCTGACGTGAAGGTCGAGGGCGATGCGATCATCATCAACGGCGGCAAGCCGATCAAGGTCACCGCGATCCGCAACCCGGCCGAACTGCCGCACAAGGAACTCGGCGTCGACGTCGCGATGGAATGCACCGGCATCTTCACCGCCCGCGACAAGGCTGCCTTGCATCTCGAAGCCGGCGCCAAGCGCGTCATCGTCTCGGCTCCGGCCGAAGGCGCTGACCTGACCGTTGTCTACGGCGTCAACCACGACAAGCTGACGAAGGATCACCTCGTCATCTCCAACGCCTCGTGCACGACCAACTGCCTTGCACCGGTTGCCAAGGTGCTGAACGATGTCATCGGCATCGACCACGGCATGATGACGACGATCCATTCCTACACCAACGACCAGCCGTCGCTCGACCAGATGCACAAGGATCTGTACCGCGCCCGCGCTGCTGCGCTCTCGATGATCCCGACCTCGACCGGTGCCGCCAAGGCCGTTGGCCTCGTCCTGCCGGAACTGAAGGGCAAGCTCGACGGCTTCGCCATGCGCGTTCCGACCCCGAACGTCTCGGTCGTCGACCTCAAGTTCGTCGCCAAGCGCGAAACCACCAAGGAAGAGATCAACGCTGCGATCAAGGCAGCCGCTGACGGCCCGCTCAAGGGCATCCTCGGTTACACGCTCGCTCCGAACGTCTCGATCGACTTCAACCACGACCCGCATTCCTCGGTCTTCCACATGGACCAGACCAAGGTGATGGAAGGCAAGTTCGTGTCGATTCTGACCTGGTACGACAACGAGTGGGGCTTCTCCAACCGCATGTCCGACACTGCGGTTGCGATCAGCAAGCTCATCTAACTCTGATGTTTCGCGCCCTTTCCCAAACGACGGTCCGCTGGCGTCCGCTGGAGGGGGAAGGGCTCGAACATCTGACGCTCACGTCAACAGATACAACCGACGGCGCGGTCATCCGCGCCGTCGGCGTTCTGATCGGCAGCCGCGGTGGCACCCCCTATGGCGTGCGCTACCGGATCGATTGCGACGTCGGATGGATCGTTCGAAAGCTCATGGTCGACACGACCGACGGACGGAGCCTGCATCTGCGCTCGGATCACCCGGGTGAGTGGATGACCGCCAGAGGCCTGGCGCTGCCCGAATTAGACGGCTGCATCGACATCGACCTTGCCGGAACGCCCTTCACCAACACGCTGCCGATCCGCCGCCTCGGTCTTGATCGCAAGGCCGACACCGTAAGGCTGAAAATGCTCTACGTGCCGTTCGACACGTTCGAGCCTGTCGTGGACGGCCAGCACTATACCTGCCTCGAAGACTTCAGGCTCTATCGCTACGAGGCCGAGGACCGCAGCTTTGCCGCGGACCTGCCCGTGGACGAGGACGGCCTCGTCATCGACTACCCCACCCTTTTCCAAAGACTATCACCGGAGACGATCTGATGACTTTCAAGACCCTCGACGACCTGACCGACATTGCCGGCAAGCGCGTGCTTGTCCGCGTCGACCTCAACGTGCCGGTCAAGGACGGCGTGGTCACCGACGCGACCCGCATCGAACGCGTTGCACCGACGATCCGCGAACTGTCGGAAAAGGGCGCGAAGGTCATCCTGCTGGCGCATTTCGGCCGCCCGAAGGGTGAGCCGGTCGCCGAGATGTCGCTGAAGACCATTGCACCTGCTGTCGAAGACATTCTCGACCAGCGCGTGCACTTCGCCGCCGACTGCATCGGCGACAAGGCGGCCAACGCCATTGCCGAAATGAACGACGGCGACGTGCTGCTGCTTGAAAACACCCGCTTCCACAAGGGCGAAGAGAAGAACGAGCCCGAGTTCGTCAAGGCGCTTGCCGCCAATGGCGACATCTATGTCAACGACGCCTTCTCGGCCGCCCACCGCGCCCACGCCTCGACCGAGGGCCTCGCCCACCACTTGCCCGCCTATGCCGGCCGCACCATGCAGGCCGAGCTTGAGGCGCTGGAAAAGGGCCTCGGCCAGCCGAAGCGCCCCGTCGTTGCCATCGTCGGCGGCGCCAAGGTCTCGACCAAGATCGATCTGCTGCAGAACCTCGTCAAGAAGGTCGACGCGCTCGTCATCGGCGGTGGCATGGCCAACACCTTCATCGCCGCAAAGGGCATCAATGTCGGCAAGTCGCTGTGCGAACACGACCTTGCCGACACCGCCAAGGCGATCATCGCTGCCGCCGCTGAAGCCGGTTGCGCCATCGTCCTGCCGGAAGACGGCGTTGTCGCCCGCGAGTTCAAGGCCGGCGCTGACAACGAAGTGGTCGATGTGACGGCCATCCCGGCTGACGCGATGATGCTCGACGTCGGCCCGAAGTCGATTGCCGCGGTCAATGACTGGATCTCCAAGGCGGAAACGCTGGTTTGGAACGGCCCGCTCGGCGCCTTCGAAATCGCCCCCTTCGACAAGGCGACGGTCGCCGTTGCCAAGCATGCGGCCGCCCGTACGCGCCAGGGCTCGCTGGTATCGGTCGCCGGCGGCGGCGATACGGTTGCCGCCCTCAACCACGCCGAAGTCACCGAAGATTTCAGCTATGTCTCGACGGCCGGCGGCGCCTTCCTCGAGTGGATGGAAGGCAAGCCGCTGCCGGGCGTCGACATCCTCAAGCAGCAGAACTGAGCCAAGCACTCAGGCGCGCGGTTCACCCGCGCGCCTGAAAGCAGAAAAAACCAAGATATTTCAACCGATTAAAATAATTTAAATCGTTTCAGTCGCTTTTCCTGCCTTTTTCCCGGACAATTTCTCGCAGTTACTCGCGCCCTCGCCTGGGGCGTGGCGGTCGCTTGTGCGCCGTCGGTCCCGAAACTGTTTCAGTGGTCGCCCGATCCGTTGACGATCGGCGCCGTCTAGGGAGAAAAACATGAGCGAAAGACTGGAAGACATTGCCGTTGCCATGGTCGCCAACGGTCGCGGCCTGCTTGCCGCAGACGAGTCCACGGCGACAATCAAGAAGCGCTTCGATGGCATCGGGCTTGAATCGACCGAGACCTCGCGGCGGGACTATCGCGAGATGCTCGTTCGCGCCGACGAGGCGATGCGCAAGTATATTTCCGGCGTCATCCTCTACGAGGAAACCCTGTTCCAGAAGGCGGCTGACGGCACGCCGCTGGTCGACGTCATCCGCGCCGCTGGCTCTATTCCCGGCATCAAGGTCGATGCCGGCGCCAAGCCGATGACCAATTTTCCGGCCGAGACGATCACCGAGGGCCTCGACGGGCTGGCCCAGCGCCTAGCGAAATACCACGAAGCCGGCGCGCGCTTTGCCAAATGGCGCGGCGTGATTGCCATCTCGGACACCTTGCCGAGCCAGGGCGCCATCAGGGCAAATGCCCATGCGCTCGCGCGCTACGCCGCCCTATGCCAGGATGCCGGCATCGTTCCGATCGTCGAGCCTGAAGTGCTGATGGACGGTGCGCCCGGCGACCACTCGATCGACCGGTCCGAGGCCGTGACCGAATGGACGCTGCGGCTCACCTTCGAGGCGCTCGCCGAGATGCGAGTGAAGCTCGAAGGCATGATCCTGAAGCCGAGCATGGTGATCGACGGCAAAAAGGCACGCAAGGCGTCCGTCGCCGAGGTGGCCGAACGCACGATCAAGGTGCTCCGACGCACGGTGCCATCGGCGGTGCCCGGCATCGCATTCCTTTCCGGCGGCCAGACGACGGAAGAGGCAACGGCCCATCTCTCGGCCATAAACGCGACCCACGATCTGCCCTGGAAACTCACCTTCTCCTACGGCCGTGCCCTGCAGCAGGAAGCGCTGTCCGCTTGGAACGGCAAGGCGGAAAACGTCGCCGCCGGCCAGCGTGCCTTCTCGCATCGCGCCGAAATGTGCAGCCTCGCTGCCAAGGGCAGCTGGAAGAAGGACCTTGAGAAGGCCGCCTGAGCGCGCTCGGCAGTCCGTCCAGTTCGGGCACAAGGGGCCGCTCGTCGGCCCCTTTTTCATGCTGCCCTCGTGGTCCGGAACAGAACTTGTCACCAAGACAAGTTGCCGTCTTTGCCGGCTCCGACACCTGCCTTAAGCCTTTCGCTCCAGGCCAACGGGCGGCACGGATCGCCGCCGTATCAAGTGGAAGCGAGCGCTCATGACGTCTTTTTCACCCGTGCACTCCGTCGACTATGTCACTGTCGACGTCTTCACCGCGGAACGTTTCGCCGGCAACCAGCTCGCGGTCATTCCTGACGCAAGAGGTTTGAGCGATCAGCAAATGCAGGCGATCGCCACCGAGTTCGGCTACTCCGAAGTTACCTTCGTGCTGCCGCCGGAAGATCCTGAAAACACAGCACGGGTGCGCATCTTTACGCCGACGATGGAGATCCCCTTCGCCGGGCACCCGAATGTCGGCACCGCCTTCGTGCTTGGCCGGCAGGCGGAGATTTTCGGGCGTGTGCCTGGTGAGCAGCTGCGGTTCGAAGAACGGGCCGGGCTGGTCGAGGTGGCCCTGTCGCGGGAAGACGGCGCGGTGACCGGCGCTCGCATCGTCGTGCCGCGGCCCTTGAGCATCGGACCAACGATCGATGTCGAGACGATCGCTGCCTGCGCCATGGTCCCGCCCGATGCCGTCAGGACGGACAATCACACGCCGGTGCGTGTTTCCGTCGGCTTGCCCTTCGCCGTTGCCGAACTGAAGGATGTCGCTGCCCTGTCGGCGGCACGTCCCAACGTCACCGCATTCGAAGCGGCCAACAAGCGCTACAAGCCGGACGAAGACAGCTTCAGCCTGTTCCTCTATGCCCGCCCGAGTGACAATCCCTGGCGTCTTCGTGCCCGCATGTTCGCTCCGCTCGACAACGTCATCGAAGACCCGGCGACCGGCAGCGCCTCGGCCGCGCTCAGCGCCTATCTCGTCTCGCTGCTGCCCGATGACGCCATCGACGTCGACCTGACGATCGAGCAGGGCGTCGAAATGGGGCGCCGAAGCATCATCGAAGTCAGCGTCAGAAAACGCGGCGGCACTGTCGGCAGGGCCAGCATCGCTGGCGCCTGCGTGACAGCGATGCACGGTTCCATCGCACTTTAGCCAGCAGCAAGACTGGCGATCAGCGGCGCGAGCCAACCCTCCCGCGCTGATCGCAGAATTCGATTGACGTATAATTAGGCGCCATACTATATGCTGCCTTATGGAAATTCTTGAGCAAAAACACATCGCCCTCCTCACCGAGGCCGAACGGCGCGGCGACGGCGCTACCGCCAATCTGCGCCTGTGCTTCGAAGTCATCGCCTTGGCAGCCGCGATCGACCGCGACTGCGCCGCGCGGCTGGCACCCCACAATCTTTCCGAGGGAAAGTTTGTGCTGCTGTTCCTCCTGCACCAGATGGCCGAAGGTCTTTCGCCGCATGAGCTTGCCGACCGCGCCGGCGTCACCCGCGCCACCGTCACCGGGCTTCTCGACGGGCTGGAGCGAGACGGCTTTGTCACCCGGCAGCAGAGCAAGGACGATCGCCGCAAGGTGCTGGTCCGGCTGTCGCCAATGGGCCAGGATGCGGCGCGCGAACTGTTCGACACCCATACGCGCTGGATCGCATCGCTGTTTGGCGGTTTCGACGAGAGCGAGCGGCAGGCCTTGAGCGCCCTCCTCCAGCGCGCATGGCGAAATACGGACGGCGGACGAAAGGCAATGCAGCCGAAAGCCGAAAGCGAGATCACGCAATGAGCGCCGCCCCGCGGCGTATGGTGGACATCGACCCGCAGCGGCTCGCGCTGCTGAACGCGGGGTTGGTGGAAGCCTCGACGCTGACCGAATGCCTTGCAGTCGATTTTGAAACGTTGATGCGGGCGGCGGTTCCGGGGGTCGGCGACGATGCTTTCGCCGCCATCGGCGCTGCGGTCGGAAGCGGCATTTCCAAACGCATGGTGCTAGCCGCCGAACTGATCCGCGACCGGCTCGGCGACGGCGCCGTGCCATGGCTACGGCAGCATCGCTCAGACACCGTTAGAGGCTGGGCCTGCTTCATGGTCGGCGCAAATCCTGCGCTCACGCTTGAAGATCGCCTCGCCGCAATCCGCCCGTTTGCCGACGATCCGCATTTCGGCGTTCGCGAATGGTCATGGATCGCCGTACGCCCGCAACTTGCCCAAGACATCGCAACCGCGATCACCCTTCTTGCCGATTGGACGGGCTCGCCCTCCGACCGTCTGCGCCGATTCGCCAGCGAAGCAACGCGTCCGCGCGGGGTCTGGTGCAGCCACATCCCTTCGTTGAAACGAAATCCGGAAATGGCGCTTGCCATTCTTGAACCGTTGAACGCGGATCCGTCGCGCTACGTGCAGGATTCGGTCGGAAACTGGCTGAATGACGCCGCCAAGGACCGCCCCGATTGGGTTCGTGACCTCTGTGCCTGCTGGCAACGGGAGCACGACAGCGTTGCGACCGCCCGAATCTGCAAGCGCGCCCTTCGATCGCTCGATAGACCCTGAAAGAAGACGCATGCCTCATTATCTAAGCGAACTCTACACCCCGAAGCAGGCCTGGCTCGCCCTCGACCCAGCCGGCCGCCACAGGTTTTTCGAGGCCGTCGGCAGCGGTCTGGCTGACCTGTCGGACCTCGGGGTGGAGCCGATCGCCTTCGGCGAGGTTGATGCCGGTACGCTTCATGCCGCACCGCACGCCTATTTCGCCATCTGGCGGTTCTCGGATGAAGCCGCACTTCACGCGCTTGTCTCGGGCATCGCGGCATCCGGCTGGCACGACTATTTCGAGACGATCAATGCCGCTGGACGCGGGATCGACCTGCCTGGCCATCTTGGCCAGTTGGCTGCAGCCACCATCTAAAAAGCGCGGCGATCAACCCCGTTTGGCAAGCTCCACGACTTCGGCGATGAATTGCGTCTTGGCGGCGGTGTAGCTGTCTCCATCGAAGGGGAACTCGGCCGAAAGGCGTCGCTTCAACGCGGCGTAAGCAACCGCCATCTCACCGTTTTGACGCAACTGATCTCGAAAGATCAGGCGGCGGTGATGGGTATCGCTGAAGGGCGGGCAGAGATAGACGCGCTGCCCCGGTGAGCCCGTCTTGGCAAATGCCCAGACGCCATCGTCGTACCTGTTTCCCCGTGCGGCAAACCCGACGGCAGCGAGGGCGGCGCTCCCGGCACCGATCGCTTCCGGACCGCACATCGTCACATCGATATCGATGACCGGCTTCGCGGCGAGCCCCGGAACCGCCGTGCTGCCGACATGGTCGATCGCGATGACCGCAAGGCCGAGCAGGCTCGCCAGATGCTTGGACATGGCGGCATAGGCTTGCGGCCACGCATCGTCATAGGCAACCACTTCGACCGGGGTCGGCATGCATTCTCCCTTGCTTGCATCCCCGCAGCCGGCCGGATCTCGCGCGGCGGCCAAAGGCCCCGTCAGTCGGGTTCCGTCGGCACCAGGGCAACGATATCGGCAAAGATGTCCTGCCATTCCGCATCGTCCATTTCGGCGAAGCCGAAACTGCGCAACAAAAACGTACCTTCGGCGGCAAGAAACGCAAGGCGCGCCCGGCGCCCCGCGTCAGTCGACAGATCGAGGCTGTCGAGACGCCCGCGATACCACACGCGGTTCTGTTCCATATGATCTTCGCGCTGCAGAAGTGCCGCCATCATCCCGGATGTGCGGGCGTTCTCTGCCGTGTTCATGCGCGCCGTCACCTCCGCATGCGCGCGCATTGCCGTTACCGGATCGGTCGCGCCTCCGACTTCGTCCGCCACCGCGCTGTCGAATTCGTTGAACCGGCGCTCGATCATCGCATCGATCAGCCCATCCTTGTTGCCGAAGCAATATTGTACGCCCCCCTTGGTGATGCCGGCCGCCTTGGCGACGGCGTCGATCGTCAGGCCGGCGGCACCGACGGCGCTCACCGTCGCCTCCGCCGCATCCAGCACCTTGTCGCGATCGATCGTCCGGCGTCGTCCCATTTCAGATTTCCTCTTTCAATTCCATACGTATGTATTTATATAGCGGCTCTGATGTCAACAAGGCCACAGGTACCGCAGGCAGCGGTTCGGCCACAGAGGTGTACCATGTCCCCGCATAATCGCTGGCTCATTCTGGCCATCGTGTCGAGCGCGCTGTTCCTGATCGTCGTCGATATGACCGTGCTCTACACGGCACTGCCCCGGCTCACCCACGATCTTGGCGCCTCCGCCTCGGAAAAACTCTGGATCGTCAATGCCTATGCACTGGTCGTTGCCGGCTTGCTGCCGGGACTCGGCACGCTCGGCGACAGGCTCGGCCACAAGCGACCGTTCATTGCCGGCCTCGCCGTATTCGGCCTCGCCTCCCTGATTGCTGCCTATGCGCCGAACCCGTCGGTCCTGATCGCCGGCCGTGTGCTTTTGGCCGTCGGCGCCGCGCTGATGATGCCGGCGACGCTTTCGATCATCCGGTTGACCTTCACCGACGAGCGCGAGCGGGCGCTGGCGATCGGCATCTGGGCCGCGATCGCCTCGGGTGGTGCGGCAATCGGCCCGGTGCTCGGCGGCTTCCTGCTCGAATACTTCTGGTGGGGCTCGGTCTTTCTCATCAACGTGCCGATCGTCGCCGTGGCACTGCTGCTCGGCGTGGTCGTGCTTCCCGATAGCAAGGGCAACAAGGACCACCCTTGGGACCCGCTTGGCTCCGTCCAGATCATGGTCGGTCTGGTCGGACTGGCCTATGCTATCAAGGAGATGAGCAAGCGCGAGCCATCGGCGCAGGCCGGGCTCATCGCCGCTGTGACCGGCGCCGTCGCGCTCTCCGTCTTCGTGCGCCGGCAGAGGCGCAGCGCGCACCCGATGATCGACTTCCGCCTGTTCCGCAACGCCGCCTTTTCGTCAGGCGTCGCCGCAGCCTTGGTGACATCCGGAGCGCTCGTCGGCGTCGAGCTCGTGCTCAGCCAACGGCTGCAGCTCGTTGCCGACTATTCGCCGCTTGAGGCAGGCATCTTCATCCTGCCGATCCCGCTTGCCGCCTTCGTCGCCGGCCCGCTCACAGGCATGATGCTGCCGCGTCTCGGCCCCGAGATGGTGCTGCGCACCGGCCTCATCACTGCGGCTGCCGGCCTCGGTGCGTTTCTGGCGGTGCACGAAGCCGGCATCCTCGGCCAGATCGTCAGCCTGGTGGTGCTCGGCCTCGGCGTTGGCGCAACGATGACGGCCGCCTCCAGCGCCATCATGTCCAACGCCCCACCGCAGCACGCCGGCATGGCCGCCTCCATCGAGGAGGTCTCCTTCGAACTCGGCGGCGCCATCGGGATTGCTGTGCTCGGCAGCGTCATGTCGGTGGTCTACACGGCCTTCGTCGTGCTTCCGGAAGGAGCGGGCATATCGGCGATCGCGCGCGACAGCCTGGATGAGGCTTTGATATTGGCGGAAAAACTATCGCCCGAGGCGGCTGAAAACCTCGTGGCGCTCGCCAGGGCGGCCTTCGAAAAGGCATTCGTCGCCGTTGTCCTGTTGGCAACCGGCCTGTTGGTCACGACCGGTGCCGGCATCTGGTGGTTCACGCGAGGCAAGTCACGGCAACCGGTTCAATCCTACCGCGGCCATTGATCCCTCCAGCGCCGCGCGTGAAAACTGACGCGCGACGCTGTGACACTCCCATTGCCCTGCATGATCTTACCTAGATCCATGCCGATTGAAGGCGTTAGGCAGCAGGGATCAGTGCTTGACTGCCTCGCATTGGGCGATCGCCTCCACCATGGCCTGGAAGCGCACATGGTGGCGAACCGCATCCAGATCGGAATCCTGCTTGAACCAGAGCAGCTGGTAGCAGGAACTCTGCGGCAACAGGCTCTCGAGCATGTCGAGCGCCGTATCGACATCGCCGAGGATCGAATAGACGCAGGCCGTGTTGTAGCGCGCGACGATATCTTCCGGATCGATGGCGATCGCGCAGGCCGCCCATTCGCGCGCGCGGTCCGCCTCACCCATATGGGCAAGCGCCAGCGCGCCACGATGCGCAGGTCCGGAATTTTCCGGATGCGACTCCAGCGCCCGTTCCGCCCTGCTGATGCCGATCTTTGCCCAATGTCCGCGTTCGGTCTCCTGGCCGAGCGATTTGTAGGCGCTCATCAGGTGGATCGGCGAAAGATAGTCGTCGGGCCGGATTTCCGCAGCCCGTTTGAAGAACTCGATGGCCGTCTCGAACTCGCCGCGCATGAAGAGAAAGCGGCCGTAGTGAAAGTTTGCCTCGTAGAGCTGCGGATCGAGCGCCAAAGCGCGTTCGAACTCGGCAACAGCCTCTTCGCTTTGCCCGTCCTGGTGCAGGACCAGGCCTCTGGAAGCGTGGGCCTCTGCGAGATCAGGATCGAGCTCCAGTGCGCGCGCGCTCGTGCTTAAGATGCTTTCGAGCGGAAACTCGTGCTCATGCCAGTCGCGAAGGGCGGATTCGCAATCGGCAATGCCGGCATAGGCACGGGCAAAATTCGGGTCGAGCTCGACGGCCTTCTGGAACATGCGCCGGGCAAGCAGCAGATAGGAGCGCGTCCAGGCATGCGAGAAACGCCGGCCGCGCAGATAATAGGTATAGGCCTCGACACTCGTCGTCGGGTCCCGCTCGATCGCCTTTTTCTCTTCCGGCAAAAGCTTGATGCGCAGCTGATTGACGATGGCGTGGGTGATCTCGTCCTGAATGGCGAATATGTCGGTGAGATCGCGATCGTAGCGGTCGGCCCACAAATGCGTACCGGTCAGCGCATCGATCAGCTGCCCGGTGATGCGAACCCGCCCGCCGGCCTTGCGCACACTGCCCTCGAGGATGAAGCGGACACCAAGTTCCTGCGCCGCCGTTTTGACCCGTACCGACCGCCCCTTGTAGGTGAAGACGGTGTTGCGGGCGACCACGTGGAGGCGCGAGATCTTCGACAGATCGGTGATGATGTCCTCGGTGATGCCGTCGGAGAAATATTCCTGCTCCGGATCGTGGCTCATATTGGTGAAGGGTAAAACGGCGACGGACAGCCCATAACCATCGTCGACCGTCACCGTATGGGTCCCATTCACCACCTTGGCGATCTTGGTCGGCGCACCCAGCGCGACGGAATAGACGTGAACACCGGCCGCGATATTCTTCAGTGCGTGCTGGCCCTTGTCGACAAAGCCGACATCCAGCCTGGAGCCGACATGGTCGCGGACCGAAGCAGACACGGCGATGCCGGAGGGTTCGGCCAGGCCCTCGAGCCGGGCTGCGACATTGACGCCGTCTCCGAAAATATCACCGTCTTCGACGATCACGTCGCCCAGGTGCACGCCGATGCGCAGCTCGATGCGCTTCAGTTGCGGCACGTCTTCGTTGCGAATGAGCATGCCGCGCTGAATATCGACGGCGCAGGCCACCGCGTTCACGACGCTCGCGAACTCGACGAGAATGCCGTCGCCGGTCAGCTTGACGATCCGGCCTTTGTGCCGGCTGACCTTCGGGTCGACCAGCTCGTTTTTGTGCCGCTTCATGGCGGCCAGCGTACCGGTCTCGTCAGCACCTATAAGACGGCTGTAACCAACGACATCGGCAGCGAGGATGGCAGCAAGGCGGCGTTCCAAGTAACCCCCGAATTCATCTCCGTGATGAAACCGACAATCTAGCGCGTTCTTCATGATCTGTCCTGCGCACTTTTCCAGCTACTACTATTGATCGAGTAACGGCATAGCAGAGTAGATCGACCGGCACAGTTTCCAAGGGTACAACCGTGGCATCGCAGCGCTGGCGATTGAACCCGTCAGGGTCGAATAAGAACGGTGACCATCATCATGGCGATCGCGAAGACGGCGATCTTCCAGAAATCGCGGCGCTGCCTCAGACCCGGCAGGCCGATCGGCCAGATCAGCTGGATGGCCATCGCCAGAAGCAGAATGATCGCCAGCGCCTTTGACATATTCAGCCTATCCTCAGGGGAAGTTCCCCAACCCGGCGAAGCGTCACACCGCCGTCACCTTGTCGTCGCATCTAGCGCACGCTCGGTCGCGGCGCGCACCTGCTTTGATCCCGGAATTCGATACCGATTCTCGGGATGATGCATTAGAGGGCTATTGTTTCCGCCGCCGATTTGCAATGACCGGCGGGATAGAATCCGGCTGGCAATTCGGGGCACACCGCCCTAACTTGCTGACGGCAGAACGATTTTCGGATGGATGATGAGAAATAACCTGCTCCCCGTCGCCTCTCTCCTGCTGGGCACACTGTTTCTCTTCCTGGGCAACGGCCTGCAGGGCCTGCTTTTGCCGGTCAGAGGCACGGCCGAGGGCTACCCCACCACCATCCTCGGCCTGATCGGTACATCCTGGGCGGCTGGTTTCGTGCTTGGCTGCTTCTTCGCGCCTGCTGTCGTCAAACGCATCGGCCACGTGCGTGCCTTCAGCGTCTTTTCGTCGCTGATCGCCATCGTCGCGCTGATGACCGGTATCCTGATCGACCCCACCTGGTGGCTGATCCTGCGTGCGCTCACCGGCTTTGCCACCGCCGGCACCTCGATGATCATCGAAAGCTGGCTCAACGAACGCGCCACCAATGAGAGCCGCGGCGTCATCTTTTCCCTTTACATCGCCATCACGCTCTTCGGCGTCGTCGGCGGCCAGATGATGATCCCGTTCGGTGATACCTCCACCAGCACTCTCTTCATGATCTGCGGCATTCTCTATTGCGTCGCGATGCTGCCGACCCTTTTGTCGAAGGCCGCCACGCCGCAGCCGCTGAAGCAGGTGCAGCTCGACCTGCGCGGGCTCTACCGAAACTCCCCGGTCTCCTTCCTCGGCATCCTGCTCGTCGGCATCGCCAATGGCGCCTTCGGCACGCTCGGCGCCGTCTTCGGCCGCCAGGCGGGCCTCTCGGACAGTACGGTGGCGGCGATGATGAGCGTGGCAATCTTTGCGGGCGCGGTCATGCAGTTGCCGGCCGGACGCCTCTCCGACCGCATCGACCGGCGCTACGTGCTAGCCGCCCTTGCCGGCGTCGGCGCGCTTGCGGGTCTCCTGATCTTCCTGGTGGAACCCACCCAGGTCTGGATCGTGCTGACACTGATCGCGATCTACGGCGCCGCCGCCAATGCGCTCTACCCAATCGCCGTTTCGCATGCCAACGACTTTGCGACCGCCGAGGATTTCGTCAAGGTTTCTGGTGGTTTGCTGCTGCTTTACGGTATCGGCACCATCATCGGCCCGACCATCGGCGGCCCGGTCATGACCGCGACCGGCCCCTACGGGCTGTTCATGATCACCGCCTGCGCCCACATCCTCATCACCGCCTATGCCATCATCCGCAGCCGCATGCGCGCGCCGGTGCCCGTCGCCGAGCGTGATGCCTTCTCGCCGATCAATACCGGCACGGCTGTGACGCCCGAGAGCCTGCAGCTGTCGCCACGCGCAGCGCCGTTTGATGAAACCCACGGCAACGATGGCGATATCGACCCCGAACAGGAGGAGAAATCGAATGGGCCTGTTTGACGACGACCAGCCAAAGAAGAAACTGGCGCATGAGATCGGCAGCGACCTGTCACTTTTGTCGGTCGACGAACTCATGCAACGCATCGCGCTGCTGAACGAGGAAATTGCCCGGCTCGAGGCCGAGCGCGAGCGCAAGTCCGCAAGCCGATCGGCAGCCGAAGGCCTGTTTCGCTGACGGCTGTGCAAGGACAATTGGCCCGAAACGGCGCTCTTTTAACGGTATATTAAGCATTCTCTGCGATTGTCTGATCATCCGGGGCTTTCCGGACTCAGACAATTTCTCCGACTGGCGAATGGGTCTGATTTTTCTCCCTGTTTTACCTTGAGAGCCGCTTTCCGCGGCTCTTTTTTTGTTTTGTCATAGGTCGCTGCAAAGAATTGTGGAGATTAACCCTTTCTTAAGAATGCTCTTGCGCGAAATGCGCTATGGCATCATTCTTCAGGCATAGAGGCCGGCAAGGAAACTTTTCCCAAAGCCGCCCGTTACCCGACTGTCGTGATGCGTTTGAACCAGGGAAAACAGGTCATGTCCGAAAGAGGATTGAATACCGTCAGTTTCGCGGGGCACGCGGCGGCGTCGGCGCAGTTCAAGGCGCTCTATTCGGAAGGTATGGGTCTGGTCGAAGAAACCGCGAGCTATCTCGACGGTCCCGGTCGCCTGGCATCCAAGGTCTTGCCGCGCATGGCATCGGTCCTCTATGCAGCAGAATCCATGCGCCTCACCACCCGCCTGATGCAGATGGCATCGTGGCTCCTGCTTCAGCGCGCCGTCAACAATGGCGAGATGAGCCGTGACCAGGTGCTTTCGGAAAAGAGCAAGGTTCGCCTCGACAGCTTCAACGTCGACCGCAGCGCGCCCGGCTGGAGCGAGCTTCCGGAATCGTTCCGTGATCTCATCGAGCGCTCACTGCGCCTGCAGAACCGCGTCGCCCTGCTCGACCGCGAGATCTACCGCCCGCAGGAAGCCTCGACCTTCGTTCCGGACAACCAGAACGGCGTCAAGGCGCAGATCAAGCTGCTTCAGACGGCCTTCGGCACCAATTGATCTGAAGATTTTCGGCAGTCTGCTGCCAGTGAAACAGACCCGGCCTTTGAGCCGGGTTTTTTCGTGCGCCGATCAGGCACGCTCGTATGTGACTGCGATCGGAGATCTCATCCGGCATCGGAAACGGAAGTCAGAACAACAAAAAGCCCGGCAGAGCCGGGCTTCGAAAACGCGCCAAGAAAGCGTGCGATTAGAGGCCGAGGCCTTCGAAACGCTTCTTGAACTTGGAGACGCGGCCGCCGCGGTCCATGAGCTGCTGGTTGCCGCCCGTCCAGGCCGGGTGCGACTTCGGGTCGATTTCCAGGTTCATGGTGGCGCCTTCAGAACCCCAGGTCGAGCGGGTTTCGTATTCGGTGCCGTCAGTCATGACCACCTTGATCAGGTGATAGTCGGGATGGATATCTGCCTTCATAATGATCTTCCTAGAGTTCCAGGGTCCAATTGTCGCAAGGCATTGCGACTTCGAGACCGAACACGTAAATGAAGCCGCAGACCGCCTGATGGGCCACGGCTTCCCAATTCGATGCCGTGCCTATACATCAAGGTCTGCGGGATAACAAGTGCCGCGCGGAAGACTCATGGGCAAACCCGCCCCCTCCGTGATTGGCGAACGGGGGTCATGTGTCCGAACGAGAAAACCAGTCGCCAGCGCGCAAATCCATTCGCCCTCTCGCCACGCTGCTGCCCTACCTCAAGCGCTACCGTTATCTGGTCGTCGGGGCCGGAATTTCGCTCGTGACCGCGGCGATAACGACCCTGACGCTGCCGCTCGCCGTCAGGCGCATGGTCGACAACGGCTTTTCCAATTCCGACAGCGGCTTCATCAATACCTACTTCGCGATGCTGATGATGCTCGCCATCATCCTCGCCTTGGCGAGCGCTGCGCGCTACTACTTCGTCATCACCCTTGGCGAACGCATCGTCGCCGATCTCCGCCGCAACGTCTTTCAGCACGTCACCCGGCTTTCAGCGTCGTTCTTCGACGTCAACCAGTCGGGCGAGATCGTCTCGCGGCTGACGGCCGACACCACGCAGCTCAAGTCCGCCGTCGGTGCGACGGCATCGGTCGCCCTTCGCAACCTGATCCTGTGTCTCGGCGCCATCGGCATGATGGTCTACACCAGCCCGAAGCTGTCGAGCCTGGTGCTGGCGGCAATTCCGGTGATCGTGTTTCCGCTGGTCGGCTTCGGCCGCTCCGTCCGCCGCCGCTCGCGCGAGGCGCAGGACACGCTGGCAACGGCATCGGCCTATGCCGGCGAGGCGATTGCCGCCTCGCGCACCGTTCAGGCCTTCAACAGCGAAGACATCGCCAACAACCGCTTCGGCACGGCGGTCGAGGATGCCTTCGGCGCCGCGCGCTCGGCGATCAAGGCGCGTTCGGTGCTGACGGCCTTTGCCATTACCATGGTGTTCGGCAGCGTCGTCGCGGTCCTCTGGTTCGGGGCGCGCGACGTGCTCGCAGGCAATCTCTCGGCCGGCACGCTCAGCCAGTTCCTGCTTTATTCGGTATTTGCTGCCGGCAGCCTCGGCTCGCTGTCCGAGGTCTGGGGCGAGCTTTCGCAGGCAGCCGGCGCCGCGGAGCGGCTGAACGAACTGCTAACCGAAGTCCCTGATATCAAGGCGCCGGAAAATCCTGTCGCCCTTCCGTCTCCCGCACTTGGCGCCATCAGCTTCGACGACGTCTATTTCGCCTACCCGGCACGCCCCGATTACAAGAGCCTGAACGGCCTGAGCTTTGCGATCAAACCGGGCGAAACGGTCGCAATCGTCGGCCCATCCGGCGCCGGCAAAAGCACCGTCTTTTCGATGCTGTTGCGGTTCTATGATCCGGCAAAGGGCTCTGTCACCGTCGATGGCATCGATATCCGCACCGTCGACCCGAAGGAACTGCGCGCCCGCCTGGCGATCGTGCCGCAGGACGTCACCATCTTTGCGTCCTCCGTTCACGACAACATCGCCTTCGGCGTGCCGGGCGCAAGCCGCGAGGCCGTGCGCGCTGCAGCCGTCGCCGCCCAGGCCGACGAGTTCATCGGCCGGATGGAAAAGGGCTACGACACGCTGGTCGGCGAGCGCGGCATTACGCTCTCGGGCGGCCAGCGCCAGCGCATTGCCATTGCCCGCGCCATTTTGCGCAATGCCCCGATCCTTCTGCTCGACGAGGCGACCTCTGCGCTCGACGCCGAAAGCGAAACGCTGGTCCAGAAGGCACTTGAAGGTTTGCTGCATGAGCGCACGACCATCGTCATCGCCCATCGGCTCGCAACCGTCCTGAAGGCAGACCGTATCCTGGTGATGGAACACGGCCGTGTGGTCGAAGAGGGAACCCATGCCTCGCTGATCCGCCAGGACGGGCTCTATGCGAAGCTGGCACGGTTGCAGTTCAACCACGGCGCCGAGGAGCTGTTCTTGAGCCCGAACAAGTAATACAAACACGACGATAGTCTGATGCCGGCACGCCCGGCACGCCATTGCCGCTCGAAAGCCGGACCCTATTCTATAGGTGCCGGCTTTTTTTCGGCCGCCACGCCAGTTGTGGACTGTCCAGGGAGGACCCTAATGACGTTTTCGAACTTGACCCGACGAGCGGCGCTTGCGCTCGGCTTCACTGCACTCACCGTTTTCGGAACTGGTACCCAGGCAAGCGCTCAAGGCTTTCCGGATCGCGCCGTCACTCTCGTCGTTCCCTTTGCCGCCGGCGGCTCGACCGACGTGGTGGCACGTATCGTCGCACAGAAGATGTCGGAAGATCTCGGCCAGCAGGTCATCGTCCAGAACGTCGCCGGCGCCGGCGGCAACCTCGGCGCCGACAATGTCGCGCGCGCCGATCCGGACGGCTACACCATCCTCATGGGCACGGTCGCGACCCACGCCCTCAACCCACTGATCCTCAAAACCAAACCCTATGACCCGGAAAAGGACTTCGCGCCGATCTCGCTTCTGGTCATCGTGCCAAACGTGCTGGTGGTCAATCCGGAGTTGCCGGCCAAGACCGTCGCGGAATTGCTGGCGCTCCTGAAGGCCAAGCCCGATGAATTTGCCTACGCCTCTTCCGGCAACGGTACGCCGTTGCACCTCTCCGGCGAACTCTTCAAGAAGATGGCCGGCGTCAGCATGCAGCACATCCCCTACAAGGGCGCTGGCCCGGCGCTGAACGACGTCATCGGCAACCAGGTGCCGATCATGTTCGACAACCTGCCGTCCTCCTCCGGGCACATCAAGGCCGGCACCTTGCGGGCGCTGGCGGTCACCACAGCCGAACGGGCGCCATCCTTCCCCGACGTGCCGACGGTCGCTGAAGCCGGCATTCCAGGTTACGAAACCTACACTTGGAACGCGCTGTTTGCGCCGGCCAACACGCCCGAACCCGTTGTCGCCCGCCTCAATGAAGCCGCCAACAAGGCGCTTGCCGATCCGGCCGTGGTCGAGCGCATGAAGGAGTTTAGCGCCACCATCGTCGGCTCGACGCCTGCGGAGCTCGGCGCCCACGTCAAGGCGGAATTGGCAAAGTGGACGCCCATCGTTCGCGACGCCAACATCCAGATGGATTGATCCCAAGCGATCGGTTTCCATCCGGCGGATCAGCCCCTCATCCGGCTGCCGCCACCTTCTCCCCGCTTGGCGGGGCGAAGGGACATTGCGGCACGCGCCGACTTAACCTTGCATGCTGCGCCTGGCGGCGACATGCCTCCCGCTGCCCACCCCCGAGGCGCCGAGCCTCGCGTACACCTCGAGCGAAATCGCTTCACGTTCGGGCCTGGAAAGGTTCTGCCACCACAATCTGTGTACCAACCGCGGCCAGCGTCCCCTCTCCCCGCTTGGCAGGGAGAGGGCTAGGGTGAGGGGCAAGTTACGCCGAGCAAAGTTGGTCGGTTTGCTTTACTCAAACCGTCCCGGCGGCACCCCGGCCGGCAACGCGGCCGGAATAGATACAGCCACCAAGAAATGTGCCTTCAAGCGCGTTGTAGCCATGCATGCCGCCGCCGCCGAAGCCTGCCACTTCGCCGGCTGCATAAAGCCCCGGCACCGGCTCGCCCGACTGTTCGAGCACCTGGCCCGACAGATTGGTCTGCAGACCGCCGAGCGTCTTGCGCGTCAGGATATGCAGCCGGACGGCAATCAACGGTCCGGCCTTGGAGTCCAGCAGGCGGTGCGGTTTGGCGGTGCGCAACAGCCGGTCGCCGCGGTAGGAGCGTGCCCCGCGGATCGCCGTAACCTGCGCATCCTTGGAGAAAGGGTTGGTGATCTCGCGGTCGCGCGCCTCGATCTGGTCGCGCAGGTGATCGACCGAGAGGCGGTTCTCGCCGGTCAGCGCATTCATCGCCGGCACGAGATCGTCGAGCCGGTCGCGCACGAGAAAATCTTCGCCCTTGTCCATGAAGGACTGCACCGGTCCGGGCGGATTCTTGCCCAAACGCTTGAGAAGAAGCGAGATGCTCTTGCCGGTCAGATCGGGATTCTGCTCGGAACCCGAGAGCGCGAATTCCTTCTTGATAATCGCCCTTGTCAGGACGAACCAGCTGTAATCATGACCGCTGTCGCGAATGGCCTTGAGCGTGCCAAGCGTATCGAAGCCGGGCATGGCGGGTGCCGGAAAGCGATTGCCGTCGGCATCGCACCAGAACGACGAGGGACCCGGCAGGATGCGGATGCCGTGATCCGGCCAGATCGGGTCGAAATTCCTAAGGCCTTCGGTATAGTGCCACATGCGATCGGAATTGATTACCGAGCCGCGGGCGCGGGAAGCGATCTCCAGCATCCGGCCATCGACATGATGCGGTACGCCGCAGACCATCGTCGCCGGCGGCTGGCCGAGCCGCTTGCGCGGCCAGTTGCGCCGCACCAGTTCAGGGTTGCCGCCGATACCGCCCGATGTGACGATCACGGCGCCCGCCGATATCTCGAAGTCTCCGTAGACGTCACGCGAGCTGCGCGCTCCCCGGCCGACAGGATCAGCCTTGAGCACCGAACCGCGCGCACCGGTGACCGCCCCATCGGTCGTTACCAGCTCATCGACGCGGTGGCGGAAACGAAAGCGCACGAGACCACGGCTTTCGGCCTCGCGCGTCAGCCGTACGAACGGCTCGAGCACAGCCGGACCCGTGCCCCACGTGACGTGGAAGCGCGGCACCGAGTTGCCGTGGCCATGGGCAAGGCCACCGCCGCGTTCGGCCCAGCCGACGACGGGAAACCAGCGCATGCCGAGCTGATACAGCCAACTGCGCTTCTCACCGGCAGCGAAATCGAGATAGGCATCCGCCCATAGTCGTGGCCAGTGATCTTCCGGACGATCGAATTGCGACGAGCCCATCCAGTCCTGGCGGGCAAGCGCTCTGCTGTCCCTGATGCCCATGCGACGCTGCTCGGGACTGTCGACGAAAAACAGACCGCCGAGCGACCAGAAGGCCTGGCCACCGAGGTTCTGCTCCCCCTCCTGGTCGAGAACGATGACCTTGCGGCCGAGTGCTACCGCCTCCGACGCCGCCACAAGACCGGCAAGGCCGGCACCGACCACCAGTACATCACAATCCATCCAAGGCGCCTCCCCGCATCCCCCCCGGAGATGCAAGTTTCACTCGCCTTCAGGAAGGCCGGCTCTCTCCAGCATCCCCGAAGATGCAAGCGTCGTGCATCCCTCGGTCGAAAGTGTTACGCGCACGTCAAGGTCAATTCAAGGGTACGGAGTCAGGAGGTCGACGCGAACGTCGTCTCGGTCAGCGCGAGCTATTTCTCGGTCAGCTTCAGCTCGATGCGACGGTTCTGCGACCGCGCCTCGACGCTGTCGCCCTCGGCGATCGGCTGATACTCGCCGAAACCGGCCGCAACCAGCCTATCGGCCGGCACGCCCTTCGAGATCAGGAACTTGACGACGGATGTGGCACGGGCAGACGAAAGCTCCCAGTTGTCGGCATAACGACCGGTGCCCGAAAGCTGGACATTGTCCGTGTGCCCGTCAACGCGCAGCACCCAGTTGATCTCGGCTGGAATTTCCTTGGCAAGGTCGAGCAGAGCCGAGGCGAGCTTGGCCATTTCGACCTGCCCCTCGGGATTGAGCTCGTTGCCGCCCGAAGGGAAAAGCACCTCCGACTGGAAGACGAAGCGGTCGCCGACGATACGGATGTTTTCGCGATCGGACAGGATCTCACGCAGTCGACCGAAGAAATCCGAGCGATAGCGGTTCAGCTCCTGCACCCGCTGCGCCAGCGCGACATTCAGCCGGCGGCCGAGATCGGCGATCTTGGTCTGCGAGGACGCGTCCTTGGCTTCGGACGCCTGCAAGGCTTCCTCGATCGCCGCGATCTGGCTGCGCAGCGCCGCGATCTGCTGGTTCAGAAGCTCGATCTGGCTCATGGCGCGAGCGCTGGTCTGGCGCTCGGCGTCGAGCTCGGCGCCGACGCGTCCCAGCTTCTCATTGGCGGCATCCGCGCTGCCGGCGCCCTTGTCGAGCAGGGCCTGAAGGCGGGAGCGTTCGCCTTCCGACTGGGAGAGCGAAGCCTGCAGATTGGCAAGCGAATCTTCAAGATCCTGCTTGCCGCTCTTTTCAAGCGCCAGCAGCTGCGTCAGTTCGTTGATCTGGCTGTTCAGCCGCGTCAGAACCTCGTCCTTGCCGCTGATCTCGCGGCTGAGCAGGAACTGAGCCAGCACGAAGACGCTGAGCAGGAACATGATCGACAAGAGCAGCGTCGATAGGGCATCGACGAAGCCTGGCCAATAATCGATGGTGCGCTGTGTGCGGCCTTTGCGGGCAAGCGCCATGGATCATTCCCCTCCGGTGTCGTCCGCATGGCTGTGTTTGGCCTGCGATCCGGATTTCTCGCCGTTCACCGAAATGCGCTCGGAGTGGCCGATGCGTGTCGTCAGCTTGTCCAGCGTCTTGCGCATGGCCTTGGCTTCTTCCTGCTGCGCCTCGATCCAGTCGCGCAGCATCTGCTGTTCGCCGCGCATGTTCTTGACCAGGCCCTGGATGCCCTCGGCAAGGCTCGCCATTGCCGCCGTCGTACGCTGGTTGGAGCCGCCTTCATGGTTGAGACGGACGAGCTGGTCGGTCAGCCGCTTCAACTCTTCCACCGGCGCACCGGTCGGAAGGCCACCGTCGATCGACAGTTCCGAACCGACGTCGGTGACGGAGGACAGCCAGTTTTCAAGCTCGGTATAGAAACGGTTCTGCGCCCGGCCGGCCTGCAGATCGAGAAAGCCGAGGATCAGCGAGCCGGCAAGACCGAAGAGCGACGTCGAGAAGGCCGTGCCCATGCCGGTGAGCGGCGCCGAAAGGCCCGTTTTCAGGGCGCCAAGTACATCTTCGGTGCTGCCGGAACCGGCATCCAGCGACTGGATGACGGTATTGATCGAGCCGATGGTGCCGAGCAAGCCCCAGAAGGTGCCGAGCAGGCCGAGGAAAACGAGAAGACCGGTCAGGTAGCGCGTGGTGTCGCGCGATTCATCCAGACGCGTCGCAATCGAATCCAGGATCGACCTGAGCGCCGTCGTCGAAATCGCCGTCTGGCGACCACCGATCAGCGCGCGCATCGGCGCGAGCAACACCGGGTCACGCCCGACCTTGTCGGCGCTGCCGGCGGCGCGGAACGAATTGAACCAGCGCACTTCGGGGCGAAGGCCGAGCACGTGATTGAACGCCAGGAGGATGCCGATCAGCAGCACCCCGAGGATCAGCCCGTTGAGGCCCGGATTGGCGAGAAAGGCATTGTGTGCCTGCCGAAAGAGAATCGCGCCGACGAAACCGACGATGATCAGGAAGATCACCATGGTCCAGAAAAAGTGCATGGGGCTCGAAAGCTTATGCGGATTGTAATCTGCTTCCACGCCTTCCCGACCGTCCCACCCGGACAGATGCAGTTTCGTCATGGGTATACCATTCTCCCGGTTGCATTTGGCGGAACGGTGCCGCGACGCGTCGGAGCCTACTGCATAATTCCTCAAATCGGAATCGATTTAAGGAGAAAGTTATGCTGCCGGTTTGAAGCGCGGTAGCGTCCATGGCGCGTGATGTTTGACGCGGAGCGCTGTAGGCGAACTTTGCGCCGAATTGAAGGAAAAACAAAAGCCTCCGACGCGTGGTGCACCGGAGGCTTCGCAGCCATGAAACGAATGACCGTTGATTATTTCGTCGGGATTGGACGGTGAACGACGTCGCGCAGCGCCTTGGTGATGTACTCGTTGCCGCAGACGATCGAACCTTCGTCGACCGGCTTGGAGCCGCCGTCGATATCCGTCGACCAGCCACCGGCCTCGCGGATAAGAAGCACGCCGGCCGCGATGTCCCAGGCAGCGAGGTCGCGCTCCCAGTAGCCGTCGAAACGGCCGGCGGCGACATAGGCGAGATCGAGCGAAGCCGAGCCCATGCGACGGATGCCGGCGACTTCGCCCATCACGTGACGCAGCTCGATCAGGTATTTGCCGTGATTGCCGCGACCGAGATGCGGTGTGCCGGTGGCGATCACCGCATCCGACAGGGCCTTGCGCGCTGCCACGCGCAGACGACGGTCATTGAGGAAGGCGCCGCCGCCGCGCTCGGCCGTATAGAGTTCGTCCGTCGCAGGGTTGAACACGACGGCACCGACGATCTCGCCCTGGCGTTCGAGTGCGATCGAGACAGCGAAATGCGGAATGCCGTGCAGAAAATTGGTGGTGCCGTCGAGCGGATCGACGATCCAGCGATGGGCGCCATCCGTGCCGATGATCTCTTCGCCTTCTTCGCCTAGGAAGCCATAGGTCGGACGTGCCTTCAGCAGTTCTTCGCGGATGAGCTTTTCAGCCTTGCGGTCGGCCTGCGATACGTAGTCGCTTGGCCCCTTGAGCGAGACCTGCAGGTTCTGGACTTCACCGAAATCGCGCGCGAGCGACTTGCCGGCCTTGAAGGCGGCCTGGACCATGACATTGAGAAGAGCTGAACGGGCCATCTGGCGATCCTTGTGAAGCGAAGGCCGATCGAGCCTTCTCGATCGGACATTGAACCTGTGTGACGAAACGCGAAGCGCCTGCCGTTCGGGCAAGGCTTGTCATCGAGTTCCGTCGTCAAAAAACCGAGTGAAGATCACTCCGCCCTGGGGCGTGCCGGAAGCAATGGCGCCAAGGGCTAAAATCGGGGCTTCAAGACCACAAAAGCCCCGAAAGTTCAAGAGAAATAGCGCCTGACCCCACCGAACGGTCGAGATTCAGGCGCCAGAAATGCTGGTCAGGTCGAGCGAAACTTGTTGGCCGCGCTGAGTGCCGCCTTCTGCTGCTGCTCGTTGAGACCAAGGTAAAAGTCTTCCAGCGCATCATCCTTGAGGCCGGCGCGGCGCGACAGCACATACCACTTTGCGGCTTCGACCGGATTGGGCCGGGTGCCGATGGCATTGACATAGAGATGCGACAGCCGGTTCTGCGCCACGACATTGCCGCCTTCCGCCGCCCGCTTCATCCAGCCGAAACCGTCCTCCAGGTTGCGATCGCCGGCGATGCCTTCGATCATCCAGATGGCGATGTCGAGCTGCGCCGTATCGTAACCGGCATGGGCGGCGCGAAGCAGCCACCCTCTCGCCCTTGCCCGCTTGCTCTCGTCGATGCCATCGACGTTGAGGTAGATCTGCGACAGCGCATATTGCGCGTCGGCGATCCCCTGCTCGGCCGATTTTTCGTAGTAGGGCATCGCCGCCTTGAGGCCCTTGGGCCCGGGGCTGTCGGCCACCAGCGTCTGGCCGTAGTTGAACTGGGCCGATGCATTGCCGAGATCAGCCGCCTTCTTCATCAGTTCTTCGGATTTCTTCCGGTCGCGCTTGACGTAGCGCCCCTCCATCAGGATCAGCGCGTATTTGAACATCGCCGCCGGGTTGCCGTTCTCTGCCGCCTGTCCGTACCAGAACGCCGCCTGCTTGGCATTGCGTACGACACCGAGGCCCTGTTGCAGGATCTCGGCAACAAGCGTCTGGGCCGCCGGATCGCCAAGCTGGGCCCGCGGAAGTGCCAGATCCATCGCCGTCAGATAGTAACCGCGCTGGAAAGCGCCGTAGGCTTCGTCAACCTTGCCGGCAAACGGCTTTTCCGCCGGCAAGGCCGGCAACTCCGCGCCCATGCGGTCGAAGACGTTGACGCCTTGTGACGGCACCGTGCCGTCTCCGGCCTTCTTCTTCGCTACCGGATCACCCGGCTTGCCCACAGGCTTGCCGGCGGCAGTGCCGTCTTCCGGCATCGCTGCGCCATTGAAGGGCGTGATGCGGCCGCGTTTGGCAGCGCCGCTGTCATCGCCATTGACGCCTTCACCCGGCACATCGGCCGGCTTTTCCGGCACGGGCACCGATTGCTCCTGCGCAGGAACTGGCTGTTCCTGCGCACGCACCGGCGTCGTCGCGACGGTAGCGGCGGCGGCAAGGAGGGCAACGCCCCAGCTGAGCTTTGACGACTGTCGGTACAACATCGACACGTCTTAATCTTCAAACCGTGGCGCTTTTTCGTCAAGAAGCGCGTTGACGGCGGCAACGACCGAGGGCGCCTGCTCAGGCTCGCCGAAGACGGCCAGACGAAGGGCAACGAACTCGGCCCCGGTTTCGGCAGCCGCCAGCGCCGATTGCGGATCCGTACCGCCCATGACGATGCAGGGGATCTCGATCATCGAGGCCCACCATTCGGCCAGCGCCAGGTTTTTCGGATGCGCATCCGGCTTGATGTCGCCGTCGGTCTTGCCGAAGAACACATAATCCGGGCGCACTTCGCCGACTTCCAGCGCATGATGACGGTCGGCCGCGTTGCCACCGCCGACGATGAGTTTCGGCGTATGCTTCTCGATCGCCTCGCCGAGCACTTCGGCATTGCCGGAAATGTGCAGGCCGTCGGCCTTGACGCGCCCGGCCACGCGGCTGTCGCCGTCGATCAGCGCAGCAGCGCCTGCCTCCTGGATGATCGGCACAAGAAGCTCGGCATGTTTCTGGAACTCGCCATCGTCGAGGCCGTATTGCGGCACGATCACCGAAGCGACGTCGCCGCCCTTCAGGGCGTCGGCAAGCACCTTGGCGCGTTCCGCCGGATCGGCGATATCGGGTGCGATCAGCACCAGGCGGCAGCGTTCACTTGTCTTGCTCATGACATCCATTTCCGGCTGTGCCCGCTCGACGGCGGAAACCAGCGCTCGATTTCGTTCGGGAAAACCGATAGACGGAGACGTCAAAAGGATCAACCGCCACCGATGCTTCCCGACCTCGACTTCTATCTCGTCGCCATACCGGCGGTTCTTCTCGTTGGCCTCAGCAAGGGCGGCATGGGCGAGGCCCTTTCGCTGATGGGCGTGCCGATCCTGTCCATGGCCGTCTCACCGGTTCAGGCGGCAGCGCTGCTTTTGCCGATCCTGATTGCGATGGATCTCGTCTCGCTCTGGATGTGGCGCAAGCATGGCGATCGCAAGACCCTGATCATGCTTTTGCCCGGCGCCATCGCCGGCATTCTCATCGGTTGGGCGACATCGGCCTATGTCTCGCGCGACTATCTGCGGCTGATCATCGGCCTTATCACCGTGCTGTTCGTGCTGCGCTATGTCTATAATGTCTGGCGCATGCGCAATGGAATTACAATCAAGCCCAAGCTGCAACGGGCCGGGCCGGCGACACTCTGGGGCTCGTTCGCCGGCTATGGCAGCTTCGTCGCCCATGCCGGCGGTCCGCCGTTTCAGATCTACGCGCTACCGCTGCAGCTCGATCCGCGCGAATATACCGGCACGATCGTTCGCTTCTTCGCCATCCTCAATGCCGTCAAGCTGATCCCCTATTTTGCACTGGGCCAGCTCGACATGAGCAATCTGAAAATCTCCGCGACGTTGTTTCCGCTGGCGATCGTCGCCACCGTCTGCGGCGCCTTCATCGTTCGCCGCATGAAGCCGCAGATCTTCTATCCGTTCATGTATAGCATGGCCTTCATCGCCGGGCTCAAGCTCTTGTGGGATGGCCTCAACAGCCTGCTGGCCGGGGCCTGAGCGTATCAAAGCGAACCATCATATTGCATGGCAAAATGAAAATGCCGCAATGCACAATTTTCTTGCCGCCCCGCCAGAATTCGCTTAACGTCGGCTCATGACCATTGCGGACCCTTTCGATGCTATCGCGGATCCCAACCGGCGTTACCTGCTGGAGGAATTGCGGCGTGCGCCGAAAACGGTCAACGAACTGGCCGTGGGATTGCCGATCAGCCGCCCTGCGGTATCGCAGCACCTGAAGGCTCTCCTGGACTGCAATCTGGTTTCGGTCGAAGCCAATGGCACCCGGCGAATTTACGCGATCAACCGCCCCGGCTTCGACAGGCTCAACCTTTGGTTGGATCAGTTCTGGGCGTGATCCTCCGGTGGAAGCGTAACCGCCGCCTGACACAAAACGACCGGGCATCAAACCCGGTCGAGCGATCCGTATCTTCCGTTGAGGGGATTGGTTGTGAACCTTGTCGCGTCGTCTCCTTGGAGAGGACACCTCCCGTTGTTACTGGGAATTACCGTTCATAATCAGTGAGTCGAGGAGCGAAGCCTTTCGATTTCGTCCTTGATGCGCAGCTTCCTTCGCTTGATGTCGCTGATCATTTCGTCCTCGGTGGAGGGCTGGTTCATTGCTGCATGAAGCTCCTGCTCCAATGCGCCATGTTTTTTCTCAAGCGTTGCAAGATGAGCCTCAATGGTCATTGGCAGTCCCTTCCTTTTGCTTGCATCCGGCAGGTAAATGCCGGATGTTCCATGGTTGTAACCTTACTACTGTGCCACGCCATTTTTCATTTGTCGAAGGCGAAATGATGACGACGGATAACTTCCCGTTACCGCCCAAGATGTGATAGAGCGGCGCATGAAATTCCGGTTCGAGGAGGACTTCGCAACCGGGCTGATGGGGATCGCTTTGCATGCCGGACCAGGACCAGGCCGAACTCAGATTGACCGCAGCGCGGCTGAGGCAGGAACATGAAGACTATGATGCTGCCATCAACGCCATGATCCAGACCGGCTGCGATGCGCTGAGAGTTCAGCGCATGAAGAAGAAGAAGCTGGTCATCAAGGACAAGATCACCAAGATCGAAGACCAGATCATTCCCGACATCATCGCCTGAAGCGGAACCTTAAAGACGTGCTCGACACCACGACCCCACCCGTCGCCATCATCATGGGAAGCCAGTCCGACTGGGAGACGATGAAGAACGCCGCCGACACCCTCGACGCGCTCGACATCGCCTATGAAGCCCGCATCGTCTCGGCACACCGTACGCCCGACCGGCTCGTCAGCTTCGCCAAAGGCGCGCGCGACGAAGGCTTCAAGGTCATCATCGCCGGCGCCGGCGGCGCTGCCCATCTTCCGGGCATGTGCGCATCGATGACGCCGCTGCCGGTCTTCGGCGTGCCCGTGCAGTCGAAAGCGCTCTCCGGCCAGGACAGCCTTCTCTCCATCGTGCAGATGCCGGCCGGCATCCCTGTCGGAACGCTGGCGATCGGCCGTGCTGGCGCCGTCAACGCCGCACTGCTGGCCGCAGCCGTGCTGGCGCTCAGCGACAACGACCTGGCCGACCGTCTCGACGACTGGCGCGAGCAGCAGACCGTTGCCGTCGCGGAATATCCGGTAGACGACGCATGACCACCATCGGCATCATTGGCGGCGGCCAGCTCGGCCGCATGCTGGCCATGTCTGCTGCACGGCTGAACTTTCGCACCATCATCCTCGAGCCGCAGCCCGACTGTCCGGCAGCGCAGGTGGCAAACAAGCAGATCGTCGCCGCCTATGACGATGACGAAGCGCTCGATGCCCTGGCGGCCGCCTGCGACATCATCACCTACGAATTCGAAAACGTGCCGGTCGCGGCTGCCGCGAGACTTGCGCGCGCCCGGCCGGTGTTTCCGCCGCCGAAGGCACTGGAAGCCGCCCAGGATCGTCTGGTGGAAAAGCGCTTCCTCAACGACAGCGGCATCGTCACCGCCCGGTTTCACGCCGTCGACAGCCAGGCCGATCTCGAAGCCGCACTTGCCGACTTTGGCGGTTCCGGCGTCCTGAAGACCTGCCGCCTCGGCTACGACGGCAAGGGTCAGCGCGTGTTCCGCTCAGAACAGGACAGCCCGCAGGGCGCTTTCGCAGCACTCGGTTCCGTGCCCTTGATCCTCGAGAGTTTCGTGCCGTTCGAACGGGAAATCTCCATCATCGCTGCCCGCTCGGTCGATGGCGCGGTCGCCTGTTACGATCCGGCAGAAAACGTTCATCGCAACGGCATTCTTCACACCTCAACCGTGCCCGCCGCCATCAGCGCGGCGACCGCGGAAGCTGCGCGCGCTGCGGCCAAGGCGGTCCTCGATGCGCTCGGTTACGTCGGTGTCATCGGCGTTGAGTTCTTCGTGCTTGCCGACGGCAGCCTCGTCGCCAATGAAATGGCGCCGCGCGTGCACAATTCCGGCCATTGGACGGAAGCGGCCTGCATCGTCTCGCAATTCGAGCAGCACATTCGCGCCGTGACCGGCCTGCCTCTCGGCAATCCTGTCCGCCACTCCGACTGCGTGATGCAGAACCTGATCGGCGACGACATCGACGACGTGCCGGCCTGGCTTGCCAAGGACAACGTCTTCGTCCATCTCTACGGCAAGACAGAAGCGCGGCCGGGCCGCAAGATGGGTCACATCACCCGCCTGACGTGAGCCTCAAAGCCACAGAAATGCGGGGCAAGGCGCCGAAATCCGGCCTCTTGCGGTTGACACAACTGGGGTGACACGGTATTTGCCATCCCACCTTACGGAGCGCGCTGCATGGCGCGCTTTTGATTGTTAGAAATACCGGGCGAATTTTGTTTCCCCGAAACCTGCGGATCAGGAAAATGAAGATCAAGAATTCGCTCAAGTCGCTGAAGACCCGCCACCGCGAAAACCGTCTGGTTCGTCGCAAGGGCCGTATGTATATCATCAACAAGCAGAACCCGCGCTTCAAGGCACGTCAGGGCTGAAGCCCAGACTGGTTTCTGTTGGCACCTCGCTTCGGCGATGTCCCAGAATTGATTTTGAAACTATTCCGTGGCGAGCTAACATGCTCGCCATGCGAGTTTTTGTACCCTTGATTCTGGCGTGTACCGCCCTCCTCTCCGCCTCAGTTGGAGTCGGCACCCTGGCTTTCGCCGCAGAGACGGCGCCGGAAACCGAGGCCGCCAGCCTCACCACTCCCAAGCAACGCGTGGACGCCCTGTTCTCCGACCTGAAGAAGGAACGAGACGCCGACAAGGCGCGCGAGCTCGCCAACCAGATCCGCATGGAATGGCAGGATTCCGGCAGCGCCACGGTCAACCTGCTGATGCAATGGGCCGACAAGGCGATCGCCGACAACAAGCAGCCGGCAGCGCTCGATATTCTCGACCAGGTCATTACGCTGGCCCCCAGCTACGTCGAAGGCTGGAACCGCCGGGCCACGCTTCATTACATGATGGGCAACTATCGCAAGTCGATGTCCGATATCAATCACGTCCTGTCGCTGGAGCCACGCCACTTCGGCGCGCTCACCGGCATGGCCGAAATCCTCGGCTCGGCCGGCAAGGACGAGCTGGCGCTGAGGGCGTGGGAGCAGCTCCTGGCGATCTATCCCGCCGACCGAAAGGCGCAGGAGCAATTGGGTGAGCTGACCGAAAAGCTCGCGGGCAGCAAGACGTAAGCCCGCCGGATGTCCTCCGTCGGAGCAGCGATACACCGCTGCCCTTCGCAATGGGCATGCGGACAAAAGCGCCTGTTCCTGTCGCGTGACCCGAAGGCGAAAGGCTTCAAGGCATCATGAGTGAGCGGTACGCCGCGCCTGTCTCCTGACGGCTCTGAACTCAGCCCGCTCGCTTTTTCACCGAAACCCGCTGACAAAGCTGCGCCTGGGTCAAATGCAGCGGCATCGCAGCCGATCAAGTCGCCGCCCCTCCCGTATTGACCACCGATCGGTAGAATCGTCGGTACAGTAAAGGCGCCGCTGATACGCGTTGCCGGAATTATTCTCGCCCGTCAGCGCACCGTCGACGAAATCTGGCCACGATGGCTGTGCATGAGCCGAGTGGCATCGCCATCCGTCCCCTGAAGGTTTGACACTGCCGAACGAGAGGATCCACCGAGACAATGGTTCTAGCCGCCCTGTTCATCGTTGCCCTCACGCTTGTCGGTATTGCCTACAGCCTGCGCAGCGCGCAGTCCATCAGCGCGCGCTTCCCGAACTCGGGTGAGCTGATCAACGTCGGCGGCTTCCGCATGAACAGCGTCCATCGGCCGGCGACGGCAACAGCCGACTTGCTGCCGCTCGTCTTCATCCACGGTGCCAGCGGTAATCTGCTCGATCAGATGCATGCCTTTGCTCCCGCCTTCGAGGGCCGCGCGGAAATGCTGTTCGTCGATCGGCCTGGCCACGGTTACTCCGAACGCGGCGGACGGGAGAATGACCGGCCCGACGGCCAGGCGGACGCGATTGCAAAGCTGATGGAAAGAAGAGGCATGGCCCGGGCGATCATCGTCGGCCACTCCTTCGGCGGGGCGATTGCCGCAAGCTTCGCCCTTCACCATCCGGAAAAGACGGCTGGCCTCGTCTTGCTGGCGCCGGCGACCCATCCCTGGCCAGGCGGCGTCGACTGGTACTATCGGCTGACGGCCCTGCCCTATGTCGGCTGGCTGTTCGCGCACACACTCGCCGCGCCGATCGGCCTGAGAAGGATCGACAGCGGCACGCGTTCCGTCTTCTATCCCAATCCCCGGCCCGCCGACTACATCGACAAGACGGCGCCCCAGCTCGTGCTACGGCCGCTGGCCTTTCGCAACAACGCCGTCGATGTCACCAATCTTCATGCCTATGTCAGCGAGATCGCGCCGCGATATCAGGAGATAGCCGCACCGACGATCATCGTCAGCGGCGATAGTGACGATATCGTTCTCGCCGACATCCATTCGCGCGGCCTGGCGCGCGACATTGTCGGATCGGAACTGCTGTGGATCGGCAATCTCGGCCACAAGCCCGACTACGTCGTCACCGACGTCGTCGTTGCCGCCGTGGAAAAACTCTCCGGAAGATCGATCGACCTCGACAAAATAACAAGGCGGGCCGAAGCCCGCCTTATCATGCAACCCAAGGAAGAGAGCGGCCGTTAGATGCCGCTCATGCCGTCCGAGCCGATATAGGCTATGCGCAGCATATTGGTGGCGCCGGGCGTACCGAGCGGCACACCGGCCGAGATGATGACGCGTTCGCCGGGCTTGCCGAAACCCTCGTGAGCCACGATGCGGCAGGCGCGGTTGACCATGTCGTCCAGATCGGTCGCATCCTCGGTGACGACGCAATGCAGGCCCCAGACGACCGAAAGACGGCGGGCGGTCTGCACGATCGGCGAGAGCGCGATGATCGGCACCTGCGGGCGCTCGCGCGCGGCGCGAAGGCCCGTCGTGCCGGACGAGGTGTAGCAGACGATCGCCGACAGCCGGAGCGTCTCGGCGATCTGGTGGGCCGCCAGCGAAATCGCGTCGGCACCAGTTGCCTCAGGGGGCGTGCGCTGCGCGTAGATGATGCTGGAATAGTGCGGGTCGCGCTCGACGTTGCTGGCGATCGAGGCCATGGTCGAGACAGCTTCCACCGGATATTCGCCAGAAGCGGACTCTGCCGACAGCATGATGGCGTCTGCGCCTTCGAAAACAGCGGTCGCAACGTCGGAGACTTCGGCGCGCGTCGGAACCGGCGCGGAGATCATCGATTCCAGCATCTGCGTGGCGACGACCACCGGCTTGCCGGCGCGGCGACATGCGCGCGTCAGCTGCTTTTGCAGGCCCGGAACGGATTCGAGCGGCATTTCGACACCGAGATCGCCACGCGCCACCATCAGCGCGTCGGAGAGCTCGATGATTTCGTCGATGCGCTCGAGCGCCTGCGGCTTTTCAATCTTGGACATCAGGCCGACGCGGCCGCGGGCGATCTTGCGCACTTCGGCCAGGTCCTCGGGACGCTGGACGAAGGACAGCGCCACCCAGTCGAACTCGCCGGTTGCCAGCACCGCATCAAGGTCGGAGCGATCCTTGTCAGTCAGAACGCCGACGGCCAGCAGCGTGTCGGGAAGGCTGACGCCCTTGCGGTCGGAAATCTTGGTGCCGGCAACAACCGTCGTGACGATGCTCTTGCCGTCGGTCTTTTCAGCGCGCAGATGCAGCTTGCCGTCGTCGATCAGCAGGCGATGGCCCGGCTTGACCGCTTCGAGGATCTCCGGATGCGGCAGGAAAACGCGGGTGCTGTCGCCGGGCTCGTCCTTGTTGTCGAGGGTAAAGGTCTGGCCGACCTTGAGCTCGACCTTGCCCTCGGCAAACTTGCCGACCCGCAGCTTCGGGCCCTGCAGGTCGCCGAGAATGCCGATCGGGCGGCCACAGCGCGCTTCGACGGCGCGGATGCGCTGCACCAGCGTGCGCATCACGTCGTGGCTTGCATGGCTCATGTTGATGCGGAACAGATCAGCCCCTGCCTCGTGCAGCTTCTGGATCATCTGCTCGTCGGAAGACGCCGGTCCGAGCGTGGCGAGGATTTTGACTTTTCTGTTCCGCTTCATCAATTCTGGCTTTCCTGCGTGCCGGGCGTATCGGAGAGCTGAACCATCCAGCTCCCTTGCCGCCCCGTGTCGTATTCCTTGAATCCCATCCGCTGGAAGCCGCGGGCAAAGCAGTCCTGCACGCCCGAGATCTTGAATTCGTTTTCAGCGACGCACATGTTGACGTCGCCGGTCCAGCGACCACCACGGGCCGCGTCTTCCGCGTAGAGATAATAGTATCGCGATTGAAGTTCGCCCTCGATCAGGGTCGCACAGGTGGTCGCAGGAACCTGCCACCACCCCTCGGTCACCCAGCCTTCCTTGGCGCGGTAACCGATCGCCACGCCAACAAGATTTTGCGTGCCATTGCAGACGCGAAAATCGGCGCGGGCCTCGCCGGCAAATAGGAATGAGCCTGAAATCGCCAGGGAAAACAGGAGCATCGCCCCCAATGTCGACAGCCCCGACTTCGCTTTGGAAAATGGATATCTGGACACGGTTTCCAATGGAACTCCGTTTTGATTTGCGTGGCCTTTCTTGCGACGACCAGCCCGGAAAGTCAACGTAACTCTAATCGATTACATCGGGCTAATTGGGTGTCGATTGCGCAAAACAGTTGCGTTTTTCTTGTGAATGTCGCCGACGCATGCAATCAAAAAGCACAACCCCCGAAAGCAGACTGGAACGGCATGCAGTCCTATTCGCCCTATGAGATTATCGAAGCCAAGCCCACAACCGGCCTCGTGCTTCTCGCCGATCACGCCATGAACCGCCTGCCGGAAGAATATGGCAGCCTCGGCCTGCCGGAAGCGGCATTTCAGCGACATATCGCCTACGATATCGGCGTCGAGCACCTGGTCCGCCGGCTTTCGGCCATGCTTGACGCTCCGGCGGTTCTCGGATGTTTTTCGCGGCTTCTGATCGACCCCAATCGTGGCGAAGACGACCCGACGCTGATCATGAAGATTTCCGACGGCGCGATCGTGCCGGGAAACCATCCGATGACAGACGAGGAATGGAACAGCCGGCTCAATCGTTTTCACCGCCCCTATCATCGCGCGGTGGCCGAGACGCTGGAGCGAAGTGCGGCAGCGTCGGGTGGTGCGCCGCTGGTCATTTCCATCCATTCCTTCACGCCCGCCTGGAAAGGCGTTGCCCGCCCCTGGCATGCCGCCGTGCTCTGGGACAACGACCCGCGTGCCGTGCGACCGCTGATCGAGAAGCTCGAGGCGCCGGGTGACATCGTCGTCGGCAATAACGAACCCTATGACGGCGCGCTGCGCGGGGATACGATGTTCCGCCACTGCATGGCGCCGGGCATTCCCCACGCGCTGATCGAGGTCCGGCAGGACCTGATCTCCGACGAGGCCGGCATTGCCGCATGGGCCGATCGGCTTGCTCCTGTTCTTGCCGACCTCAACGCCCGCCCGGACCTGCATCGCTACGAGCGGCACCCGTCACGCACCGGCGCCTACGATACCTAAGACGAGGAAAGATTGGATCATGACCGAGCTCACCCCTAACCAGCAGACCGCCTTCGAAGCCGCCGCCTTCCGGCGGCTCGTTGCCCACCTGCGCGAACGCAGCGACGTGCAGAATATCGATCTGATGAACCTGGCCGGGTTCTGCCGCAACTGTCTGTCCAATTGGTATCGGGACGCGGCCAACGAGGCAGGCGTCGCACTCGACAAGGAGCAATCCCGCGAGATCGTCTACGGCATGCCCTATGAGGAGTGGCGGACGCTGAACCAAAGGGAAGCATCGAGCGAACAGAAAGCCGCCTTCGAAGCCAGCCGCCCCAAGGAATAAAGCCCAGCGGCGGGCGGTCGCCACGGAAATGCCGGCGTTGTTGCGCAATGGCCCTTGACCTTGGCCGCCGTTCGCGGCACGTCACGGCACCCAAGAATTTCATTCCCCGCAAAAGGAGAAGACCATGTCAGATGCACACGGCGTCGCACGCGACCAGCTCCGCGCTTTCATCGAACGGATTGAGCGCCTGGAAGAAGAAAAGAAGACCATCGCAGACGACATCAAGGACGTCTACGGCGAAGCCAAGTCCACCGGCTTCGATGCCAAGATCTTGCGCAAGGTCATCTCCATCCGCAAGCAGGACGCCGACGAGCGCATGGAGCAGGAAGCGATCCTCGACACCTACCTGCAGGCGCTCGGCATGATCCCGGCCGCTGCCGAAGAAGAATAATTTCTTCTGCAATCTTCAACAAAAAACCCGCCGGTTCTCGCCGGCGGGTTTTTTGTTGGGTCTCGGTTGCGTGAAGCTCAGTTGGTGCTGAACTTCTTCACTTCCATGAAGTTGACGGCGTTGCCGCTGAAGCGGGCCGTATCGACCGTTGTTCCGGCTGTGCTGTTGAAACCAGCTGCATAAACTGTCGTCGGGGCGGTCCGCAGCGTCTTTGAGACGAAGCGCGGTGCCTTCACGGGCTTGGAAAGCGTGGCGACACGGCCGGCCGAAAGCGCCCATTCGGAGATGATCTTCTTCGTCAGCTTCGGCTCGGTGCGAACCGACGAACGGGTCGCAGCCTCAGCATCGTGCTTCTTCGGACGGCCACTCTTTACCGGGGCTTCCGCCTGGGTATCGAAGGCGCCGTCAAAGGCATTGGCACGACCATTCGTCGAGGCCTGCGGCGCATAGGCAGCCATTTCCACCGGCTGCCGCACCGGCTCGCGCTCGGCCGGTGTCGGGGCTGCAAGTGCGACACGTGTCGATGCCTGGGCCGCGGTATCACGCGGCGGCTCGGCAGAGGCCAGAACCGGACGCTCTGCAAAGGCAGGGACCGCAACCTTGGCGTCCGCGACAGCGGCAAGGGCCGCATCGCCAGCCGGGCGCATGGCCGGCACAGGCACGAAGCCGAGCGCCTGCATGTCGGTTGCCAGCGGATCGACCGAGGCGACAAGCGTTTCGCCGGCAGCAGCGTTCACACCACCACGATCGAGCATCTGCGGAACCGGCACCTTGACCGAAGCCAGGTCGGCAAATTCGCTCGGCATTTCAGGCGTCTGCGGCAGGGCAGCAGCCAGCGCGTCCTGCGCGGCGTTCTTCTGCGGCGCCACCAGTGCCACCGCTACGCCACCATCCGAAGGATCCTTGAAGGCCGGACGAACGGCTGGAACCGGCGCATTGATGTTCTGATCGGCAGCAACCGTCGGCTGCTGCTCGGCGGCAACGGAACCGGCGACGCCAGGCAGCGCTTCCTGAGCGGCGGGGGCCGAAGCCGTCTGCACCTTGGCCGGCGCTTCACCGCCTTCGTCGTCGGAGCCCGGACCGGCTGCGATTGCCGTGGGTTCTTCATCCTCGTCGCCGCCACCGCCAAAGAGCATGGCAAACAGGTTGCCGCGGCGCTTGCCGCTCTCGGCATCGCCCGCCTTGGCGCCGCCACCGGCAACTTCGATCGCCGAAGCGCCGACACGACGCTTGTAGTCGGCAACGGCCTGGTTATAGCCCGGCAGCGGTTTGCCGTCGGAAGGAACATGCATGGTCTTGCCGTCGGGGAAGAGACGGGCGAGTTCGTTGCGGGTCATGCGCGGCCAGGCGCGAACGCCGCCGACATCCATGTGCACGAACGGAGAACCCGACGTCGGATAGTAGCCAACGCCACCAACCTGGAACTTCATGCCGATTTCACGCACCGTCTTCAGCTTCACGTCGGGGATGTAAAAGTCCATCGCCTTGCCGAGCATGTGCTGGCTTTTCTTGGCAACGCCCTTGGAGCGCGAGCGCAGCATGCCGTTGGTGGCCGGCGAACGATAGGCTGACACAACGTGGATGTAATCGCGCGAGCCGCTCTTGGTATAGACTTCCCACACGAGGTCGAGCAGGCGCGGATCCATCTTTGTCGGCTCGTTGCGACGCCAGTCGCGCAGGAACCTGTTGATCTGCTGCAGGCCCTTCGGGTCGTAGCGACCGTTGCGCTTGAAGGTGATCTGCGCCTTTTCCTGCGTATGGATGAAATAGAGCTTGAGCGTGCGCGTCTGGCCGGCAGCCTCGACGGGAGGCGCCATGCCAGGGGTAACCAGCGATACCGCGAGGGCGATGGATGTCAGAACCTGCGGCACCTTACGGGTCATCGCCGAGCAGAGTCTGCTAGCTAAGGAGCCGAGAGGCTTCTTAAAACCGAACAAATTTGGCATTCAATCCCCGTCCGACGGACAACCGTGCTTCGCTGTCTCAGATGACTGTCAAATAAGGTGACAGCATGGCATATATGCCACAGTCGTCACCGCCCCTTATAATATAGTGAATACTTCACTAACAAGGTCTAAACGGCAGTGATCGAATTGCACGGCTAATGAATCGTGAATGCGTCGATTTTATGCCGCCTCGCGCAGGGGATTGTCGGGGTCGATGCCGTAATCCTTGAGTTTTCGGTAGAGCGTCGACCGGCCGATACCGAGTTTACGGGCCACCTGGCTCATCTGGCCCCGATAGAATTTCAGCGCAAAACGAATCAGTTCCTCCTCCACTTCGGCAAGCTTGCGCACGTCTCCACCCTCGTCGACGCTGGCAATTGCGTTCTCCATACGGCCGTCGTGAGATGCATCGGCCTCCATCGATTTCGCCGCGCTGGCGTAATCGGGGTAGACGTTTGCAGCCGGGTCGACAGCTGCGGGGCGCTCAGGCCCGGCATCGCCCCAGGAAAAGCCGGAGCGGTCGGAAACGACGTAGCCGGGGATCTGCGTCGCGATCTGCGGGAAGTCCTTGACGGTCAGCTCGCCGCCTTCGGCCAGAACGACCGCGCGGAAGATTGCGTTCTCCAGCTGGCGGATATTGCCCGGCCAGTCATAGGCGGTGAGCAGTGCCATCGCACCGCTCGAAACGGTGAGCGGCGTGCTGAGCCTCTGCTCGGATGCGAACCGGTCGACGAACGAGCGCACAAGAACCGGAATGTCCTCCTTGCGCCGGCGCAACGCCGGAATGGTGATCGGAAAGACGTTGAGACGATAATAGAGATCCTCGCGGAACCGGCCCTCGCGCACCTCGTTGATGAGGTCCTTGTTGGTCGCCGAGATCAGCCGCACGTTGACCCGATGCGGATGGCGCGCGCCGATCGTCTCGATTTCGCCCTGCTGCACCGCACGCAACAGCTTCACCTGCACTTCAAGCGGCAGGTCACCGATCTCGTCGAGGAACAGCGTGCCGCCATCGGCATCAACGAATTTGCCGCTGTGCTTTTCGGAGGCACCGGTAAAGGCGCCCTTCTCGTGGCCGAAAAGAATGCTCTCGACCAGATTGTGCGGGATGGCGCCGCAGTTGACGGTGATGAACGGCTTGCCCGAGCGGTCGCTGGCTGCCTGGATCGCCCGCGCCACCATTTCCTTACCGACGCCCGATTCGCCTTCGAGCACGATCGGAATGTTGGATTGCGCAGCCCGTCGGGCAAGATCGATCACCCGGATCATCGCTGGGCTCGCCGACACGACGTCATCGAAGCCGACAGCGCCGCCGCGCGGGCGGCGCGAGGTTTTGACCTTGCCGTCGCGGCTCGCCATCTTCAATGCATTGCCGAGCGCCACAGACAGCCGCTCGGGCGAAACCGGCTTGACCAGGAAGTCGAAGGCACCGGCCTGCATCGCATGGACGACGGTTTCGATGCCGCCCTGCCCGGTCTGCACGATCACGGGCGTATCGACGCCCCGTTCCGCCAGCGCATCGAGAAAGCCGTGGCCGTTCATTTCGGGCATCAGCAAGTCGAGAAGGATGACGTTGATGATGCCGCCCTTGCGCTCCAGCAGCTCCAGGCCGCTGCGGCCATTGTCGGCGAGATGCGCGACATGACCGAGACGCTCGATCATGTTCGTCAGCAACCGGCGCTGCACCGGATCGTCATCGATGACAAGAATGTGTGATGTCACGGAAGCCTCCTGCTTTGGACACGCGGTACTTTTGGCCAACGTCATGTGCCAAATCACGTCAGGCATCTGTGCCATAAAGGGCTGAACATCATCTTTTGAGAAATGCTTGCATTTTATCCATTGCCGGCGATAGCAATGGGACCCGTATCGCTTGCCTCTTCCTGCCACGAACGAGAGAAATCCGACGATGACCTTCCGCACCTTCGCCCTCGAGAAAACCGTCGTGCATGCCGCCGCCGGCCCCGCCCAGGGCGCTGCGGCCGGGCTCGGCGATCTGCCCTCCTGGCGGCTGGAGGATCTCTATCCGTCCGCAACCTCGGACGCCTTCCGCTCGGACATGAAGAAGGCCGAAGCGGATTCCATCGCGTTCGAGGCCAAGTGGAAAGGCAAGCTCGCTGCCGCCGCGGAGAAGGCAGGCAACGACGGCATCGGCGCCGCCGTCAAGGAATTCGAGGCACTGGAAGACATTATGGGACGCATCGCGTCCTTTGCCGGCCTCACCTATTTCTCCGACACCTCCAAGCCGGAAAACGGCAAGCTCTATGGCGACGTGCAGTCGAAGCTGACCGACATGTCGGCACATCTCCTGTTCTTCTCGCTGGAACTCAACCGCATCGACGATGCCGTGATCGACGCAGCACTTACCAACGACAGCCTGGCTGCGCACTACAAGCCCTGGCTTCTCGACCTGCGCAAGGACAAGCCCTACCAGCTCGACGACAAGCTCGAGCAGCTTTTCCTCGAGAAGTCGATGACCGGACCGGCCGCCTTCAACCGCCTGTTCGACGAGACCATGGCGTCTCTGACCTTCACCATCGACGGCGAGACGATGCCGCTCGAAGTGGCGTTGAACCTGCTGCAGGATCCGTCGACCGAAGTGCGCAAGAAGGCGGCGATGGCGCTTGCCGAAACCTTCAGGGCCAACATCCGCACCTTCACGCTGATCACCAACACGCTCGCCAAGGACAAGGAAATCTCGGATCGCTGGCGCGGCTTCGAAGATATCGCCGACAGCCGGCATCTGGCCAATCGGGTCGAACGCGAGGTCGTCGATGCGCTCGCAGAAGCGGTCAAGACAGCCTATCCGCGCCTTTCGCATCGCTACTACGCCATGAAGGCCAAGTGGCTCGGCATGGAACAGATGGATTTCTGGGACCGCAACGCACCGCTGCCGGAAACGCCGAACGCGCTGATCTCCTGGAACGAGGCAAAGGACACGGTGCTTTCTGCCTATCACGCCTTCGATCCCGAAATGGCCGCGATCGCCCGCCGCTTCTTCGACGACAGCTGGATTGATGCGCCGGTGCGCCCCGGCAAGGCGCCCGGCGCCTTCGCCCACCCGACCGTTCCGTCGGCGCACCCCTACGTGCTCGTCAACTACATGGGCAAGCCGCGCGACGTGATGACGCTCGCCCACGAGCTTGGCCACGGCGTGCACCAGGTGCTCGCCGGCGAACAGGGCGCATTGATGGCTTCGACGCCCCTGACCCTTGCCGAGACCGCGTCAGTCTTTGGCGAAATGCTGACCTTCCGCGCGCTTCTCGACCAGACCAAGGACAAGCGCGAGCGCAAGGCCATGCTCGCCCAGAAGGTCGAGGACATGATCAATACGGTCGTGCGCCAGATCGCCTTCTACGAATTCGAGCGCAAGCTGCATACGGCGCGCAAGGAAGGCGAACTGACCGCCGAGGATATCGGCAATCTGTGGATTTCGGTGCAGGCGGAAAGCCTCGGGCCGGCGATCCGGATTTCCGAGGGCTACGAGACCTACTGGGCCTATATCCCGCATTTCATCCACTCGCCCTTCTATGTTTATGCCTATGCCTTCGGCGATTGCCTGGTGAACTCGCTCTATGCCGTCTACCAGAACGCCGAAAAGGGCTTCCAGGCGAAGTACTTCGAGCTTCTGAAGGCCGGCGGCACCAAGCACCATTCGGAGTTGCTGGCTCCCTTTGGCCTCGACGCCACCGATCCGTCGTTCTGGGCACAGGGTCTGTCGATGATCGAAGGGCTGATCGACGAACTCGAGGCGCTTGATAAGGCGTGATCCGCGGCGAACCCGTGGTCGACCACTGAATAGGCTGTCAGCAAAGCGGCATCGATGAACGAAAATGCACCCTATGTGCTTTTCCGGGACGACAGTGAAAACCGGACCACGGTTTTCACTGATCCGGAGCGCATCGTCACGGCGCGGACCAAGGCCGAATTCCACCGTGGCCTTGCCGAGCTCGAACGTGCCCACGCGGCCGGCAAATGGATTGCCGGCTTCATGGCCTACGAGGCCGGCCATCTGTTCGAGGAGAAGCTCACCCCCTTTGCCGAGGAGGATCGCGAAACGCCGTTGATGTCCTTCGGCATCTTCGACGCACCGAGCGACGACCATCCGCTCGCCGAACCGCAACGCCGGATCGAGAACGAGCCTTTTCTTGCCGAACCGCGTGCCGCCTGGGATTTTCCCACCTATCGCGAGCGGTTCGGGCGCCTGCATCAGCACCTGCGCCAGGGCGATTGTTATCAGGCGAACCTGACCATGCCGATCCGCGCCCGCTGGTCCGGCGACCCGCGGGCCGCCTTCTGGTCGCTCATCGAGCGTCAGCCGGTCAAGTACGGCGCCCTCGTGGCGCTGGATGGCCCGATCCTCGTCTCGCGCTCGCCCGAGCTTTTCTTCCGCGTTGATGCTGAGCGATGGATCGAAACGCATCCGATGAAGGGCACGGCGAAACGTGGTGCTTCGGCAGAGGAAGATGCCGAGATCATCGCCGCGATGCGCGCCGACGAGAAGACGCAGGCCGAGAACCGCATGATCGTCGACCTCCTGCGCAATGACATCTCGCGCATCACCGAGGTCGGAACGCTCGACGTGCCGAAACTCTTCGACATCGAGACCTATCCGACCGTTCATCAGATGGTCAGCCATGTCCGGGCGAAACTGCGACCTGATGTCGGCATCACCGATATCTTCACGGCGCTCTTTCCCTGCGGCTCGATCACCGGCGCGCCGAAGATGCGGGCAATGGAAATCCTGCACGATCTCGAAGACGGCCCGCGTGATGCCTATTGCGGTGCGATCGGTTTCATCGCGCCGAACGGCGTCATGCGCTTCAGCGTCGCGATCCGCACCATCTCGCTGTTTGCCGACGGCGAGGCCGTGTTCAATGTTGGCGGCGGCATCGTCTTTGATTCCAGCGCCCAGTCCGAATATGACGAATGCCTGCTCAAGGCGCGCTTCGCCATCGGCGATGCCGAGATCGCCCGATGACGGAGTTCTCGCTGATCGAGACGTTGCGCTACGAGCCCGATGACGGCTTCGTCCGGTTGAGATTGCATCTCGCCCGCCTGGAGCGGTCGGCGCGCAGACTGGGTTTTTCCGGCCACGACCGGGCGCAGGCAGAGCTGCAGAAGGCCGTCGAGGGCGCGACTGTTCCCCTGCGCATAAGGTTGACGCTCGACCGGCATGGCGCAATCGCCGTGACCACGGCAGCTTTCACGCCTCTTGCTGCAGACACAGTCTGGCGCGTGCGTCTCGCTGAGACGCCGCTCTCGTCCGAAGACAAGCTCCTGCGGGTCAAGACCACGCGGCGTGGCGTCTATGAGGCGGCGCGCGGCGAGTATCCGGTATCGGAGGTCGACGAAGTTCTCCTTCTCAATGAGAAGGGCGAGGTGTGCGAGGGGACGATCACCTCGATCTTCCTCGACGACGGCAGCGGCACGCTGAAAACGCCGCCGATCGCCTGCGGGCTCCTGGCCGGCGTGCTCAGGACCGAACTCATCTGCCAGCGGCAGGCGCGCGTCGCCCGCCTGTCACCAGACGATCTGGCACGCGGCCAACTCTATGTCGGCAATTCGCTACGGGGCCTGATCCGGGCGAAGCTCGGGGTCTGAGCCCGGCAGGGTATAGCGCTTCACCCGGTCGCGCCCGTCGCGCTTGGCGAGGTAAAGCGCCTCGTCGGCGCGCGCATAGATGTCCTTGACGCCGTCGCCTTCCCGGTACTCGGCCAGCCCCACCGAACAGGTGTAGTAGAACTCCGGAATGCTCGCGAGCGGCCTGGCGCTGCGCACCTTGTCGAGCAGGCGGTCGAGGATCATGTTGCCTTCGCTGATCGTGGTGTCGGGCAGGATCAGCATGAACTCTTCGCCGCCGATGCGGCCGAAGCAATCGGAGCGGCGCACGAATTCCTGCATCTGGCGGGCAAAATCGAGCAGCACCTCGTCACCCTGATGGTGGCCGTAGCGGTCGTTGATCGCCTTGAAATAGTCGATGTCGATGATGGCGACGCAGCCCCACATATGCGGGTTCTGGGCGCAATTGGCGATGAACTCGCCGAGCCGCCCCATGGTGTGGCGCCGGTTGGGAACATTGGTCAGTTCGTCGACCTGCGAGGCCCTGAGCGCGAAATCGCGGTCCTGGCGCAAGGCACGCTCCTCGACGCGGACGGTCGTGATGTCGACGGCAACGCACAGCATGTGTCCCTTGGCATCGACGGTTTCCGTCATCCATAGCCAGCGGCCGTCATGCAGGTCGGTCTCCATCGCCCGAAACGGAACCTTGCCGCGCCGATGCATTGTCGATGCTATCCAGCCTTCGATGTCGTTGGTCGAAAGAACCGTGCCACGACTGGCCGCGTGGTTGCGCCGCATGATGTCGGCCCAGGTCGGCGTCTCCTCCGCGTCGACGAAATAGGCGGCGCGAAAAGCCTCGTTGGCAAATTGCAGCCGGTCGTGCTGATCGTAGAGAGCCATCAGCACGGGCGTTTGGGCCTGCAGGCCCATGAGAGTCTTGATGTGGTCGCCGGTCACGTTCAGTCTGCAACGCCTCCAGGTCGGGCAAGGAAACAACAATCATGGCGCGTAGCGGATGATTGTATGAAAGCTATAGCACGAAGTGCTTGTGACAAGCTTCGGCCCATGCGAAACGAAAGGTATTATGGTTAAATCGCGAGAATGATCCGGTCATCGCGCATGAAACACACGCCCTACGACGGTTCCTCCAAGCCCTTTACCATCGGCCTCACCCAACTTGATCCCGATCGCTGGATCGAGCCGGACGACCAGCTACAGCACTATCTCGACCAGAAAGCCCAGCTGCTCGCGCAGTCGCGCGATACCGTTTTCGTTACCGAAAACGGGACGCAGCAGGCGCAGAGCGAAGTGTTGCAGACCCTCTGCGAGTATCTGCCGGCACGATATCCCGGCCTCTACTGTCAAGATGGCGATGCCATGATGGTCGGCGGGCGACGGGTGGCGCTGTCGGGCGACGACCCGCTTGTGATTGCTGGCTCGCTCATTCAGGACGATCTGGCGATCATGCAGCGCGGCGATCGCGGCTGGCGCCTGGGCGCTGCCTATATCGCTTTCCCCTCATCCTGGTCGCTCGCGGAAAAGTTCGGGCGCACGATGGATGAGATCCACGCCCCGGTTCCCGGTTTCGAGCACGGCACGCGCAATGCCGAACTCATCGCCCGCATGTTCGACAACCTGCCGCCCGGCCGTTTCGTCGAGCGCTTCAACTGGGCTGTCAATGTCGATGGTTCCCTGCATCTGCCCAAGTCGAAATCCGAAAGCCACTCGGCAACCGCCATCGGCCTGACCGAAGAAAGCGCGTTCATCCGCATCGAGCGCCAGACGCTCAGAAAACTGCCCCAGACCGGCGCAATCGTCTTCACCATCCGCATCTATTCCGACCCTCTGGCTCTTTTGCGACAGAGGGATGATGCCGCCACGCTGGCCCTTTCCTTCGTCGAACAATTGCGCGCGCTCGACCTGCCGCAGGCGGCCTACAAGGGCCTCGTCAGCAAGCGCGATGCCCTGATTTCGGCCCTACTGTCCATCGCTGGTTAAACAATATCGCAGATCAGCGTTGACCCGCCGGCCCTTTATTGTGACAGCAAACTGTGCTCTAGGGCCTATCACACGGCGCGAGCCTCATTTTCAGACACTTTCAACACCGTCTCAGGGAAAGTTTCCTCAGGAGTAAGACCAAAATGGCAGACACCACCTATCCGGTTTACGGCGAGATCACCGGCCCGATCGTCATGATCGGCTTCGGTTCGATCGGCCGCGGCACCTTGCCGTTGATCGAGCGCCACTTCAAATACGACAAGAACCGGTTGATCGTGATCGAGCCCCGTGAGGATGCTGCCGACAACGAGATCTTCGAGCGCCACGGCGTGCGCCACGTTCGCGCGCATGTGACGAAGGACAACTACAAGGAACTCCTGAAGCCGCTTCTGACCGAAGGCGAAGGCCAGGGCTTCTGCGTCAACCTGTCGGTGGACACCGGTTCGGTCGACCTGATCAAGATGTGCCGCAAGCTCGACGTTCTCTACATCGACACGGTCGTCGAGCCGTGGCTCGGCTTCTACTTCGATGCCGAAATGGACAATGCCTCGCGCACCAACTACGCCCTGCGCGAAACGCTGCGCAAGGAAAAAGAAAAGAACCCGGGCGGCACCACGGCCGTTTCGACCTGCGGCGCCAACCCGGGCATGGTCTCGTGGTTCGTCAAACAGGGCCTCTTGAACCTCGCCAACGATCTCGGCGTGAAGTTCGACGAGCCGCATCAGGATGACCGCGAAGGCTGGGCCAAGCTGATGAAGAAGGTCGGCGTCAAGGGCATTCACATCGCCGAGCGCGACACCCAGCTGACCAAGAAGCCGAAGCCGCTCAACGTCTTCTGGAACACCTGGTCGGTCGAAGGCTTCATCTCCGAAGGTCTGCAGCCGGCCGAACTCGGCTGGGGCACCCACGAGAACTGGATGCCGAAGAACGCCAAGAAGCACAAGAAGGGCTGCAAGGCCGCCATCTATCTGGAGCAGCCGGGCGCCAACACCCGCGTGCGCAGCTGGTGCCCGACGCCGGGCCCGCAGTATGGCTTCCTCGTCACTCACAACGAGTCGATCTCGATCGCCGACTTCTTCACCGTGCGCGACAAGGACGGCGAAGTCACCTATCGCCCGACCTGCCACTATGCCTACCATCCGGCCAACGATGCCGTGCTGTCGCTGCACGAAATGTTCGGCAATGGCGGCAATGCGCAGCCGGTCCATCACGTTCTCGACGAGAAGGAACTCGTTGAAGGCGTCGACGAACTGGGCGTGCTGCTCTACGGCCACGACAAGAATGCCTACTGGTTCGGCTCGCGCCTGTCTCTGGAAGAGACCCGCCGCATCGCCCCCTACCAGAACGCCACCGGTCTGCAGGTCACCTCTGCGGTTCTGGCCGGCATGGTCTGGGCGATCGAGAACCCGAAGGCCGGCATCGTTGAAGCCGACGAGGTGGACTACAAGCGCTGCCTCGAAGTGCAGCTGCCCTATCTCGGCCCGGTCGAAGGCCACTACACCGACTGGACCCCGCTCGACGGTCGCCCGGGCCTGTTCCCGGAAGACATCGACACCAAGGATCCCTGGCAGTTCAAGAACATCCTCGTTCGCTAAACCGCTGACATTACGAAGCATACGGCCCGGGGCATTTTCGCCCCGGGCTTTTTTTGTCCATATGGGAAAAGCCCGGCACGCCGGCCCGACCGCTCTTGCTTTCAACTCTTGATCGCGGCATGGTTCGGCGAAATGAAACGGACGCTCGGCACCAAGCGAGGGAAATCGCCAATGAAGCCATTCGCAATTCTGACCCTTCTCGCGACCGCCGCGGCCCTGGCATCCTGCCAGTCGTCGCCCCGGGAAGTTGGAGGGGCACCGCCCGCTCGCCAGGCATCGGGTGTCGAAGGCTCATGGACGGATCCGAATGGCATCGTGTCGACCTTTGCAGGCGGCACCTTCTCGACCCGCACGACCGACAGCAACCAGTTGCTGGCTTCCGGCAACTACGTCAAGCTGAGCCCGACACTCGTCGAGATCAACATGACCTCGCTGGTGCGCAACACCCAATCCAAGGTCAATTGCGCGCTGGTCACCCAGAGCCAGCTCAACTGCACCACCGATGCCGGCGCCCAGTTCTCGCTGGCGCGACGCGGCTGAGACTGTCTTCGGCACACAAATCAAAGCCTCCGCAAGGGGGCTTTTTTTGTTGCTGTTGTATGACTTAACCCTAGTTGCAGATCCGGCAACCGGAGGATGGCTTTAACGCTTGAACTCGCCCCGAAGTGATGAAAACATCCGCCCCGGCAAAGCCACCCCGGCTGTGGGGACCAGATCCGTAACCCGGATCCGCGATCGGCCGGAAGACAACAGGCAAAACAGGAGAACATCATGATCAGACACATGCGGACCGGCCTGATGACCGCGTCCATTTTTGCCCTCTCCTCGGGCGCAGCCTTCGCCGATTATGAACTGAACATCCTGCACATCAACGATCTCCACTCCCGCATCGAATCGATCAACAAGTTCGATTCGACCTGCTCGGCTGAGGAGGAAGGCAAGAACGAGTGCTTCGGCGGTGTTGCACGCCTGAAGTCCCTGATCGACCAGAAGCGCCAGGACCTGTCGGGCAAGAACGTCTTGCTCCTGAACGCCGGCGACAACTTCCAGGGTTCGCTGTTCTTCACTACCTACAAGGGGCTGGCTGAAGCCGAATTCCTCAACCTGATGAAGTTCGACGCCATGACCGTCGGCAACCATGAGTTTGACGAGAGCGAGGATGGCCTTGTCGGCTTCCTCGAAAAGGTCGAATTCCCCGTCGTCACCGCCAACGTGCTGCCGAGCTACAAGTCGAAGATCGGCGACCGGATCAAGCCGTCGATCGTTCTGGAAGTGGGTGGTCAGAAGGTCGGCATCGTCGGCGCCGTGGCCAACGACACGCCTGAGCTTTCCTCACCCGGCCCGGACATCCTGATCGGCGACGACGTCGCCACCACAACCGCCGCGGTCGAGGAGCTGAAGAAGCAGGGCGTCGACAAGATCATCGCGCTCACCCACGTCGGCTACCCGCGCGACCTTGCGGCGATCGCCAAGATCCCCGATGTCGACGTCGTTGTCGGCGGCCACTCGCACAGCCTGCTCTCGAACACCGACGAAAAGGCCGAAGGCCCCTACCCGACGATGGTCGACAACCCCGGCGGCTACAAGGTCCCCGTCGTCCAGGCCGCCTCCTATTCGAAGTATCTCGGCGACCTCGTCGTCACCTTCGACGACAAGGGCGTGGTGAAGGCCGCCAAGGGCGACCCAATCCTGGTCGACAGCTCGATCAAGCCGGATCAGTCGGTACTGACCCGCGTCGCCGAACTCGCCAAGCCGATCGAGGAACTCCGCTCCAAGATCATCGGCAAGACCGAAGCGCCGATCGATGGTTCGCGTGACAATTGCCGCGCCAAGGAATGCGAAATGGGCAGCCTCGTCGCCGACGCCATGCTTGACCGCGTCAAGGGCCAGGGCGTGACGATCGCCATCACCAATGGCGGCGGCCTGCGCGCCTCGATCGATGCCGGCGACGTCTCGATGGGCGAAGCGATCACCGTGCTGCCGTTCCAGAACACGGTTGCGACGTTCCAGCTGAAGGGCGCCGACATCCAGACAGCGCTCGAGAATGGCCTGAGCAAGCTCGAAGAGGCGGGTGGCCGCTTCCCGCAGGTCGCCGGCCTGAAGTATTCCTTCGACCGCTCGAAGCCGGTCGGCAGCCGTGTCGTCTCGGTAGAGGTGAAGGACGGAGAGGCTTACGGTCCGCTCGATCCGGCCAAGACCTATTCGCTCGTCACCAACAACTACATGCGCAATGGCGGCGACGGCTACGACGTGTTCAAGACCAAGGGCGAGAATGCCTATGATTACGGTCCGGGTCTCGAAACCGTTCTGGCCGACTATCTTGCCGCTCACCAGCCGTTCAAGCCCTATACCGATGGCCGCATCACCGAGGTCGCTGCCGCCGCCGGCGCAACGACCGAGGCACCGGCAACGGAAGCCAAGCCGGCGACCGATGCAACGGCAACGCAGCCTGCAGCCGGTGCCGCCGCGACCACGCCGGCCTCCGGTCCGCAGAAGCACGTGATCGCCAAGGGCGACACGCTTTGGGATCTCGCCAAGGCGTTCTACGGCGATGGTGCCCTCTGGGCGAAGATCTCGGCTGCCAACGGCAAGCCGGCCCCGCGCCATCTGCATGTCGGCACCGAACTGGAGATTCCGGCAAAATAAGACAATTTGCCTCTGCTTCGGATGCCGGCGCGGGCTTCCCCGCGCCGGCATTTCTTTTTAGAAGGACATGAACCGAAGACCATGTCCCGACGTATAAGGGCCCATGAGGACCGATATGATGATGCCACTCGCCGAGACCGCTCCCGCCAACCACCCGCCCGTCAAGTCCGGAAAGGTCGGCGTGCTGCTCGTCAATCTCGGCACGCCCGATGGTACCGACTACACGTCGATGCGCCGCTATCTCAGAGAGTTCCTGAGCGACCGCCGCGTCATCGAATGGTCGCGGCTGTTCTGGTATCCGATCCTCTACGGCATCGTTCTCAACACCCGCCCCGGCAAGGTCGGCAAAGCCTATGAGATGATCTGGAACAAGGATCTGAACGAGAGCTATCTGCGCACCTACACCCGCAACCAGGCGACCTTGATGGCCAAGACCTTCGCCGATCAGCCGCATATCGTGGTGGATTGGGGCATGCGCTACGGCCAGCCTTCGATTGCCTCGCGGATGGAGGCGCTGCAGAAGGCCGGATGCGAGCGCATCCTGGTGTTCCCGCTCTATCCGCAATACGCCGCGGCAACCACCGCCACCGTCAACGACAAGGCATTCGAGGCGCTGCTCAAGATGCGCTGGCAACCGGCCTTGCGCACCGTGCCGCCCTATCATGACGATCCTGTCTATATCGACGCTCTCGCCAGTTCGATCACCCGGCACCTGGCGACGCTCGACTGGGAGCCGGAAGTGGTGCTCACCTCCTTCCATGGCATCCCGAAGAGCTACTTCGACAAGGGCGATCCCTATTATTGCCAGTGCCAGAAGACCGCGCGCCTGCTGCGCGAAAAGCTCGGCTGGTCGAAGGACAAGCTGCAAGTCACCTTCCAGTCCCGCTTCGGTCCCGAAGAATGGCTGCAGCCCTATACCGACAAGACAGTCGAGAAGCTGGCTCAGGACGGCATCAAGCGCATCGCGGTGATCAACCCCGGCTTTGTATCCGACTGTCTGGAAACGCTCGAGGAGATCGCCGAGCAGGCGGCCGAAAGCTTCCATCACAATGGCGGCGAGAAATTCGCGCACATTCCCTGCCTCAACGACAGCGAAGAGGGCATGACGGTTCTCGAACACGTCGTGCGCCGGGAGCTAAGCGGCTGGCTTTGAAGCCGAAATCTGTGGCAGCCGGTTGAATTCGACTGACCGATCCCCACGTCTGGGTTAGAGTGCCACTCTCAAACTGGGGTTGTGATCATGGCGGACTTGTCGTTGGGCGGTATGGATATTGCGGTCATCGCATTTGTGGTCCTCGTCGTTCTGGTTCTCTTTGCCGGAATCAAGACGGTGCCGCAGGGCTATCGCTACACGGTTGAGCGCTTCGGCCGTTATACCAAGACGATGGAACCGGGCCTCAACATCATCGTCCCGTTCATCGACCGCATCGGCGCCAAGATGAACGTGATGGAGCAGGTCCTCGATGTTCCGACTCAAGAAGTCATCACCAAGGACAATGCCAGCGTTTCGGCCGATGCGGTCGCCTTCTATCAGGTGCTGAACGCAGCCCAGGCTGCCTACCAGGTGTCGGATCTCCAGAACGCCATTCTTAACCTGACGATGACCAACATCCGCTCGGTCATGGGCTCCATGGACCTTGACGAGCTGCTGTCGAACCGTGACACCATCAACGAGAAGCTGCTGCGCGTCGTCGATGACGCCGCCAACCCCTGGGGCATCAAGATCACCCGCGTCGAAATTAAGGACATCGCGCCACCGAAGGACCTCGTCGATGCCATGGCGCGACAGATGAAGGCCGAGCGCGAGAAGCGCGCCCAGGTGCTGGAAGCCGAAGGTTCGAGAAACGCCCAGATCCTGCGTGCCGAAGGTGCCAAGCAGTCGGCGATCCTGCAGGCCGAAGGCCAGCGCGAGGCCGCCTTCCGCGACGCTGAGGCGCGCGAACGTCTGGCGGAAGCCGAGGCCAAGGCAACGCAGATGGTGTCGGCCGCGATTGCTGCCGGCGATGTCCAGGCGATCAACTACTTCGTCGCCCAGAAATACACCGAAGCGCTCGCCGCGATCGGCACTGCCAACAATCAGAAGATCGTCCTGATGCCGATGGAAGCGTCAGCCCTGATCGGGTCGCTCGGCGGCATCGGCGCGATCGCCAAGGAAGTGTTCGGCGACAATCAAGCGCCCGCCGCCCGTCAGCGCCCAACGACGACCCCGCGCACCGGCCCGTTCGAACCCCAGGGGAAATAAGCGATGGTCCAGCGCATCATCCTTGAACTCGGCCCCTGGAGCTGGTGGGTTCTCGGACTTGTCCTGCTGGCCGCCGAAGTCGTTGCACCAGGTGTCTTCCTCATCTGGATCGCGATTGCCGCGCTGATCACCGGCGCGCTGTCGCTGTTGCTGTGGGACACGATCGTGTGGGGCTGGCAGGTCCAGTTCGTCGTCTTTGCGCTTCTGTCGATCATCTCCGTCCTCCTCGGACGTCATTTCGTCTCGTCGTCCGCCAGGGAGACGGACGAGCCCCTGCTCAATCAGCGGGCACAGAGCCTCGTCGGCCGAACGGCCGTGCTTGAAAAGCCGATCGCCGAAGGTCACGGACGGGTGCGGCTGGACGATACGATCTGGATCGTCGAAGGCCCGGATCTGCCCGCCGGCACGCGCGTGCGCATCGTGGCCAGCCATGGACGCAGCCTGACGGTCGAAAGCGCCTAAGGCCCGCGGGCGCATTCGAAGCGGCTCTTCATCGAAGCATTGCCATCTTCCCGTCACTAAAGGGTTTTTCCCGTTTGGAAACGATTGGTTAACCACGCGGCTTTACGATTGCGAAAGGATTGCAATCAGGCTCGCGGACAAACGGCAGATGGTGCCAGACGACTTATGCTCGACCGGAAGACACGCCCGGCGTTTTACGCTGATGGCGTTGTTGCTGGCTGGCACGGCGCTTGCCGCTCCGCTGTCGTCGCACGCCCAGACCGTCGCCAATTCCACGCCCCCTGGCGTCGTTGCACCCGGCACCGCGACCACGATGCCGGCGATATCGGATCCGCAGACGACGGGTGCCGTCAGCACTGATGACCTGTCACCGGCTTCCGATGAAGATCTCATCCGCCTCAACCGTCGCGAACCAACAATCGACGGATTGCGGACGCGAATAGATCCGGATGAAGAAAGGGCGACCGGCGTTCGCATCGGCACCTTCACCCTTCGGCCTGAGATCGGCGAAACGCTGAACCATGAATGGCGCAAGGACGGCGATACCAAGCAGAACCGCGGCTACCTGGAAACCGGCATCCGCGGCACGTTAACGTCTGACTGGTCCCGCCACGCACTGACGGTCACCGGCGCCGGCGTCATACAAAACAACATTTCCGGCGAAGGCGAGGAAGAACCCCGCGCCGATATCCACGCGGAACTGCGCCTGGATCTCTGGGATGAAACCATTGCGCGCCTGCGGGCGGGCTACAGCTTCTACCGCGAAGACGCGGACGATCCGAATGCGATCTCCAATGCAAAGACCCAGTCAGGCGTCAACACCTATCGGCTGGGCGCCGCGATCGAGCGCGATTTCGGCCTCATCCGCGGCTCTGTCGGGCTCGATCTCGAACGGCAGACCTATGGTAACGTGGAACTGGAAAACGGCACGACGCTTTCCGTTGAAGACCGAAACCGCAACAGCGGTACCGTGACGGCACGGGTCGGTTACGAAATGTCGCCGGCCTTGATCCCGTTCATCGAGGCCGCGGTCGGCAGGTCGATCTACGATCTTCGCCAGGACACGCTCGGCTTCGAGCGATCCTATCAAAGCTACGCGACACGAGGCGGCCTGGAGGTCGACTTCGGCGAGAAGCTCAACGGCGAGATCGCTCTCGGCTACGAAACCTATAGCTTCGAGGATGATCGGTTGAGCGACGTCAGCGGCCTGTCGATCGACGGTCGCCTCGACTGGTCGCCGCAGCGCGGCACGGACGTCCTCTTCGGACTATCGACCGGTCTCAACCCGTCGACCACTGCGGGCGATTCCGGCTCGATCGACTACACCCTGCTCAACCTCATCACCCACGAGATGCGCTCGGATCTCGTCGCGCGACTGTCCAACACCCTGATCATCCGCAAATACCCCTCGGATAACCGCTCCTCCGACGAGACGACCTGGCGCACCGGGGCGGGCCTCACCTGGGACATGAACCGTTATCTCGCATTGACCGGCGACGTCAGCTATGAGCGCACCGTGCGCGACGTCGGCGATCCCACGGACATTACCCGCGTCGGCGTCGGTCTCGTCCTCAGGCGTTGAGCCAGGGGCCGGACCTTTCATGGCCGCGCGCCGGCGACAGTTTACAAAGAAAAGGCCGCGCCCCAACGGGACGCGGCCTTCGTGTTTCGGCGGAACCGAAATTACTTCAAGCTGCTGAGCAGCGCCTTGAGCGGACCCTCGACGGTCGGGCGGATATCGCCGCGTTCCAGCGCGAAGGCGACGTTGGCAAGGATGAAGCCATCCTTGGCGCCGCAGTCATAGGTTTCGCCACGGAAGTGATAGGCGGCGAACTGCTGGCTCTCGGAAAGCTTCAGCATGCCGTCGGTCAACTGGATCTCATTGCCGGCGCCGCGCTCCTGCTTTTCCAGGATCGGGAAGATCTCCGGCTGCAGGATGTAGCGGCCATTGATGAAGAAGTTCGACGGCGCCGTTCCCGGTGCGGGCTTTTCGACCATCTTGGTGATCTTGAAGCCGTCGCCGACCTTTTCGCCAACGCCGACGATGCCGTATTTATGGGCCTGATCCGGGGCACATTCCTCGACCGCGATGACATTGCCGCCGCTCTGCTCATAGAGTTCGACCATGCCCTTCAGGCAGCCCTTCTCGCCCTTCATGATCATGTCGGGCAGCAACAGCGCGAATGGTTCGTTGCCGACCAGTTCACGGGCGCACCAGACGGCATGGCCAAGGCCGAGCGGCGCCTGCTGGCGGGTGAAGCTGGTGGTGCCGGCCTTCGGCAGGATGTTGTCGAGAAGCTCGATCTCGATCTTCTTGTTGCGCTCGCGCAGCGTCTGGTCGAGTTCGACCTGGATGTCGAAATAGTCCTCGATGACGGCCTTGCTGCGGCCGGTGACGAAGATCAGATGCTCGATACCGGCTTCCATCGCCTCGTCGACCACATATTGAATGACCGGCTTGTCCACCACCGTCAGCATTTCCTTCGGCACGGCCTTGGTGGCCGGCAGGAAACGCGTGCCCAGACCAGCGACCGGGAACACGGCTTTGCGGACTTTACGCTTGTCGGTCATCGGTACCTCCTTCAATAGGATTTCAATCCTGAGTGTTGCTGTAGAAACCCTTAAAGCAAATCAATTTAAGGAATCGTCAGCGCTTTGCAGTGCGGCGGCAATCTCTACGTAACGATGTGAACGCACGCTGAACCGGGACAGAAAAAATGCGATTTGCGACCCCAACCGCATTTTCTTCCACGAGAAGACGCAATGGCCTTTTCATGGTAAAGGGTTTGTTGACCACGTTTCTGTAGATTCGTCCTAATCCGGCGCTGCATCGACTGCGGCCGGATCCGAGAACAGGAACCGCCGGCGGTCGACGAACCGCTGAGCTGGCTCCAGACTGCCACCATGCGGAGATGTCCCGGCTATGACGGCTGAGGCTCCGCAGAGAAACGGAACCGACAGCTGATGATCAGAAACCGCAGGACGTTTTTCCGTCATATCGCAGCCGCCTTCGTCCTATCCGCCGTCGCGCTTGGCACCTCCCCTGCGCGCGCCGATGCCGGATTTCAGAACTGGATCAACAACTTCTATGCCACGGCTGCAAAGAGCGGCATCACCCAGGCGACCTATCGCAAGGCTTTTGCCGGCGTGAAGACGCCGGATGCGGCCGTGATCGAAAAGGCCAATTACCAGCCTGAATTCAAGCACAAGATCTGGGAATACATCGATTCCCGCGTCAACCCCTACACCAAGCGCATCGGCCAGGAGATGGCCGCCAAGCATGCCCGCACGCTGAATTCAATCGAAAAGCACTTCGGCGTCGACAAGACGATCCTGCTGGCGATCTGGTCGATGGAATCGAACTACGGCGCCGTGCTCGAAAAGGACGACCGTCTGCACTACGTGCCGCGGGCGCTGGCGACCCTTGCCTATGCCGATCCCAAGCGCGCCAAATTCGCCAAGACACAGCTAATCGCCGCGCTGAAAATCCTGCAGAGCGGCGACATCACCCCGCGCGAGCTGACAGGCTCCTGGGCCGGCGCCATGGGGCACACGCAGTTCATCCCGACGAGCTATCTGCTCTACGCGATCGACGCTGATGGCAATGGCCATCGCGATATCTGGAACTCGGTGCCCGACGCGCTGGCGACGGCCGCCAACCTCCTGAAGAAGAACGGCTGGCAGCCGGGCGAAACCTGGGGCTACGAAGTCGCACCGCCGGCCAACGCCGCGAAATACTCGGGGCAGACGAAGACGCTTGCACAATGGGCAGCGCTCGGCTTCCTCAGGCCGAACGGCAAGGGCTTCCGCAATGGCAATTCACGCGCCGAACTGAAGCTGCCGAGCGGCGGTGACGGTCCGGGCTTCCTGATGACCAAGAACTTCTTCGTCATCAAGCGCTACAACGCGTCGGACAGCTACGCGCTCGGCGTCGGCCTTCTTGCCGACCAGATCGCCGGTTATGCCGGCATGCAGCAGCGTTGGCCGCGCCCGGACGGATCGCTCGACATCAGTGAAAAGTTCGAGTTGCAGAACCGCTTGAAGGAACTCGGCTATTACAGCGGCGAGGTCGATGGCAATTTCGGATCCGGCTCCAAGGCCGCCATCCAGGAATTCCAGTCGAAGAACGGCTTGGCGCCGGATGGTCAGCCGACGCAGCATCTGCTGCGCGCCCTGCGCAACTGACCCGCGTGCCCGAAACGCGACGGCGGCCTTGTTGTCGCCGTCCGTTCGATGGATGATCAGACATGCAAGCGAAAACCAAGACCCGGACAGTAGGCGGCGGAATGCCCTTCAAGGTCGCGACGATGTTCATCGCCGCGGCCGCAATGCTGTTCGTCGGTTTTGCCGCAAGTTTTGCCGAAGCCCAGGAACGGGTGCAGCGGCGCAACCTCTTCCAGATGCTGTTCGGCGGCTTCACGCGCGAACGACGTGTTATCGACGAGCGGTACGAGTTTCCGCAGCAGCCGCGGCCCAGGCGCGCCCGCCAGAACCAGAGCCAAGGTCAACCACGGCAGAAGGTCCCGGGGCAGCAGAAGGCAAAGCCCGCCATTGCCGATGCGGCTCCCGTGCCGCAGCCGGTTGAAAAGGCGCCGGACGCCAAGAAGGTTCTCGTTGTCGGCGACTTCATGGCCGGCAGCCTCGGCGACGGCCTGAAGACCGCATTCGAAATGACGCCCGGCATCACCATCGAGACGCGTGCGAACGGTTCGTCCGGCCTGGTGCGCGAGGACTATTTCAATTGGCCGGTGACGCTGCCGGCCTATGTGGGTGAGATCAAGCCCGCCGTCATCATTGTCAGCCTCGGCGCCAACGATCGCCAGCAGATGCAGATCGGTAGCACCAAGGAAAAATACCGCACGGATCTTTGGACGGAGGAATACCGCAAGCGCGTCCACGCGCTCGCCGAGCTTGCGCGCAAGGAAAAACTGCCGGTCCTGTGGGTCGGCATGCCGCCGTTCCAGTCAGCCGCGATGACGGCCGACATGGTGACGTTCAACGGCATCTACCGCGAGGAAGTCGAAAAGGTCGGCGGCCAGTTCGTCGATATCTGGGACGGCTTCGTCGATGAGGCCGGAAAATTCGTGCTGACCGGCTCCGACATCAATGGCCAGCAGGTGCGCCTGCGCGGCGCCGACGGCATCAACCTGACGAAAGCAGGCAAACGCAAGCTCGCGTTCTATCTCGAAAAGGACATTCGACGTCTACTCGGAGATGCCGCCGCGACCGACAGGGACGTACCGGGCGCCGACGGACTGAAGGATCTCGTCGTTACCGCACCGCTTGCCAACGAGGACATCGTCAAGACGCAACCAATCGGCCTGACCGATCCGGATCTCGATGGCGCGGCAAGCCTGCTCGGCGACGCCGCCCCCAACAAGGGCACCGGCCGGAGCCCACGCGATCGCCTCGTCGACAAGGGCGATGTGGCTGCAGCGCCTGCCGGCCGCGTCGATGATTTCCGCCTCGCCAAGCCAGGAACAGTCATCAGCAATCCGGTAATCCGGAACTAGGTCTTTCCCACACGGCTGCAAGCGATAGCAGCCGCGCGTCAGATGGAACAGGGAGCGCCTCTTCGCGACGATCCCCACATCGCAAACCACCACCCTGAAAGAAAAAGGGCTCCGCCATGATCCGGCGGAGCCCTTCCTGTTTGCGAAGGCTTGTCTTCAACGCGGCAGGATCGTCGATCCCATCAGCGCCTCATCGATCGCCCGAGCGGCCTGACGGCCCTCGCGGATCGCCCAGACGACGAGCGACTGGCCGCGGCGCACGTCGCCGGCCGTCCAGAACTTGTCGACCGAGGTCTTGTAGTCGCGATCGTTGGCAACGACGTTGGTCGAGCCACGGCGATCCGTGTTGAGCGTCAGCTTGTCGCCGAGATCCTTCAGCACGCTGTCGGTGAACGGGCCGCTGAAGCCGATAGCGATGAAGGCGAGATCGGCCTTGATGATGAACTCCGTGCCGGCAATCGGCTTGCGGCGATCGTCGACCTGGCAGCACTTGACGCCGATGAGGTTGCCGTCCTCGTCGCCGACGAACTCCAGTGTCGCGACCTGGAATTCGCGGATAGCACCCTCGGCCTGGCTGGACGAGGTGCGCATCTTGGTCGCCCAGAACGGCCAGACGGCGAGCTTGTCTTCCTTTTCCGGCGGCTGCGGGCGGATGTCGAGCTGGGTGACCTTGACGGCGCCCTGACGGAACGCGGTACCGACGCAGTCGGATGCTGTATCGCCACCGCCGACGACGACAATGTGCTTGCCGCCGGCGAGGATCGGTGCAGACGGCCAGCCGGTGCTGTCGATGTTCTCGCGGCCGACGCGACGGTTCTGTTGCACGAGATAGGGCATTGCATCATGCACGCCGGCAAATTCGACGCCGGGAATGCCGGCATTGCGCGGCGTCTCTGAGCCGCCGCAATAGAGCACCGCATCATGCCCGTCGATCAGTTGCTCGACGGGCAGGTCGACGCCGATGTTGACGCCGCAATGGAAGGTGACGCCCTCGCCCTTCATCTGCTCGACGCGGCGATCGATGAAGTTCTTCTCCATCTTGAAGTCGGGGATGCCGTAGCGCAAAAGGCCGCCGGGCTTGCTCTCGCGCTCGTAGACGTGAACCTCGTGACCGGCGCGCGCCATCTGCTGGGCAGCTGCCATGCCGGCCGGGCCCGAACCGATGACCGCAACCTTCTTGCCGGTCTTGGTCACGGCCGGCTGCGGCACGATATAGCCCATCTCATAGGCCTTGTCGGCGATCGCCTGCTCGACGGTCTTGATCGCGACCGGCGCATCCTCGAGGTTCAGCGTGCATGCCTCCTCGCACGGCGCAGGGCAGACGCGACCGGTAAATTCGGGGAAGTTGTTGGTCGAGTGCAGGTTGCGGATCGCCTCGTCCCAGTTGCCGTTGTAGACCAGATCGTTCCAGTCGGGGATCTGGTTGTGCACCGGACACCCGGTTGGCCCATGGCAGTAGGGAATGCCGCAGTCCATGCAGCGTGCAGCCTGCTTCTGCACTTCCGGTTCCGACATCGGAATGGTGAATTCGCGGAAATGGCGAATGCGGTCGGACGCCGGCTGGTACTTTGCCACTTGCCGGTCGATCTCGAGAAAACCAGTTACCTTACCCATCGTATCATCCTGATAGCTATGCGTCTGAACAGGCGCTTTAGACAAGCGCGCGTGATGAACCCCCGAACCCTTTTCGGAACCGGGAGCCCTTTTCACCGGGGCCTCTATTCGGCCGCCTCTGCCATTTTCATACGTTCCATGTCCTCGAGCGCACGGCGGTATTCGACCGGCATGACCTTGCGGAATTTCGGCCGGTAGTCTGCCCAATGATCGAGGATCGCCTTTGCCCGGGGCGAGCCCGTGTGGTGCAGGTGATTGGAGATCAGCTGGTAGAGCCGTTCCTCGTCGTGGCGCGTCATGTCGCCGGAGACGTCGACCATGCCCTTGTGCATGATGTCGCCGCCGTGGTGATGCAGCTTCTCGAGCATGTCGTCCTCTTCCGGCACCGGCTGCAGCTCGACCATCGCCATGTTGCAGCGTCGGGCGAAATCGCCCTCCTCGTCGAGCACATAGGCGACGCCGCCGGACATGCCGGCCGCAAAGTTGCGGCCGGTCGTGCCGAGAACGACGACGACACCGCCGGTCATGTATTCGCAGCCGTGGTCACCCACGCCTTCGACGACGGCAACAGCGCCGGAGTTGCGCACGGCGAAGCGTTCGCCGGCGACGCCATTGAAATAGCACTCGCCCGAGATCGCACCGTAAAGCACGGTGTTGCCGACGATGATGGAATCTTCAGGCACGATTTTCGTGTTTTCAGGCGGCCGGACGATGATGCGCCCGCCTGACAGACCCTTGCCGACATAGTCGTTGCCATCGCCCACCAGGTCGAAAGTGATGCCGCGCGCCAGGAATGCGGCGAACGACTGGCCCGCCGTGCCCTTGAGGGTGACGTGGATCGTATCGTCCTTCAGACCCTTGTGGCCCCAGCGCTTGGCAAGTGCGCCCGAAAGCATGGCGCCGGCCGACCGGTCGACGTTCTTGATCTTGGCTTCGAAGGCGACAGGCGCCTTGGTTTCCAGCGCGAGCTTGGCCTTTTCGATCAACGTGCGGTCGAGCACGTCGTCGATCGGATGCTTCTGGCGGCTGGTCCAGTAGGTCTCTTCCTTCGCGGCGTCGACCTTGTGGAAGATCTTCGAGAAATCGAGACCGTTGGCCTTCCAGTGGGCGAGCGCGCCGTCCTTTTCCAACAATTCGGACGCACCGATGATTTCATCGAGCTTGCGCACGCCGAGCAAGGCGAGGATCTCGCGCACTTCTTCTGCAACAAAGAAGAAGTAGTTGATGACGTGCTCGGCCGTGCCCTTGAAGCGCTTGCGCAGCACCGGATCCTGGGTCGCGACACCGACAGGACAGGTGTTGAGGTGGCACTTGCGCATCATGATGCAGCCGGCCGCAATCAGCGGCGCGGTCGCAAAGCCGAACTCGTCGGCACCGAGAAGCGCGCCGATGATGACGTCGCGACCGGTCTTGAGGCCACCATCGACCTGTAGGGCGACGCGCGAGCGAAGGCCGTTCAGCACCAGCGTCTGCTGGGTTTCGGCAAGACCGATTTCCCACGGGCTGCCGGCATGCTTCAAGGAGGTCAGCGGCGATGCGCCGGTGCCGCCGTCGAAGCCGGAGACGGTGATGTGGTCGGCGCGCGCCTTGGCGACACCGGCCGCAACCGTGCCGACGCCCACTTCCGAGACCAGCTTGACCGACACGTCGGCTTCCGGGTTGACGTTCTTCAGGTCGTAGATCAGCTGGGCCAGATCTTCGATCGAGTAGATGTCATGGTGCGGCGGTGGCGAAATCAGGCCGACGCCCGGCGTCGAATGCCGGGTCTTGGCGACGGTCGCATCCACCTTGTGGCCGGGCAGTTGGCCGCCCTCGCCGGGCTTGGCACCCTGGGCCACCTTGATCTGCAACATGTCGGCGTTGACCAGGTACTCGGTGGTCACGCCGAAGCGACCGGACGCGATCTGCTTGATCGCCGAACGCTCCGGGTTCATCGAACCATCGGGCAGCGGCAGGTAGCGATCGCTTTCCTCGCCGCCTTCACCTGTGTTCGACTTGCCGCCGATCCGGTTCATCGCGATGGCGAGCGTCGTGTGCGCCTCGCGGCTGATCGAGCCGAAGGACATGGCACCGGTCGAGAAGCGCTTGACGATGTCGGCGGCCGATTCCACCTCGTCGACGGAGATCGGCTTGCGGCCGGCAGCCTCGGCACTCTTGACCGTGAACAGGCCACGGATGGTGTTCATCCTAAGCGCCGAGGTGTTCACCATCTCGGCGAATTCGCGGTAGCGGTCCTGCGCATTGCCGCGCACGGCATGCTGCAGCGACGCGATCGCATCCGGTGTCCAGGCATGGCTTTCGCCGCGCATGCGGTAGGCGTATTCGCCACCGATATCCAGCGTGTTGGCCAGCACCGGATCGGCACCGAAGGCCGCCTTGTGACGGGCGACAGTCTCAGCTGCAATCTCTTCAAGGCCGATGCCTTCGATCGTCGTTGCCGTTCCGAAGAAGAACTGGTCGACGAGCTTTGACGACAGGCCGACCGCGTCGAAGATCTGCGCGCCGCAATAGGACTGGTAGGTCGAGATGCCCATTTTGGACATGACCTTGAGGATGCCCTTACCGACCGCCTTGATGTAGCGGTAAACCACTTCGCTGCCGTCGACTTCCTTGGGGAAGTCGCCGCGCTTGTGCATTTCGGTCAGCGTGTCGAAGGCGAGGTATGGGTTGATCGCTTCGGCGCCGTAGCCGGCGAGCAGGCAGAAGTGGTGTACCTCGCGCGGCTCGCCGGATTCCAGCACGATACCGACCGAAGTGCGCAGGCCCTTGCGGATCAGGTGGTGGTGTACGGCGGCGGTGGCCAGCAGAGCCGGGATGGCGACGCGGTCCGGACCGACCTGGCGGTCGGAGAGAACGATGATGTTGTAGCCGCCCTTGACCGCTGCTTCCGCCCGCTCGCACAGGCGATCGAGCATCTCCGGCATGCCTTCGGCACCGCGCGAGATGTCATAGGTGAAGTCGAGCGTCTTGGTGTCGAACCGGTCTTCGGTGTGGCCGATCGAGCGGATCTTTTCGAGATCGCCGTTGGTCAGGATCGGCTGGCGCACTTCCAGCCGCTTGGCATGCGCCATGCCGGCATGGTCGAGCAGGTTCGGGCGCGGACCGATGAACGAGACGAGGCTCATCACCAGCTCTTCGCGGATCGGATCGATCGGCGGGTTGGTGACCTGCGCGAAGTTCTGCTTGAAGTAGGTATAGAGCAGCTTGCGCTTGTCCGACATCGCCGAGATCGGCGTGTCCGTTCCCATCGAGCCGACGGCTTCCTGACCGGTGGTCGCCATCGGCGACATCAGGATCTTGGTGTCTTCGAGCGTGTAGCCGAAGGCCTGCTGGCGGTCGATGAGGGAGACGTCGCGACGCAACGCGCGCGGCTCCACCGGCTTCAGTTCTTCCAGGATCAGCTGGGTGTCTTCAAGCCACTTGCTGTAGGGGTGCTTGGTTGCAAGCGAAGACTTCACCTCTTCATCCGAGATGATGCGGCCCTGCTCCATGTCGATGAGCAGCATCTTGCCCGGCTGCAGGCGCCACTTCTTGACGATCTTGCTTTCGTCAACGGGAAGCACGCCGGCTTCAGACGCGAGGATGACGCGATCGTCCGAAGTGACGATGTAGCGGGCCGGACGCAGGCCGTTGCGGTCGAGCGTCGCGCCGATCTGGCGACCGTCGGTGAAGGCAACCGCTGCCGGTCCATCCCACGGTTCCATCAGCGCTGCATGGTATTCGTAGAATGCCTTGCGCTCTGGCGACATCAGCTGGTTGCCGGCCCAGGCTTCCGGGATCAGCATCATCACCGCATGCGAGAGCGAGTAGCCACCCTGCACCAGGAATTCGAGCGCGTTATCGAAACAGGCAGTGTCCGACTGGCCCTCGTAGGAAATCGGCCAGAGCTTGGAGATGTCGTCGCCGAAGAGCGGCGAGGACACGGAAGCCTGACGGGCCGCCATCCAGTTGACGTTGCCGCGCAGCGTGTTGATTTCGCCGTTATGGGCGACCATGCGGTAAGGGTGTGCCAGCTTCCACGACGGGAAGGTGTTGGTCGAGAAACGCTGGTGGACCAAGGCTACGGCCGACTGGAAGCGCTCGTCCTCCAGATCCTTGTAGTAGGCGCCGACCTGATAGGCCAGGAACATGCCCTTGTAGACGACGGTCTGGGTCGACAGCGACACGACGTAGAAGCCAAGATCGCCACCTTCCGCCTCCGCATAGATGCGGTTGGAGATCACCTTGCGCAGCGTGAACAGGCGGCGCTCGAACTCGGCATTGGTGGCGGCGTCACGGCCGGCACCAATAAACACCTGGACATGATGCGGTTCGGTCGCGGCGATGTCGGGTGCCTTTGACAGCGACGAATTGTCGACCGGCACGTCGCGGAAGCCGAGCACGTGCTGGCCTTCCTCGGCGACGACTTCGTTGATCACGTCCTTGAAGTGGGCGATCAGCTTCTCGTCGCGCGGCATGAAGAGGTAGCCGACGCCGTATTCGCCGGCCTTCGGCAGGGTCACGCCCTGCTTGGCCATTTCCTCGCGGAAGAAGCGGTCGGGGATCTGCACCAGGATGCCGGCGCCATCACCCATCAGCGGGTCGGCACCGACGGCACCGCGGTGCGTCAGGTTTTCGAGCATGAAGAGGCCATCACGCACGATCTGGTGCGACTTCTCGCCCTTCAGATGCGCGACGAAGCCGACGCCGCAGGCATCGTGTTCATTGCGCGGATCATAGAGACCTTGTTTTCGCGGCAGGCCAGACGGGAAAACGGGCGTTTTTTCAGCCGTCGCAACAGTGTGTGCGAGGTTGAGCCCAGATTGCTGTGATGGCGTGTGATCCGTCATCGTCTTCCCTCCTGTTGAACCCGGCACGTCCCGGGCATACCTGCGCCCGCGCATGGCTCTCCGTCGCACGCATTCGCATGCCGCAAAGCCGGGGCATTCATCGTCTCATGATCCTGATCAGGTCGCAAATAATGCACGGCATCATCAGGCATTGATGTCAGTGACCATCCTGATGGCAGGCGATAACAACCGGATGAAATCCGGCGGATTTGCCTACGCCATACGCCGAATGCCGATTTTTTGGGCACTTGCGGCGATTGTTCCGGTCCCTAGACCGAAATAGGACAGTCTTGCTGTCCTATTTCATGCGCTCTATGCCAGAAACCGCCCCCCTCCGCAAGGGGCATATGAGCAATTATTGGAAGAGATTTTGCCGAACATTGCCGAAAGTTTCCAGGTTTTATAATTTAATTACGACAAACCGGCGTTTTCTTCATTTTGGTTTCAAACTGGTATTCTGTTGGCCTCTTCCGCAGAGACCGTGATTGATCCGGTCGGGAAGTGGGTTATGGTCGCCCGAACGACGCCGACACGCCCGTAAAACAGGACGACATGTGATGATTTTTTCCTCTGACAACTGGGCTGGAGCCCACCCGGCCATCGCCCAGAGCCTCGTGACCCATGCCAGCGGCTATGCCTCCGCCTATGGCACCAGTGAGCTCGACCGGAAGGTGGAGAAAAGACTGTCCGACGTTTTCGAGCGCGATGTCGCCGTTTTCTTTGTCGGCACGGGAACAGCCGCCAATTCGCTGGCGCTTGCCAGCGCGAGCCGCGCCGGCGGCGTCGCGTTCTGCCACCGGGAAGCCCATGTGACCGCCGACGAATGCGGCGCTCCGGAATTTTTCACCCATGGTTCGCGGCTGAAGCCGGTCGACGGCAAACATGGCAAGATGGACGCAACGCGCCTCGAAGCGGAGATCCGTCGCTATCCGCTCGACAATGTCCATGGTGGTCAGCCGATGGCGGTGACGCTAACGCAGGCGACTGAAAGCGGTACCGTTTACGCGCTCGAAGAGATCGAGGCGATCGCAGCTGTCGCCAAGGCGCACAAGTTGCCATTGCACATGGACGGCGCGCGCTTTGCCAATGCGCTGGTCAGCCTCGAGGCGACGCCGGCTGAAATGACCTGGAAGCGTGGCGTCGATCTCGTTTCCTTCGGTGGCACGAAAAACGGCTGCTGGTGTGCAGAGGCGCTCATCCTCTTCGATCTTTCCAAGGCGCACGAGATGCACTTCCTGCGCAAGCGCTCGGCCCAGCTGTTCTCGAAATCCCGCTTCGTCTCTGCCCAGTTCGATGCCTATCTCGAAGGCGACCTCTGGCTCGACCTCGCCCGGCATTCCAACGCGATGGCCCGCCGTCTTGCAGATGGCATCGCCGCCTCGCGAACGAGCCGGCTTGGTTGGCCGGTCGACGCCAACGAGGTCTTCGTCATTCTGAAAAGCGACGTGGCGGCAAAGCTGCGCGAACAGGGCGCGGTCTTCTACGATTGGCCCGTTCCGCATGATCTTGCCGGAAGCCTTGAAGCCGACGAAGGCCTTTACCGCCTGGTGACGAGCTTTGCCACGAAAGCAGAGGACGTCGATCGCTTCGTCGCCGCCTGCTGAGGCGGATCAGCCCGAAGGGCCGGGCTCAAGCCTGGCCCTGCAGCGTCCGTACCTTCGAAAGGATCTCGGTCGAGAGCGCCGCCAGCAGTTTCTGGTCGGCGCCCTTGCTCGGGACCAGCACGAACTCGACATCTTCGAGCGGCGGCAGGGTGCCGGCAGGCAATTCCCTGAGACCCTGAGGCGCCATGCTGCGCGGCTGGACGAGCACGCCCATGCCGGCTTGCGCTGCGGCCGTCAGCCCGCTGAGGCTGCCGCAGGTACAGACGATCCGCCACGGCAGCCGATGCCGGTCGAGCACTTCGAGCGCCACGCTGCGCGTGATGCTCGGCGGCGGGAAAGCAATCAGCGGCAAGACGCGGTCGCGCTTGATGCGCTCTGGATCGCGCGCCAGCCACACGAGCGGCTCGCGATAGACCAGCTCGCCGCGCGGATCGCCGAGCCGGCGCTTCGCCAGCACCAGGTCGATCTCGCCGCCATCCTGCATCTGGTAGAGCACGCCACTCAGCGCCACCGTCAATTCCAGCTCCACCGACGGATGCGCGCGCACGAAATCCTCAAGCACGCCCGGCAGCCGGCTGGTGACGAAATCCTCCGAGACACCCAGCCTCAAGCGACCGCGAAGGCTGCTTTCGGCAAACAGCGCCTTGACCTCGTCGTCGATCGCCAGCATCGAACGCGCATGGGCAAGGAGAGCCTGGCCGTCGGTGGTCAAGGACACCCGATGCGTATCGCGGGCAACGAGCTTGCGCCCGACGGCCGCCTCAAGCCGTTGAATATGCTGGCTGACCGTCGATTGCCCGAGTGTCAGCTTCTCCGCGGCAAGGGTGAAGCTGCCCATCTGTTCGAGCGCGACGAAGCTGCGCAGTTGCACGAGATCGAGCATCCATTATCCACTTTCACGATAACTGTTATTCCTTGCATCCTGCTTCATAATGACATTTCTCGGCAAGATGTTTTCTCAATCGAGCCAGTGACAGACATGCGCCGCTATCTTCCCGACACGTTCACCCTGCTCCTGCTTCTCACCGTGCTGCTGGCATCCGTGCTGCCGATCCAGGGCGACGCGACCGCCTGGTTCGCGATCGCGACCAAGGTAGCGGTCGGCCTGGTGTTCTTCCTGCACGGCGCGCGGCTGTCGCGTGACGTCGTCATCGCCGGTTTTCTTCATTGGCGGCTGCATCTGGCGATCCTGGCATCGACCTTCGTGCTCTTCCCGCTGATCGGTCTTGCCGTCGGCTTCGTACCGTCGTCGGTTCTGCCGCCGGCGCTTTACACCGGCATCCTGTTTCTCTGCGTGCTGCCCTCGACGGTGCAGTCGTCAATCGCCTTCACCTCGGTTGCCGGCGGCAATGTTCCGGCGGCAATCTGCTCTGCGTCCGCCTCCAATATCTTCGGCATGTTCCTGACGCCGCTGCTGGTCGGCCTGTTGTTTTCCGCCGGCGGCCATGGCGGCGTGTCGCTGGATGCGCTGGAGCAGATCCTCCTGCAACTGCTGGCGCCGTTCATTGCCGGCCAATTGCTGCAGCCCTGGATCGGCGGCTGGATCCGGGCACGCAAGGGCCTGCTTGCGCCCGTCGACCGCGGTTCGATCCTGATGGTCGTCTATCTCGCCTTCAGCCAGGCGGTCACTTCGGGCCTGTGGCAGACCTTTTCGCTCACCGATCTCGGCGTGCTTGTCGCGATCGAGGTCGTCATGCTGGCAGCGGTGCTTGCGGTCACCATGTTCGGCAGCCGTCTCCTCGGCTTCAACCGGGCCGACGAGATCGCCATTACCTTCTGCGGCTCGAAGAAGAGCCTTGCGAGCGGCATCCCGATGGCGAGCGCCATCTTTGCCGGCCAGAACATCGGCGCGATCGTGCTGCCGGTCATGCTCTTCCACCAGATCCAGCTGATGGCCTGCGCCGTGATCGCCCAGCGCTATGCCGCCCGCAAAGAGCCGGATGCAATCGCTGAACCCGCCAGGACATAACGAAAAAAGCGGCGTCCTTTCGGGCGCCGCCTATTTGAAGCTTGGGAGGTAGGGATTAGAGGCTTTGAGCCTCGATCTGCTTCGGCTGCGAGGCGACCGACGTAATGTCGATCCGGCGCGGCTTGGCTGCTTCCGGGATCTCGCGGGTGAGGTCGATGTGCAGCAGGCCGTTCTTCAGCGAAGCGGACTTGATCTCCACATGGTCGGCAAGCTGGAAGCGACGCTCGAAGGCGCGCTTGGCAATGCCGCGATGCAGAAACTGGTTTTCTTCCGCCTTTTCCTCGCTCTTTTCGCCCTTGATCGTCAGCGTGTGTTCACGCGCTTCGATCGACAGTTCGGTTTCGTCGAAGCCGGCAACCGCCATGGTGATGCGGTAGGCGTTTTCGCCGGTACGCTCGATGTTGTAGGGCGGATAGGTCTGGGCCTGGTCAGGCTGGCCGAGGCTGTCGAGCATCGTAAAGAGGCGGTCGAAACCGACGGTGGAGCGATAGAGGGGGGAAAAATCAACGTGACGCATGGTGTCCTCCTGGGAGCAACTGTTTGCGATATCTGGTCTGCCACCCCATCCAGGCAGCGGCGCGACCGGTGAACGGACCCGTTATCGGCGTCCGTGAGCAGAACATGGGAATGCGATTTCGCCAGTTCAAGGCATGCCACCTCAAGATTCTTGTCGGTGAACGGCGCATGAATGCACGGTTCGGCCGCGGTTCAGATCATCAGGGTTAGAACAACCACACTGGGAGGAAATCTCCTGGGGCTGAAGAGACATGTCCCTTCTCCTTCAGCGGCCGGAAACGGTGATCGTCCGGATTTCACCCACCGTTTCCGGCTTTTTTCTTTGACGGCGCCAAGCCCGCCGCCTATCCCTGATGCCTAGGATCAACGCGCCTTCACCCTGGTTTCGTCCGTCATGACCACAATCCTCCACTCCACACCTGACAATCCGATACCGGACAATCCCGTGGCAGGCTTCTTCGATGGAGCCGGTGGCCGCAAGATCCGTTATGCGATCTTCAAGACCAAAACGCCGATTGCGCGTGGCACCGTGGTGTTGCTGCAGGGCCGCAACGAATCGATCGAGAAGTATTTCGAGACCATCGCCGAGCTCAACGCTGCCGGCCTGTGGGTCGCCACCTTCGACTGGCGCGGCCAGGCGGGCTCCGAGCGGCTTCTGCCCGAGCCCGGGCGCGGCCACGTCGAACACTTTTCCGATTACGAGCGCGATCTGACCACCTTCCTCGAGCAGATCGTGCTGCCGGACACCCGACTTCCCTTTTCGATCGTCGCCCATTCCATGGGCGCACTGGTCGCCTTGTCCCTCGCCCCGATGCTTTCGAGCCGCATCGATCGCCTGGTGGTGCTCGCCCCCTTTGTCGGCCTCGGTGGCCAGGTGATCGGCGAACGCAGCATCGCGAGCATGGCAACGGTAATGCGCTGGCTCGGCCTCGGACGTCTGCCGCTGCACGCCGACAAGGGCAACCGCCCCTTTGAAAACAATGTACTGACGGCCGATCGCCGCCGCTTTGCGCGCAATCTTGCTCTGACCGATGCCTATCCGGAATTGCGGCTTGGGCCGCCATCGGCGCGCTGGCTGACCGAAGCCTTTCGCGCGGTGCGGCGTGTCACGCGCCGCGAACATCTGACCCGCATCACCCTGCCGACGATTATCCTGGCGCCGACGGCCGATCGGCTGGTGCCGCATATCGCCGTCGAGTGGCTGGCACGCAATTTTCGCGCCGCCCACATGATCCCGATCGACGGTGCGCGCCACGAACTGCTACACGAAGCGGATCGCTATCGCGCCCAGGCGATGGCGGCCATTCTTGCGTTCATCATTCCCGATGAAGACGACGAGGACGAAGGCGAAGCGGCCTGAGAAGGGTCACGCCTACCTGCGCTGATATCAGCCCTTGAGGATTTCCAGTGCCTGCGCATGCAGCGCAGCGCTGCCGGCAGCGACGACTTCGCCGCCCATCTCCGCCGGTCCGCCCTGCCAGTTGGTGACGATGCCGCCAGCCTGCTCGATCAGTGGGATCAGGCCACCGACGTCATAGGGCTTGAGCCCGCACTCGATCACCAGGTCGACATGGCCGGCCGCCAGCAACGCAAAGGCGTAACAATCACAGCCGTAGCGGAACAGCCGCACCTTGTCCTGCAGCGCCTCGAAGCGGGTCTTGTTGTCGCCGGTGTAGAGATGCGGCGAGGTCGTGAACAGCACCGCATCGGACAGCGCGTCGCAGGCGCGGGTCGACAGCACCTTGTCGCCATCGGGGCCGCGATAGAGCGCCTTCGTGCCATCGGCAAAGAAGCGCTCGCCGGTGAACGGCTGGTCCATCAGGCCCATCACCGCATCGCCGTTGCGATAAAGTCCGACCAGCGTGCCCCAGACCGGAAGGCCGGAGATGAAAGCGCGCGTACCGTCGATCGGGTCGATCACCCAGACATATTCGCGATCAAGGCCGACATTGCCATGCTCCTCGCCGAGAATGCCGTGATCGGGGAAATTCTGCTCGATCAGCACCCGGATCGCCGCTTCAGCCGATTGGTCCGCTTCCGTCACCGGATCGAAACCGCCCTCGATCTTGTTGACGACGCTCGTACCGATGCGAAAGCGCGGCAAGGTTTCCGCCTTGGCGGCATCGGCGAGACGGTCGAAAAAGGAGCGGTCGGGCAGCATGGCACTCTCTTTTGGGGAAGGAAGCAGGAAGGTCCGATCTGCATAGCCGAAATTTGCAGAAAGGCAAAGGCAGGCAGCCCGCTGCTGGCGATCGATGACGGTGTGCCGCGCCAGTGGCTTCAGTGCATTCGAAGCGGTGAAATTCCTTTGATGCACTGCAAAAGTTTTCAGTCGCTCAACTTGACAATTGTGCAGTGCAATATTAGGGTTTTCATGCAGTCACTCGTGACTGTAAATACCCTCCTTGGGTGTTTCCTCCCTAGACTTAACCGCGCCATTGGCGCGGTTCTTTTTGAGGTCTGGCAGGAAACCGGCGATTACTCCGCTGCAAGCGGCAGATAGGCGCCATAGTCCTCGACATGGCGCGCGAGCGAGGCGATGAAGCTGGTGAGGTCGTCGACCAGCGCCCCGAAACCAGGCTTCCTGACCAGCGTCGTCTCATCGACATAGAGCCCGCGATTGATCTCGATCTGCAGCGCATGCAGGCCCCGGCTCGGCCGGCCGTAGTGTTCGGTGATGAAGCCGCCGGCATAGGGCTTGTTGCGTGCAACGGTATAGCCGAACTCCTGCAAGAGATCGACGGCTATCCTCGACAGCTCCGCCGCCGCACTGGTGCCGTAGCGGTCGCCGATGATGAAATCCGGCCGCTGGGCGCTACCGGGCAGATGCACGTTGCCCGGCATCGAATGGCAATCGATCAGAACCGACATTCCGAATTGCACGTGCGTGCGCGCAATCAGCTTGCGCAAGGTGGCATGGTACGGTTTGTATATCGTCTCGATCCGCGTCAGCGCCTCTTCGACGGGAAAACGGCCGCGGTAGATTTCCATGTTCTCGGCTACCAGCCGCGGCACGGTTCCAAGGCCGCCCGCCACCCGCATCGAGCTGATATTGGCGTGCGGCGGCACCGGGCCGTCGAACATGCGCGGGTCGAGTTCGTAAGGCTCGCGATTGACGTCGAGGAAGGCGCGCGGGAAATGCGCCAAAAGCATCGGCGCGCCGAGGAACGTCGCATTCTGGAACAGCTCGTCGACGTAGTGATCTTCGGACCTACGGATTGCCAGCGCATCGAGGCGCGACTGATCGAGAAAGGCCTGTGGATAAGATCGACCGCTGTGCGGCGAGTTGAATACGAAGGGAATCCGCTGGCTTGCAGGTTCCAGAACCTCAAACAGCTCCCTCTCCGTCATCTCCCCCATCGGAACCCTTTTTACCATGTGCGGTTCTTGCTGTTGTCATCATGTTGCCAGTTGGCCGGCTCTGTGTCCATAGTGCGCCCACTCCGGTTTCTCGGGAGTTGACGCGCCGCGTTCACGAGATATTTACCCCGTTGCGGCTTGGATAGAACGCCGCAATCCATCCGCAATGAATAAACAGAAGCAACGGCCGAGTTCATGACTGTGAAAATCCTTCTTGCCGAAGACGACAACGATATGCGCCGCTTCCTTGTGAAGGCGCTCGAAAAGGCTGGCTACAAGGTCATGTCCTATGACAACGGCGCCAGCGCCTACGATCGCCTTCGCGAAGAGCCCTTCTCGCTTCTCCTGACCGACATCGTCATGCCGGAGATGGACGGCATCGAGCTTGCCCGCCGGGCGACCGAGCTCGATCCGGATCTCAAGGTGATGTTCATCACCGGCTTTGCCGCCGTCGCGCTCAATCCGGATTCGAAGGCTCCGAAGGACGCCAAGGTCCTGTCGAAGCCGTTCCACCTCCGCGACCTCGTCGACGAGGTCAACAAGATGCTGGCCGCCTGAGGCCAGACATTTTTCCACAGCCGCCGCCTCCGTCCGCACCAGTTCAAGACGGTTCAGCGCGGATTTCAGATTGACCGCCGCGATCCACAGGGATCTTCGGCGGTCTTTTCATTTCAGTGACTTACGCGCAAAGCCCGGAAATCCGGGGCTTCCCGCCGGCGGCCAAAGGCTGCGGATAGCGGCGGAAAACGCCCTGCAAAATTTCTGTCAAAAAACCTGCAAAAACCCTATTGACGCGACAGCGGGTTCTATGGTCTATGCGCCTCATCGGATGGGCGTGTAGCTCAGCGGGAGAGCACTACGTTGACATCGTAGGGGTCACAGGTTCAATCCCTGTCACGCCCACCATCCTTTACTCAGGCGAACGTCCCCATCGCCTGCCCCTTCTCAGAGACAACAAAACAGATGCAGGCTCGGCAAACGGCTGCGCCGCGCATATTGGTTTTATGTCCGTCCATCCCCCAACACAGAACTGCCCCCGGTAGACGCCGCCATCCGCACATATGGGCGCCACAGCAAGGCTGCCTGCCGTGACCGCATCTTCGCGCAAAGGGGCCACGCGACGTTAATGCCGCCATCGACCTCACCGCGACCAGCATAGCGAATCGTCGGCGTGCGCATGGACCGACCAACCGCGCCGCCCTACCTTGCTCTTTCGGCCTGAACGCAGCCGCCAGACATCGGCCATGCGTCATGTCGACGGCAAAGGAGCCAGGATTAGAGAGCCTCCCCACGGGAAAGAAGGGAACGGACAATGCCAGCCATCAAGAACATCGTGCTCGTCCATGGCGCCTGGGGTGACGCCTCGCATTGGCGCCACGTGATACCGCCGCTGCATGCCAAGGGCTACAAGATCGCCGCGGTCCAGAACCCGCTGACGTCGCTTGCCGACGATGTCGACCGGACATCGAGGCTGGTGACAGCGCAAGACGGGCCGACATTGCTGGTCGGCCATTCCTACGGAGGTGCGGTGATCACTGGCGCCGGCCACGCGCCGAATGTCGCCGGTCTCGTCTATATCGCCGCTTTCGCGCCCGATGAAGGCGACAGTCTCGGCAGCATCTTCGCCCGCCGCGACGCGCCTTCCGGCGCCGGCAGCATCCGGCCGGACAAAGATGGTTTCCTCTGGCTCGATCAGGCGACGTTCCGCCAGAGTTTCGGTCAGGATCTCGGCGAGACCGAAGCGTTGGTCATGGCCGTGGCGCAGAAGCCGATTGCCGGGCGCTGTTTCGAAGACAAGTCCGGCCCGCCGGCCTGGAAGGTGAAGCCCAGCTGGTACCAGGTCTCGAGCCGCGACAACATGATACCGCCGGAAACGGAAGCGTGGATGGCCGAGCGCATCAAGGCGAAAAAGACGATCACGCTCGACGCGAGCCACGCATCGCTGGCTTCGCACGCCCCGGAGATCGTCGCACTGATCGAGGAGGCGGTTGCCTCCCTCGCCTGACGTCAGTCCTGACGCAACCGACGGCCCCGGAAGACATTCCTCCTCCGGGGCCAGATTGTTTTAAATGGATGAACGGCCGAGGAGCAAATCGGCCGTCGTCAATGGGCGACGTTCGAGGCGGCCGACATCAGCTCCTCGCGGCGCGGCATGCCGAACATGTTGTGCCCGTCGGCCGTGGCCTCGGTAAAGCTCCAGCGCACGATGCCATCCCGGTCGAGCAGGAACTCGCCGACGAGCTGACCCTCGCCGGCGGCGATCATACGCTCGTCGTCCTGCATGATTTGATAGCCGTCCGCCTTGTCGAGATAGGACGAGGCTGCCCAGGGATCCATCGCGGTCGGCAACTCGCCGGGCATATCGATCAGCATCGCCATGGCGGTTTTCTTGGCGAGCTTGTGGGGCCATTCGTCCTCATCCTCGGTGAACTGAAGATTGGGCAAGCCGAACGCGCGATGCGAAACCCGCTCCGGATCGGAAGCCGCCAGCAGATTCGGCAACGGATGGTAGCGGAAATAGAGCCGTGCCCGATCGATCGGCGTATTGACGACTGTCAGGCTCTCGATGCCTTTTTCGCGCAACGCCCCATCGAGCTGCGCCATCGCAGCGATCTGCCGCCGGCAGAAAGGGCAATGCAGACCACGGAACAGGCCGACCAGGACCGGCTTGCGTCCGCGAAAATCGTCGATGGAAATCTGGCCGTCCTGGGTGATGGCGTCAAGGACCACGTTCGGCGCCCGATCGCCCGGCTGTAGCGGTCCATTGTGGTGTTCAATCATGATCTCTTCTCCTCGTACCGATCGTGGGTTGCGGAGATGCGGGGCGGACGTGTCGAACGCTGGGACGAACGCGCCGTCGCGTCTGACGCAGAACCGATTTGGCGACACAAATTTGCATTTCGGACAGCCATTGGCGCCCGATCCTGCAATCCGGATCGTCTTACTTGCCTTCGATGGACCTGCCCTGCAGCGCCCTAGTCGAGAAACGGCAGTATCATCAGCGCTTCGGGATCGAGACCGTGCCGTGTGCATATGTCACGAGCCGAAGCAAAGTGCCTTTCCGCACCCTCGAGGTCACCCGCATCAAGGCAGAGTGTCGCCAAGCCATCATAGCACGGAAACAACAGCTGCGCCTCTCGCGTTTCGAACGCCAGTTCGAGAGCCTCCTCGTAGAGACGCCGCGCGACATCAGGACGCCCGTGGCACTGGTCGATCTGTCCCAGCACCAGCAACGACACCGGCAGATGGTCGCGCTGATCGAGCTCGCGGTCGATCGCGATCGCCCGTTCGGCAGCAGGAATGCCGTCGGCCGCACAGCGATCGGTGAAGGTGCAATAGGCGACGGCCAAATTGGAAAGCAGCCGCGCCTGGAAGCCAAGGTCGCCGATACGGTGCGCCATGTCGAAGCCGAACTTGCAGACCTCGATGGCCCTGCGCGGCTCGATGATCGTGTAGAGAACGGCAAGATTGGTATAGCCGCGGCAGGCCGCATTGAGCAGATCGGCAGCCTCCGCGACGGCGACGCTGCGTTCGATCGTTGCGATCGCCTCGGAGCCGCGGTTGAGGCGCGCCAGCGCCACGCCCTTGGTATTGAGGGCTTCTGCGGTCACCCGGTCCACTTCGCGTCGCGCCTGCAGAGCTTGCGGCATCAGCCCGCCGACGCGCTTCAAGGCGTCGTCGGCCCAGACGATCGCGTCGGCATAGCTGCCCATGCGAAAGGCAAGGTGGCCCCGCTCCTGGGAGAGATGGGCGCTTTCGATCGGCGCATCCGCGTCTTGCAGAAGTTGGGCCGCGTTGGCGAACGCCGCCAGCGCCTCGTCGCGTCGGGCTGCCTCCCACAACAGATGTCCGAACTTGCGCTGGATGCGGGCCGCGGAGATCCGATCGTCGGTGGCGCGATAGACGTCGAGGAGGGACGCGTAGTGCCCCGCAGCCGTATCGCGCTGCCCCGAAGGCCCGAGCAGGTCGGCAACCCGCTCGCGGGCGGCAAGCCATTCGCCCCCCTCCTCGCCAGCCTCCGCCCAGGCGGCCATCGCCTGTTTGTAGAACCGTATGGCATCGTCGTTCGCATAGATCGCCTGCGCACGTTCTCCCGCCGCCATGAGATAGCGTGCGCCTTTCGATTTATCCTCCGACTGGCTGAAGTGGTGGCCAAGCAGCGCCATTTCCTCCAGTCTCGTGGTCTGCGCTCCATAGCGGCGCTCGAGCCGGTCGGCGACGACGGCGTGTATCTCTGCACGCCGTCGTAGAAGCAGGTTGTTGTAGACCACCTCCTGCAACAGCGTCTGGGTGAAGCGATAGGTCTGCGCGCCCTGCAGGCGGCCCTCTCGCGTCTCCTCGATAATCTCGGCATCGCACAGGATATCCAGCGCGGCATCAATCGTGGGTTCGTCGCCGGCGACGACCCGCAGCAATTCGACATCGAACCGTGGGCCGATGACCGCCGCATGATGAAGCAGCCTGCGCGACTGCGGCTGCAGCCGGTCGACCCTGCCGAGCAACATGGCTTCGATGGTGACAGGAATGTCGACGGTCGCCTCGCGCTCCACCACGCGCCAGGCGGCGCCGAAATGCTTGAGAGCATCGACTTCGATTAGGCCCCGCACGATTTCTTCGATGAACAGCGGGTTCCCGCCGGCGCGCGCCAGAATGCGGCCTGCCAACCCCCGGTGCAGGCCATCGGCACCGAAAAAGGCGGACAACAGCCTGTGCCCTTCGGCATCGGTGAGCGGCGCGAGCCTCAACGCCGTCAGGCTCGTTCGGCCAGGTCTCAGCCGGTCGACCGCCGTCTCGGGACGCTCCGTTGTCAGCATCATCAATGGACCGCCCTCCATCCGATCGAGGATAAAGGCGATGGCATCGAGGGACGCCGCATCGGCCCAATGCAGATCCTCGATCACCAGCAGCAGCGGCGTTCGCGACAGGCGTCGCTCGAAGATGGCGCGCACCGCTGCAAAGAGCTGGCGACGCATCTGTTCCGGCTCGACATGGCGCAAGCTTTCGTCCTGCGTCCCCATTCCCAGGATGCGCAGGAAGAGCGGCAGAAGCTGTTCCAGTTTTTCGGGCGCAAAGCCGATCTCGGCCAGCCCCGCTGTCAGCAACTCGGTGGTGCGTTCCAGGGTATCAAGGGTCGAGATGCCATAGGCGCCGCGCAACACAGATGCCAGGACGCCGTAGGAAGGCTCTCCAAGCGGAGATGAGCTTGCCCTGCGAACGACGACATGCCCGAAGCGCGGGTCGACGGCGACCAGCCCAAGAAATGTATGGACGAGCCGCGATTTTCCCATCCCTGCCTCGCCGGACAGCCGCACCAGTTGCGCCGCCCCGTCACAGGCAAGCTCCAGGCAATCGAGCAGCCGCTTCATTTCCGCGTCGCGCCCGACCAGCGGTGCAGTCAGGCCCAACGCCTCCAGGCCGCGGGCGGCACCAGGGGCGTCAAGAACCTTTATCAGCCGGTAGACCTCGACAATGCCGGCCTTGCCGCGCAACGCGGTTGCACCCAGTGCCTCATAGGCGAAGGCATGCCGGGTCACGCGATAGGTGACGGGGCCGACGAGAATCTCGCCGGGTCCCGCCATGGACTGCAGGCGCTGGGCGGTGTTCACGGCATCACCCGTGACCGAATAGGATTTGCTGTCTCCCGCTCCCAGGGCACCGGCGACAACGGTGCCGGTATTCAAGCCGATGTGCAGGTTCACCGGCGCGCCGATGCGATCCTCCCAGCGTTCACCGATCAGGTTTGCTCGCGCAATCATGTCGATCGCAGCGCGAAGGGCGCGCTCGGCATCGTCCTCATGCGCCACCGGGGCGCCAAAAAGCGCCAGCAAGGCATCGCCGATGAATTTGTCGACGAAGCCGCCATAGGTTTCGACCGCTTCGGTCAACTCCACAAAAAGTTCATTTTGAAAGGTTTGCAGGATCTCCGGATCCATATGCTCGCCAAGGCCGGTGAAACCGCACAAATCGGCAAAAAGGATGGTCGCAGTGCGACGGTCGGCATTTTCGTTGTCGCTCGATACCGTTGGGGATTGACCCCGTGCCGCCCTCGGCAGGGGCATGACGGCAACCTGTCCCGAAACCAGGACCTTGACGGCCACCGGCTTGTCCAACGGTGTCCCGCAATTCGGGCAGAAGGCGAAACCGGGCAGGCAGTCTGCACCGCAGCCCGGACACGGGCTCTGCTGTCTGGCCCCGCAGCTCGGGCAAAACGAAAAACGCCCCTCGATGTTACAACCGCACTCGTGACACTTCATCAATAGCGAACCTTCGAAGAGGCCCCGCGCCACATGCTATCCAGAGCCATTTGCACACAGTCAACGCAAAACAATGAACCCGCGGGCGCGGGTTTGCAAGCAATCGCTAACATGAAGATGTCAAGGTCTGACAGGATCCGAACAGGACGCGCCATGGCGCTGTTCGGCACTCATCCGTCGGCCAGGCGGGCGCCTTGACCGACGGAAGCAATGACGTCGAAATCAGGAGTGGGTGCGGCGCGAAGTCGGCCTGCTCGCAAACGTCCCGAGATCAATGGCGGCACCGTCCGGTGCGCGGCACACGTCTTCGGGGTGCCGATCGCTCGCTTCCACCGCGAAATGGATCGCCGCCGCCTCGTTGGTGAAAAGCCCTCCGACCAATCCTTTACGGTCGGAAACAACCCACCATCCGTGACTGTCGCGCCCGACAACAAAACGCGCGCGCGCCGAAAAGCCGCGCCCTGGCTGCTGCATACTGCCCATGATCGAATGGTCCTCGTTGATGAAGATTGCGGCGGCTCAGCCGGCAAGCCAGGGAATGACGGTCTGGATGGCGTAGGCGAGGCCAAGCACGACGCCGAGGCGGATGCCGATCCCGAGGAAAGCATCGCGAACGACACTGTTGTCGGCTGGGTGGGGCTCGAACTCCTGCGACCGGCGCCTTAGTTCCGCCTGCGCGGCAAGGTGGGGAAAGCGTGACATGGTCTGTCTCCTTTGAGGGGTTTGACGAAAGGCAAGGGCGGCACCGGGCGCGCACAATGGCAAGATCCGTCCGATCTGCGATGACATGGAAAATTCGATCGGTGGCCGGGCTCAGCTCGCAAGGGCAAGCGGCAAGCGGGGACTGCGGTGCGCCTCGATCAACGGTTCGAGCGCCGAGCGAATTTCCGCCGCCGTCTCCAGCGACACCGTCGTCAGCGGCAACCGCACTTCGGGGCTGAAGCCCCGCGCCAGATGCAGCGCGTATTTGATCGGGCCCGGATTGGTTTCGCGCTCAAGCGCGGTGAACAGGGGCTGGAGCCGTTGATGGATGGCGACGGCCGCCTGGGCGTTGCCGGTTGCGATTGCGTGGTGCAGCGAAACCATCAGCCGCGGCACGACATTTGCGGCCACCGAGATCGTGCCGTGGCCGCCGCAGAGGTTGAAAGGCAGCGCCGTCTGGTCGTTGCCGGAGAATTGGCTTAGCCGCGCCTTGAGGGATGGCGGCGATGCAAGGAAGCGGCCGATGTCGCCCGTTGCATCCTTGATGCCGATGACACCGGGCAGTTGCGCCAATCGCTCGAGCGTGCGCGGTGCCACGTCGACGCCGGTGCGCGAGGGAACGTTGTAGACGATGACAGGCAGATCGACAGCCCGGACCACCGCCTCGTAATGGCGATAGATCCCCTCCTGCGAGGGCTTGTTGTAGTAGGGCGCAACGATGAGCGCCGCATCGGCGCCGAGCGCCTTGGCCTCTGCCGTCAGTTCGATCGTCGTTTGCGTGCAGTTGGTGCCTGTGCCCGCGATTACCGGCATTTTTCTCTCGGCGACTTCGACGCAGCGTTCGATGACCATCGACCGCTCTGTGCGCGAAAGCGTTGCCGCCTCACCCGTCGTTCCGCAGGCGACGACGCCGGAAATGCCGTGGCGGATCTGCCATTCGACGAGCGACATCAGGCCGGTGCCATCGACCTTGCCGTCCTTGAATGGTGTGACCAGCGCCGTGATCGCCCCTTCGAGGCGAAGCGAATGATCGCTCATGGAAATATCCTTCAGGTTGGGAGATGACTGCTGCGGGTACAGTGGCTTTCGATAACAAGCCGATGGACGCGGCAGCATTGCAGGAAGGCCGATAGGATCGCCGATGCCAGATCGGCGTGGCGCGCCTTGAATGTGACCCGGCCGGTGCCTCCAGGCGCGTAGCGAAGGGCGCAGGTCCACACTCCGCACTCGTGGCTGAGTGTACGCAGGCAGAGCTTGGCTTTGGTGGCCATCGTCAGGTGGATCACGGCGTCGACCAGCGCGTCTGCGGCCATCAGATCGCGAAAACGGCGCGAGGGCCAGTCGTCCGGCACCAGGTCGGGCCTGTCGAGGAGCAACCGCACGGCCTCCCAGACGTGATGTTCGCGCAACCGACGAACCGTGGCGATGCGCACGAGCAGATGCCTCAGGGCATCTGGCCCGCCTTCGGTCTGGTCCCTCTGGAAGGGGCCGATGCCGGGGCGGCTGTCCGGCGTGTCGGAGCGTTGGCGAAAGCTGAAATCGTGAAGGGTCATGGTGCTCACCCGTTGTCGATGAGCAAACGCTACCTCCGCCCCACGTCCGGTTTCGATTGCGACTTGCGTCGACCGGCATAAGATTTTCATAAGGAGTTCGCGTGCCGGGTGTGCAAGGCAAGGACGCGACGCTAGAGTGCTGCAAGGCGGCGATAGCCGGCGGAAATGCGGCCCGTGTCGCGTCGAAATAATCTGACGCAAAAGATGACGCGCACGCAATTTTGCGCTAGTTAGCCCCGTGCACTGGCGGTCGGTGACCGTCCTATCAGCCAATGACATTTCGTCCTTGAAGGAAAACGTCCATGCCTGCCTATCGCTCCCGCACCACCACCCACGGCCGCAACATGGCCGGCGCCCGCGGCCTTTGGCGCGCGACGGGCATGAAGGACGGCGACTTCGGCAAGCCGATTATTGCGGTGGTCAACTCGTTCACGCAGTTCGTGCCCGGCCACGTGCACCTCAAGGACCTCGGCCAGCTCGTTGCCCGCGAGATCGAGGCGGCCGGCGGCGTTGCCAAGGAATTCAACACCATCGCCGTCGATGACGGCATCGCCATGGGCCATGACGGCATGCTCTATTCGCTGCCCTCGCGCGAGATCATCGCCGACTCGGTCGAGTACATGGTCAACGCACACTGTGCCGACGCCATGGTCTGCATCTCCAACTGCGACAAGATCACCCCCGGCATGCTGATGGCGGCGCTGCGGCTCAACATCCCCGCCGTCTTCGTCTCCGGTGGCCCGATGGAAGCCGGCAAGGTCGTGCTGCACGGCAAGACCCATGCGCTCGACCTGGTCGACGCCATGGTCGCCGCCGCCGACGACAACATTTCCGACGAGGACGTTAAGGTCATCGAGCGCTCCGCCTGCCCGACCTGCGGTTCCTGCTCCGGCATGTTCACCGCCAACTCGATGAACTGTCTGACGGAAGCGCTCGGCCTGTCGCTGCCGGGCAACGGCTCGACGCTGGCGACGCATGCCGACCGCAAGCGCCTGTTCGTCGAAGCCGGCCATCTGATCGTCGATATCACCCGCCGCCACTATGAGCAGGACGACGAAAGTGTCCTGCCGCGCAACGTCGCCTCGAAGAAGGCGTTCGAAAACGCCATGGCACTCGACATCGCCATGGGCGGCTCGACCAACACCGTTCTGCACATTCTCGCCGCCGCCCATGAGGGCGAGGTCGATTTCACCATGGCCGACATCGACCGGCTGTCGCGCAAGGTTCCCTGCCTGTCGAAGGTGGCGCCGGCCAAAAGCGACGTGCATATGGAAGACGTACACCGCGCCGGCGGCATCATGTCGATCCTCGGCGAACTCGAAAAGGGCGGGCTGATCAACCGCGATTGCCCGACAGTGCACAGCGAAACCCTCGGCCACGCCATCGACCGCTGGGACATCACCCGCACGACGAGCGAAACCGTACGCAACTTCTTCCGCGCTGCACCCGGCGGCGTCCCGACCCAGGTTGCCTTCAGCCAGGCAGCCCGTTGGGACGAACTCGACACCGACCGCGAAAAGGGCGTCATCCGCTCGGTCGAGCATCCCTTCTCCAAGGACGGTGGTCTTGCGGTTCTTAAGGGCAACGTCGCGCTCGACGGCTGCATCGTGAAGACTGCCGGTGTCGACGAGAGCATCCTGAAGTTCTCCGGTCCGGCCCGCGTGTTTGAAAGCCAGGATTCGTCGGTCAAGGCGATCCTTGCCAACGAGATCAAGGCCGGCGACGTCGTCGTCATCCGCTACGAGGGTCCGAAGGGCGGCCCGGGCATGCAGGAAATGCTCTACCCCACGAGCTATCTGAAGTCGAAGGGCCTCGGCAAGGCCTGCGCGCTGATCACCGACGGCCGCTTCTCCGGCGGCACATCGGGCCTCTCGATCGGCCACGTTTCCCCGGAAGCGGCAAAGGGCGGCACGATCGGTCTCGTGCGCGAAGGCGACATGATCGACATTGACATCCCCAACCGCACGATCAGCCTGCGGGTCGACGAAGCGGAACTCAGCCGCCGCCGCACGGAGCAGGACGCCCAAGGCTGGAAGCCAACCGAGATCCGCAAGCGCAAGGTGACGACGGCGCTCAAGGCCTATGCGGCGTTTGCCACCTCGGCAGACCGCGGCGCGGTTCGCGACCTCGGCGATCTCTAAACGAGTAACGTTTGACGAGATGGAGGCTCCCGCTCGCGGGGGCCTTTTTTATGCGGGTAGCACCGCTCGCTGCCACACACGCCCTTGCCAAGGCCAGCCGGCCTGTTCCGTCCACAATTCACCTGCTATTTTAGGTTTGCCTAATTTTATTGAGGTGGACGATGACAAACGCAGCGGACCTGCTCGGCACTTGGAAAATGCTCTCCTGGACCCGAAAGGCGGTGGTATCCGGCGAGATCACCGATGCGATGGGCCCGGATCCCATCGGCTACCTCTCCTACCAGCCGGACGGCCGCATGACCGCGGTGGTGGTCGAGCGTCACCGGCCGGCACCGAAGGGCACGACGCCCACCGACGAGGAGAAGGTGGCGCTGTTCGATTCGATGCTCGCCTATGCCGGCTCCTACACGCTCGAGGACGGTAAGGTCATCCATCATGTCGATGCGAGCTGGAATCCCATCTGGGGCACCTCCGACCTGGTTCGACCCTACATTCTGGACGGCGAGCGGCTGGTGATCCACAGCGCGCCGGGCATCGATCCGACAACCGGCGAAGAGGTCACCTACCACCTCGAGTTCCGAAAGGTTTGAAACGCGCGCCCTGCGCCGTGATGAAGCCTGGCGGCCCTAGAGATGGCGTGTTTCGGCCGGCGGGTGAAACCAGTTGTTGTTGCGGCCGTCCATATATTTCACCGGTGCTTCGGCCAGCACCGCCGGATCGAGGTCGTCGAGGGCAGCCAGATTGACGGAGTAGTATGCGCCGCCGATCTCTTCGATGTAGCCGTGGCCATAGGCAGCGATCCCGCAGGTCTTGCAGAAGCGATGATGCCCGCTGAAGCTACCGAACTGGTAGTCGGCAATATCGACTTCCTCGGCCTGCAGCCGGAACGCATCCGGTTTGACGATCGCGCCCCAATAGCGCTTCTTCCAGCAGATCGAGCAATTGCACTTGCCGGTACCGGCGTCGAGATCGATGTCGGCCTCATAGCGGATCTTCCCGCAATGGCAGCTCCCCCGATAGGTCATTTTCATTGCCTTCACTCCCAGACCAGAACAGCGCCCATCTCAATGCGCCAACATGACAACTTGCTGTCGTCTTACGCTCGCATAATGACAACATATTGTCAATTGCATCCATTGGAAAATCCGGAAAAGGAAATGACGGCGACCGCAAGAGACTGCCGATCTAAAGGTGCCGAACCTCCAAAGGCGCATTCGCCCAGTCGTCGTTGCGCCCATCCATGTAAGAGACGGGGGCTGTGACAAGCGCCGAAGGGTCGAGATCGTCGAGGCAGGCAAGATTGACGGAATAGTAGGCGCCGCCAAATTCCTCGACATAGCCGTGGCTGAACGGGACGATGCCGCAGGCACGGCAGAAGCGGTGATGCCCGACCTTGGCACCGAACTGGTAGTCGGCGACATCAGCCTCCTGCGACAGCAGACGAAAATCACCCGGCCGGACCTGCGCACCCCAATAGCGCACCTTGGCACAGAGCGAGCAGTTGCACTTGGTCGTGCCGGCATCGAGATCGAAATCGGCCTCGTAACGCACCTTGCCGCAGTGGCAACTGCCTTTGTATGTCCGCTTGGCCATTTCGATTTCCTCCTCGTTCGATCAAAATCCTTGCGACAAACAACTCGCCATGACAACATGCTGTCATTATTCATCATCGCACAATGGTTGTCGCCGTCAACATGAACGATCCCCTTCGCACTCCCGCCGGCGACGCCTTCGCTGAGTTCGCCATCTCGGTGCTACGTCTGGCCGGCCCATTGACCGCGGCCGGCGACGTACTCGCCAGACCCTCCGGCCAGACCAGTGCGCGCTGGCAGGTGCTGGCGGCAGCAAACCACGCGCCGATGTCAGTCGCCGACGCCGCACGCGCGCTTGGCCTTGCCCGTCAAGGCGTTCAGCGGATCGCCGATCTGTTGGAAAGCGAGGGGTTGATCGCCTACGGCGACAATCCGGCGCACCAGCGTGCCAAGCTGATGGTGCCGACGCCGCGCGGCGAAGAGGTGCTGGATGAAATCAAGGCCAGGCAGGCCGTCTGGGCAGATGCCTTCGGCGCAGAACTCGGAGAGGAGCGACTGCAGCAGGCAACCGCATTGATCGGCGAAGCCATCGCCATGCTGCGGGATCGCCCGACGACGGTCTGGAGCGCTGGCTCGGCTTCAGGCGATCTGTAGTAGGTCGGCACGCAAACGCGCCGGCCCATCCTGTCCCAGCCTCTCGTCGACGACCGCGTGGGTCGCCTTCCAGATCGGAACGGCCCGTGCCAGAAGCTGCTCGCCCTCTGGCGTCAACCGCAACCTGCGCGACCGCCGGTCGTCTTCGTCGGCGAAAACCTCGACGAGCCCGCGCCGCTCCAGCGGTTTCAGCGCCGCCGTCAGCGTCGTACGATCCATGGCAAGCAGCGAAGCCACGGCACGCATGTTCGGCGGGACAGGGCGATTGAGCGACATCAGCAGGGAAAACTGCCCGTTGGTGATATCGAGCGGTCGCAGGGCCTCGTCGAACTGGCGGGCGATCGCGCGGGCCGCGCGTTGGACATGCAGGCACAGGCATGTGTCCTTCACGAACCCTGTGGTCTCGAACGGAATGACGGGCGATTTTGACATGATCGATTAATGTTGATATCAACGTAAATAGTCAAGTGCAACGTTGGAAGGAGGAACGGGCATGAGACAGGATCATGCAGTCGTATCGCCGCGTGAATGGCTGAAAGCGCGCAGGGCGCTTCTGGATCTGGAAAAAGAACACACCCACCTGAGAGACAAGGTCAACGCGGCGCGCCTCGCTTTGCCCTGGGTGAAGATGGAAAAGTCCTACATCTTCGACACACCGAACGGCCCAAAATCACTGGCGGACCTGTTCGACGGACGCAGCCAGCTCGTCGTCTATCACTTCATGTTCGGCCCGACCTGGGAAGCCGGGTGCCCCGGCTGCTCGTTCCTCGTCGATCATTTCGACGGCATGCTGCCGCACCTCAATCACCACGACGTCACGTTGATCGCCGCCTCCAATGCGCCGCTTTCCAAGCTCGAAGCCTACAGGAAACGCATGGGCTGGCATTTCCCCTGGGTTTCGGCCGAGGGCAACGGCTTCAACAGCGACTTTCACGTCGCGTTCACTCAGGCCGAACTCGCTTTAGGCAAGGTCGTCTACAACTTCACCGAATTGGAAAGCGCCAATGCGCACGAGGAACTGCCCGGCCTCAGTGCTTTCCAGAAGACCGACGACGGCAGCGTCTACCATACCTACTCCACCTATGCCCGCGGGCTCGAGGAAATGGTCGGCACGCTGATGCTTCTCGACCGCGCGCCAAAGGGACGAAACGAGGATGGCACGCAAGGGTTCGTGCGTCGCCACGACGAATATGAAGATGCCCCTCGACGCAAGGCCGGTTAAGCCTCCCAAGGCAGCGCACCCGACGATGGAACCTTTCGTCGTCGGGTGCGTTTCTAATCGCCTGTACCCTTGACGTGCATCTCAGATCGAATGGCAAGTCGCCGTCGGAAGGGAAACATCGATGAAAGCGGAGCCGGAGGAGGCCCATCGCTGGCTTGAGCAATTGCTCGGCGATTGGCAGGTACACACGCCGGATGCGCCGGCGAAAGGCACCCCCTGGACCGAACATGTTCGCAGCCTCGAAGGTCTCTGGACGGTCTGCGAAGGGCGCGGCACGATGCCGGACGGCAATTTCGGCCAGAGCTTGATGACCCTCGGATACACGCCCCAATCCGGTCGCTTCGTCGGGACCTGGGTCGGTTCGATGATGAACCACATGTGGATCTATGACGGCGAGCTTGAACCCGACGGGCGGACGCTGTCTCTTTACTGCGATGGCCCGGACTTCGATGTCCCGGGAAAGCAGGCCAGATATCGCGACGCAATAACCCTTGTCGACCAATCCCGACGGCTGCTGACAGCCCATGTCAGGAGGGACGACGGGACCTGGAAGGAACTGATGACGGCGCAATACACCCGCATCTGACAGCGAATTTCGAACACATCACTCGGGGCGCATTGGCCTCGGTCAGCGCAGAATCCCACTTTGCAACCGGAGGACAGAAGATGGCAGGCCATCACGGCAAATTCGTCTGGTACGAACTGATGACGACCGACACCAATGCGGCGGAAACCTTCTACAAGGATGTCGTCGGATGGGACGCCCGCGACGCCGGCATGCCGGGCGTGAACTATACCCTGTTTACGAAAGGCGAGCAGCAGGTCGCAGGGCTGATGACCATGCCCGAAGGCGCACTCGAGATGAACGTGCCGCCCGCCTGGCTCGGCTACATCGGCGTCGACGATGTCGATGCCGCGGCGGCGGACGTTGCTGCCAAGGGCGGCAAGATCCACCGTGCGCCCGACGACATCCCCGGCATCGGCCGCTTCGCCATCGCCACCGACCCGCATGGAGCGGTCTTCTCCCTGTTCAGCGGGATCGGTGATCCCCCACCGGCTGTCGACCCGATGGCTCCCGGCCAGATCGGCTGGCACGAACTGATGTCCGGCGACCTCGACACAGCCTTCCCCTTCTATGCCGGGGCTTTCGGCTGGACGAAGGACCAGGCCATGGATATGGGCGAGATGGGCATCTATCAGATCTTTGCCATCGACGGCGCCCAGGCCGGTGGCATGATGACCAAGCCGAAGGATATCCCTTCACCCTACTGGCTCTACTACATCAGCGTTCCAGCGCTCGACACGGCGATCGAGCGCATCAAGTCCGGCGGTGGCAAGATCGTGCTTGAGCCGATGGAAGTACCGGGCGGCGCCTGGATCGTCCAGGCGCTCGACCCGCAAGGCGCCCTCTTCGCCCTGGTCGGCCAGCGAGGCTGAACGCCGTTGGAATGGATCTGCCCGGCACCCGCCGATACGGCCCGGGCAGGTCAAGCCGCACCATTCGTCGGTACAGTTTTTCCAATTGCGCATGCCCTGCGCCGCGCGCATCCCTCAGTTGCAGTTTTACCCCTGGTATTTTAGGGCATTTCAAGGATATTTAACACCTTATGCGATAGTACTGCGGCACGTATCACTGATCGCGGAAAGCATTCGTTCTCCGCGGCAAGGAATTGTCGCGACCTCCGGTACGATAGCCGGTGCATTGGTGGACCAACTTCGCGCAAATGACCAATCACACCGACAATGAGCTAGAGGGCCGCAAGAGCGTTGGCGACATTCGCTCGGCCAAGCTGCTTCGCCGCAAGTTGCAGTGGCTGATTGGTATCGTGGTGGCCTGCACGGGTGTGCTGGCAACCGAGATCATTGCCGCATCCTATTCCGACTTCGTCATCGCCCGACGCAACCTTGTGGAAGTCATGGCGTTCTGCCGTGTTCTCGACACGGCGACCTATCTGTCGGCCGAGCGCGGACCGTCGAACGGGGTCATGGGCATCGGCGTCGCCACTGGCCCGGTTCAGACACGCCTTGCCGAGTTCAGGTCGCGCAGCGACGCGGCCCTCTCCGAGATCATGGCCGGCGCAACCGATGGCAGCCGGTCGGAGCCGGCAGCGGCACTCTCCCCCATCCTGGCGGAAGTCCAGCGCCGCCTTGTCATCGCCCGTGCCGAAATCGACCGTATCGCCGCCCTGCCGCCGGAACGCCGCGACCTCAAGGAAATCCAATTGGCGATCGAGGGCATGTTCGCGGTGATCGACGCGATGCGCCCCGCCTTCGACTGGAACATCCAGCGTCTGACCAACACCGATCCCGATCTGGCCGGCATCGCCATCGCCGCCCATATGCTGGCCAATCTGCGCGAGGACGGGGGCCGCCTTGCCTCCCAGCTCATGGCTCCGGTGGCGGTCGGAAAGCCGCTGGAAGCCAGGAACATCGCCGACAGCGAGCGAACCCGCGGCCGCCTGCAGGAAATCTGGTCTGTCGTCGGCCGGCCGGGTGCGCTGCCGGGGCTGAAGCCGAAGAACATCGCCGATATTGCCGCCATCGAACACGAGTTCTTCGGCGAAGGTTTTGCGATCATCGACAGAGTGGTGTCGGTTGGCCGCCATACCGGACACTACCCGATGACGGCAGAGCAATTCACCGACCGCTACGTTCCGAAAATGAAGCCGCTCGAAATCCTTCGCCGCGACTTCATGGATGCAACGGTAGAGCGGCTCGCCAGCAGCAAGACGCAGGCCTCGATAAAGCTCACGATCGCCAGCACGGCAACATTCGCCTTGTTCATCGTCCTTCTCATCCTCATGCGTCGCGCACGATCGCTGGTGTTCGAGCCGCTGCTGCTCGCACGCCACAGCATCATCGAACTTGCCAACGACCGCCCGATCGCCCGATTGAGCGGCAGGGGTGGCGAAGGCGAAATGGGGCGGCTCTTCGATGCGATCGACGTGCTGCGCGTGAGGCTCGACGAGCGCACGCTGCTGATGAAACATCTCGAACGCCAGGCCGAAACGGATGAATTGACGGGCCTGCTCAACCGTCGCGCGCTGGAACTCATCGGCGGCGCCGAGGACGCGGCAGGCAGCGACAAGAACGCCTGTCTCATCCTCATGGATATCGACCACTTCAAGCAGATCAACGACACGCACGGCCATCTCGTCGGCGATATCGTCTTGAAGGAGACCGCCCGCATCATTCGCTATTCCGTGCGCTCGTCTGATCTGGTGGCGCGTTTTGGCGGCGAGGAGTTTGCCGTCATCACCCCTGGCGACGATCTCGAGGCAGCCCGTGCCCTCGCTGAGCGCATCCGGTCGAACCTGGCGCGCGCGCCGATCACCCTTGCCGATGGCCGGGAACTGAACGTCACCGCAAGCTTCGGCGTTGCAGGCGCCGACGCCAATCCGGGCTGGAAAGGCCTGATCGAAAGCGCCGACACCGAACTCTACCGCGCCAAATCCGCAGGTCGCAATCGCGTTTGCGGCTAGCCCTGGACTCCCGCCTCATCATCAGTCGGAAAGCCGTGCCCGCCCCGCCAGAAAGTCGAGCATCACCCTGACGCGCGATGGCAGCGCGCCACCCTGGCCTTGAAACACCGCATGGAAGGTTTCTCGATCCCCCGGATTGAGATGTTCGACAAGCGGCACCAGCCGGCCGGCATCGATGTCGTCGCGAACCGTAAAGGTCGCCATCCTTGCCAGTCCGACGCCAGCAAGCACCAGGCGGCGCAATCCTTCCCCGTCACTGACGCGCACCTTTTCACTCGGCGGCAGCAAAATCGTTTCACCATTGGACAAGAGCGGCCACCCGTCGACGGCCCTGGCGTAGCTGAGGCTCAGGCGATTGTGCGCCGTCAGCTCGTCAAGGCTACCGGGTTCGCCGCAACGCGCCAAGTAGGATGGCGCGCCGACGATGGTCATCGACGTGCTGCCGAGCTTGCGCGCAATCAGCCTGGAAGCCTTCAGCGGCCCCGCACGGATCGCGATGTCGACGCGCTCCGCCATCAGGTCGACGACGGCGTCGGTCTGGATGATATCGACGGAAAGATCCGGGTATGCGCTCAACAATTCCGGCAGCAGCGGCATCAGCACATGGGTGGAAAAGGAAGCGCTGGCATTGATGCGCACACGCCCGGCCGGCACATCGCCTGCGGCCGCCTGTCTCTCCGCGTCATCGATATCGGCGAGAATGCGGGCCGCCCGCTCGTGAAAGGCACACCCCTCGGCCGTCAGCTGCAATTGCCGCGTCGAGCGGTTGATCAATCGGACGCCGAGCCGCTCTTCCAGCCGCTGCACCAGCTTGCTCACCGCCGACGGCGTCATGCAGCATTCGCGCGCCGCCGCCGAGAAACCGCCGAGTTCGACAGCCCTGACGAAGACAGCCATTTCGCCGGAGCGGTTGATCGCGTTTCGAGACATGTGACTTCAACTCACAAATGATGTTCCTGCAAATGGTCTACCTCTCAAATGACGCAGACACCACCTTCCTCTAGCCGACACAGGCATGACCGCAACGAGGAGTTCGAATGATGGAATACAGAAGGCTTGGATCATCAGGATTGAAGGTTCCGGCGCTCAGTTTCGGCGCCGGTACGTTCGGCGGCAAGGGCCCGCTCTTCAGCGCCTGGGGCAACAGCGACAATGCCGAGGCACGCCGTCTCGTCGACATCTGCATCGAGGCCGGCGTCAATCTGTTCGACACGGCCGATGTCTACTCCGACGGCGCCTCCGAAGAGGTGCTCGGCGCGGCCATCAAGGGACGGCGCAACGACGTGCTGATATCAACCAAGATGTCCTTGCCAATGGGTGATGGCCCGAACGACGCCGGCTCTTCGCGTTCCCGGTTGATCAAGGGCGTCGACGATGCCCTGCGCCGCCTCGGCACCGACCATATCGACCTCATGCAGCTGCACGCCTTCGATGCCGGCACGCCGGTCGAGGAGGTGCTTTCGACACTCGATACCTTGGTGCGCGCCGGCAAACTGCGCTATGTCGGGGTTTCCAATTTCGCCGGCTGGCAGCTGATGAAGTCGCTCGCCGCGGCGGAAAAACACGGCTACCCGCGCTACGTCGCCCATCAGGTCTACTATTCGCTGGTCGGGCGCGATTATGAATGGGAACTGATGCCGCTTGGGCTCGATCAGGGTGTCGGCGCGCTCGTCTGGAGCCCGCTCGGCTGGGGCCGCCTCACCGGCAAGATCCGGCGCGGCCAGCCCTGGCCGGAAGGAAGCCGCCTGCACGATACGGCCTCGTTTGGTCCGCCTGTTGATGACGACACGCTCTACGATATCGTCGACGTGCTCGACGAACTGGCCGGCGAGACCGGCAGGACCATTCCGCAGATCGCCATCAACTGGCTGCTGCAGCGCCCGACGGTATCGAGCGTCATCATCGGCGCCCGCAACGAAGAGCAACTGCGCCAGAACCTGGGCGCTGTCGGCTGGTCGCTGACGGCAGAGCAGATCGGCCGGCTGGACAAGGCCAGCGGCAAGACACCCGCATACCCCCATTTCCCCTACCACCTGCAGGAAGGCTTTGCCCGCCTGAACCCGCCGGCGGTTTGATCTACCGGCCCTGACGACAGACGCGCCGGAGAAATCCGGCGCCGTCTTTCGCGCTTGCTTTCTCTCTTCGCATTGCACAAACTTCCCGGGAATGGCGCGCAATACCAACCTGCGCCGATATTGACCTCTTGCGCCGGAGCGATTTTGGTTTTCGGCAAGGAGAGAACCGGAAGCGGACCCAAGCGGTCCGGTGAGGATTGTCGACGCTGTCCGGGGGCCAAAAGCGCCCGGCCCTTCGGGTGGGCCGTCTGTCGGCCACCGGCAGCGTCGCAATCCTCGACTGATGCCAATGCATCGCTCTGCGGTATGCTCCTTGCCGGCTGACCGCAGACGGTCCCACGCAAGAGGTCAATATCGGCGCAGGTTGGTATCAGACCTGCCATCAAGGGGATAAAATCCGGTATGTCGATCAAGGCCAGTATCTACCACCTGACCCACTATACCTATGACCGCCCGATCCGGCTCTCACCGCAGATCATAAGATTGAAACCGGCGGCCCATTCCAAGACCAAGGTCATCAGTCACTCACTGAAGGTTTCTCCGGCCAATCACTTCGTCAATCTCCAGCAGGATCCCTACGGCAACTACCTCGCCCGTTATGTTTTCCCAGAGCCGGTCACGGAGCTGAAGATCGAAGTCGATCTGGTCGCCGACATGACCGTCTACAACCCCTTCGACTTCTTCATCGAGGAAGAATCCGAACACTGGCCCTTTGCCTATACTGAGGACCTGATCGACGATCTGAAGATCTACATGACACCGGAACCGATGGGCCCGGCGCTGTCCTCGTTCATGGCGTTGGTCGATCGCTCGAGGCAGCGCACCATCGATATGGTCGTCGGCCTCAATGCCCGGCTCCAGCAGGAAGTCGGCTATGTCATCCGCATGGAGCCCGGCGTCCAGCTGCCCGAGGAGACGCTCACCTCGGCCAGGGGATCGTGCCGCGATTCGAGCTGGTTGTTGGTCCAGATCCTGCGCAATCTGGGTTATGCCGCCCGCTTCGTCTCGGGCTACCTCATTCAGCTGGCGCCCGACCTCAAGGCGCTCGACGGTCCCTCCGGCACCGAACACGATTTCACCGATCTGCACGCCTGGGCCGAGGTCTACCTGCCGGGCGCCGGCTGGGTCGGCCTTGACCCGACCTCCGGCCTTCTGACCGGCGAAAGCCACATTCCGCTTGCCGCAACGCCGCATTACCGCAATGCCGCCCCGATTTCCGGCGGCTTCTTCGGCGATCCCGAGACCCGCACCGACTTCGCCTTCGACATGAAGGTCTCGCGCGTCGCCGAACATCCGCGCATCACCAAGCCGTTCTCCGACGAAAGCTGGGAAGCGTTGAACGCGCTCGGCAATCATGTCGACCAGGTGCTGCTGGAAAACGACGTGCGTCTGACGATGGGTGGCGAGCCGACCTTCGTCTCGATCGACGACTTTGAGGCCGAGGAGTGGAACACCGAGGCCGTCGGGCCGACCAAGCGCGAGAAGGCGGATATCCTCATCCGCCGGCTGCGCGAACGTTTCGCCCCCGGCGGTTTCCTGCATTACGGCCAGGGCAAGTGGTATCCGGGCGAAAGCCTGCCACGATGGACCTTCTCGCTCTACTGGCGCAAGGACGGCGTGCCGATCTGGCGTCAACCCGATCTCATCGCCGAGGAGAACGGGCGACACGATGTGACGGCAGAGGATGCAGAACGTCTGCTCCATGTGGTGGCAACTGAATTGAACGTGCCCGCCGAGATGGTCGTGCCGGCCTTCGAGGATCCGGCCGACTGGCTGCTCAAGGAGGCGAACCTTCCCGACAATGTCGATCCGGCCAATTCCAAGCTGAAGGACCCCGAGGAGCGCAGCCGCATGGCCCGCGTGTTCGAGCGCGGCCTGACGGCACCGACCGGCTACGTGCTGCCGGTGCAGGCCTGGAATGCGCGCGCAACCGGCGTGCGCTGGATGAGCGAGAAGTGGCAGACGCGCCGCGGCCGCATCTTCCTCGTGCCCGGAGACAGCCCCGTCGGTTACCGCCTGCCGCTCGGCGCCCTGCCTTATGTCGCTCCATCGGCCTATCCCTACATCCATCCTGTTGACCCGACCGTTCCGCGCGACGACCTGCCGGATTTCGCCGAAACCAGCGCGCGCCCGCAGCATTCGCGCTTCCAGGCGTCGGAAACGCCGGAAACACCACAGGCCGCGCCACGCGACGAGATCGCCGGGCTGGTGCGCACGGCCATCAGCGTCGAGCCGCGCGACGGCCGGCTTTGCGTCTTCATGCCGCCGACAACCAGCATCGAGGAATATCTCGACCTGATCGCCTCGACCGAACGCGCCGCCGCAGCCCTCGGCCTGCCGCTCCATATCGAAGGCTATGCGCCGCCGCACGACGAACGCATCAACGTCATCCGCGTCGCGCCCGACCCCGGTGTGATCGAGGTCAACATCCATCCGGCCGCCAGCTGGCAGGAGTGCGTCGACATCACTACGGCCGTTTATGAGGAGGCCCGCCAAAGCCGGCTCGGCGCCGACAAGTTCATGATCGACGGTCGCCATACCGGCACTGGCGGCGGCAATCACGTCGTCGTCGGCGGTGCCAACCCCAATGACAGCCCGTTCCTGCGCCGGCCCGACCTGTTGAAGAGCATCGTGCTCTATTGGCAGCGCCACCCTTCACTCTCCTACCTGTTTTCCGGCATGTTCATAGGCCCGACGAGCCAGGCGCCGCGCATCGACGAGGCCCGCCACGATCAGCTCTACGAGCTGGAGATTGCGCTGGCGCAGGTGCCGCTGCCGGGGTCCGCAGCGCCGCCGCCCTTGCCCTGGCTGGTCGACAGGCTGTTCCGCAACCTGCTCGTCGACGTCACCGGTAACACCCACCGCGCGGAAATCTGCATCGACAAGCTATTTTCACCAGATGGACCGACCGGCAGGCTCGGCCTCGTCGAGTTTCGCGGCTTCGAGATGCCGCCCAATGCCCGCATGTCGCTTGCCCAGCAGCTGCTGGTGCGTGCGCTGATCGCCCGGTTCTGGAAGCATCCGCTCGATGGAAGCTTCGTGCGCTGGGGCACGGCGCTGCATGACCGCTTCATGCTGCCGCACCACGTCTGGCAGGATTTTCTGGAAGTCCTTGCCGACCTGCGCGCCCACGGATTCGATCTCCGGCCGGAATGGTTCGAAGCGCAGCTCGAGTTTCGCTTCCCCTTCTGCGGCGAGGTCGAATACGAGGGCGGCAAGCTGGAAATCCGCCAGGCGCTGGAACCGTGGCATGTCATGGGCGAACAGGGAGCGATCGGCGGCACCGTGCGTTATGTCGACAGCTCCGTCGAGCGGCTGCAGGTCAGGCTCGATACGCCCAATCCCGAGCGCTACACGGTGACCTGCAATGGTCGTCCCGTGCCTCTTGCCAAGGCCGGCGCCTACGGCAGCGCGGTTGCCGGCGTCCGCTACAAGGCCTGGCAACCGGCCGCCGGTCTTCACCCGGTTTTGCCTGTCAACACTCCCCTTACATTCGATATCTATGATACATGGTCGAATCGGGCGATTGGCGGATGCGTCTACCACGTCGCCCATCCGGGCGGGCGCAGTTACGAGACATTTCCGGTCAACGGCAACGAGGCAGAGGCGCGGCGACTGGCGCGGTTCGAGCCATGGGGCCACACCCCGGGAGGCTACCTGCTTCATCCGGAAAGCCCGTCGATGGAATTTCCGATGACGCTTGATCTCAGGCGTCCGCCAGGAGCGTAAATGGCGAAGAAGCAGACAGCAGCGGCAGACCGGCTGGGCATCGATGACGATCCGGTCTTCGGCTACCGTGCCCTTCCCGGCATTGCCGACGAGATGCTCGATGCACAAGGCAATGTGCGGCCCGTCTGGCAACGGCTGCTTTCGACGCTTGGCCGCCTCGATGAAACCGACCTTGCCAACCGCTTCGCGCGCGCTGACCGATACCTGCGCGACGCCGGCGTCTTCTACCGGGTCTATGGCGGCAAGGACAGCTCGGAGAGAAGCTGGCCGCTGTCGCATATCCCGGTCCTGATCGACGAGAATGAATGGGCGACGGTGTCGCAGGGCCTGATCCAGCGCGCTGAGCTTCTGGAGAAGGTGGTTGCGGACATCTACGGCGAAAACCGGCTGGTGCGCGAGGGCCTGTTGCCGCCGGCGCTGGTCGCCTCCAACCCCGATTTTCTCCGGCCGCTGGTCGGCGTCAAGCCGGCCGATGGGCACTTCCTGCAGTTCATCTCCTTCGAGATCGGCCGCGGACCCGATGGCAACTGGTGGGTGCTTTCGGACCGCACGGAGGCGCCGTCCGGCGCCGGCTTCGCGCTCGAAAACCGCGTCGCCACCACCCGGGCCTTCTCCAATCTCTACGCCGAAACCCATGTGCATCGTCTTGCCGGCTTCTTCGGCGCCTTCCGCGACACGCTGCAGGCGCGCAAGCTGCATCCGGACGATCGCATCGCCGTGCTTTCGCCGGGGATCGCCAACGAGACCTATTTCGAACATGCCTATATCGCCCGCTATCTCGGCTTCATGCTCTTGGAAGGCGAAGACCTGACGGTTATCGGCGGACGGGTGATGGTGCGCACGGTCGCGGGCCTCAAACCCGTGGGCGTGCTCTGGCGGCGCCTCGACGCCGCCTTTGCCGATCCGCTCGAGCTGAACCAGTCCTCGCATATCGGCACGCCCGGGATCGTCGAGGCGCTGAGGGCGGGGTCCGTCGCCATCGTCAACGCGCTCGGCTCCGGCATCGTCGAGACTCGCGCCTTCCTCGCCTTCATGCCGGCGATCTGCCGGCATCTGCTCGGCGAGGACCAGAAGCTGCCGTCGATCGCCACCTGGTGGTGCGGCCAGACATCCGAAAGGGCAGAGGTCGCCGCCAGTATCGAGCGCATGGTCATCGGCCCGGCCTATGCCACGCGCCCCTTCTTCGATGACAATGGCCAGTCGGTGCTCGGCGCATCGCTGGCGGAAAGGGACGCGGCATCGATCGCAGGCTGGCTCGATGCGGAGGGCGGAAAACTTGTCGGCCAGGAGGCCGTGACGCTGTCGACCACGCCCGCCTGGGTGCGCGGCCGCCTGACGCCGCGCCCGATGAGCCTGCGCGTCTTTGCCGCCCGCACCCGCGACGGCTGGCAGATCATGCCCGGCGGCTTTGCCCGCATCGGTTCCGGCGACGACGTTGCCGCCATCGCCATGCAGGCCGGCGGCACGGCAGCCGACGTCTGGATCGTCAGCGACCGGCCGGTCGAGCGCACCACGCTTCTGCCGGCCGAAGAAAGCTTCACCCGCAACATGCCGGGAAGCCTGCCGAGCCGGGCCGCCGACAATCTGTTCTGGCTCGGCCGCTACATCGAGCGGGCCGAAGGGGCGTTGCGCATCTTGCGCGCCTGGCACGGCCGCTTTGCCGAGACCGCCGACCCGAGCCTGCCGCTGCTGCAGGACGTCACCGACTACCTGGCGGCCCTCGACATCGATACCCGCCAGGCCGTGCCCGACAGCCTGCTTGCCAATATCTCCAGCGCGCTCTTCAGCGCCGGCAATATCCGCGATCGTTTCTCGCCGGATGGATGGCTGGCGCTCAACGACCTGTCGCAGACGGCGCGCAAGTTCCATGCGACCGTACAGTCGGGTGACGATGCCACCCGCGCCATGACCGTGCTGTTGCGCAAGCTTGCGGGCTTTGCCGGCCTCGTGCACGAAAACATGTACCGCTTCACCGGCTGGCGCTTCCTGTCGATCGGCCGCTATATCGAGCGCGGCCTGCACATGACGCGGCTGCTTGGCCATATGTCGGGTCCCGACGCGCCCGATGGCGCCTACGACATGCTGCTCGAAATCGGCGATAGCGTCATGACCCACCGCCGGCGCTACAATGTCAACACGGCAGCCCTCACCGTGACCGACCTTCTGGCGCTCGATCCGCTCAACCCGCGCTCGGTGCTCTACCAGCTGAACGAGATCAAGACCGAGGTCGAGCTTCTGCCGAACGCCTATGTCAACGGCCAGATGTCGCCTTTCTATCGCGAGGCGATGCGCCTGCACTCCGGCCTTGCGGTCATGACGCCGGAGGCAATGAACCTTGGCGTCTACAACAGGCTGGAGCGGGATCTGGAAGAGCTCTCCAACATTCTCGCCCACACCTATCTCGGCTGACCGGCAGGACGCGCCCATGCTCTACGACATCAGCCTGAAGATCACCTACGGCTACGAAGTGCCCGTATCCGGCGGGCGCCATCTGGTACGCGTGCTGCCCGCGACGCTGCCCGGCCGGCAGCGGCTCGTCGTCGGCTCGCTCAGCTGCCACCCGATGCCGGCGGAACGCTCCGAAAGCATCGACTTTTTCGCCAACCCCTTCACCGCCATCCTGTTTCGCGCCTCCCATGACGACCTCGTAATCCGCATGCAGGCGCGCGTGCAGGTGGAGCCGCTGCCGCTGACGGCGGACTTTTCAGCCGACCTGTCCCGTCTGCCGACGGAGCTGGCCGCCTGCTGGTCGGTCGACCCGGACGCGCCGCATCATTTCGTCGGCCCGAGCCCGCTGCTGGCAGAGGTGCCGGAAATCGCCGACTATGCCCGGGCCGTTGTCACCCCCGGCATGACCATACGCCAGATCGCGACAGCGATCTGCGCCCGTATCCACCGGGACTTCGTCTACGATGCCGAAGCAACGACGGTGAATACGACGGCGGCCGAAGCCTTCGCGCTCAAGCGCGGCGTCTGCCAGGATTTCACCCATGTGATGATTGTGGCGCTGCGAAGCCTCGGCGTTCCCGCCGGCTATGTTAGCGGATTCTTAAGAACGATCCCACCAGCCGGCAAGGAGCGCCTGGAAGGGGCCGACGCCATGCATGCCTGGGTTCGCATATGGTGCGGCACCACCTCTGGTTGGCTCGAACTCGATCCAACCAACAATATTCCCGCCGGAACCGACCATATCGTTGTCGGCCATGGCCGCGACTATGGCGACGTCGCACCCGTCATCGGCGTCTTGAAAAGCTATGGCGGACAGAAGACCGAACAGGCCGTTGACGTCATTCCGGTCACCTGACCCGTTTCGAGACATCGCATTCCCGATTTCAAACACCGACGTGTCGCTGGAACCTGCTGTAAGCACTGGATTTCCAGCATTCCGCTAAAATTGAATCTATCGTCTGAACGATATCGTAAGTCATCGCCGCTAATGTTGCCCTCAAGCTTGCAACGTGTTCCTTGGGGTGTGCAGAGATGGGAAAACGATCCACGATCAACCGGTCCTTCATGGCTATGCTGAAGGACCGTGGCGGCAATTTCGGCATAATGGCAGCCTTGGTAATGCCATTGATCCTTGCCGCCGGTGGCGTCGCCATTGACATGGCCAAGATGGTAACCACCAAAAACCAGATGCAGGATGCGGCCGACGCGGCGGCACTCGCGGCGGCCTCCGCCCTGGTATCGAAGGAAAAGCCCGATATCGCCAAGGCCAAGGAAATTGCGACAAACTTCCTGAAGGCGCAAACCGCCGGCAATGTCGTCGACGTTCCGGACAGCGGCAATGGCGCGTCCGGCAGCGGCTCTCTCGCATCGGCCAAATCGGCACCGCCTGAAGTGCTGGAGGTCAACTCTTCGACGGTCGACATTCTTGAGACCGCCAACGGCGCGACCGGCAAGGCCTTCAAGGTGACGGTCGCCAACAAGAAGACGATTCAGTTCAACGCGATGACACGCCTCCTTGGGCAGGATTCGATACTGCTCGAGACCCGGGCCACGGCGGAAAGCGCCACCGAAACCAAGAACGCGCTGTCGATGTATCTCGTCCTCGACCGTTCCGGCTCCATGGCCTGGAAGACCAACACGAAAAACCCGGCCAAGACGTCGTGCCCGAACTATACGGAATCGAACTGGGGCAAGTATCCCAATCTGGCAGCCACGAGCCCCTGCTACATTACCAAGGTCGATGCACTGAAGACGGCCGTGAAGGATTTGCTTGCGCAGCTGAAGACCGCCGACCCGAAGGACCTTTACGTCCGCACGGCGGCCGTTTCCTACAACTCGGCGCAGGATACGGCCGGCAATCTCGATTGGGGCACAACAGGGACCGCGACCTATGTCAACGCACTGGTTGCAACCGGCGGCACGGCATCGGGCAATGCCTTCAAGACGGCCTACAACAAGGTGATGGCGACGACTGAAAATACCGCGCACAAGGCCAAGAACGGCCAGGTTGCGACGAAATACATCGTCTTCATGACCGACGGCGACAACAACAACACCAGCGACGATACCCTGACGCTGCAATGGTGCGATACGGCACGCAAGAACAACGTTCAGGTCTATACCGTCGCCTTCATGGCACCCGATCGCGGCAAGAACCTGCTCAAGTCCTGCGCGACCACCACCGCCAACTATTTCCAGGCGGAAGAAGCTGCCGACCTGATCGCAGCCTTCAAGGCGATCGGCGAGAAGGCCTCGGCCATGGCGACCCGCCTGACAAAGTAAACAAACAAAAGCGCGCATCCCTATGCCGCCCGGTCCAGCCGGGCGGCATTTTTCGTTCGCGCGACCGTCAAAGCGTCAGTGCATCACCGTGCATCCCTTCTATTCAGGCAATTCTAATCCTTTTAAAAACAGCTGTTGCAAGCGCTTCGGATCGATGCATAAATTGCCCATCCCCGGTCGGTTCCGGCCTGCGACCTCCCAACGCAACAGGGTAAGACAGTTCTGATGATGAACAAGATTTCCGCCAACGAACTGCCGCAGCCCGCACTTCGTTCCTCCGAACCCGATCAGCTTGCAGTCGAAATACTCGAACGCTTGAAGTACCGCATCGGCAAGGATCCGAAGGTCGCCAAGCCGCATGACTGGCTGACGGCGGCCATCCTCGTGGTGCGGGACCGCATCACCGACAAATGGATGGATTCGACCCGCCAGACCTACGCGACCGGTGCCAAGCGCGTTTATTACCTCTCGCTCGAGTTCCTCATCGGCCGGCTGATGCGCGACGCCATGACCAATATCGGCCTGATGGAGGAGATGCGTGATGCGCTCGCTTCGCTCGGGGTCGATATCGACGTCATCGCATTGCTGGAACCCGACGCAGCGCTCGGCAATGGTGGTCTCGGCCGTCTTGCTGCCTGCTTCATGGAATCGATGGCGACCGTCGACGTTCCGGCCTACGGCTACGGCATCCGCTACATGCACGGCCTGTTCCGCCAGCAGATGGCCGATGGCTGGCAGGTGGAACTGCCCGAAACCTGGCTTGCCCACGGCAACCCATGGGAGTTCGAGCGGCGCGAAAGCTCCTATGAAATCGGTTTCGGCGGCATCGTCGAGACCGCCAATGTCGACGAGGAAATCCAGCGCTTCGTCTGGAAGCCGGCCGAGCGCGTGATCGCCACCGCCTTCGATACCCCGGCGGTCGGCTGGCGGGCCAAGCGCGTCAACACGCTCCGGCTCTGGACGGCACAGCCGATCGATCCGATCCTGCTCGATGCCTTCAACGCCGGCGACCATATCGGCGCGCTGCGCGAAAGCAACAAGGCCGAAAGCCTGACCCGAGTGCTCTACCCCGCCGACGCGACGCCGGCCGGCCAGGAGCTTCGGCTGCGCCAGGAGTATTTCTTCTCGTCCGCGTCTCTGCAGGACATCCTGCGCCGCCACCTGCAGCAATATCCCGATTTCACGTCCCTGCCCGATGCGGTCGCGATCCAGCTCAACGATACGCACCCGGCGGTCTCGGTCGCCGAACTCGTCCGGCTGCTGACCGACCTGCACGGCCTGGACTTCGAACAGGCCTGGGACATCACCCGCCGGACCATTTCCTACACCAACCACACGCTTTTGCCCGAAGCGCTCGAGAGCTGGCCCGTGCCGCTGTTCGAGCGGCTGCTGCCGCGCCACATGCAGATCGTTTATGCGATCAACGCCAAGATCCTGATCGAGGCGCGCAAGCAGAAGGGCGCCACCGACCAGGAAATCCGCAACATTTCTTTGATCGACGAAAGCGGCGATCGCCGCGTGCGCATGGGCAACCTTGCCTTTGTCGGCTCGCACTCGATCAACGGCGTCTCGGCGCTGCACACCGAACTGATGAAGGAAACGGTTTTTGCCGACCTGCACCGGCTCTACCCGGACCGCATCAACAACAAGACCAACGGCATCACCCCGCGCCGCTGGCTGATGCAGTGCAATCCCGGCCTGTTCACCCTGATCCGCGAGGCGATCGGCGATGAATTCATGGACAATACCGAGGCGCTGCAGGCCCTCGATGCCTTCGCCGACAAGCCGGATTTCCAGGAGCATTTCGCCGCCGTCAAGCGCGCCAACAAGGTCAAGCTCGCTCAGCTCGTCCAGGGTCGCCTCGGCATCAAGCTCGACCCTTCGGCAATGTTCGACATCCAGATCAAGCGCATCCACGAGTACAAGCGCCAGCTCCTCAACATCATCGAGGCGGTGGCGCTCTACGACCAGATCCGCTCGCATCCCGAGCTCGACTGGGTGCCGCGCGTCAAGCTGTTTGCCGGCAAGGCGGCGCCGAGCTATCACAACGCCAAGCTGATCATCAAACTGGCCAACGACGTTGCCCGTGTCGTCAACAACGATCCAGCCGTCCGCGGTCTCCTGAAGATCGTCTTCGTGCCGAACTACAACGTCTCGCTGGCCGAAATCATCGTGCCGGCCGCCGACCTGTCCGAGCAGATTTCGACCGCCGGCATGGAGGCATCTGGCACCGGCAACATGAAGTTCGCGCTGAACGGCGCACTGACGATCGGCACGCTCGACGGCGCCAATGTCGAGATGCGCGACTGGGTCGGCGAAGAGAACATCAAGATTTTCGGTCTGACCGCCGAGGAAGTCACCAACGCCCGTGCCGAGGGCCACAATCCCCGCGCCATCATCGAGGGCTCGCGCGAGCTGTCGCAGGCCTTGCAGGCGATCGCTTCGGGCGTGTTTTCACCCGACGACCGCAACCGTTTCACCAGCCTCGTCGACGGCCTCTACAATCACGACTGGTTCATGGTCGCGGCTGACTTCGAAGCCTATGCCAAGGCGCAGCGTGAAATCGACCAGCTGTGGACGACGCCCTCGGCGTGGTATTCGCAAGCCGTGCGCAACACCGCGCGCATGGGCTGGTTCTCGTCCGATCGTACCATCCGGCAATATGCCGGAGAAATTTGGAGAGCCGGATGACCCCTTCGGCCGGCAAGGACCCGGAACCTGCAGCTTCAGCCCTGCTGTCAACGCCGGCCATTGCGGCCATTCTCACGGGCACATACGACGATCCCTTTGCCGTTCTTGGCATTCATCCGGCGGGGAAAAACTACGTCGCCCGCTGCTTCATCCCGGATGCAGTCAGTGTCGTTGCTGAAACGCTGGCCGGCAAGGAACTCGGAGCCCTCGAGCGGCGCGACGACGCGGGCTTCTTCGAAGGGCCGGTCTCTCTGCGCAAGGTCCAGCCGGTGCGCTATCGCGCGCGCAACGATGGCGGCGAGTGGATCGTCGTTGATCCCTATTCTTTCGGACCCGTACTCGGGCCGATGGACGATTACTACATCCGCGAGGGCTCGCATCTCCGGCTGTTCGACAAGATGGGCGCCCATCCGATCGAGCATGAAGGCGCTCAAGGCTACCATTTCGCGGTCTGGGCCCCCAATGCCAAGCGCGTCTCGGTGGTCGGCCAGTTCAACGACTGGGACGGGCGGCGCCATGTGATGCGGCTTCGCACCGACACCGGCATCTGGGAGATCTTCATCCCCGGCGTCGAAGGCGGTCTCGCCTATAAATACGAAATCCTCGACCGCGAGGGCACGCTGCTGCCCTTGAAGGCGGACCCCTTCGCGCGCCGCTCCGAGCTTCGGCCCAACACCGCCTCGGTGACGACGCCCGAGATCGCTCAGGTCTGGGAAGACGAGGCGCATCGCGCCCATTGGGCATCGGCGGACGCCCGCCGCCAGCCGATCTCGATCTATGAGGTACATGCCGGCTCGTGGCAGCGCCGCGATAACGGCGACATGTTGTCCTGGGACGAGCTCGCCGACCGGCTGATCCCCTACTGCGTCGACATGGGTTTCACCCATATCGAGTTCCTGCCGATCTCCGAATTCCCGTACGACCCCTCCTGGGGCTACCAGACAACAGGCCTCTATGCGCCGACGGCGCGCTTCGGCGAGCCGGAAGGGTTCGCGCGGTTCGTCAATGGCTGCCACAAGGTCGGCCTCGGCGTACTCCTCGATTGGGTGCCGGCGCATTTCCCGACTGATGAGCACGGCTTGCGCTGGTTTGACGGCACCGCGCTCTACGAACACGAAGATCCGCGCCAGGGTTTTCATCCTGACTGGAACACGGCGATCTACAATTTCGGTCGGCAGGAAGTGCTGTCGTTCCTCGTCAACAACGCGCTCTATTGGGCGGAAAAATTCCACGTAGACGGTCTGCGCGTCGATGCTGTCGCCTCGATGCTCTATCTCGATTACTCGCGCAAACACGGCGAATGGGTGCCGAACGAGTATGGCGGCAACGAGAACCTCGAGGCGGTCCGCTTCGTTCAGACGATGAACACCGAGATCTACGCCTCTCACAAGGGCATTCTGACGATTGCCGAGGAATCGACCTCCTGGCCCAAGGTATCGCACCCGGTCCATGCCGGGGGCTTGGGCTTCGGCTTCAAGTGGAACATGGGCTTCATGCATGACACGTTGCAATACATGTCGCGCGAGCCGATCCACCGTCGCCACCACCACAACGACCTGACGTTCGGCCTGCTTTATGCCTTCAGCGAAAACTTCGTGCTGCCGCTGTCCCACGACGAGGTCGTGCACGGCAAGGGCTCGCTGATCGCCAAGATGACCGGCGACGACTGGCAGAAATTCGCCAACCTGCGCGCCTACTACGCCTTCATGTGGGGCTATCCCGGCAAGAAGCTGCTGTTCATGGGCCAGGAATTTGCGCAGTGGCGCGAATGGTCGGAGGAGCGCGCGCTCGACTGGAACCTGCTCGAATATCACCTGCACGAAGGCATGCGACGGCTGGTGCGCGACCTCAACGGCACCTATCGCTCGAAGCCGGCGCTGCATGCCCGCGATTGCGAAGGCGACGGCTTCGAATGGCTGATCGCCGACGATCGCGACAATTCGGTCTTTGCTTGGCTACGCAAGGCGCCCGGCGAAAAGCTCGTCGCCGTCATTACCAATTTCACGCCCGTCTATCGGGAAAACTACACGATCCCGCTTCCGGTCGCGGGTCGCTGGAAGGAAATCCTGAACACCGACGCGGAAATCTATGGGGGGAGTGGCAAGGGCAACGGCGGCGCCGTTCAGGCACAGAAGGACAAGACAGGAGCGATAACAGCCACCATCACCTTGCCACCCTTAGCAACGCTGATGCTGGAACAGGATTAGAGCATTTTCAGGAAAAGTGCCTGGCGGCCTTCCTTCAGAAAATGCGTAAAAACAAAGCGATAGCGTGTTTCAGCCGAAGGAGTGAACCGAACGGCGGGAGCGCAAGAAGAAATTTCGAGGGCCGCAAGGCGTCGCAAACGTCGCCGTGACGATCCCGAGGAACAATGATTTTGGGGAGGACAAATGGTGGAAAAGCGTACGCAACCCTTGGCCCGTGATGCCATGGCCTATGTTCTCGCTGGCGGCCGCGGCAGCCGCCTGAAGGAATTGACCGACCGGCGGGCAAAGCCGGCCGTCTACTTCGGCGGCAAGGCCCGCATCATCGACTTCGCTCTCTCGAACGCGCTGAATTCCGGCATCCGCCGCATTGGCGTCGCCACCCAGTACAAGGCGCACTCGCTGATCCGCCATCTGCAGCGCGGCTGGAACTTCTTCCGCCCCGAGCGAAACGAAAGCTTCGACATCCTGCCGGCAAGCCAGCGCGTCTCTGAGACGCAATGGTACGAAGGCACCGCCGACGCGGTCTACCAGAACATCGACATCATCGAGGACCACGGCGTCGAATACATGGTCATCCTCGCGGGCGACCACATCTACAAGATGGACTACGAATTGATGCTGCAGCAGCACGTCGATTCCGGCGCCGACGTCACCATCGGCTGCCTTGAAGTGCCGCGCATGGAAGCAACCGGCTTCGGCGTCATGCACGTCGACGACAAGGACCGTATCATCGCCTTCGTCGAGAAACCGGCCGATCCGCCAGGCATCCCCGGAAATCCCGAGATGGCCCTTGCCTCGATGGGCATCTATGTCTTCCACACCAAGTTCCTGATGGACCTTTTGCGGCGCGACGCCGCCGACCCGAAATCGAGCCGCGACTTCGGCAAGGACATCATCCCCTATATCGTCGACAACGGTAAGGCTGTCGCCCACCGCTTCAACCAGTCCTGCGTCCGTTCCGATTTCGAGCGCGAGGCCTATTGGCGCGACGTCGGCACGATCGATGCCTATTGGCAGGCCAACATCGACCTGACCCATGTGACGCCGGAGCTCGACATCTACGACAGCACCTGGCCGATCTGGACCTTTGCCGAGATCAAGCCGCCTGCAAAATTCGTGCACGACGATGAAAACCGTCGCGGTTCGGCAACCTCCTCGTTGGTGTCGGGCGACTGCATCATCTCGGGCGCTGCCCTTAACCGTAGCCTGCTTTTCACCGGCGTCCGCGTAAATTCATATTCGCGACTGGAAAATGCCGTCATCCTGCCCGATGTGAAGATCGGTCGCCGCGCGTTGCTCAGCAACGTGGTGATCGATAGCCGCGTGGTCATTCCGGAGGGCCTCGTTGTCGGTGAAGATCCGGAGTTGGATGCGAAGCGCTTCCGCCGTTCGGAAAACGGCGTTTGCCTGATCACCCAAACGATGATCGACAAACTGGGAATGTAGGTCCGCCTCTGATGAACATCCTTTCCGTTGCGTCCGAAGTGTATCCGCTGGTCAAGACCGGGGGGCTCGCCGACGTCGTCGGCGCCCTGCCGGCAGCGCTGTCGCCGCACGGTATCCGCACCCGCACATTGGTGCCCGGCTATCCCGCCGTGCTGCAAAAGCTGAAGAAGAAAAAGAAGGTGGGCAGCTTTGCCAACCTGTTCGGCAGCCCGGCCTCGGTTCTCGCCGCCGATCTCGACGGGCTCGATTTGCTGGTCCTCGATCTGCCCACACTCTACGAACGCGACGGCGGGCCCTATGTCGACGCCACCGGCCGCGACTATGTCGACAACTTCCGCCGCTTCGCCGCCCTTTCATTGGCCGCGGCCGAAATCGCCGCCGGCGATGTCGTGGCCGGTTGGAAGCCCGATATCGTCCATGTGCACGACTGGCAGACGGCGCTGACGCCGGTCTATATGCGCTTTGGCCGCGCAGCCTCCACACCGACGGTCATGACCATCCACAACATCGCCTTCCAGGGGCAGTTCGGGCCGGAAGTCTTTGCCGAGCTGGCGCTTCCGCCCGAAGCCTTCTCGATGCAGTTCGTCGAATATTACGGCGATGTCGGCTTCCTCAAGGGTGGTCTGCAGACCGCAAATGCGATCACCACCGTCAGCCCGTCCTATGCGCAGGAAATCCTGACACCGGAATTCGGCATGGGTCTCGAGGGTTTGCTGAAGAGCAGGCTTTCCGACCTTTCCGGCATCGTCAACGGTATCGACGCCGATGTATGGAACCCGGCAAGCGACCCGCTGATCGCCCAGCATTTCAGCGCGACGACCTTGAAGCAGCGTGGCGCCAACCGGCGGGCAATCGAGGAACGCTTCGGGCTGGAACAGGGCAACGGCCCGATCTTCTGCGTCATCAGCCGGCTCACCTGGCAGAAGGGCATGGATCTGCTTGCCGAGGTTACCGACGAGATCGTGGCGATGGGCGGCAAGCTCATCGTTCTCGGCTCCGGCGACACTGCGCTCGAAGGCGCGCTTCTTGCTGCCGCCTCGCGTCACCGCGGCCATGTCGGCATGGTCACCGGCTATAACGAACCGCTCTCCCACCTGATGCAGGCGGGATCGGACGCAATCCTCATCCCGTCGCGCTTCGAGCCCTGCGGGCTCACCCAGCTTTACGGCCTGCGCTACGGTTGCGTGCCTGTCGTCGCGCGCACCGGCGGTCTTGCCGACACCATCATCGACGCGAACGAAGCGGGATTGTCGGCCAAGGTCGCGACCGGTTTCCAGTTCACGCCGGTCAACGCCGACGGGTTGCGTCTTGCGATCCGGCGCGTCTTCCGTGCATACAACGAACCGAAAGTCTGGGCGCGTCTGCAGACCCAGGGCATGAAATCGGACGTATCCTGGGCCAGAAGTGCCGAGCGTTACGTCTCTCTATATTCCGGTCTTCTCGGGAAAGGCTAAGCCAGAATGATAAGAACAGTCACCACCACACCCTATGGCGACCAGAAGCCCGGCACGTCGGGCCTGCGCAAGAAGGTTCCGGTGTTCCAACAGAAGAACTATGCCGAGAACTTCATCCAGTCGATCTTCGACGCGCTCGAAGGCTTTGCCGGCCAGACCCTGGTGATCGGCGGCGACGGCCGCTTCTACAACCGCGAAGTCATCCAGATCGCCATCAAGATGGCCGCTGCCAACGGCTTCGGCCGTGTGCTCGTCGGCCGCGGCGGCATCCTGTCGACGCCCGCGGCCTCCAACGTCATCCGCAAATACGAAGCCTTCGGCGGCATCGTGCTGTCTGCCAGCCACAATCCCGGCGGCCCGACCGAAGACTTCGGCATCAAGTACAATATCGGCAATGGCGGCCCGGCGCCGGAGAAGGTCACCGACGCGATCTATGCCCGCAGCCAGGTGATCGACACCTACAAGATTTCCGATGTCGCCGACGTCAACCTCGATGCGGAAGGCACGCAGGAGATCGACGGCATGACGGTCACCGTCATCGATCCGGTGTCCGACTACGCCACGCTGATGGAAAGCCTGTTCGACTTCGACGCCATCCGCAAGCTGATCTCGGGCGGCTTCCGCGTCGTCTTCGACGCTATGAGCGCCGTCACCGGCCCCTACGCCAAGGAGATCATCGAAAAACGTCTGGGCGCACCGAAGGGCTCGGTGATGAACTTCATTCCGCTGCCGGACTTCGGTGGCCATCACCCGGACCCGAACCTCGTGCACGCCCGCGCGCTCTACGAGACGATGATGGCGCCCGATGCGCCCGATTTCGGTGCAGCCTCCGACGGCGACGGCGACCGCAACCTCGTCATCGGCCGCGGTATCTTCATCACGCCTTCCGACAGCCTGGCGATGCTGGCAGCGAATGCGCATCTGGCGCCGGGCTACGCCAAGGGTCTCGCGGGCATCGCCCGCTCGATGCCGACAAGTGGGGCTGCCGACCGTGTCGCCGAAAAACTCGGCATCGGTCTTTACGAGACGCCGACCGGCTGGAAGTTCTTCGGCAACCTTCTTGACGAAGGCATGGCGACGATCTGTGGCGAGGAAAGTGCGGGCACCGGCTCCAACCACGTGCGCGAGAAGGACGGCCTGTGGGCGGTTCTGCTCTGGCTGAACATCCTTGCCGTGCGCAAGGAAAGCGCGCTGGAGATCGCCCGCAAGCATTGGGCGACCTACGGCCGCAACTACTATTCGCGCCACGACTACGAGGAAGTGGACAGCGATGCCGCCAACGGCCTGGTGGCAGCGCTTCGCGACCAGCTTTCGACCCTGCCCGGAAAATCCTTCGGCGCGCTCAAGGTCGCAACAGCAGACGACTTTGCCTACAACGACCCGGTCGACCACTCTGTCAGCAAGAACCAGGGCATCCGCATCCTGTTCGAAGGCGGCTCCCGCGTCGTCTTCCGCCTGTCGGGAACCGGAACCTCGGGCGCGACGCTGCGCGTCTATATCGAACGTTTCGAACCGGATCCGGCTCGTCACGACATCGACACCCAGGAAGCACTCGCCGACCTCATCCTCGTTGCCGACGAGATCGCCGGCATCAAGACCCGCACCGGCCGCACCGAGCCGAGCGTCATCACCTGAGGGGGCGCCCCAACAGGGGCGTTCGAAGATCTGACATTGCCGCGGCATGTTTGCTGAAATCGGAAACGGATTTGGGCGAAGGTGATGCGGCAGACTTCACGTGTTGCAGCGTCCTTCGCGCGTCATTTCTGGCGCGCGGCGCTGCAGGAAAAAGCCGAGGGGGCCCTGATCGATGCCGAAAGCCGCACTGCCACCCCTCGGCGCCACGCTTACCCCTGATGGCACGCGCTTTGCCGTGTGGTCCCGCAACGCCGCGCGCATCGACCTCTGCCTGTTCGACAAGGCGGGCGAAGAGGCCTTGTGCCAACTGCCGATGGTGCGCGACGGCGACGTGCACAGCCTTGTGGTCGCCGATGCGCCGAAGGGGACGCGCTACGGCTATCGCGCCGATGGCGTCTACTCGCCCGACCACGGCCTCTGGTTCGATCCGTCAAAGTTTTTGGTCGACCCCTACGCCATCGAACTCGACCGGCCGTTCCGGCACGATCCGAGGCTCACCATCTTCGGCGAGGACACAGCCGATCTCGTGCCAAAGGCAATCGTCACCGACATCAAGACCGCCAAGCCGAAGCCGCCAATCTTTAAAGCGGGCGGACTGATCTACGAGATCGCTGTCAAGCCTTTCACCGCGTTGCGTCAGGATATCCCCGAGGCCAAGCGCGGCACGGTCGCGGCACTCGCCGAGCCCGTGATCATCGAGCATCTGAAGCGGCTCGGTGTTTCCGCCGTCGAACTGATGCCGATCGTCGCCTGGATCGACGAGCGCCACCTGCCACCGCTCGGGCTCAGCAATGGCTGGGGCTACAATCCGATCGTACCGATGGCGCTCGATCCGCGACTGGTGCCAGGTGGCGTGAAGGAACTGCGCCAGACCGTCGAAGCGCTGCGCAAGGCCGGCATCGGCGTCATCCTCGATCTGGTCTTCAACCATTCCGGCGAAAGCGATCGGCTCGGCACCACCCTGTCGATGCGCGGGCTCGACAACCTCGCTTACTATCGCCACGTCACCGACAGGCCCGGCGACCTGATCAACGACACCGGCTGCGGCAACACGATCGCCTGCGACCACCCTGTCGTCCAGACGCTGACCCTCGACAGCCTGCGCCACTTCGTGCTCGCCGCCGGCGTCGACGGCTTCCGCTTCGATCTCGCCTCGATCCTCGGCCGCGACATGGCAGGTTTTCACCGCGATGCCCCACTGTTCGAAGCCATTCATGCCGACCCAGTGCTTGCCGATCGCGTGCTGATCGCCGAGCCCTGGGATGTCGGCCCCGGCGGCTACCAGCTCGGCAATTTCCCCGCTCCGTTCCTCGAATGGAACGACCGGGCGCGTGACGATATCAGGCTCTACTGGCGCGGCGACCGGCATGTGATCGGCGCGCTTGCGACAGCCCTTGCGGGCTCGTCCGACACGTTCTCCCGCTGGGGCGACGCCGGCACCCGGACGGTCAACTTCATCGCCGCTCATGACGGCTTCACCCTTGCCGACATCGTTGCCTTCGCCGGCAAGCACAATGAAGCAAACGGCGAAGAGAACCGCGACGGCCACAACGAGAACCATTCCTGGAACAATGGCGCCGAGGGTGCGACGACCGATCCCGAGATTCTGACGGCGCGCCGGCACGATGTCATGGCCCTGCTCGGCACGCTGTTTGCCTCCCGCGGTACAATCATGCTGACCGCCGGCGACGAAGGCGGGCGCAGCCAGCGTGGCAACAACAATGCCTATTGCCAGGACAATGACATAACCTGGATCAACTGGGACGCCATGGACGAGACGCTGGTCGCCCATACGGCAGCGCTTTCAGCGCTGAGGAGGCGCTTCGCCGTCCTCGGCGAGACGGCGTTCTTCACCGGCAAAGGCGATGTCGAATGGCTGCGCCTCGACGGCCACCCGATGGCGGTGACGGATTGGGAGCACCCGGCAACGGACAACCTGATGATGGTGCTGGCCACCCGGGACGGCAGGAAGAAGCGGTCGACGCGGCTCGCCGTCGTCGTCAATCGCAGCCACGCGCCGCACCCGATCCATCTGCCCGAAAGCCTCGACGGACAGTGGCAGGATGCGCTTTCCCACGAGCCCCCGCTCACTTTCGTCCCCCCTCGCTCCGTTTCCTTCTTCGTCGAAAATTTCTGAACTATTCCGACCACTTGCTAGAACTCGCCCGACCGTCCTATAGAATCGTCCGGGGGGCCACTTTCAGGACAGCCACATGCTGAAGGATATTTCACTTGCCGAAATCAGACCGCTGGTCGGCACCGAGGTCGGTGTCTCCGACTGGATCACGGTCACGCAGGAAACGATCGACAAGTTCGCTGAAGCTACCGGCGACTATCAGTACATCCATGTCGATCCGGTGCGCGCCGCCGCCGAAACACCGTTCGGCGGCACCATCGCGCATGGCTTCCTGTCGCTGTCGCTGCTGTCGGCGATGAACTACAGCTGCCTGCCCAAGATCCGCGAACAGACGATGGGTATCAACTACGGCTTCGAGAAGGTGCGCTTCATCGCTCCGGTCAAAAGCGGTGCCCGCGTGCGCGGACACTTCACCATGGCCGACGCCCGCTTCCGTGGCGGCAGCATGCTGATGATCACCTATGATGTCAGCGTCGAGGTCGAGGGCGAGCGCAAGCCGGCATTGACCGCCACCTGGCAAACGATCATCCAGTTCGACCCCAAGGACCGCCCCGCCGATGCCTGAGGCGAAGGCAACCGAGCAGGCCGTGCGCAACGCATTTCGCGACCAGGCGAAGTCCTGCGACGGGCTCGGCTCCCCGTTCACGGCGCGGCTCTGCCGCCTGATCGCCGATCGGCTCAAATCTGACACTCTGGTCGGTGCCCGTGTGCTCGGCTGGGAAGGCGACCCGACATCCGCGGGCGATTCCGTTGCGTTGCGGCTTTGCGGCGCCCTGCACGCACTCGTGCGCGCCGGCAGGGACGATCGGTTGCAGGCGAGTTATCCGCCGATCCCGGCAGACGACGAGACACTGTGGTCAGCAGTGGAGCACGCCATTCAGCGGGATGAGGCCTTCATTCTGGATCGGCTGCAGTCGGCGCCACAGACCAACGAAGTTCGCCGCTCGGGCGCACTGCTTGCCGGCTTCCTGACGCTTGCCCATATGTTCGGCAAGCCGCTGGTGCTGTCGGAACTCGGCGCCAGCGCCGGCCTCAACCTGCACTGGGACCGCTATCGCTATCGGCTGGGCGATACCGCCTGGGGCGATCCTGCAGCACGCGTCGTCATCGAACCACGCTGGACCGGCCCGAATCCACCGACAACAGCGATCGCTGTGACAGATCGCGCCGGCTGCGATCTCAATCCGCTCGACCCCACCTCGAAACAGGATCGCCTGCGCCTGCTCTCCTACATCTGGGCAGACCAGCAGGATCGTCTCGACCGCACCAGCTTTGCCTTCGAGACGGCGGCAGCTCGTCCTGAGCGCGTCGTGCGCGCCGATGCGATCGACTGGCTGAGACAGCGGCTGGCACGGAATTTTCCCGGCGCCGTCCATGTCGTCTATCACACGATTGCGTGGCAGTATTTTCCAAGGGCGTCGCAGGACGAAGGCGAAGCTCTGATTGCCGAAGCTGGCAGGAACGCAACAAAGGACGCGCCGCTTGCACGGCTGCAGATGGAAGCCGACGGGCAGACGCCCGGCGCTGCCCTCAGTCTGCAGGTCTGGCCAAGCGGCGAAAAGTATCTCATCGGCCGCGCCGACTTCCACGGGCGCTGGGTCGAGTGGACAGGATGGCCGCACGCATGATCATCGAACCAGCCGACGGGCGCTTTGTCTCCGACTTTGAAGCGTGCGACTTCTCCTTCGAGGTGACAGCGGAAGCCGTCCCCCCCTTCGATGGACCGGGTCTCAGCGGCACGATGCCGGTGGACGCCTATCGCAAGACCTATGATGCCGACCCGGTCGAACTCCTGGAGGCGGCGGCAGAAAGTGATGCCGCACTCTTCGTCGCTCGCGCCGAAGGCCGAATGCTCGGCTACATCGCATTGTCCATAGGCTGGAACGGCTACGCCGAGATCGACGATATCGCAGTCGATGCCTCGGCGCGCCGTTCGGGCGTCGCCGTGGCGATGATGGATAAGGCCGTCAATTGGGCAAGAGAGCACAGCCTGGCGGGACTTCGCCTCGAAACCCAGTCCAATAATGTTACGGCCTGCCGTTTCTACGCGCGGTACGGTTTCGAATTGGCCGGTTACGATCGCTATCTCTATACGGCACTCAACCCCGGCACGCGCGAAGTTGCGCTCTACTGGTATCTTCGGTTCGACGCCGATTAGAAAGCAACCTGGCTCTGCCACCCCTGTTCCGATTGAAGAGACGAAGCTGCGAGAACCCGATCAGAACGTGATCACGTGGCGGATGACCTTGCCTTGATCCAGCAGGTCGAAGGCTTCGTTGATCTCCTCGAGCGGACCGGTGCTCGACAGCAACCTGTCGACCGGTAGCTTGCCCCGCCGATAAAGCCCGATGAAACGGGGAATATCGCGGCTCGGCACGCAGCTTCCCATGTAGCTGCCACGAAGCGTGCGTTCTTCGGCAACCAGGCTGACGGCCGGAATGGCGATCTGGCTCGAGGGATGCGCAAGGCCCGCCGACGCCGTCGCTCCGCCACGGCGGGTGATGCGATAGGCAAGCTCGAATGCCTTGACGGAACCGGCCGCCTCCAGCGCATGATCGACGCCGCCTGATGTCACCTCGCGGATCGCATCGGCCACGTCAGGATCGGTGGCGACGAAGGTGTCGGTCGCGCCAAGCGACCGTGCCAGCGCCAGCTTGTCCTCGCTAAGATCGATCGCCACCACCCGCTCCGCGCCTGACGCCACCGCTCCGAGCACTGCGGCAAGCCCGACGCCACCGAGGCCGACGACGGCAACCGACTGGCCAGCCTGGACGCGGCAGGTGTTGACGATTGCGCCGACGCCCGTCAGCACGGCGCAGCCGAAAAGTGCTGCTTCCACGAGCGGCAGATCCGCCTCGATCTTGACGGCCGAACGGCGTGACACCACCGCATAATCGGCAAAGCCGGAAACACCGAGATGGTGGTGAACCGGAACGGTGTCGCAACGGATCCGGCGTTCTCCCGAAAGCAGCGTCCCCTTGCCGTTGGCCTCGGCCCCGGGAATGCACAGCGCCGGGCGACCTTCCGCGCAGGGCAGGCAATGGCCGCAACTCGGCATGAAGCTCATCACCACCCGATCACCGGGCTTGAGGTCGCTGACCGCGCTGCCGACGGCTTCAACTGTACCTGCCGCCTCATGGCCGAGCGTCATCGGCAAGGACCGCGGCCTGTCGCCGTTGATGACGGAAAGATCGGAATGGCAGAGACCGGCAGCGCCAATGCGCACCAGCAGTTCATCCGGGCCTGGCGGATCAAGATCGACGGTCTCGATGGAAAGTGGCCGTGTCGTGGAATAGGGCCGTTCGACCGGCGTGTGCCGGAGCACCGCTGCACGTGTTTTCAAACCATCCTCCCGCTTGCAAACGGGGGCAGCTTAGCCGCCGGAGGTTTCCGGCGGCAAGGTCACATTGCAGGCCTGGCGATCATCGTTGCGGATCGACAGGCAGGCAGGAAGTCGTCGAAGCTAATGGCCGGCGTCCGCAGCCCCTTCGGACAGCATGCCGAAGACGTAAGGCGAAAAAGACCGCCAGCATTCGACGCGGAAGGTATCCTCGGCGATGCGCAGCAGCACGATTTCGACCTTGCCGAAAATGGTGCGCGAGCAGGCACCGACCGGGAAGATCGCCAGCGACAGGTCCTGCGGGCAGCCGCTGTTGATGGCCACTTCCGCACCCGGACCGCTGACGACGACTGCGACGTTGCGATGGGAGACGTCGACGGCCGAATGCAGCGCGCCGCTCTTGGCGGCCGCAGCCATCAGGTCGGCTTCGCCCTCGTCGATGACAAGCCATTCGTCCGGTCCGAGCCAGAGCGCATGGCGCTTGCCTTTCGAAGCCGAGGTCTTCGCTCGCGTCGGCAGGGTGACGCCGAGGGCGGCCGAGAGGCCGGGCAGCGCATCGGCGCCAGCCCTTAGCGACAGGCGCGAAGCGGCGGGTGCCGGCGTCAGGACCACCTCGGAAAAACCGCCGCGGGCAGTAAGAGCGCTCTTGCGGGTTGCAGTTGCCAGATCAGCCATGGAGGCGACCCCCTTCCTTGTCAAAGAACACCATGTCGCTCACCTCGACGGCAATCGTCCTGTCGGCCATCGGCACGTAGAGCGTCTGGCCGAGGCGCGCGCGACCGCCGGCAACGACGGCAAGCGCGATCGAGCGACCGCAATTTTCCGACCAGTAGGACGACGTCACGTGGCCCAGCATCGTCATCGGCTTCGGCTGGTTCGGATCGGCGACGATCTGCGCGCCCTCCTCCAGCACCACGTTCGGATCCTTTGTCAGGAGCCCGACGAGCTGCTTGCGACCGTCCTTGACCAGATCCGGCCGCTTGAGGCCGCGAATGCCGACGAAATCGGCCTTCTTCTTCGAGACCGCCCAGGACAGGGCGGCATCATCCGGCGTCAGCGTTCCGTCGGTGTCCTGGCCGACGATGATGTAGCCCTTCTCCGCGCGCAACACGTGCATGGTCTCGGTGCCGTAGGCGCAGGCGCCCATCGGCTCGGCCCGCTCCCAGATCGCTTCCCAGACCGCCTGACCATAATCGGCCGGCACGTTGACTTCGAAGCCGAGCTCGCCGGTAAACGACATGCGGAACAGCCGGGTCGGCACGCCGCAGATCTTGCCTTCGGCCACGCTCATATGCGGGAAGGCCTCGTTGGAAAGATCGATACCCTCGACCAGCGGAGCGATGATCTCGCGTGCCTTCGGCCCCTGCACGGCGATGACGGCCCATTGTTCCGTCGTCGAGGTCAGCCAGACCTTCAGGTGCGGGAACTCGGTCTGCAGGTAGTCTTCCATGTGGTTCATCACCCGCGGCGCGCCGCCGGTGGTCGTCGTCACGTGGAAGCGATCCTCGGCAAGCCTGCCGACCACGCCGTCGTCATAGACGAAGCCGTCGTCGCGCAGCATGATGCCGTAACGGCAGCGGCCAGGCTTCAGCGTGTCCCAGGCATTGGTGTACATCAGGTTGAGGAACTGAGCCGCATCCGGGCCGACAACCTCGATCTTGCCGAGCGTCGAGGCGTCGAACAGGCCGGCAACCTCGCGCACGGTCTTGCACTCGCGCGCGACCGCCTCATGCATGCCCTCGCCTGCCCTCGGGTAGAACCAGGCACGTTTCCAGTTGCCGACATCCTCGAACGCGGCGCCATGCGCCTCTTCCCAGGCATGAACCGGTGTCTTGCGGGCAGGATCGAACAGGCTGCCGCGCGAATGGTTGACGATCGCGCCGAAGGTGACCGGCGTGTACGGCTGGCGGAAGGTCGTCAGGCCCACCTGCGGAATATCCTTGCCGAGCGCTTCTGCGGCAATGGCAAGGCCATGCATGTTGGACAGCTTGCCCTGGTCCGACGCCATGCCGTTGGTGGTGAAGCGCTTGATATGCTCGATCGAATGCATGCCTTCGCGCACCGCAAGCCGGATGTCCTTGGCGCAGACATCGTGCTGGAAGTCGATAAAGGCCTTGACGCTGGTGTCGGGCCCGGCCCCTTCGGCAGCGCCGATCATGCCGCCGGTCCAGCTGAAGGCATTGTCGCCGTGCAGCGTTACCTGAGCGCCACCTTCGGCACCAGCCGCGCGCGCGGTCAGTTCGCCGGCGGCCAGCGCCTCGTCGATCGTTGCCTGCAGATCATCGGTGCCGTTGCAGGCCCCGATCGACAGGCAATCCTGCAGATAGGTCCCCGGCAGGAAGCGCTGCGTGGCCGCGTCGAATTTCACCTTGCCGCGTGACTGCGAGAACAGGTGCACCGACGGTGTCCAGCCGGACGAGACGAGCAGCGCGTCGACGGCAATCTTGCGCGCCGATCCGCCGCCGTTGCGGGCAACGCTGATCGACGATACGCGCAGCTTGCCACCGGAATTGACGACGGAGTGTCCGGTCAGCACCTCGATGCCGAGGCGGCGGGCTTCCGCCAGCACCGCTTCGCCCGGGTTTTCACGGCAGTCGACGATGGCGGGAACGGCAACGCCGGCGCGCTTGAGGTCGAACGCCGCCTCATAGGCGGAATCATGTGCCGTGTAGACGCCGACCTTGGAACCGACAGCAACGCCGTAATGGTTGAGATAGGTGCGGCCGGCCGAAGCGAGCATGATGCCCGGACGGTCGTTGTTAGCAAACACCATGTGGCGCTCGATCGAGCCGTTGGCGAGGATCACCTTCTTGGCGCGCACCTGCCATAGCCGCTCGCGCGGCAAGGCCTTGTCGAGCGCCGGCAGGTGGTCCGTCACCCTTTCGACGAGGCCGACGAAGTTGTGGTTGTAATAGCCGAAGCCCGTGGTGCGGGTAAGCACAGTGACGTTGTCCATCGCGGCAAGCGTCTTCACCGTCGACTGCGCCCAGTCCCAGCCGTCCTTCCCGTCGATCGTCGTGCCGCTTTCATAGCGCAGCGCGCCGCCGACTTCCGGCTGTTCGTCGCAAAGGATCACCTTGGCGCCAGCCTTGGCGGCGGCAAGCGCTGCCGAAAGACCGGCGACGCCAGCGCCGATCACCAGCACGTCGCAATGGGCATAGCGGCTGGCATAGTGATCGGGATCCGCTTCCGTCGGCGCGACGCCGAGACCGGCTGCTCGGCGGATGAAGGGTTCGTAGATCTTGTGCCACGCAGCCTTCGGCCACATGAAGGTCTTGTAGTAGAAACCGGCGGCAAAGAACGGCGACAGGAGGTCGTTGAACCCGCCGACGTCGAAGGCGAGCGACGGCCAACGGTTCTGCGATTCCACCTTCATGCCGTCGAAGACTTCCTGCACGGTTGCGCGCACGTTCGGCTGGCGGCGGGCCGCATCGCGCGAGATGTCGAGCAACGCATTCGGCTCTTCGGCGCCGGCGGAAAGAATGCCGCGCGGACGATGATACTTGAACGAGCGGCCGACGAGATGAATGCCGTTGGCAAGCAAAGCGGAAGCGACGGTGTCGCCTTCAAGTGCCGTCAGCGTGCGTCCGTCGAAGGTGAAGCGGGCGGTGCGCGCTGGCGTCAGACGGCCGGAACCTGCAATACGATTGGCGCCGCTCATCGTGCCGCTCCCTTGTCCTGTTCGCCCTTGAGAATGGTGGCCACATCGGGCTTGGGTTCGCCCGCCTTGTAGGTGGTATAGAACCGGTCGCTCACCGTGTCGCGGGCGGCATTGAAGAACCGGCCGCAGCCGTGGATATGGCGCCAGCGTTCGAAGATCAGGCCCTTGGGGTTCTGACGGAGGAAGAAGAACGCCTCGAACTCCTCGTCGCTGATCTCGGCAATGTTGGTCGGACGGACGATATGGGCGTCACCGGCATTGCGGAACTCGAGCTCGGAGCGCTCTTCCTCGCAATAGGGGCAATAGATCAGAAGCATCTCGAAATCCTTGGCAATCAGTGCGCAACGGCGGCAGCGGCCGCCTCGTCGATCAGTCGGCCGGTGCGGAAGCGGTCGAGCGTTAGCCCGGCGGCCAGCCGATGCGGTTCGCCCCTCGCAATGAGGTGCGCAAACAGGTTGGCCGAGCCCGGCGTCGCCTTGAAGCCGCCCGTACCCCAGCCGGCATTGAGGAACAGCCCTGGAACCGGCGTGATGCCCTGGATCGGCGAGCGGTCCTGCGTCACGTCGACGATACCGCCCCACTGCCGCATCATCTTGACACGCCGGAACATCGGGAAGAGCTCGCAGATCGCATCCAGCGTGTGGGTGATGATCTGCAGGCCGCCCGTCTGGGAGTAGGAATTGTACTGGTCGGTGCCGGCGCCGATGACGAGTTCGCCCTTGTCGGACTGCGAGATATAGGCATGCACCGAGTTCGACATGACGACACAGGGAAACATCGGCTTCAGAGGTTCGGAAACCAGCGCCTGCAGCGGCTGGCTCTGCAGCGGCACGCGCACGTCGGCCATTTCCATCAGCACCGACGAGTGCCCTGCGGCAGAAACGCCGATCTTCTTGGCGCCGATGAAGCCGCGATTGGTATCGACGCCGGTCACTTTGCCGGTCTCGTCGCGGCGGATGCCGGTCACTTCGCAATTCTGGATGATGTGCACGCCGCGGTCGGACGCGCCGCGGGCGTAACCCCAGGCAACCGCATCGTGTCGCGCCGTGCCGCCGCGCCGCTGCAGCGCCGCACCGTTGATCGGATAGCGGGCGTTCTTGGCGATATCGAGCGGCGGGCAGTAGGCCTTGGCCTGTTCCGGCGTCAGCCACTCATTGTCGATGCCGTAGAGACGGTTGGCATTGATATGGCGCTTGAACGACTGCTGGTCGTGGATGTTGTGCGAAAGCATCATGACGCCGCGCGGCGAATACATGACGTTGTAGTTGAGGTCCTGCGACAGGTTTTCCCAGAGCTTCAGCGAATGCTCGTAGATGTCCATGCTCTCTTCATAGAGATAGTTGGACCGGATGATCGTGGTGTTGCGGCCGGTGTTGCCGCCACCGATCCAACCCTTTTCGAGCACCGCGACATTGGTGATGCCGTGTTCCTTGGCAAGATAGTATGCAGCGCCCAGCCCATGGCCGCCGCCGCCAATGATGATCACATCATAGTCCTTGCGGGGCTCGGGCGAAGCCCATTGCGGACCCCATCCCTTGTGGCCGCGCAAAGCCTCGCGCGCCACGGCAAAAACAGAATATTTGCGCATCCGCCTGTTACTCCATGAACCCCGGTGATCATTCTCGTTGGCGTTAGAAATCGCAAATCCGACGCCTGCGCAACGTTTCTTTTGCGACGCAAACGGGCGGACTTGCGCGGAGTTGCGACATCGCCGCAATCCGTCGATTGCCGCTCGATGATACACATAGCGGCCCACCATTGCGGATTTTTCGGCACAGGCTCATGTCCTCGCTGGACTTTCCACTGATGATCTGGTATCCGCACCTTCAATCGTCGAGCTTTCGGCTCAGCGAACGTAGCTTTTTTTGCCTCCGACACCTGACGTGAGGCAACAACTCGAAACAACCAAAGGAACGGGATTTCACGTGCAGGTACTTGTCCGCGATAACAATGTTGACCAGGCGCTCCGCGCTCTCAAGAAGAAGATGCAGCGCGAAGGCATTTTCCGCGAAATGAAGATGCGTGATTTCTACGAAAAGCCGTCCCAGAAGCGCGCCCGCGAAAAGGCTGAAGCCGTTCGCCGCGTCCGCAAGCTGGCGCGCAAGCGTGCACAGCGCGAAGGCGTCGTGGCCCGTTAATTTGTCGATTTTTCGACACTTATCGATCTAAGTCGTGGCGGGGGCGAAATATCGCCGCCGCCTTTCTTTTTGTATGGACATCTTTTCCGTCGTCGGGCTAGCGTGACAATCGCAACCGGCAACGGTGACCGGTCGCGGTGTTTAGCGCCGGACGGTTTGCCGCAGGCCCTCGTAGCCTCGGCTGTGGGGCCCCGCGAGATTCGCCGGCCTCCTTGAACGGGAAGCCGATGGCTTTCGGACCTAGTCGCATTGAGGGATCGACCTTTGACACTTGCTGCCATGACTGCGGACGTCGCCGGTTTTACCACCCAAGAGGCGCGCCGCCGCCACCAGCGCAAGCCGAAGCTTGCCGCCATGTTCCTGCTCGGATCAGCTCTGCTTCTTTCGGGATGCACGACCGACGGACCGGAATCGATGGCCAAGGTCGAGCGTGAACAGGGCTCGCAAGGAAACATCGCATCGCTGTCGAGCGTGATCGCCTCCAACCCGAGCGACCCCGAGGGTTATAACGTCCGTGGCTCCGCCTACGGCCGCGCCGGCGAATACCGCCGCGCCCTTGCCGATTTCGACCAGGCGATCCAGCTCAACGCGCGCTTCTACCAGGCCTATGCCAACCGCGCGCTCGTTCACCGCAACATGGGCAACACCCAGGCAGCCCTTGCCGACTACAACATGGCGCTGCAACTCAACGCCAACTACGATGTCGCCTATATCGGCCGCGGCAATCTCTATCGCCAGGCAGGCCAGCTCGATTCCGCCTTCAACGATTTCAACAAGGCGATCCAGCTCGACACCACCGACCCGCGCGCCTACCACAATCGCGGCCTGATCTATCAGGCGCGCAACCAGCACGGCCAGGCCATCGAAGACTTCTCTACGGCGATCTCGCTGTCGCCGAGCTCGCCGGAGCCCTATAACGGCCGCGGCATCTCCTACGTCGCCCAGGGCGACGACGACAATGCGTTCTCCGACTTCAACACCGCCATCACGCTCGACGGCAAGATTGCCGAATCCTGGGCGAACCAGGCGCTGGTCTACGAGCGCAAGGGCGACAAGACCAAGGCCGCAAAGTCCTACTCACATGCCCTTCAGCTCGATCCGAAATACGAGCCGGCGCGTGCAGGCCTTGCCCGCGTAAAAGCCACGTAAGACGCAAGCACCCCTCTTCCGTTTCAACGCCCGCGACCCGTTCGCGGGCGTTTTCGTTTATCCGCAGCGGCAATCGAGCCTGCGGTGGCGGGCGGAACCTTCCCGGCCACCATCCGTTTGCTCAGGGAATGAAAAACGGAGACTGAGCCATGATCAAGAAGACCTTCATCGCGACACTGGCCCTGGCAGCCCTTTGCGCCGGGCCGTCCGCAGCGCAGAATTATGTCGCACTTGGCCGCCTCGTCTGCGGTTCGGACGGAGGTACAGGCATGATCCTTACCTCGACAAAGAACCTGCTTTGCACCTTCAAACCGGCCAATGGCGCGCCGGCGGCAAGTTATGCCGGCACCATTCGCAAGATCGGCATCGACATCGGCAAGACGGGCAAGAGCACCATGGTCTGGGATGTCCTGGCCAAGACCGGCACGCCGGTGAGCGAATACGCACTTGCCGGCGAATACTACGGTATAGGCGCCGATGCGAGCGTTGCCGTTGGCGGCGGCGCCAAGGTCATCGGCGGCGGCACCAACAAGGCCTTCATGCTGCAACCCGTCAACGTGCAGGTCCAGGAAGGGCTGAACATCGCGATCGGCGTCGACGAGCTGACGCTTGCGCCTGCGAGCTGACAAGGCGCACAGGAGGCGCACAGGAAATGTCGACGAGATGATCCTCGCCGGCAGGCGTCGAGCTGCCGGTAAGGCCGATCCCTCCCCTATAGCGCCGCACGTCAATATGACGCGAAAGGCTCTGTGGAATTTGGGACCTGCATGCCTGCTTTGCCGGCGGTTCGACGCAACAGACGAAAACGCCCGCCATATGGCGGGCGTTTTCTATTCCAACGTTCAGTGACGGCCGATCAGGCGTGCAGCGCCTTGACGATGTCTTCCGTCACCTTCTTGGCGTCGCCGAGCAGCATCATGGTGCCATCCTTGTAGAACAGCGTGTTGTCGATGCCGGCATAGCCGGATCCGAGCGAGCGCTTGACGAACAGGCAGGTCTTGGCCTTGTCGACGTCCAGGATCGGCATGCCATAGATCGGCGACGACGGGTCGTCGCGGGCGGCCGGGTTGGTGACGTCGTTGGCGCCGATGACATAGGCGACATCCGCCTGGGCGAATTCCGAGTTGATGTCTTCAAGCTCGAACACTTCGTCATAGGGAACGTTGGCTTCGGCGAGCAGCACGTTCATATGACCCGGCATACGGCCGGCGACCGGATGGATCGCGTATTTCACATCGACGCCTGCGGCCTTCAGCTGGTCGCCGAGTTCGCGCAGCGCATGCTGCGCCTGGGCAACGGCCATGCCGTAACCCGGAACGATGATCACCTTGGAGGCATTGGCCATCAGGAACGCCGCATCATCGGCGGCCCCCTGCTTGACGGTGCGCTGGACGCCGTCGTCGACGGCAGCTGTCGCCGTCTCGCCGCCGAAGCCGCCGAGAATGACCGAGATGAACGAGCGGTTCATGCCCTTGCACATGATGTAGGACAGGATCGCACCGGATGAGCCGACGAGCGCGCCGGTGATGATCAGCGCCAGGTTGCCGAGCGTGAAGCCGATGCCGGCCGCTGCCCAACCCGAATAGGAGTTGAGCATCGACACGACCACCGGCATGTCGGCGCCGCCGATCGGGACGATGATCAGGACACCAAGCGCCAGCGACAGGAGAACGATCAGCCAGAACACCGTCGTGCTCTGGGTGAAGACCAGCATGATCACCAGCACGACAAGCGCGATCGCCAGGCCGGCGTTGACGAAGTGACGGCCGGTGAGCAGGATCGGCTTGCCGGACATGCGTCCGTCGAGCTTGAGGAAGGCGATGATCGAACCGGTAAAGGTGATCGCGCCGATGGCAACGCCGAGCGACATTTCGACCAGCGCCTGGGCGTGAATGTCGCCGACGGTGCCGATGCCGAAGCTTTCGGGCGCGTACATCGCCGCGGCCGCGACCATGACTGCTGCGAGACCCACGAGCGAGTGGAAGGCGGCAACAAGCTGCGGCATCGACGTCATGGCAATGCGCCGCGCGATCACAGCACCAGCGCCGCCACCAATCGCAAGGCCGAGCACGATCAGCAGGAAACCGCCGAAGGTGGGCTTTGCCAGAAGCAGCGTGGTGACGATGGCAATGCCCATGCCGACCATGCCGTAGGTGTTGCCCTTGCGGCTGGTAGCCGGGTGCGACAGACCGCGCAGTGCCATGATGAAAAGCACGCCGGAGACGAGATAGAGGAAGGCTGCGAAATTAGCGTTCATCGGCCGGCCTCACTTGTCTTTTTTCTTGTACATGGCGAGCATGCGCTGGGTGACCAGGAAGCCACCAAAGATGTTCACCGAGGCGAGCACGAGCGCGATGAAACCGAAACCGGTCGCAAGCCCCGAGGCCGAGATGCCGACGGCGAGCAGTGCGCCGACGACGATGACCGAGGAGATCGCGTTGGTGACCGCCATCAACGGCGTGTGCAGAGCCGGTGTCACCGACCAGACGACGTAATAGCCGACGAAGATCGACAGGACGAAGATCGCCAGACGGAAGACGAACGGATCGATCGCGCCGCCGGTGGCGCCGTGCGCGAGCGCGCCGGCTGCTTCCGCCGTTTCGGGCAGGTTCAGAGCCGCCTGCTGGACGGCAGCCACCGCCTTGTCGAGCGCATCGAGCGCTTTTTCCAATGCTTCGTTGGCCATCAAAGATCCCCCTTCTTCTTCGGCTCGAAATTCGGGTTGACGATGGCGCCACCATGGGTAAGCGCCGTCGCCTTGACGAGCTCGTCCTCCATGTTGAGTGCCAACGCCTTGGTTTCCTTGGAGACCATGGTCTCGAGGAAGGTCACGAGGTTCTTGGCGTAGAGACCGGAAGCCGATGCGGCGATCCGGCCGGGCACGTTGAGATGGCCGACGACCTTGACGCCTTCGACGTCGGCAACCTTGCCCGCCTCAGCACCCTCGACATTGCCGCCCCGCTCGATGGCGAGATCGACCGCGACCGAACCTGGCTTCATTGCCTTCAGCATTTCGCGGGTGACGAGGCGCGGTGCAGGACGGCCCGGGATGAGCGCCGTGGTGATGACGATGTCCTGCTTGGCGATGTGCTCGGCAACAAGGGCTGCCTGTTTCGCCTGATATTCCTTGGACATTTCCTTGGCATAGCCGCCGGACGTTTCCGCCGCCTTGAATTCCTCGTCCTCGACGGCGATGAATTTGGCGCCGAGCGAGGCCACCTGCTCCTTCGAAGCGGGACGCACATCGGTCGCCGACACGACGGCGCCGAGACGGCGGGCGGTCGCGATCGCCTGCAGACCGGCAACGCCGGCGCCCATGACGAAGACCTTGGCCGCCGGAACCGTGCCGGCTGCCGTCATCATCATCGGTAGCGCCCGGTCATATTCGTAGGCCGCGTCGATCACCGCCTGGTATCCGGCAAGGTTTGCCTGGCTCGACAGCACGTCCATCGACTGTGCGCGGGTGATGCGGGGCATCAGTTCCATCGCAAAGGCGGAAAGGCCGGCCTTGGCCATTTCGGCGACCGCATCCTCGTTGCCATAGGGATCCATGATGGCGATGACGATGGCGCCGGATTTGTAGCCGGCGATTTCGGCGCTGTTCGGCCGGCGCACCCTGAGGACGACATCAGCCGTCTTCGCATCGGCGATTTTGCCGATCCGGGCACCAACCTTCTCATATTCCGCATCCGGGACGCGCGACAAAAACCCGGCGCCGGCCTCGACAACCACGTCGAATCCGAGCCCCTTCAGTTTCTTCACGCTATCCGGAGATGCCGCAACGCGACCCTCGTTCGGATCCGTTTCCTTGGCAACAAAGACAATTTCGCTCACAAGTCCCCTCCCTGGCCGCAAACGAGCCAAGGCTGGAATGCGGGCATCCTGTCCGACTGCAAGGCGGCCGCTCGTGCGAGCAGGCGCCCTCCCATGTGCAAAGCACACATTCCCCTGGAGACAGGCCAGGCCTGCCCTCCACTCCCCTCACGCGGTGAGGATAAAGCGCCACGCGTTCTCGTAAACGAACACGTCAAGGCGCTGCAAACATTCATGAGCCTTGAGCAAGGCAATCGACGCTCCCAGTCGATGCCGTGCGGCTTCAATCCGGACATCCGGACCGGCAGCCAAGGGCGGGCCTCCCCGGCCCGTCCGTGGCAAGTCTTGTCAGAGAAGCCGATTAACGAAGGAAGAAGAAACCGGCGACGTTGAGAAGGATGAACAGCACCAGCGCGCTGAAGAAGCCCATGGCGGTGAAGAAACCTGCCGCCATGGCGATCAGCAGAGCGACGCAGAACATCGTGCCGTATTTCGTTGCACTGAGGAAGAAGTTGTAGGTCTTCTCGTGTTCCGCATAATCCATTGGAGCGCCCATTTCGACCGGTCCAGAATGATGCTTAGCCATCGTACAATTCTCCCAGAATGCTGCGGCGCGACCCTTGGCCCTCGCCGCCCTTCAACCTTGATCCGCAAACGACTTCTACGGAAAAACGCGCAGACGTCCATTAGCTGCCCATACACAATGCCGGGGCCACGCGCAACGAAAACCCGTCGCTGTGCCCAGTCACCTGGGGCGATATGCCGCGTGCGTCTCGAAAGCGCGTCACGCGCCCGAGAAATGGCAAATTGCCCCGCGCTTTTAGACGACGGGCGCTACCGGAACACGGATGTGCGGTACGACCGGCCGGACCCGTTCTGCGCGATGCGCGCCGTCGGCAGGATCGTCAGCGGCGCGAACGGCACCTCCTGGCGGTCCGCGAACATCAGGCGTCGCTCGAACGGCTCGGAATCGAAGATCGGGTAGCGGTCAAGGATCGAAGGCCGCTGTCCCCTCACCTGCGCAACCAGCAGCGCGCCATCGGCATTATAGACACCGAGGTTCTCGCGCTTGGCGACAACCGTCTCGGACGCAAAGATGCGCTTGTAGAATGCCGCATGCCTTGGCCGGCAAGCGGTCAGGCATCGGTCGGCGCTGAAGTATTCGCATGCCATCGCCACCGGCCTGAGCGTCAGGTAGGGAAGCGCCCGCATCTCGTCGCCGGTAACGTCAGGATCGACCGCCAACCGGCCGGGATCGACCAGCACCATGCCGGCATCGAGAAACACATCGATTTCGGGCGCGAAGATCAGCCCCGAGGTGCTGGCCCTGTGCTGCGGCGTGACGTGATGGACACGCACCGTGCTGACAAGGTTCTCGTCGAGATAGATACCGAAGACATAGGCGTGGCTGTCGAAATCGAGATCGTCGATCAGGGTCGAACCCGTCAGCTCCATCAGGTTGACGGCCTTGTAGGCCTTATAGCGAAGCCGGGCGATATCCTCCATGTCCTCGCCTGTCTCGACCCGCCGATATTCGACGCGATCGAGAAGAAGCATCAGCTTCTCAGAAAAACTCCCAGGCTCCGCCCGGTGAAGACCTTCACCCATTTCCTGCCCCTCATAGTTAACAAATCGTTAACCTATTGACGGGCAGCCAGGCAGCAACAGCAAAATGGCACAACTTGCCTTTAACTTATTGTTAACCTTAATATTTCGTTAATATCTTTGGTTAATTAAGCGTTGCAATGGCGGCTGCGTGACGATGCACAGGCGGCAGCTTAAGGCTTGGAACGAGAGAGGGGGAAAAGGACAGGACGAAAGCGGTCAGCGCGCCTGTCAGGCGATGCGCTTGCTCGTCGGCGTGGCGACCGGTTTCTGGACACCATTCGTGCAGAATGCCCCGATGGCGGAGGCGGGCATGGGTGCTGCGAACAGAAAACCCTGTATCAGATCGGCGCATTGGTAGTCGTTGATCAGCTGCAGCTGATCCGCCGTCTCGACGCCTTCGACGACGATCTTCAGGCCCAGAGCACGACCAAGGTTGGCCGTGCCGCGCAGAAGCTTGAAGCGGCGCGAATCCTCACGAATGTTGCGCACAAACGACCGATCGATTTTGATGATGTTGACCGGCAGCACGTCGAGGTAGCTGAGGCTGGAGTAGCCGGTGCCGAAATCGTCGATGGCGATGGTTATGCCGCTGTCGCGCAGCTCGCCGAGAATGGCCTGCACTTTCGCCGGCTCATCCATCAGGCAGCTTTCCGTGACCTCAAGATGCAGACGCGAGGCATCGAGGCCGGTCGCCTGAAGCGCGTCTGCCACCACGGTGACGATGTCATTGCTGCGCAGATCGAGCACGGAAAGGTTGACTGAAACGGAAACGTGGCTCGGCCAGCTCATGCAGTCTCGGCAAGCCTGCTCCAGCGCAAAGCGCGTGATCTCCGTGACGAGGCCCAGCTCCTCGGCAAGCTGGATGAAGACGTTCGGCGGCACGGGCCCGCGCTCGGGATGTGTCCAGCGCGCCAAAGCCTCGCAGCATTCGAGGCGTGCGCCGTTCGGCGTGAACATCGGCTGGTAGGAAAGCGTCAACGCACTGGCATTGATGGCGTCGCGCAGATCGCTCTTCAGCTTCTGCCGGTCGAGATAACGCGCGTCCATCTCGTCTTCGAATACGGTGCAACCACCCTTGTTGCGCGCCTTGGCTTCCGACAGCGCCAGGTCGGCCTTGATCTGCAGCTCTTCCAGCCGAAAGGCACTACTCGGCACCAGAACGACGCCGGCGCTCATCGTCATGTTGAAGGTGAAGCCACCAGCCAGATAGGCGCCGCGCAATCCGGCATGGACCGCCCGCATCTCATCTTCGAGATCCGGCGAATGCATCCTGTTGGGGAAGAAGACAACGAACTCGTCGCCCATCAGTCGGGCGGCGATCGCCGTATTGCCAACCAATGTCTTCAACTGCCCGGCAATCGCCTGCAGCAACCGGTCGCCGACGATGTGGCCGCGCATATCGTTGACATGCTTGAACTCGGCGACGTCAAGCACCATCAGGCCGACGTCGACGTCGCCCTTTCCTTCGAGCGCCACGGCGCTGTGGGCAAGTTCGGCAAAGTAGTCGCGGCTCGGCAGACCGGTCAGCGTGTCGAAGCGAACCATCTGAAGGATCTGCCTGTCGGCCTGCACGCGCGCGGTCACATCCTCGAAAATCAGCACGACCTCGCCGTTTTCGTGCCGGCCTGCCGAAAACTCGAGAAACAGGTCATTGGTGACCGGCACCAAGACCTGGGTCTTCTTGCCCTTGATCAGCAGGTCGAGCTGCCGCGAGATCGCGCGCGTCTCTTCGACGCTGAGCGACATGCGGCGCACACCGCGACGCACGACGTCGTCCAGCAACCGATCCCTGAGGTCTGCCTTGTCGCCGAGCATCAGCAACGCACAGGCACGTTCGTTGGCAACCACGATCCGGTTGTCGCGGTCGAGCATCAGCAGCCCGTGCGTCATGTTGTTGAGCGCGGCATCGAACTGGCCAGCAATCGTGGCGATCTCGCGGGCGGCCAGCACGTTTTCGTATAGAAACGCGCGCACGTTGTTGGCCATCATCCAGGTCGAGAAGATGAAGGGCAGGATCAGAACCGCGAGGATCAGCATGAAGGGATCCTGCAGCGTGATCAGCCCGATCACGATCGGCAGGCAGGCGGACGAGGACAGAAGCAGCACCGCGCGTTCGGAACCGTAGTTTCGCCCGACGAGCGAGATCATCGAGGCGAGCGTGACCGAGATGCAGGCGAGCTCCGAGAAGGAATCCTGGCTGACGGCAATCGCGTAGCCGCAGGCAATGCCGCAGGTCAGCGTCACGCCGACACCGCCGAGAATGTAGCGGTTCTCCCATTTCCGAACCGTCGCCCGGTCGGCGTTGGAGAAATCCTGCCGATCGAAGCGCGCCATGTCGAGGTTGCGCAAGACCCAGAGCACGACGATGGCTGCAGTGCAGACGAGATAGAGCGGATCGGAGGTCTTGAGATAGACGAGCGCGAAAGTCACGACATGCGACAGCATGCCGATCAACAGAGTCCTGCGATGTTCGTAGAGCGAGCTCACAGACGACAGATAGACATCCGTCGGTAGAGCGCCCCGTTCATTGCGCGTCATGAACCCATAGCTCCGGTTTTCCGGATTTTTAGAGACGATGGTTTAACGAAAGATTTCGTGAAGACACCGGCTCGGCGCCTTGTATTGCAACATTTTAACAGCGCCCAGCGAGAGTTTTTCCAGAACTCAACCTAGTATTGCGAAAACCAACAAATGATAGATGAGTCCACAACCATGCATAGACAAAACCGCGTTATACTTTCTGACATTGTATTTAAGGCAATTCTGCTTGGCAAACATCATATCCACCGATTCACTCCGGATGTGGTTACCCAAAGCTGAAGAAAAGATATCGATTCCTGCTGGCTGACCGTGGGCCAGGCACCGGCTCACGTCACCACCGGATCATGCACCTTCCCAGTTGACTTTCGGCCATATCTGGCGGCAAGGCTTTGATTAGCGAGATACGGAGCCTGATGATGTCGAAACCTGTCGTTGCCATCCCCTGCGATTTCCGCGAATTCGACGGCAATGTCTGGCATGTCGTTGCCAATCAATATGTGCGCGCCGCCGTTGAAGGCGCCGGCGTCGTGCCCTTCCTCATTCCGGCGCTCGAGACCGGCAACGATATCGACGGGATCCTCGATCGTGTCGACGGCGTCCTGGCAAGCGGCGCCCGCTCCAACGTTCATCCCTCGCTCTATGGCCGCGAGGCAAAGGACACCGACGGCCCCTTCGATCCCGGCCGCGATGCCACGAGCCTGCCCTTGATCCGTCGCGCGCTCGAGCGCGGCGTACCGCTGTTTGCCATCTGCCGCGGAATCCAGGAGCTCAACGTCGCGCTCGGCGGCACGCTTGCGACGGAGATCCAGGAACAGCCGGGCGTTTGGGACCACCGCAAGCCCGACGTTCCCGAACTGGATGTCGCCTATGGCATCCGCCAGGACGTGGTCGTCAAGGAAGGCAGCTGTCTTGCGCCCGTGCTGGGTGCCGGCCGCGTGCGCGTCAATTCCCTGCATCGCCAGGCCATCGGCGCCACGGCGCCGCGCCTGGCCGTCGAAGCCGTTGCCGATGACGGCACGATCGAGGCGGTCTCGGTGATTGGCGCCAAGGCCTTCGCCGTCGGGGTACAATGGCATCCGGAATACTGGGTGCGCACGGACGCGCCGTCGGCGAGCCTGTTCAGGGCTTTCGGCGATGCGGTACGCGCCTATGCCGCAAGACGCATGGCGGCCTGACGGCACGCACGCTCAATGGCCTAACGGGCACGTCGCTCGAAAGGCGTTTCCGGCACCGGCGTCAATGGCTTTCCGGTCGAAAACCAGGCCTTGAGGTTGTCGACCACCAGATCCGCCATGGCGTTGCGGGTGACGACCGAAGCCGATGCCACATGCGGCAACAGCGAAACATTCGGCAGCGCCAGCAGCGCATCCGGCACATGCGGTTCGTTGTCGAAAACGTCTAGCCCCGCCCCGGCGATCACACCTTTCTCTAGAGCTTCGATCAGCGCTGCCTCGTCCACGGTCGAGCCGCGCCCGACATTGATCAGAACGCCATTCTTTCCGAGGGCCGAAAGCACTTCGGCATTCACCGTCTTTCGCGTCGCCTCGGTGCCGGGAACGATGACGACAAGCGTATCGACGACCTGAGAAAGGCCTACGAGTGTCGGGTGATAGGCGTAGCCAAGGCCCTCGCGCTGCGTGCGCGTATGGTAGGCGACCGTCACACCGAAGGCTTCGAGCCGCTTGGCAATCGCAAGTCCGATGCGCCCGAGGCCGTAGAGCCCGACCGTGCGGCCGCGCAGCGACAAGGGCGACAGCGGGAATGCACCTTCCCGCACCCAGCGCCCCTGACGCAGCCATTCTTCCGCCTGCGGCAGAAGGCGCAGCGTGTTGATCAGCAGGCCGACAGCGGTGTCGGCGACCTCTTCGCTGAGCACATCTGGCGTGTTGGTAACGGCAATGCCCTTGGCGGCAGCGTGTTTTACGTCGACCCCGTCATAACCGACGCCGAAATTGGCGACGATTTCGAGCCCGGGCAGCGCATCCATCAGGCCGGCAGGAACGCGCCCGGAAACGGCGATGCCCTTGATATCGGCCAGATCGGCCGTGACGAGACCGGCATCCGGACGCTCCAGCCGCACGACGTCAAACATCTCGGGCAGCCGCTGCAGCACCCGCTCGTTGATTTTTCCGGGCACGAGGATGCGGGGAAGGCTCGCGGACATGGGCACTCCTGGTCTTTGGGATTTCTTCAGGCGGGGACGCGCAACGGGCCGGTCGACTGGCGGATACGCATTTCCGGCTTGATCAGGTGGATGCCATCCGGCTCGTGGCTGCCGGACAACTTGTCGAGAAGGGCGCGGGCCGCGCTGCGGCCGACATCGGCCTGGCCGTTCCACACGGTTGTCAGCGCCGGCGTTGCGATCGACGCCTCCTCGAGATCGTCATAGCCGGTGACGGAGATATCGACGCCGGGAACAAGCCCCGCACGCGCGATGCCGTTCATCATGCCAATTGCGACCAGATCGTTCCAGCAGACGACCGCGGTCGGCTTCTGCGGTAGCGACAGGAGATGCACGGCCGCCTCGAAGCCGCCCTGCTTGGAGCGGGGCCCGGGAATGCGCAGCTCCGGATCAACCTCGATATTGGCTTTGCGCAGCGCATTGACGTAGCCCTGATAGCGGTCGCGACCGGTCGAGGTCTGGTCGGTGCCGCCGACCATGGCGATACAGCGGTGCCCAAGGCCGATCAGATGGTTGGTCGCCAGCGAAATGCCATAGGCGTCGTCACCGCGGAAGATCGGAACATCCAGCCCCTCGATCGAGCGGGCGATCAGGATCGCCGGCATGCCATTGTCCTCGGCAAGCTGGATATCCTCCGGCGGGGTGCCGATGGCCGGCGACATGATGACGCCGTCGCCGCCAAGCTGCAGCAGCGTCTCGATGAAATCGCGCTGCTTGTCGACGGAGTCGTAGTGGTTGGAAAGGATGAAGGTCTGCTTGTCGCGGTCGAGCTCCGCTTCGATCGCCTTCAGGATTTCCCCGTAGAACGGGTTCATGATGTCATGCACGACGACGCCGATGATGCCGGAGCGCGAGGTCCTGAGGCTGGCGGCGCGGCGGTTGTAGATATAGCCGAGCGCGCGGGCCTGCTCCTTGATCTTGTCGCGTGTGAGGGTCGCCACCAGGGGACTGTCACGCAATGCCAGAGATACCGTTGCCGTCGAAAGACCGAGTGTTTCCGCGATCGTCGAAAGCTTGACCTTTTGCGCCACGATGCCCCCTGCTTAAGCCTAGTTGCCTACCCTCAAATTTAAATCCTATTTAAACTGTTTAAATCGCCGCCGCAATACGCCGTGAAACGAGGCTCAGTCGGCGGCCCGCGCGGCCTGCAGATTGCTGTCGACGGCCCGCAAAAGCTTCATCAAGGTGCGCACCTGCTTGTCTGTCAGCCCCCGTGTCGCGAGGTTTTCGGAATGCTGACCGGCCTCGGCAATCGTCTGCAGCCGGTTGCGCCCGGGTTCGGTGAGGTAGACCTTGGTCAGCCGTGCGTCGTCGTCGTCAGCCCGGCGCTCGAGAAAGCCCTGTGCCTCCATGCGGCCGATGGTGCGCGTCATCGTCGGCGCCTTGACGCCGAGCTTGGCCGCAAGCCCGCCTGCCGTCAGTCCGTCCGTTTCGGCAAGCGCCAGCATGACACCGTCCTGGCCGGCATAAAGGCCGCTTTCGAGCAGGTTGCGTGACAGGACGGTACGCATGGAACGTGCCGCCTGGACAAGGATCGAGGCGAGATCATGCGGTTCGGCGAGAAGCTCGTCCTTCTTCTTGCCGTTCTTGCTCTTCTTTTCGGCCTTGTTCTTCTTGCCCATTGGACCTCCTGCCGAATCCCGTCTCAGACATTTATAGCAATACAGCTTGCGATTACGAACTGTATGACTCAAATAACATTTCTACGACAATTGACGTGAAGGATCGAAGAGAAATGTCGATGCCCAAGGCCCGATGGCAGGACAATTCGACCGCTCTTCCGCAACGGGCTCGCCGCGACTGGATCGCCGTGCTGCCGCTCGGCGCCCATGAGCAGCATGGCCCGCACCTGCCCTTCGACACGGACACGCTGATTGCCGACGGGATCGTCGAACGCTCGATCGCTGCCCTGCCCGAGACCCTGCCCGCGACCTTCCTGCCGACAGAACCGGTCGGCTATTCGATCGAGCATATGGATGTCGCCGGCACGCGCTCGTTCGGTTACGACGAGGCCGTGCGCCGCTGGCTCGGCATAGCCGAAAACCTGCACGCTCTCGGCATCCGCAAGTTCGTGATGCTGAACGCCCATGGCGGCAATTCGCCCCTGATGACCATCGTTGCGACCGAGGCGCGCGTGCGTTTCGGCATGCTGGCGGTGGCGACCAGCTGGACCCGCTTCGGCCAGCCGGACGGCTGGATCACACCCGATGACAAGGCCATCGACATTCACGGCGGCGATATCGAGACTTCGGTGATGCTGGCGCTGCACCCGGGAAAAGTGACGATGGAAAAGGCTGGCGCCTTCCCCTCGCGCCAGAGCGATTATGCCAGGCGCTTCAGGCATCTGCGCGCCTATGGCCCGCATGCCTTCGGCTGGAAGATGTCGGATCTCAACCGCGAAGGTGTGGCTGGCAACGCATCCGCAGCCACCGCCGCACGCGGCGAGCAATTGCTGACCCATGCGGTCAAGGGCGTGATCGAGCTTTTGACCGATGTCGCCGATTTCGACATCGCCGAATTCGCCTGAGCGACATGGCCGAATTCGCCTGTGCGACCAGGCAGCCCGCGACGGCAAACACTTTGTTTGTGCTTTTGCGCTATCAGCAGGGACAGCAGCAACCGACGACAGGCGGCGCAAAGCCGGACCCCCATGGCGAAGATCATCGCGCTCGGCGCCTATTTCTATCAGGCCCTGATCGCCTTCGGCCTGCTGATCATCGTCGCCCATTGGCTGGCGCCGGTGGACTATGCCGCCTATTCGCTGTTCATCTCGCTCAGCCAGTTCGGCGCCATCGCCGCCTTCGAATGGGTGCGCTATTCCTGTATGCGGTTTTACCCCGGCCAGACGGCGGAAAGCGAAGCGGCGGAGCGGCGGACGATCGTGGCCGAGACCGCAGCCTGTGCACTTTTCTGCCTTGTCGCCGCGGCCGTGTCGCTCGCCTTCGGCGTCACACCGTTGGTCGCGCTGGTCGGCGGTCTGGTCGCCATTGCCCAAGGCGGCAGCGACCTGCACCTGACCATGCTGCGCTTCCGCCAGGATTTTCGCGCCTTCTCCGTGCTGCAGGGATCTCGCGCCACAATCCTGGCTGCGGGAACATTGCTCGGCGCCGTCATATCGCCAACCTTCCTGTCGACGGTCACGGGCCTGCTTGCCGGCTACGCGCTCTACGCGCTGCTCGCCGCATTGCTGTCGCGCAGGGCTGGCCCACGACCGACCACCCCGCTCGATATGGGCCGCGTGAAAAAGCACCTCGTCTATGGCAGCGTTTCGGCGGGCGCCGCCACTGCCTCAATGTTTGCGCCCCTTGCGCTGAAGGCGATCCTCACCTCGGCCCTGGGGCCGGGCGGTGCGGCCGGTGCGCTGCTCGCACTTGATCTTTTGCAGCGGCCCTTTGTGCTGATCGTCTCCGCCCTGCAGGCGATCCAGTATCCCGAGATCGTCGCCGCGCACGACAAGGCCGGGGAAACCCCGGCGCTTCGCCACCAGCTCGGGCAATACTATGCGCTTCTGACGAGTTTCGCGCTGATGATGGCGGCCGGCATCTTTGCTGTGCTCACGCCGGCGACGTGGCTGGTGATCACCCCGGACCTGCAAGCCGGCTTCCTCGCGACGGCCCCGTTCGTCATCCTGCTTTCGCTCGTGCGCGTCCTGACCCAGATCATGCTGCCGACGCCGCTGCACCTGAAACAGCGCCTGACCGCGATCTTCACGCTCGCCGCCGTCGACTGCGCGCTTCTCAATCTGGGCGCCCTTGCCAGCGGCTTTCTGCTGGCGCCGACCGACGCCACCATGATGGCGGGCAGCGCACTCGGCGCATTCATCGCAGCGTTGATCGGCCTGCGGTTGATGGCGACCTTGCCCTTCGATTTCACCTGGCCGCCGGTCCTGCTCGGCGCCGCGGGCCTCGGCGTCACGGTTGTCGCCTTCGTCCTGTCGTACCAGTCCGCCTACCTTGCCACCGCAGCCGGGATCATCGTTGGCGGAGCCTGCTGCCTGCTGGCGCTCAATCGCTTGCGGCTTGGCATGCGCGTTTCAAGCGCAGCTTGACGTCTGGTGCGATAAGAAAAACTGAACCTCTTTCGGTTTAGATCACGGCAAAGCAAGAGGCGAACAACACCATGAAGATCATTGTCGGAATAGCCACGGCGGGTCGCCGCGAGGTGCTATCCGAAACGCTGCAGCATCTGACCCGGCAGGGTCGCAGACCGGACGCCATCTTCGTCTGCCCGTCTTCGCGCGAGGACGTGGATGAAACGCTCGCCGCCGCGCTCCCTGTCCCGGTGACGATCGTCGCAGGTGAGCGTGGGCTGACCAAACAGCGAAACGCCATTCTGTCGGCGATCGGCGCCGGCGGTATGCTCGTCTTTTTTGACGACGACTTTCTGCCGCATGCAGATTTCCTCGCCAATGCCGAGACGCTTTTCCTCAAGGAACCGGATATCGTCGTTGCGACGGGACTGGTGCTGGCGGATGGCATCCATGGTCCGGGCATCCCGGTCAAGGAGGGGCTGGAGATCCTCGCTCGCGACCAGGCCGAAAGCGGCCCGGCCACGATCGAGCCCGTCTACAACGCCTATGGTTGCAACATGGTGTTCCGTTTGTCGGCGATAGAGGCGGACGGCACCCGTTTCGACGAGCGGCTGCCGCTCTATGGCTGGCAGGAGGATGTCGACTTCTGCCGCCGTCTCGCGCGCCACGGCCGCATCGTTCGAAGCGGCAAGTTGCGTGGCGTGCACCTCGGCAACAAGCGCGGTCGGACCTCGGGCCTGCGCTTCGGCTACTCCCAGGTGGCCAACCCGCTCTACCTCTTCCGAAAGGGGAGTGTCGGCCTGAGATGGACCCTCCATCTCATGGGCAGCAATGTCGCAGCCAACACGATCGGCAGCCTGAAGCCTCAATCCCTTGTCGACCGGCGGGGTCGGCTCAAGGGAAATCTCATTGCCTTCGCCGATCTCCTGCGCGGCAAGCTCGACCCCTTGCGCATGCTTGAACTCTGATTGCGCGTTCTATCTCCCGCCAGGCAAGCGGGTCAGTATCTTCCTGCGGCCAGAAGATTGAGCAGAACGACCGCACTTCCGTTCCATGAGAACCGCTCGGCATTGCCATGCCCGGCGCGCGCAAGCCGCCCCCGAAGGGCGCCATCGGCCGATATCTTCCGCATCGCCTCGACCAGTGTTTCAGGCTTTTTCGGATCGAAGTAGAGCGCCGCCTCGCCGCAGGCTTCCCGAACCGGCGGGATGTCGGCGGCAAGCACCGGGCATCCTTGCGTCATCGCCTCGAGCGGCGGAATACCGAAACCTTCATAGAGGCTCGGAAACAGGAAGGCGGTGGCCTGGCGCTGCAGCCCGGCGATCTCGGCGTCCGTCAATCGTCCGGAAAAGATCAGGTTGCCGCGCGACGTCGGGGCGATATCGCGAAAAACGCTCGGATCCGTGCCGCCGACCACCACCAGCTTGCCGCCAGTCGCGCCAAGAGCCTCGAAGGCACGCACCGCAAACTCGACGTTCTTGTTGGGCTTCAGGGTGCCGACGAGAAGGAAGAACGGGGTATCGGCAAGTCCCAGCTTCGCAACGATTTGCCGATCCGGCTCAAGGTCGGAAAAGTGATCGGTGGCGTTGTAGATCACGTCGATGCCGTCAGCGGGAACGCGAAAGACATCCGCCAGCTCGCCGCGTGAAAAATAGGAAACCGTGCCGATCTTCGCGCGGCGTGTCAGGACGTAGCCGAGCGCACCATGAAACAGCCGGTAACCGCGGCCGAAGGAGGCCGGGTGGCGAAAGAGCGTGACGTCGTGGATCACCACCACCTGGTCGGAATGCAGCACCGGCCCGCTGCCGCCAAGCCCAACCAGCGCGTCGCGCCGCGCCCGCCAATAGAGCGGCCCCTGCTCCCAGAGATGGCCGGGGCCTGAGCCGAAGCGCTCGATCGAAATCGCCGACAGCGGCAGATCATCCGGCGCCGACGCCGGCGCCAGCAACCGCCAGCGCGCATCCTTCAATGCCGCCGGCACGTCGCCAGCCGCGATACGGGCATCGAGCGCGCGGGTGATCTCACGGGCAAAGCGCTGCACGCCGGTGAGCGGCTGCGTCAGGAACCGGCCGTTGATGGAAATCGTCTTCACGCACGCGCCCTTTCGATAGGACGCGGACTCTCCCTGATTTTGATGAAAGGAGCGTTATCGCGGCCCGGTTCGCCCGCCTTGGCGGCATCAAATGGGCGGCCAAAATGGGCTTGGCCATTTGCGCATCGCCGCCGCATCTCCTATATGAAACGCGACATGGATGCCCGCTCCCCGCATCCCGAGATCCCAGAGGTTCCCATGACCGAAACATCCCCGCAGAAGCCGATTCCCGTCACCGTGCTCACCGGATATCTCGGCGCCGGCAAGACGACGCTGTTGAACCGCATCCTCACCGAGAACCACGGACGCAAATACGCCGTCATCGTCAATGAGTTCGGCGAAATCGGCATCGACAACGACTTGATCGTGGAATCCGACGAGGAAATCTACGAGATGAACAACGGCTGCGTCTGCTGCACCGTGCGCGGCGACCTGATCCGCGTGGTGGAAGGCCTGATGCGCCGCCCCGGCCGCTTCGATGCGATCATCGTCGAGACCACCGGCCTTGCCGACCCGGTCCCGGTCGCCCAGACCTTCTTCATGGACGACGACGTGCGCGCCAAGACCGAGCTTGATGCCGTCGTCGCCCTGGTCGATGCCAAGCACCTGCCGCTCCGGTTGAAGGATAGCCGCGAGGCAGAAGACCAGATCGCCTTTGCCGACGTCGTGCTTTTGAACAAGACCGATCTCGTCAGCCCCGAGGAACTCGAGCGGATCGAGGCGACGGTTCGCGTCATCAATCCGTCTGCCCGCATCTACAGGACGCAGCGCTCCGACATCGACCTCACCAAGGTTCTCGACCAGGGCGCGTTCAACCTCGAGAGGGCGCTGGAAAACGACCCGCACTTCCTCGACCAGGACGATCACGAACACGATCACACCTGCGGTCCGGATTGCGGCCATGATCACCACCACCACCACGATCATGACCATCATCATCACGACCATGATCATCATGATCACGATCATCACCACCATGATCACGCTCCGTCGCCGATCCATGATGTGACCGTGCAGTCGATCTCGCTGCGCGGCGGCGAGATGAACCCGGACCGGTTCTTCCCCTGGATCCAGAAGATCACCCAGACGGATGGCCCGAACATCCTGCGGCTGAAGGGCATCATCGCCTTTGCCGGCGACGCCGAGCGCTATGTCGTTCAGGGCGTGCACATGATCATCGAGGGCGATCATCAGCGTGCGTGGAAGGACGGCGAGAAGCGCGAAAGCCGGCTGGTCTTCATCGGCCGCGACCTTGACCGCGAAAAGCTGGAGCGCACATTCAAGGCCTGCGAAGCTTCCGCCTGATTTCCAAGGCCGCGATGCGGCTCCAAGATCAAACAATGAGAGCGTGATGTCGGCATTCTTCGGCACCACGCTCTAACCGCATGCCGAACCAGGGGACCATGACAATCTGATGCCGACAGTCGCTCCGCTCGATCTTGAAGGCCACGTCGTTGGCGTGGCCTTTCTCAAGGGAATACCTTTCTTTGCCGAAGCCACCGGCGCAATCCACCGTCTCGACCTTGGCCACAAGACGACGGAAGTCCATGAGGGCCTGCTGTCGCTGGTTGTCGACGAGGCGAACGAGACGCTTCTGACCGGCGGCGAGGACGGCAAGGTGATGCGCACGGCCGCCGACGGCACGACGACGCTGGTTGCCGAAGCACCGCGCAAGTGGATCGCTCAAGTCGCCGCCGGGCCTCAAGGCGCGGTCGGCTATGCCTATGGCAAGACCACCCATGTGCGGCTCGCCGACGGTACCACCAAGGAATTTGCCGAGGACCGCACGGTGGAGGGTCTCGCCTTCGCCCCGAAGGGCCTGCGCGTTGCCGCCGCCCGCTACAACGGCGTGTCGATGCACTGGGTCGGCACCTCCGGCCAGCCGATCGACCTCGACTGGAAGGGCGCCCATACCGGCGTCACCTTCTCTCCCGACGGCCGGTTCCTCGTCACCACCATGCAGGAAAATGCCCTGCATGGCTGGAAGCTCGACGCCAAGCCAGGCGCCGAGGCGCGCCACATGCGCATGACCGGATACCCCGCCAAGGTGAAGTCGCTCTCCTGGTCCGCCAAGGGCAAGTGGCTCGCCTCCTCGGGCGCGCCGGCCGCCATCGTCTGGCCCTTCCAGGGCAAGGACGGGCCGATGGGCAAGGCGCCGCTTGAACTCGGCACCCGCGCCGACATCATGGTGACGTCCGTTGCCTGTCATCCGGCCGAAGACATCGTCGCCATCGGCTATCAGGACGGCATGATTCTCGCGGCCCGTTTTGCCGACAGCAAGGAAGTGCTGCTGCGCCGCCCCGGCAAGGGTGCGGTCACGGCCATGGCCTGGAGCAAGGACGGGCGCCAGCTCGTGTTCGGGTCGGCCGAGGGCGACTGCGGCGTCGTCGATATCGCGGGGTAACGCCTGGACCGCGCCTGTCTTGAATGGTGAGACAGCTGTTTGCCCCTCACCCTAACCTCTCCCCGCCAGCGGGGCGAGGGGACGTAGCATACGCTCCATCAAAGAATGCCGAAATATCTGGCCGGACGAAACCTTGCCATAAGTCCCTTCTCCCCGCTTGCGGGGAGAAGGTGGCGGCAGCCGGATGGGGGCTGCATCGTCGATCGCAAACCCCGAATAAAAAGATCAGATCTTCACCACCGCCGCTGTCACGTACATGAAGCCAACACCGGCAGCGAGGCCGCTCATGACCGGCGGCGTCAGGAAGACCTCGGTCCGCTTTCCGCTCTGGCGCATCAGATAGGCGCCAACCTCGACGATCACCTGCAAGATCGCCCCCGCCCCGATCGCCAATGCCAGCGCCGACCATTGCGCCGACGTCGCCAGGCTGCCGAGCCACATGCCCAGCACCGCCGGCCCGCCGGCGAGCAATGTCAGGCCGACGAAAGCCCACAGGGACGGCCGCTGCTTCAGGATCGGCGCTGCGATGCCGATGCCTTCAGTCACGTTATGCAGGGCGAAGCCGGCCACGAGAAAGGTGCCTAGACCCGCCGATCCGGCGGCAAAGGCGGCCCCGATCGCCAGCCCCTCGCCAAGATTGTGCAATCCGATTCCGAGCGCAATGTAAGTGGCAAGCGCCAGCCCCGTCGGCACCCCGCCACGTCGGCCGATCGCCATCAACACGAGGAAGCTGCCGACGCCCGCAAGCACCACCATGACCGGCCCCTGGAAAATGGCTGCAGCCTCAGACGCCAGCTCCAGGGCTTCGGCGCTTGCGTCGACCAGCAGGAAGGCGAGCAGCCCGATCGTCAGCGACAACAGAAACGCCATTCCGGATGGACCGACGCCGCGCAAAACGGGATAGAACATCAGCCCGACCGCCACCGGCACGATGCCGACGATAAGGCCGACCAAGGCCTGCAGCCGCAACTGACCTGCTGTTGCCTGCGGCGTCGGCACGGCGACGGCGATCTCATGCGTGAAGGTGGCGCCGGTGTTGGTGACCACTTTCAGCGCGTGCGCTTCGCCCAGCATCCAGGGGAAGGGCAGGCTCAGCCACGCCGTTTGGCCACGGGCGATTGGACCCGGGGGATTTTGGGTGAATTGCCAGTACGCGTCGTCCACCTGCACCTGCGCCACCGTCATCGGCTCGGATCCCCCGGCACGAACCAGGAGCCGAAGACCGCTGTCGTCGAGCACGGTGCGCTCGAAGGTCAGGTTTTCGACCGGCGGTGCGCCGTTGCGAAAGCCGGACAGCGGGTCGGTCGATACGAGCCATGCGACTGCGACGGCAAAGGCGATGAGCGGCAGCGCCAGCCACACCAGGTTGGTCTTTGCGGCGCGGATGGCAGCTCTCGGCAAGGTCTCGTTCATGCCTGTGCCTCCACGACGTCGAACATGCCCACCCACCCCAGTTCGGTAAACTCGGTCTGGTGCGGATGGAACATGTAGAGGCCGGGTTCGTGCTCGGCGAAGGTGAACTCCAGAATGCCGCGCTGCGCCTGGCATTGGGTGATGAGATCGACGGTTTTCAGCGTCGGCGTCAGCGTCGTCCCCTGATCAAAGTAGTCGAAGAAGTTGGCGTGCAGGTGGAACGAGTTGATCGGATCGAACTCGATGACATTGACGAGATAGATGCGCACCGGCTTGCCCTTCACGATCCGGATCGGCCGCTTCATGAAGGCGTGGGCGACGGTGTTGACCGCATAGAATTCGTTCTCGGCATCGAAGTTGGTGTCGAAGGCGTTCATCACCATCACCAGTTCCTGCCAGCCGGCGTTCTCCGCCGTGCCAAGGAGCCGCGAACGGGCGACGTCCACGTGGTCCGGGTGGCGCTCGGGGTCCGGATCGATGACAAAGGCACCGTACATGCCCTTGTGGAGGTGCCGGCGCAACGGCATCGCGTGGCAATGGTAGAGATGGCAGCCGAAGGGCTTGGCATCGAATTCGTAGACGAACTCGTCGCCGGGATCGACCATGCCCGCGCCAGGCACGCCGTCCATTCGCGCTGCGTGAATGCCGTGAAAATGGATCGAATGCGGATGCGAAGCGTAATTGCGGAAGACGATGCGCAGGCGCTCGCCCTCCTTGGCCCGAAGTGCCGGCCCGGGCACGCGGCCGTTATAGGTCCAGGCCGGAAAGGTGATGCCGGGCGCGATCTCGATATCGCGATCCTGCGCGGTCATCTCGAAGGTCCTGAGCGTTCGCCCGTCCGGCAACACCGAGACGGTGCCTGTCTCCCAGTCGGTCAGCATGTCCGTCGGATCGAAGCCGTTGACGCTGCTGTCGACGTCGCCGATCGTCATCATGGCGCCGTGTCCCATTGCCGGCATGGGTGCCGCCATATCCCCCGAAGTCTGCGCCGCCATCTGGTGGCCGCCGCCATGGGTCGCCTGCTGCGCCAAGGCGGCGCCGGCGCAGATCGCCGTGCCACCGGCCGCCGCCAGCCCGCCCATCAGAAGGCTGCGCCGCCCGAGCAGGTCCTGTTTCACCGGATTGTCCATGAATGTCATCCCTCGCCCGATACAGCGCCACGTGTCCGCTCCGATTTGCAGAGGCGATGCCACAAAGCCCGAATTGACCGGCCCACCCAATTGCGAACCGTTCGCAACTACATTGATAATGCAAATGCAACTCATTCGCAATTGATGAAGGTGTGGGCGGGGACGATTAGCGGACTGGCGCCCGCAAGGTATCGTTGAAGGATGAGATGTGAGGACCGTTAAATCCCCGAAGCGTACGGCTTCGGGGATGTTGGCTGAACGACGAATGCCAGGCAGGCGGAAACGACAATGGTCGGGTCGCAACCACAGCAACCGCGGCTCACCATTCCAGCTCCAATTGCGGCCGGCCGTTCGACGTTTTCTCGATCGTGCGTCCGGTCTCGTCGACCGTCGCGGTTACCCGCTGGCGAAAGGCAGAGAAGCTCTCGAAAGTGACGACGTCGACAGGTTCGTCGAACTTCATCGTCAAACGGTAGCGCCCGGGCTGTGCCGTCAGCGCCTGCACCGAGAGGATCTCGCCTTCAAAGGGTTGGCCGAGATAAAGGCCTTTCACCCGCGAACCGAGCATCCACGGATTGAACGGCGGTCGGTTGCCGACGGCGGCGTGAAGAGTGTTCCAATCGCGATAACCGTATTGGGCAGCGATCAGTTCAAGGGAACGCGAGTGGCTGATATCCTCGCCTTCGCTGGATAGCCGTGATCGCAGGCGTTTGGCCTGGTCCTTGAGGGCATCGAGCGATGGCAACGTGTTTGATCCGCGCATCATGACAGGGTCTCCTGCTGCGGCATGCATTTTCAAGAGATGGGAGCCCGCATTGCCACCGGTTCGCATGCCGTTTCGGCTGACCGTGTCTGAAAGGAAGGCTTCACCAAAGCATGACGCTCGCGGACGGCAGGGGCCCTCACCCTGCCCCCTCCATAGGGGAAGCGCCCCAGGCTGTCAAATGCCGCCCCGCCTCATGTTGCACGGGAACTCAAGGTATGGGACGACTTGCCGGAAATGCAATGCAACGCCGGGAGGATCTCATGAGTGAAATCACCATTCTCGCATTTGCCTTTGTCGCTTTCATCGGTATCGCCACGCCCGGTCCGACGGTCCTGCTCGCCTTGACCAACGGTTCGCGCTACGGCATCAAGCGCGCGCTTGCGGGCATGGTCGGCGCCGTGCTCTCGGATTTCGTGTTGATCGGCGCGGTGGCGCTGGGTCTCGGCGCCCTGCTGGCAGCCTCCGAATTCTGGTTTACCGTCGTCAAATGGCTCGGCGCCGCCTATCTGGCTTTCCTCGGTGTGATGCTGTTGCGGTCGAAGGGAACGATTGACGTTGCCGGCAAACACGACGGTGCCGACGTCACCACCACCGCCATCTTTCTGAAGAGCTTCCTGGTCGCCGTCACCAACCCGAAGGGCTATCTGTTCTTCTCGGCCTTCCTGCCGCAGTTCGTCGATCTCGGTTTGCCACAAGCACCGCAATATGCCGCGCTCGCCGTGGTCTTCGCCGCAGTCGATTTCGCCGTCATGCTCGGCTACGCCCTCATCGGCTCTCAGGCGGCTCGCTTTCTGAAGCACTCCGGAGCCGTCTGGCTCGAACGGATCTGCGGCGGAGCCTTGCTCGCCCTTGCCGGCTCGCTTGCCGTCTATCGCCGCGCCGCCAACTGACATGCTGTTCCGCAAGGCCATCCTCGACCAGATTGCCGAAGGCGCGGTGACCCTGGCCTTCAGGCGCTGGACGAAGCCGACTGTCAAGGCTGGCGGCCGTCTGCGCACAGCATCCGGCGTGCTGTCGATCGACGCGGTCGACGTCACCGGCACCGAAGACATCAGCGTTGAGGATGCGCACCGCGCCGGGTTTACGACACGCGAGGCACTGCTTGCAGAGCTTGACGCCCGCCCCGACGGCACCCTCTACCGCATTGCCTTTCACCGGGCGGGCGAGGATCCACGCCTGTCCTTGCGCGACGAAGCGACGCTTGCAAAAGTCGACCGGGCGGCGATCGCCGACAGGCTCGCCCGCTTCGACGAAACGGCCGACCAGTCATGGACCGAGCCGACGCTCCGCCTGATCGCTTCGCGTGATGGCATCACCGCCGCCGAGATCGCCGAACGGGTCGGCGTGGATAAACTCAAAATCAAGGTGCGCATCCGCAAGCTGAAGGAGCTGGGTCTGACGGAGAGCCTGACGGTCGGCTACCGGCTGTCACCCCGCGGCCGGTCCTTCCTTGACGAGACCTGAGCGATGCCGAGCAAGACCATGGAGACGATATGATCGGATACACGATGGTCGGCACGACCGATCTCAAGCGAGCCGAAAGGTTCTACGATCCGCTGATGGCACTGATCGGCCAGGAGCGCTGCTGGTGCGACGAGCAGGTGGCATCCTGGGGACGCAGAGATGATGACCTCGCCCCGCGCTTCTTCACCGGTTATCCCTTCGACGGCAACGCAGCCGGCGTCGGCAATGGTGCGATGACTGCGTTCCTCGCACCAAGCGCCGAGATCATCGACCGGCTGTTTGCAACGGCGATGGAACAGGGCGGAAGTGTCGAGGGCGAGCCGGGCTTTCGCCCGCAATATGGCGACGGCTTCTACGCCGCCTATGTGCGCGACCCCGATGGAAACAAGCTTGCCTTTGTCTGCTATGACGCAGGCGCACCTGCCGCACGGACGCAATCGAAGCGACAGCCTTAGCGGCGCGTCGTCCAAGCGAACCAGATCGCGACCGCGGCCAGCAACAACGCCAGCCCACGCCGCACCATGCGCTCGCGCGATGGTGAATTGAGCACCGGCTCGAGCGTACTCGCCAGCAACACGATCGTCATATGCACTACGGTGGCGACCCCGACATAGATCGTCGAGAGCGTAAGGTTCTGCGCCAGCAGCGGTCGATCTGGGACGATGAAGCTCGGCAACACCGTGACGAAGAAAAGCGCAGCCTTGGGATTGAGGAGGTTGGTGAACAGGCCGCGGCGGAAATAGAAGGCCGGTGTCTTGCCGGTCGGCTCTGCCGCAGCAGTTCCGTCACGCCAAGCGTCGTAGGCGAGATAAAGCAGAAAGCCGACGCCCGCCCATCGCAACACACCATAGAGCGCGTCCGAGCGCGCGACGAACTCGGCGACGCCAAAGGAGGCAGCCGCTCCGACAATAGCAAGGCCCAGCGCGATGCCGGCAACGGTCGCCATGCCGGGCTTGCGCCCTTCAGACGCGGAGACCACCGCGAGATAGGCCATGTTCGGCCCCGGCGTCAGCTCGATGATGAAGCAGGTCAGCGTGAAGGGAATGAGAGCCGCAGCCCCGAGCGACAGCAAGTCCATGCGAGAGCGTTCACTCCGATGCGCCAAGATCCAAGCCTGCGAGAGGAGAGGAGGCACGGCGCCGTGTCAAGCGGCAGCATGGGTCTGTAGCGCCGACACCGGCTGGGCGATACACTGCTCCCCCACCCCTCGCATGAGGCAGATGGGGGAGCAGCGAAAATCCGCCTCCGCAGGGTTGGAGGCGGAAAGGCGTCAGGCGGCGCGCTTGACCCGCGGCAGCGCCAGCTTGCGGCCGCTGGCGACGATCAGGCCGGCAGCACCCTCTAGCCAGCCATCGCGGAGTTCGAGCGCCAGGAAGCGGCTGCGCTCGAACGGGCCGGGCATGACCAGATGTTGTGCGCCGGCTGCGAAAAAGCCGAAACGCTCGTAATAGGCGGCGTCACCGACGAGCAGGATCGCGCCGTGCCCGCGGCCCTTGGCCTCTTCGATCGCCGCCCGCATCAGCATGCCGCCGATGCCCTTGCCCTCATGGGCCGGATCGACCGCCAGCGGGCCGAGCAAAAGCGCCGGAATGCTGTGACCTTCGCGGTTGACGCCTGCCTCGACATTCCACAGCCGAACGGTCGCGATGACGTGGCCATCGAGATCGCGGGCGACGAAGGCGAGGCCTTCGGCCGGCACGCGGCCGTTGCGCAGCTTTTCCGACGACTTGCGGCGCCGCTCCGGGCCCATTGCCCGGTCGAGCAGGTTCTCGCGGGCAACGACGTCACCCGGGTTTTCGCTATCGATCACGAATGTGGACGGCGCGAAAAACGCGCGCAGGGCATCAACAACAGCGGCCATCCGGGCCTCCCGTCATCAAAACCGCTTCAGGCGGCATCTGGAAGAAATTGTGAAATGGCGCTCCCGCCAGAAGACGGGAGCAGCCGGATCAGATCACGTAGGACTTCAACGGCTCGAAACCGTTGAAGGCGACGGCCGAGTAGGTCGTCGTGTAGGCGCCGGTGCCTTCGATCAGAACCTCGTCGCCGATCGAGAGCGTGATCGGCAGCGGATACATGTTCTTCTCGTAGAGCACGTCGGCCGAATCGCAGGTCGGGCCGGCCAGCACGCAAGGCTCCATCTCGTCGCCGTCACGCGCCGTGCGGATCGGGTAGCGGATCGCCTCGTCCATGGTTTCGGCGAGACCGCCGAACTTGCCGATGTCGAGGAACACCCAGCGGTGAGCGTCGTTATCCGACTTCTTCGAGACGAGAACGACTTCCGCCTTGATCACGCCGGCATTGCCCACCATGCCGCGGCCCGGCTCGATGATCGTTTCCGGGATGTGGTTGCCGAAATGCTTCTTCAGCGCGCCGAAGATCGCCTGGCCATAGGCTTCAGCGGTCGGCACGTCCTTGAGGTACTTCGTCGGGAAGCCACCGCCCATGTTGACCATCTTGAGCTCGATGCCCTGCTTGGCCAGCTGCACGAAGACGCGCTTGGCATCCGAGAGAGCTGCATCCCAAGCGTCGAGCTTCGTCATCTGCGAACCGACATGGAACGAAACGCCGTAGGATACGAGGCCATGCTGATGGGCGTAGACGAGCACGTCGACGGCCATCTGCGGGACGCAACCGAACTTGCGCGAAAGCGGCCATTCGGCGCCTTCGCCATCGGTGAGCACGCGGCAGAACACGCGGGCGCCGGGGGCTGCGCGGGCAACCTTCTCGACTTCCTCATGGCTGTCGACAGCAAAGAGCGACACACCGAGAGCGTGGGCGCGGGCAATGTCGCGCTCCTTCTTGATGGTGTTGCCGTAGGAAATGCGGCTCGCGGTCGCACCGGCGTCGAGCGCCATTTCGATTTCGGCGACGGACGCGCAATCGAAGGAGGAGCCCATGCCGGCGAGCAGGCGCAGGATTTCCGGCGCCGGGTTTGCCTTGACCGCATAGTAGATCGAGCTGTCCGGCATCGCGTGGCGGAAAGCCTTGAAATTGTTGCGCACGACGTCGAGATCGACAACGAGGCACGGGCCTTCGGGTCGTCGGGTGTTGATGAAGTCGATGATGCGAGCCGTGGTCATGGCCTTATTCCCCTGATCCAAAATGCTCCGCTTGCGCGGAGGACAAAGGGCATACGCGCGAATGCTCTGGAACCAGCCGGTGGAGACCCCGGAACCAAGCATGCGCTCGATGCGCGAACGGTGAACCGAAGCCCGCCTAGGCTTCAATTCGGCTTTGTCTGCCATGGATTGGAGGGGATAACCCAACCGCACTTCCGGCAATGAAGGTGTGCCTCTTCAGTAACCCCGGCTGTTGGAGAGCCGGCAGACACCAGAAAGGCCCGCACCGTCGTTGCTTCAAGATGTCCTCGCATTTCCCGGTTGGCCGGAATAGCGACTGGAGGGGTTAGTTCCAGGTACCTTACCGATACCCTCACCTAATCGAGGGTCGGCGGACACCCACAGGCACGTGCGACTTTGGGCAAGGGCGTAGGTAAGAAAAAACCTTGTCGTAATCAAGAGTTTTTTCATCACCGCTGTTGAATTTTTTTCGAGACCGGTAACACTCACAGTGTTCACGTTTACTGAACAATCAAAGCTGACGTCATGACCGTTGCAAGCGATTGAAAGAACTGGATTTATTTCGACGCCTCGCCTATCCGATCATCGAAATCCGGACAGCGGACGAAATCGGCCACAAAGACAGCTGCCGAACAAAGAAACGTGAAAGAAGCCATCGCGGCGAATCGAATCCCGCGACCAGGAAGACGAGGGAAGACCTGCCATGGACACGCTCACCCGCATCCGCGCCTTCATCGATGTCGTGGACGCCGAAGGATTTTCGGCCGCGGCCAGGCGCGTCGGCCGGTCGAAGGCGCTGCTCTCAAAATACGTGCGTGAACTCGAGGACGAACTCGGCGCGCTTCTGCTCAATCGCACCACACGGCAATTCTCGCTGACGGAAGCCGGCCATACCTACTATCGCACGGCGTCGGAAATCCTGAAGGAGATCGACAATCTCGCCGATCTCGTGCGCGCCAACAATTCCGACCTTAAGGGCCGGCTCAGGATCACCGCGCCACGCACCTTCGTCGACGCCGAGATCGGCCAGTCGCTCATCGATTTCGGCAAGCAGCATCCGGAGCTGTCGCTGGAAATCATTTCAGACGACCGATTCGTCGACCTCGTCGAAGAAGGCTTCGATGTTGCCATCCGCATCACCCGGCTCGAAGATTCGACGCTGATCGCCCGCAAGCTCGACGATTTCCAGGTGCTGATCTGTGCCGCCCCGGATTTCCTCGAGAAGATTGGGCCGATCGCCCATCCGACCGACCTTTCCAAAGTCCCCTGCATTCTCGACACCAATGGCAGGTCCTATTCGAACTGGCGTTTCGTCGAGCCGGATGGCTCCTCCTTCACCGTGCCCGTCAGCGGCCCGATCGAGGTCAACAGTCCGCTTGCCTCCGTACGCGCCGCCGTCTCCGGCATCGGCGTGGCGCTGGTTCCCGACTTCATCGCCCGCCCCAAGGTCGCCACTGGCGAGCTTGTCACGCTCTTTGACGATTTCCTGCCGCGCGACCGCGGCATCTACGCGATCTATCCGCATCGCCGCTACCTGCCGGCCAAGGTGCGCACGCTGGTCGACTACCTCCACACCTGGTTCCGCAAGCCGCGTTGAGGCGGCAAGGTCCCAAATCCGTCCCATTTCCAGTACATTGCGGGACCGAATCGGAGGCGCCAACATGCCTCCGACCAGAAGGCCCGACCAGAAGGATTGCCGTTTCATGAGAATTAAGCGCCTCGTCATGGCCGGCCTTGCCACCCTGCTTGCGCCGACCCTGGTCTCAGCTCACCCGCACATCTTCGCCGAGGCGCGGCTCGAAGTGGCCTCCGACGACAAGGGTGAAGTGAGCGAGCTCAGGAACGTCTGGCGTTTCGACGAGCTGTTTTCCGCCAGTGTCGTGCTGGATTTCGACAAGAACTCGAACGCGACGCTCGACCCGGACGAGCTGGCGGAAGTCGGCCAGACAGTGCTGGAATCGCTGGCAGAGTACAACTATTACACAACAGCGCTCGAAAACGGCAAATCCATCAAGGTCAGCAAGCCCGAGCACATCACCGTCGATTACAAGGACGGCCAGTTGCTGATGATCTTCGCGGTCAAGCCGGCCGAGCCGATGCCGCTCAAGGGCAAGCTCTCCTTCGGCGTCTACGACCCGACCATGTATACGGCCATGGACTTCCCGACCGACGACGACCTGACCGTGGTCGGCGACAAGATCTCAGCCTGCGAGCACAAGGTGGTCCGCCCTGATCCTGACGAAGTCCTTGCCGAAAACAAGGACACGCTGACCGATGCCTTCTGGAGCGATCCGACCGGCACCGACATGTCGAAGCTCTTTGCAACCCGGATCGAGATCACATGCTGAACACCCGCAGGATCGGCGGCCTGATTGTCGCCACGCTCGTGCTAACCGCCCTCACGACCGGCCTTGCAGCGGCGCAGTCGCCGCTCGGCATCGGCACGGCCGAACCATCCTTCCAGACCACCGGCTTCCTCGGCGGTTTCTTCGCCTGGGTAAACGCCGAGCAGCAAGGGTTCTATCGCACACTCACCGGCGCGCTGAAGGGCATGCGCGATAACCCCTGGCAGCTCTGGTCGCTGATCGGCCTTTCCTTCGCCTATGGCGTCTTCCATGCCGCCGGCCCCGGCCACGGCAAGGCGGTCATCTCCTCCTACATGATCGCCAACGAGACCGAGCTGAAACGCGGCGTACTGCTCTCCTTCATGTCGTCGATCCTGCAGGGTGTCGTCGCCATCCTGCTCGTCGGCGCCGTCTATCTGGTTCTGCGCGGATCATCGATCAGCATGACCGACGCCACGCGCTCGCTGGAAATCGCCAGCTACGCGCTGATCGCCGCCTTCGGCGGCTGGCTCCTGTTTCGCAAGCTGCGCTCGATGATGCGCCCGTCGGCTCTGATGGCAACGGCGGGCGGCGGCCATGTTCATCTCGAGCACGGTCATCACCATGATCATCACGATCATGCTCACCATCGCCACGATCATGGGCATGATCACGGCCACAGCCATGGCGTCGGCGAGGTCTGCTCAAGCTGCGGCCATGCGCATGCGCCTGATCCGTCGATGCTGAGGGGCGATCGCTTCGCCGTGAGCGAGGCCTGGTCGGCGATCGTCGCCGTCGGCCTTAGGCCGTGCTCAGGCGCACTGATCGTCCTGTCCTTCGCGCTTCTCAACGGCCTTTATCTCGGCGGCATCCTGTCGGTCTTCGCCATGTCGATCGGCACGGCGATCACCGTGTCGATCCTGGCGACGCTGGCTGTCACGGCAAAGGGTTTTGCCGTGCGCTACGCATCAAGCGCCGCATCGGCCGCCCGCATCTCGAACGGCATCGAGATATCAGGCGCCCTGCTCGTGATTATCTTGGGATTGGTCCTGCTGGGCGCCGCGCTGCAGAGCTGACGCTCTTACGGCGTCCCGCGTTGGATTAAAGCATTTCCAGGAAAAGTGCGGCGCGGTTTTCCGTAAGGAAATGCGCAAAAACAAAGACATAGAGCGTTTCTGTGTTTCCGTCTAAATCGGAAACGCTCTAGAGGCCGCGCTTGCGCTGATGGCGCGCGCGCAGCCAGAAAATCAGGAAGAAGCCGAGAACGAAGACGACGCCGAAGGCGCCGGCGAGCCACACCGAGATATCGCCGAGCCTCAGCATGATCGACGGCAGCACGAAAAAGCCGATGCCGACGACGGCCAGAATGACTGCCGCGGCGATCGCCGGCGACTTTTCCTTGGGGGCCTGGTTTTCTCTGGTCTTCTCGGGCGCGTTCACGCTCACTCCTTTGGCGCGAGGTCCGCGCGAATATCTTCCAGTCGCCGCTTCTGACGACCATCGGCATCGAAATTATCAGGCGACAGCCAGTTTTCGAATGCGGCATTGAGCAGCGGCCATTCGCTGTCGATCATCGAGTACCAGGCCGTATCGCGGTTGCCGCCCTTGGATATCATATGTTGGCGGAAAATGCCTTCGAAACTGAAGCCGAGGCGCAGTGCGGTCGTCCGGCTTGGCTGGTTCTCGCTGTTGCATTTCCACTCGTAGCGGCGATAGCCGAGATCCTCGAAGATGTGCTTGGCCATGAGGTAATGCACCTCGGTCGACAGTGGCGAGCGGGCCATCGCCGCGCCATGCGCAACGGACCCGACCTCGACGACGCCGTTTGCCGGATCGGCGCGCATGTAGTTCGCCATTCCGACGACCTTGCCGTTCGCCTTGTCACGAAACACTTCCGTGACCCAACCGCCCTTTTCCTGGGCGGTGGTCAGCCAGGCGTCGAAATCGTCGATGCCGCCGAAATCGGCCTGCGCGAAATACTTGAACAGCGGATTGATGCCCATACCGCCGAGCCCGTCCCACAGGTCCTGCCTGTGCGTCGCACGGTCATAGGGCTCAAGCCTGACGTATCGACCTTCGATCGCTACCGCCTTCGGCGCCGGACATCCCTTCCAGTTGCTCAGATCACGCATCGGCCACCTCTCCTGCTGCAGCAATTCAAAGCGCTATAGCGACCTTTGCGCGTCCGGTAAGACGCGCGTCGCTATCGTCTTCGGCATAGGGCAGAGAAGCGGCCGACACAAATTCAAACTGGTGATCAATCCATGAGCGAAATGATCAGGCCGGTACCTTGGCCGATGACACCGTCGCCTCGATATGGTCGACGAGCGCATCGGGAAGGCCGAGGCGACCGGCGAGCAGATCGAGATAGCCGCGCTCGGCGCGGCTTTCCGGTTCGATCGTCAGGCGCGAGGCGGTATAGACCTCAACGCGCTCTTCTTCGGTCTTCGCAGCGCTGACGATGGCGTCGATATCAATAGGATTGGCAAGCTCGCCCTCGAGGAACGCCGATGCATCCGCCGACAGGCCCGACACCGACAGCTTGTCCATGATGTGGCGGCGCTCGACCTCGTCGATATGGCCGTCCGCGCGCGAGGCGGCGATCATGGCGCGCACGAGAACAAGCGCGAAATCGTGGCTGATTTTTTCCGGCTCTGCGGCAAATCCGGAATCGGTCGGCGGCGGCAGGAGTTCAGGCTGCCTCTGGGCGGCCGGATCGGTGACCGGAGCATTGCCGGACTGGTAGTTCTTGTAGGCCTGGTAGCCGAGGCCGGCGATGGCAGCGAGCCCGCCGAGCACGGCCGCATTGCCGGTCAGCTGCCGGCCAGACTTGGTTCCGAGCAGGACGGCGGCGATGGCACCGGTTGCCAGCGGGTTGTCCTTGGCGAGTTGCGTTACCTGGCCGGCGCGGTCACGCACCGATCCACCGGCTCCCGGCACCTGCGATCCCAGAAACTGGTCCAGCAATTTCTTCGCGTCGAACATGGGGTCTCGCTCCTTGTCGGTTCCAGGCGGTTGAAACAACGTGCGAAACAGGGCGCCGCCTGCACCCGTCCCGTCAAATCGATTGAGACATAGGAACGTTGCAGTGAAAATACAAATTCGCGTTGCACACGAAAAAGGCCGAGCGCTTGGCTCGGCCTTAAAACTCTCCAGGCGATGGAACGGGTCTCAGCCCTTGAGCGCAAAGGCTTCGGCAGCAAGCTTGGTGATGCCGGCCCAGTCGCCCTTGGCGACCAGATCCTTCGGCGCCACCCACGAACCGCCGACGCAGATGACATTCGGCAGCGACAGGTAGTCGCGCGCGTTCGACAGCGAAATGCCGCCGGTCGGGCAGAAGAAGGTGCCGGCAAGCGGCGACGACAGCGACTTGAGATAGGCGGCACCGCCGGCCTGTTCGGCCGGGAAGAACTTCATGACCTCATAGCCCTCTTCGCGCAGGCCCATGACTTCGCTGGCGGTCGCAGCGCCCGGCAACAGCGGGGCGTCGTGGTCCTTGGCAACGTCGATCAGCTCCTGCGTCGTGCCGGGGCTGACGATGAACTGCGAACCCGCTTCGATCGCCGCTTCGAACTGGGCAGCATTGAGGATGGTACCGGCGCCGGCCACCGCACCCTCGACCTCGTTGGCAACGGCGCTGATCGCCTCAAGGGCTGCCGGCGTGCGCAAGGTGATCTCGATCGCTCTCAGCCCACCTGCGACAAGTGCGCGCGCCAGCGGCACGGCGGTCGCCACGTCGTCGATCACCAGAACCGGCACGACCGGCTGAAGTTTGAGGATGGAAAGAAGCTTGTCGGTTTTCACGCTCATGCAGATCGTCCTTTTAAAACGATTGAATATGCGTCCCCGCATACTCCGCCTGCCGCCGCTTGTCGAGACCGAAGGAAGAGCGCGGCCACCGATCGTATATGAGTAAATAAGAAAATAACTTCGACAACAAAGAGATACTTGAGCCTTTCCCGTAAAACGATAGTTTGATGACCATCGACCCTCTCGAAATGCGGGATACCCATGGCGAAGGAGATAGAGCGCAAGTTCCTGGTGGCCTCCGACGGATGGCAGGAGCAAGCGGACAAGGGCACGCAGCTCAGGCAAGCCTATGTCGTGACCATGGACGACCGCTCCGTGCGTGTTCGGATCCACGGCAACAAATGGGCACGGCTGACGATCAAGATCGGCAAGTCGGCGCTGGTGCGTAACGAATACGAGTATGACGTGTCGATGGAAGACGCGAAGGAGATGCTGACACAGGCGGTCGGCGTCGTCATCGAGAAGCGGCGCTTCCGCGTGCCGCACAAGGGCTTCACCTGGGAGGTCGACGTCTACGAAGGCGCGCTGAAAGGGCTGGTCGTTGCCGAGGTCGAGATGAAGCGGGAAACGGATCTGCCGGCACTTCCCGAATGGCTCGGCCGTGAGATCACCGGGGACCGCCGCTATTCCAACCAGTCGCTTGCCACTGACGGACTCGTGGAAGAACAGGCATGAGCTACGCCTTCCGACCGACACGGGACTTCACCGACGACTTCAAGCGGGTGGGTGCCGAACAATTCGAGCAGGCGATCGAACTCCTTCGGCTTCGCCCTGATGGTGTGCACGAGGCGATCCACGGCGCCCGCAAATGTTTCAAGCGCATACGCGCGCTTTACCGGCTCGTTGCCGCCGACGCACCGCTGTTTCAAAGGCAGGAGAATGCCCGCATCCGCGACATGGCGCGCAATCTCTCCACCGTCCGGGACGCAGCCGCACTCGTCGAAAATGCCCGCTATCTGCATGAAGGTGCCCGCAATGACGACGAAGAGAAGGCTCTCGACCACGTCTGTTCGCGACTGCTCGAGCGGCGCGACCGGATTGCGGCCAGCGAAACCGATCTCGACGACAGGATTGCGGCCACCATCGTCAATTGCGAGCAGGCGATGGCAGCGCTTGCCCATGTCTCCTTCGACGACCGTCGCGGTAAGACGGCGGACCGGCTGGCGAAGGGCTGGCGCCGCACGCTGAAGCGCGCAGCCCGCGCTCGCGAAGCGTGTGGGGCCAGCACCGAGGCGGCCGCCTTCCACGAGTTGCGCAAGCGGGCGCAGGATTACCGCATGCACCTGGCCCTGATGCGTGACGCGTGGCCCTCGGCGATGGAGGCAAAACGCCTGGATGCAAAGGCGCTGGTCGATGTCCTCGGCCACCTCAACGACCTCGACGTCATGACCTCCGTCGTCAACGAGAATCCGTGTCTCGCCGGCAACAGCCAGGATCAGGCCTATCTGATCTCCGCCGTCATCGCGCGGCAGGAGACCCTGCGCTTGGAAGCGCTCGACCGCGCAAGAAACGTCTTCCTCGACGCGCCTGATGACGAGAGCCGGACCGTCCGGCTGCTCTGGCTTGAGGCCAGCCGCTAGTCCCGAGCCGCGACAGATGGCCCTGCGCGGGAGGTCCGGATTGCACTTGCCGCGCGAAAGCTGTATTTGCACGGCCCATGACCGACATTTCAACGACCCCGCGCCCGGAGACGCATGGCCAGTTCATGGTCGCAGCGCTCTATCATTTCGTCGCCTTCCCGCGTTTCGCCGAATTCCGCGAGCCGCTGCAAGCCGTCTGCGACGAGAACGGCGTCAAGGGAACCCTGCTTCTCGCCCATGAAGGCATCAACGGCTCGATCGCCGGCACCGATGCCGGCATCACGGCCGTGTTGTCCTATCTGCGCTCCCAGCCCGAATTCACGGGCCTGGAACACAAGGAAAGCCGTGCCTCGGCGATACCGTTCCTGCGCATGAAGGTGCGGCTGAAGAAGGAAATCGTCACCATGGGCGTCGATAACATCGACCCCAACAAGATCGTTGGCACCTATGTCGACGCGAAGGACTGGAATGCACTGATCTCCGATCCGGAAACGATCGTCATCGACACACGCAACGATTACGAGACAGCGATCGGCATCTTCAAGGGTGCCGTCGACCCGCAGACCAAGACTTTCCGCGAGTTCCCCGACTGGGTGCGCAACAACACCGGCCTGCACAACAAGCCGAAGATCGCCATGTATTGCACCGGCGGCATCCGCTGCGAGAAGGCCACGGCCTTCATGAAGGAACAGGGCTTCGACGAAGTCTTCCATCTCAAGGGCGGCATCCTGAAGTATCTCGAAGAGGTGCCGCAGGAAGAAAGCCTCTGGGAAGGCGCCTGCTTCGTCTTCGACGACCGCGTGTCGGTCACGCACGGGCTTGAAGAGGGCGAGCACACGCTCTGCCACGCCTGCCGCCAGCCGCTGACCCCAGCCGACCTCGCCTCGCCGCATCACGAGGACGGTGTATCCTGCATTCATTGTCATGAAGTGCGCACCGACGAGGACCGCGAGCGGTATCGCCAACGGCAGCGCCAGATCACGCTTGCGAAAAAACGCGGCGAAAAACACCTCGGAAGCTGATCTTTTCGCAGAAAATGCCCCTCATCCGCCTGCCGGCACCTTCTCCCCGCCGGCGGGGCGACGGGATTTGTGCCGCACCGCCCCAACTCCAAAGAGCCCCCGTCCACATCCAGCTCACCACGTCCGGCAAGCCCGCGGGCCAGTCCACGTTCCCTCGCCCCGCTTGCGGGGAGAGGGTTAGGGTGAGGGGCAAATCTCGGCGCCGTTTCTCTAGCCCGGCAGCGCCTCACATTCCTCAAGCACCATAGCCGCGCGATCCCATTCGGGCCGGCTGCGAGTAAAGATTGCTTCCGTCGGTCTGAATTCAGAGGGATCGTCGAGCGTGCCGGCATAGATTGACCAGCGGCAATCATCAGGCGGGCCGGAGCCGAAGAGCTGGCTGCCGCAGGTCTCGCAGAAGTAACGGATCGTCAGATTGCCGCTTTCGGCACGCTTCTCGTAGGCACGACACGTGCCCGATATCGCCACGTCCGAGCGATCGAAGATCATGTAGCAGCAGTGACCGGTACCGGTGACCCGCTGGCAATCGCGGCAGTGGCAAAACCCGGAATAGGACGGCGCACGCCTGGTCTCATACCGGATGGCACCGCAGAGACATCCACCTTTCATGCCTGCCTCCTGCTGAGATTGCAGCAAACATAGCGCGCAGCGGCCCGCATTCAAAAGAAAACCGCGCGCCGGGATGCGGCGCGCGGTTCGATATTCGGTTTTGCGCGCCAGAAATTACCAGCTCGGGATCAGCGCGCCCTTGAAGGTGTCGTTGATGAAGGTCCGGACGGATTCGTCGTGGTAGGCTTCAACCAGCGTCTTCACCCAAGGCGCGTCCTTGTCGGCAGTGCGCACGGCAATGACGTTGGCATAGGGCGACTTTTCGCCTTCGATGGCGATGGCGTCTTCCTTCGGGTGAAGGTCGGCCTCGAGCGCGTAGTTGGTGTTGATCACGGCCGCGTCGACGTCGGCGAGCGAGCGCGGCAGCTGGGCTGCGTCCAGTTCGGCAAACGTGATGTTCTTCGGGTTTTCCGTGATGTCGGACGGGGTCACCTTCAGGCCGACTTCCGGCTTGACCTTGATCAGGCCCTTGGAAGCGAGCACGAGCAGCGCGCGGCCACCGTTGGTCGGGTCGTTCGGGATACCGATCGTCGCGCCGTCCTTCAGCTCGTCGAGGCTCTTCACCTTGCTCGAATAGACACCCATCGGCGTGGTGATAGTGGTGCCGACGCTGACGATGTCGAAGCCGCGATCAGCGATCTGGTTGTCGAGGTAAGGCTGGTGCTGGAACGAGTTGGCGTTGAGGTCGCCGTCGGCAAGCGCCTGGTTCGGGACGACGTAGTCGGAGAATTCGAGGATCTCGATGTCGAGGCCCTTGGGTGCCGCGACTTCCTTCACCTTTTCCATGATCTGGGCATGTTCGCCCGGAGTGACGCCGACCTTGATGGTTTCGGCGAAGGCCGCACCGGCGGAAAGCGCTGCGATTGCCGCAGCAATGATGAGCTTCTTCATGGGTATCTCCTTGGTTGTGACTTGAATGTCCTGGGAAATCAGTTCTTGCGGCTGCGCCTGTCGAAACGGCGCGCCAGTCCGTCGCCAGCGCTCTGCACCAGCTGCACCAGCACGATCAGCACGATGACGACGACGAGCATCACGTCGGGCATGAAACGCTGGTAGCCATAGCGGATGCCGAGGTCGCCGAGCCCACCGCCCCCGACAGCACCAACCATGGCGGAGTAGCCGATGAGGCTGACGGCAGTCATGGTCAGAGCCATCGTCAGCGCCGGCCGCGCTTCGGCGAGCAGCACCTTGAAGACGATCTGCATCGGCGTCGCGCCCATGGCGCGGGCCGCCTCGATCAGCCCCTTGTCGATCTCCCGGATCGCCGCCTCGACGAGGCGCGCAACGAAGGGAATGGTGGCGATCGTCAACGGCACGATCGCCGCCTTGGTGCCGATCGACGTGCCGGTGAGGAGCCGCGTGAAAGGAATGATGGCGACGACGAGGATGATGAACGGCGTCGAGCGCGCGGCATTGACGATCAGCCCGGCGATGCGGTTGGTCATCGGCGCCGGGAAAAGCTCGCCCTTGCCGCTGGTTGCGAGGAAGATGCCGATCGGCCCGCCGATCAACGAGCCGATCAGGCCGGCAGCCGCCACCATGTAGAGCGTGTCGAGCGTGGCGCCCCAGATCTTCAGCAGGATATCAGGCGACATAGCCGAGCACCTCCGTAACCAGACCGTTTTCGGTGAAGAAGCGTTCGGCGCGGCCTGCGGTTTCCGCATCGGCACCATAGGCGACGACCAGCGAGCCGTAGGGCCGTCCGCCGATCTCGTCGATCGTGCCGGCAATGATGTTGACCTCGGCGCCAACCGACTTGATCAGCTGCGAAATCAGCGGTCGTTCTGCCGCCGCCCCGAAGAAGGTCAGGCGCACGACGGCGCGGTCACCGGCAGCCGCCTGCGGCTTCAGCGCCCGCGATACGGCGTCAGGCAGCTTCGAGCCCGGCAGGCCTGAAAGCATCGCCCGCGTCGTCTCGTGCTTCGGATGGGTGAAGACATCGAAGGTGTGGCCGCGTTCGACGATGCGGCCGTGATCGATGACGGCAACGTCGGAGGTGACGGCCTTCACCACTTCCATCTCATGGGTGATGAGCAGCACCGTCAGGCCGAGATCGGCATTGATGCGCTTCAGGAGTTCGAGGATCGACTGCGTCGTCTCGGGATCGAGCGCCGATGTCGCTTCGTCCGAAAGCAGCAGCTTCGGCTCGGTCGCGAGCGCCCGGGCGATGCCGATCCGCTGCTTCTGGCCGCCGGACAGCTCGGCCGGGTAGCGTGCATGCTTGTCCGCCAGCCCGACGAGATCGAGCAGCGGCCGCACGCGCTTCTCGATGGCGGGCTTGGCCATGCCGGCGATTTCGAGCGGCAGTGCCACATTGCCGAACACGGTGCGCGACGAGAGAAGGTTGAAATGCTGGAAGATCATGCCGACAGAGCGCCTGAGCTCGCGAAGGCCCGCCTCATCGAGGCCGCCGACATCGACGCCATCGACCAGCACCTTGCCGCCCGTCGGCTTTTCCAGGCCGTTGACGAGGCGGATCAGCGTCGACTTGCCGGCGCCGGAGCGGCCGATGATGCCAGTGATCGAGCCGCGGCCGACCGAAAGCGAGACGTTGTCGAGTGCGGTAAAGCCGTCGCTCTTGCCGGAGGCTGGGAAATGCTTCGATACGCCGTCGAAGATGACGGCCGCATCGCCCGGCGCCGGGACTGTATAGGCGGAAACGCTCATCGTTCGGATACCCCCGAAAGAGGCGTTATCGTTATGGACGGGTACATAGGTGCTCTCGGATGCTCGAAACTCAAGATCCCGGGCTCATGGCGCGGGATGGAAGGCGCGTCTTGTCAGGCCGACATTCGACAACGCATTCGCAACAGGGAGCACTTCTCTAGCATTAGCCAACCGGTGAGTTCAATGTCGTTGCCGCAGGAAGCACATGCGACATAATCCACGGCGCTTATGGACAATTGAGACTGGTGTTTACAGGTATGTTTTTCCGCCTTGCACGGCGTTTGCGGAAAAAACCGCTCTTTCGTGGACGGATCTCCCCGTGGACGGGCGGGCATCGGCCCGACAAGCGGGCCGATGCAGGCGATGTGTCGTGGGCGGTCAGACACCGATGGCGTGGGCAACCGGCTCCAGATGCGGCCACACTTCGACTGCACCGCGATAGATCATGTTGAGCGCCACGTAGAGGATGATGGCGAGACCGACATAGGCGATCCAGTGATAGCGGTTCAGCAGCCGGGCAATGAAGCTCGCGGCAATGCCCATCAGCGCGATCGACAGGATGAGGCCGAAGACGAGGATGGTCGGATGCTCGCGCGCAGCACCGGCAACCGCCAGCACGTTGTCGAGCGACATGGAGACGTCGGCAATGACGATCTGAATCGCCGCCTGAAGAAAGGTCTTTCGCGGTGCCGAATTGGCGCCCTCGCCTTCGAAATCTTCGGCGCCACCGGCGCGGATCTCGCGCCACATCTTCCAGCACACCCAGAGCAGCAGAAGACCGCCGGCCAGAAGCAGTCCGATGATATCCAGGAGCTGCACGGTGACGCTGGCAAGCGCGATACGCAGCACGGTTGCGGCAAGGATGCCGACCAGGATCGCCTTGCGGCGCTGCTCGGCCGGCAGGCCGGCGGCGGCAAGGCCGATGACGACAGCATTGTCGCCGGCCAGAACCAGGTCGATGACGATGACCTGCAGAAGCGCCAGCAGCCCGGCAGAAGTAAAGATTTCCATGAACGATGGTCCCCCAGGCGTGCCCCGCACGCCTATTCGCTATCGCTAACGCATAGAACAACGGCAGTTGGCGGATCAAGGGGCTGAGGCGGATAGCTTCGGACTACGCACCGGAATGATGGCCTCACGCAGTCGTTGATGGTTTCACGCCGTGAAGGGAATACCGCGCCACCACGGTTTACTGGCCGCCGTTCTCTGCTACGAAACACGGCAAGACAGACAAGAAGGACAGGAATTCGGATGCGCATCGTTTTGACCGGAAGTTCGGGACGCGTCGGCCGGGCAATTTACAATGCGCTGGCGCCTCACCATGACGTGGTCGGCATCGATCGTGCCCCTTTCGCGACCACTGACATTACCGGCGATTTTGTCGATGGCGTCCTGCTCGAGCGCGCCATGCAAGGCGCCGATGCCGTCATTCACACGGCAGCACTGCATGCGCCGCACGTCGAGACGATCCCCGAAGCGGAGTTCGAGCGGGTCAATGTGATGGGCACCCATCTGGTCATTGCCGCAGCGCAAGCCACCGGCGTCGGCCGCATCGTCTTCACCAGCACCACGGCGCTTTACGGCCATGCGGTCAAGGCGAATGCCTGCGCCTGGATCACCGAGGAAACGGCGCCGCAACCGCACACGATCTACCACCACACCAAACTTGCTGCCGAAGCATTGCTTGAAAATGCCGCCGACCGGGGGCTGCACGTCCGCGTCCTGCGCATGTCCAGGTGTTTTCCGGAACAGGCCGACCGCATGGCCGCCTATCGGCTGCACCGCGGCATCGACGTCCGCGATGTGGCCGACGCCCATGCAGCCGCGCTCGACAATGACGGCCCCGCCTTCCAGCGCTTCATCATTTCGGGCGAACCGGCCTTCCTACCGACGGATTGCCGGCATCTGGCGGGCGATGCGGATGCCGTTCTGCGCGAGCGGGCAAGCAAGTTTTCCCAGGCCTTTGCCGAACGCGAGTGGTCTCTGCCCACCTCGATCGATCGAATCTACGACCCGAGTGCCGCCATCGGCGCGCTCGAATGGAAGCCGCGTTTCGGCTTCAAGGAAGTGCTCGCCCAGCTCGATCGCGGTAGCCTCGAAGTGCTGCCGGTGCGCAAGGCGGTTTCGCGACGCCTCGATTAATAGGTCGCCTTGCGCGCTTTATAGGGCGCGCAAGGCCCTGATCCCTAGATGTGATTGCCGCCGGGAAATTCCTCGGCCAGTGTCTTGTACCAGTGGCCGCTCTTCTTGATCGTGCGCACCTGCGTTTCGTAGTCCACATGCACGATGCCGAAGCGCATCCTGTAGCCTTCGGCCCACTCGAAATTGTCCATCAGGCTCCAGGCGAAATAACCGCGCATCGGATAACCCTTGGCGATCAGGTCTGCCGTCACCGACAGGTGCTCGGCGATGTAGTCGAGCCGCGGCTGGTCATCGACCGCACCGTCTTCCACGCCTATGTTGTAGCAGGCGCCATTCTCGGTGATGTAGCAATCGGGCAGGTCGTAGCGGGCGTTGAGCGTCTCGACGAGCTGGCCGAGCGCCGGCGCATAGACCTCCCAGCCGATATCGGTCTTCACGTCACTGACCGGCTTGGCGTTGACCGTCGCAGGGTACTCGACGCCTGGCGTCGGATCGTCGCTGACCCGCATCGGCGTGTAGTAGTTGAGGCCCCACCAGTCGAGCGGGCGCGAGATCGTTTCCATGTCGCCGTCTTCGATCTCGGGCATGCGGTGGCCGAGCGCACTCATGAAGCTCTCGGGATACGCACCTTTGAAGATAGGCCCGAAGAACACGCCGTTGTGGAAATCGAAGGCACGCTCGGCAGCAGCCTTGTCGGCATCGCTATCGCTGCCAGGATAGACCGAATGGGCATTGATGACGATGCCGGCCGGCAGGTTCGGCCGCTCCGAGCGGATGGCATCGACACCCAGGCCATGGGCCAGATTGGTGAAATGCAGCGCGTGCAGGGCGGCATCCATGTTGCGCTCGCCCGGCGCGTGAATACCGTAGAGATGGCTGAGCCAGACGGAGCACCAGGGCTCGTTGAAGGTCGCGACTGCATCGAGCCGGTCGCCGAGACGGGCAATGACGGTCTTGGCGTAGCGCTGGAAGGCATAGGCCGTGCTGCGCGCCGTCCAGCCGCCGTCGCCCATCAGCGCCAGAGGCAGGTCCCAGTGATAGAGCGTGGCGAAGGCCTTGATGTTGCGCGCCTTCAGACCGTCGACGAGACGATCGTAGAAGTCGAGACCCTTCTCGTTGATCGGACCGACGCCCTCCGGAATGATGCGCGGCCAGGCGATCGAAAACCGGTAAGCCTCGACGCCGAGGCTCTTGATCAGATCGAGATCCTCATCCAGCCTGTTGTAGTGATCGCAGGCGATGTCGCCGTTGTGCCGGCCGAAGACCCGGCCCGGCATGTTGGAGAAGGCATCCCAGATCGATGGCTTGCGCCCGTCCATCTTGGTGGCGCCCTCGATCTGGAAGGAGGCGGTCGCCACCCCGAACACGAAATCGCCCGGGAAACGCCGGGCAAGGGTCTTTGCTTCGATCATCAGCCTGTCTCGTCCTTTGCAGCGGCCCGCATCCCGCGGGCGGCCGCTCTCTTCATGTATTTTCGTTTTTCTTGCGGGTCGGCCTAAAGCGAGCCCGGCAAAAGTCAACTCACGAGAAAGGGCGGGGCATCCCCGCCCTTGCCCTGTCGGCAAGCTTTCCGGTTACACCTTTACCCATGCCCCGTTTCGTTTTGACGACTGGACGCAGGCGTCGACGAAGGCCATGCCCTTCATGCCGTC